>CAYOID010000082.1:0-13130 GCA_964403955.1 uncultured Desulfohalobiaceae bacterium | reverse complement strand
ACAATCCACCCGATGACAGACTAAATGTAATACTTATATCGTGACGAACCCTAACAGCCCCTGCAGACCGACCCATCCCGGTCCGGGAAGTATTCGCGGCATACCGGGCAGCGACTGACCCGGCCCATCTTCGCCCCCCGAGAAAACGCTCGTGGACCTGATACGGGCAGGGCGGAACAGACCGTTTGCCCGGCTTGCTTGATCTCTCTGTAGAGCTCCTCGGTGTCCTGCTCCTTTTTTGGGGTCAGCTTGAGCAGCCAGGCCCTGATGTGCAGCCATTAGAGACCCGAACCGATCCACGCCTTGCCGGTCATGGCCATGACTGTTCCTCCGGAGAGCCAGATGCAGGGCACCACCAGGTAGACCACAAGAGCCAGAATGAGGCTGACCGTGAGGATGGTGGTGACCACTGGCTTGCGCTCCTCAGGCGTGAAGTAGACCGCGAATGCGGAGCCCAGAATGCATGAGGTGATCAGGAAGAAGACAAAGGGGAGCACGTTGTTGATCGCCGGAAAACTGGGGGGCGCATAGGTCATGCCTGTAAACAGCAAGGCGGCCAAGCCGGGCAGGACCGACAGCATGTCCGGCAGGAATCTGGCCTTGTTGTCAATGGTGAACACGGTCAGGATCACCAGGCCCAGAAAAACGCTCATGCCCAGCACCTCCCGGCTGAGCCAGGCCTTGCTCAGGTGGCTGAGCACGCAGGCGGGCTTCAGCCCGGCATCGATCCGCTGCCAGCAGAAGCTGCACTTCTCGGCCTTCTTCAGCGTCTCGTTGTAACGGGGTGCGCCGTAGGGACAGGACCGAATGCAGTTGCCGCAGCCGATGCACCTGTCCGCGTCGATGGAGAATCCGTATTGTTTTGTCATGTGCTCCTCCCTAAGCCTTGACCACATCGGCGAACTGGTCGTGGATGGCCACTCCAGGAGCACCGGTCTTGTATTCGCTTGGTGTGCGGGGTTAGCAGCCGCAGCTTGTCGTATGGCTTTCGGCTGGCTTTGAACTTGGGCAGGCCTGGTGACCATGCTCAGCACAGAGCTCGGATCGAAACTCGTATTTCCCCGAAGGCGTGCCGAACTTCAGATCCATGAGCAGAGGTTCGGGATCGAGATAAAACGAGGCGTACGGAGGGGCTTCCAGGGCCATCGGGCCCACGAACAGGCGATTGAAGTCATACTCCACCGCCTCCCAGTCAGTCACTTCAGGGGCTGGAAAAGACACCTTCTCCAATTGGGAAACAGCTGCCGCCATCTCCCGGCCATGCACACTGAAAAAAAAATCCCTGAGTGTTTGCGCCCTTTTCACGCCCGTCAAGGTCTCCCCCTGAGTTCTGAAGGTTGGGGCTGCACAGACATCCACAATTTCAGAGCACAATTAGGATGCAATACAAAACACAAGGAGAGGATACGGAGAAATAATGGCTAGCTGAGCTGACCCATTACGAGGTAGCCAGTTAAGGTTTCTGGCCGACAATTACTGTCGAATCAGGGTTTGATGGTCGGCCGATAGCCTCTCGACATTGTGCATCATTTCCTATACATACATCATGCGCAATCCTGGCATGATTATTGAAGATCCCAAGCGCACCAAACTCTGACAGTAGCATGGAGGATGAACATGTTTTTTGAAGCCCTGCGATTTTGGAACACAATTCTCGATACACACTCTGCAGACCAGGACTGGGATCTTACAAACGAGGTCATCCTGGAGAAGAAACAGCTCCTGCTGCGCCGTTTTCACATGGGCGCATCTGAAAACTCACCCATACTCATTGTCCCCCCCAATGCCGGCCATCACTCCAACATTGCGCAGCGCCTTTTGAAAACCTGCATCGCTTCAGCTCCAAAGCGAAGCATCTACAGCATCGATTGGATAGGGGCCGACACCGCAAACCAGGGCTACAGCATCGAAGACATGGTCGCCGAGCTGCAATCCTGTGTGCAAGCTGTGGGAAACCAGGCTCATCTCTTTACTCTCTGCCAGGGGGCATGGGTCAGCGCCATCTATGCCGCCCTCTTTCCCAAGACAGTCCTTTCCTACACCAACGCAGCCGGTCCCATCGATTTCTGGGCTGGCAACAGCAAAATCAAGAGCTACTGCAACATCATGCCAACCTCCTTTTTCCAGAGCATGGTCCACTTTAACGGCGGGGTGCAAACCGGCCTGAATCAGGTCCTGGGCTTCAAGAACCTCAACCCCTTTGATCGATGGGTCTCTGACTACATGGATCTCTGGATGGACATCCTGACCGGCGAGGAGCACAAAATAGAGCGCTGGAAACGGTTCAAGAAATGGTATGAGCACACCGTGGATTTGGATGGCAAGTGGTATCTGGAAGCTGTTCAAGACCTGTTCAAGGACAACAAGCTGATCAAAGGCAAACTGGAAATATTGGGCCGCAAAGTCAACCTGGCAGACATCAGCTGCCCGGTCTTCCTCCTGGCCGGAGAACGGGACGACATCACGCCCCCGGAGCAGGTCTTCAACATGGCCGAACACGTTTCCGGGCCGACCTGGAAGGCTCTGATCGAGGATGCAGGGCATATCGGAGTCTTTGTAAAGACCCAATCCCAGGAATACTGGAAAGCCATTGTCCAGCAGCTGGAAATCCTGGAAAACGGCCCCCAAGACAACTCGATGGTCAGCGACTTCTCACCTGAAGCCTATCGGCTCTCCCCCGATCTTCTCTTTGACGCCTGTTGAGTTCAATATTCAGCGCAGCCTCCGGCTGCGCTGACCTGAAAAAAAATCCAGGCATTGAGTTGACACCCCTGTTCTGAAAAAAGTAGCTTCTCAACAGCGATCAACAGGAATGTGAGGAGGATGCAGTGCTGGTTATCCTGATCAGCTTTGCTTACGGCTTCGGCTTTGCACTGACCCGCATCGGGCTCCCCCCCATGGTGGGGTTCCTGCTGGCCGGATTTGCCTACAACATGGCCGGCTTCTCACCGCCTGCCGGTCTTGACCTGGTTTCCGACCTGGGCATCACCCTGCTGCTCTTCTCCATCGGCCTCAAGCTGGACGTCAAAGGACTGCTCAAGCCGGAAATCTGGGCCAGCGCCACATCCCAGATGCTCATCACCACCCTGGTCATCTGCGGGGCCCTTTTCCTTGGCCAGCAGGCCCTGCAGAGCCCGCTTCTGGACCTGTCCTGGCCGGCCCTTCTGGTTTTGGGCTTTGCCCTGGCCTTCTCCAGCACGGTCTATGCGGTCAAGGTCCTGGAGGACAAAGGGGACATGACAGCGCTGTACGGCAGGATCGCCATCGGCATCCTGATCATGCAGGACCTCTTCGCGGTCCTCTTCCTGAGCGTATCCTCGGGCAAGCTGCCCAGTATATGGGCTTTGGGCGTGCTGGCCCTGCCCTTGCTGAGGCCGATCATGTACCGACTCCTGGACCATTCAGGACGCGGGGAGCTCTTTATCCTGTGCGGACTCTTCTTCGCCCTGGGAATGGGGGCGGAACTCTTCGCCCTGGTGGGGCTCAAGCCTGACCTGGGCGCTCTGGTCGTAGGGGTCCTGGTTGCCGGACACCCCAGGGCCTCTGAGCTCTCCAAAGCCCTGTTCGGGTTCAAGGAGCTCATGCTGGTGGGCTTTTTCCTGTCCATCGGGATGACCGGGCTGCCAACCCTGGAAATGCTGTTGGCTTCGGTGTTGCTCTGCCTGCTGCTGCCCGTCAAGGCCGGGATCTATCACCTCATTGTCAGCCGCTTCGGCCTGCGGGCCAGAACCTGCCTGTTCTCCTCCCTGAGCCTGACCAACTTCTCCGAGTTCGGGCTCATCGTGGCCTCCATCGCCGTATCCCTGCAGCTGCTGCCAAGCGACTGGCTGCTGGTCGTGGCCATGACCGTGAGCCTCAGCTTCGCCCTGTCCTCGCCCTTGAGCTTTTTTGCTGAAAGCATCTATCAAAAGCTCGGCACGTGGCTCAAAAACCTGGACAGGGACTGGTGCCACCCTATGGACGCCCCCATCGAGCTGGGGCGGGTCAAAGCCGTTGTCTTCGGCATGGGGCGGATCGGCAGTGGCGCTTACGACGAGCTGCTGTCGGTCTACGGCAAAGAGATCTGCGGCGTGGAGCACACGCCGGAAAAGGTGGATGCCAACCGCTCTCAGGGGCGCAATGTCATCCTCGGGGACGCCAGCGACACCGAGTTCTGGCTGAAGCTGAAAAAAGATCTCCATCTGGAGCTGGTGGTCCTGGCCATGCCCAATCACCAGGGCAATGTGTATGCAGTGCATCAGCTGCGCAATCTGGACTTTGAATGCATGGTGGCAGCCATAGCCAAGTACCCGGAGGAAGTTCAGGAGCTCAACGAGCTGGGCGTTTGCACGGCCTACAACATGTACGAACAGGCAGGATCCGGGCTGGCCAGGCAGGCCCTGGAAGGCTGCAGGCTGCGAGAGTGAACGCAGACCCCACGACCCCTGTGGTCAAGGCATCGAAGTTGTCCTGCAGAGAGTCTTCAGCCAACCAAGGCCAAGGTGATCAGACCAGGTCCCGGGGAATCTTTTCGTCCCAGCTGCGGCTGAACACCCGGCTGTCACCTTCGTAGGCGTCGAGTTCGGCCCGGATATGAAAATGGGTCGGGCTCGAGGTCAGCAATGTATGAGCGTTTGTTTTCACCTCCCACGCCCCGCGTTTGAATCGTCGCACCCACCTGGTTTCTCCCCGCAGCGAGTCGTAGTCGTCATCCCGGAAAACAGAGCTCTCCGTGGACCTGGTTTCGATTTCCAGATCGATGTCCTCGATCCGGTAAACCCCCTCGTCATTGACCACCTCCAGACGTGACTCGTCCTTGGCCAGATTGCGGATCACTGTCCACGACTGCTGGGTGGGTTGTATCAGGGTCTTGTTCAAGGGTGGAGCCCCTTCAGCCGGGTCGAAAGGACAAACCGCCGTGTCTTTGGGATGCTCTGAGCGTACAGGCAGGAGAAGACGGCTGGTCTTTTGGAAGACGGTCAACCGGGCCGGCCCGGGAGAAGGCCAGGCCAACGGCCAGTACACAGTGGATATGGCCAACCGGATCCGATTGCCGGCCGGAAAACTCTGGGCTATGTCATTCATCTGGATTCTCACACTGTAACGCTGGCCTGGCTCGAGCGGTACCGGGTGCTCATGGCTGTTGCGATGGGTCAGGTTGAGCAGGCCATAGGTCACCCTGGTTGCCTTGTCGTCGGGCAGAATGTCGGACAAGCGTACAGCAATCATGGCCACCGCCCGATTCGAAGCCACATCCAACTCCACGACCGGCGGGCCGAGAATCTCCATATCTTCTGAAAGAACATCGGAATCAAAAATAAGGGCACCGCCGTCCTCGTCCCTCTGGTCGTGGGGCAGGTCCGGCGGGGCGGCATAGGAGCACCATTTGCCGGCATAGAGCCCCACGCTCAAGGGTGACTGAATATTCAGACCCGCATCGTCCTGGATCCCGTCTTCCGGCCCGAGCCAGGAAAATCCCAGATGATAGGCCTGCTGATGCATGCGGGTCGCCGGCCATTCGTCTTCGACAACCCAACGGCCCGGCCGATGGTTGTAGCTCGTGGTGGGAGGGACGCTCTCCTGCATCCAGACCCGAAGCATAGGTTCATCCATAATGCCTGTATGCACGCCCTTCAACCATTGATCCCACCAGCGAAGCACCTCCTGCAAAAAGTTGATGGCCGGTCCAGGTCTTCCCAGATGAGGGTAGAGATGGCTCCAGGGACCAATGAGCCCTTTGCGCGGCACGCGAAGATTGGCCAAAAGGCGGAAAACTGCGTTGGAATACCCGTCAGCCCAGCCACTGACTGCCATGACCGGGCATTGGATGCGGGCATAGTTCTCACAGACCGAGCCGTGCTTCCAGTACTCGTCCCGGCGCTGGTGCGCGAGCCATTTGGCCAGCCAGAGGCCGCTGCCTTCAAGCCTGTCCATCCACATCTGACGCCAGGCATCGCCGACAATCCGCGGATCCGGCGGGCAGCTGTTGTGGCTGAACATTGTCGAGGCCCAGGACAGGTTGTCCCCAAGAAGACACCCGCCCATGTGGTGTATATCGTCAGCATAGCGGTCATCCGTGGAGCAGAGGGTGACAACGGCCTTCAGGCCCGGAGGCTGAAGAGCAGCTATCTGCAGGCCGTTGAACCCGCCCCAGGAGATGCCGATCATGCCCACGTGACCGGTGCACCAAGGCTGCCCGGTCAGCCAGCGGATGATTTCCAGCCCGTCGTCATGCTCCTGCTGCAGGTACTCGTCCTGGAGAACCCCCTCTGATTCCCCGCTGCCGCGGAGATCCACCCGGACGCACGCATAGCCGTGGCCTGCGATATAAGGATGGTGCTGCACATCCCGCTCGGCTGTCAGGTCGTTCTTGCGGTAGGGAATGTACTCCAGGATGGCTGGAACAGGATTATCTTCGGCGTCGCGCGGCAGCCAGATGCGAGCTGCAAGCCTGCAGCCGTCGGACATGGGAATCCACTGGTGAAAGATTTCCCGAACCGGTCTTGGAAACGAGTGGATGATCTTCACGATTCACGGCTCCTTTAGTCAGTTCGAGCAGCTTTTACCCAAGTGGTCTGAATTCAAAGGGAAGCATTGCCTGGCATTGGACATATTTGTCCAAGAGGTCCTTCTGGTGCTCGCCGCCGATGAACAGGTGACAGATGGCATAGCTGTAGCTGTCCTGCTCCAGAAGCTCTGAAAGACGCATCCCGGCCCTGACCTGAGGTTGAACAACCGTCCCGGGGAAACGCTTGACCACCTTGTTGATATCCTCTTCAGCAGGAACCCGGGTCACTTCGGCGTCATCACAGAAGAGTCGCCAGAAAAACTTGGCCGCGCAGGGAAATTGCCCCTGGCGTTTCGGAAAATCCGGAGCCTCGCCGCAGGCTACCTGGACCGTGACCTGTTGATTGGACTGCCCGTCCACTTTCTCGAAAATGTCGCTGTGGGATTGCGACACCCTGGGGTTGATTTCCAGAAACCAGATCTTGCCCTGCTCGCGATTCCAGTAGAACTCAATATTGAAGGCAGAGTTGTCAAAACCCAGGTGACGCACCATCTTTTCGGTGGTCGAGGCCATGTGGTCCTGTATCAGATCGGGAAGGGTCGACGGGTATTCATAGCGAAAAAAGCTGCTGTCGTTTTCAAAGCGGATGGAATCAATGATCCCGATGGCCTGCACCTGACCCTCAAACGAATACCCCTCCAGCGTGCACTGCCGGCCTTCGATCAGGCTTTCGGCCAGGCAAAAATGGGCTTCGATGCCGGCAACCTCGCTGGGAAGGCGCGCCTGCCGGAGTATGGTCTTGAAGGGTTCGGAAATAAGGTGAATCTGGTCCCGAATCACAGCCATGGCCTGCTGGAAGTCCTCCCGGGTCTGGATGCGAAAGCCGAGCATCGATCCGGTTGACTTGACAGGTTTGACCCAGAAGGGAAGCTCAATCTCGATCTGCTCAAAAGCATGGTCGTCGAATGGATCGAAAGGCTGAAACTGAGGTATGTGCTCCGGGATCACTTCCTTCTGGACGAGCCGGCTCCAGTATTTGTGCTCGCACTTGAGCACGCTCTCGAGGCTCGGGGCTCGTTGACCAAACTTTTCACAGAGCAGGGGCAGCATCATGCTGACCGGAAAGTCCAGATACCCGCTGATGCCGTCGATGCTTTTGCCTGAATCCTCTTGCCATCGTCGCAGCTGATCTTCAGCCCTGGCCAGCATGTCCGGGACTGAGAACTCGTAGGTGTCATAGAGTTCGGAAGGTTCAAGAAGCCCGTGGAAAGCGTAACGTTTCGCATTGCGTATGGACTTGAGCTTGGACAGGTTGAAATCGTCAAGGCCGATGAAAAAAACGTTTTTGGGAGCCATGCCGAACCTCCTCGGCTCGTACGAAACAGGACAACAGTGTTGCTGGAAAAATCAGGCCGCATCTCTGCGGCGTGAATGGAGCACGACTTTGAAGCCACACCAGGGCTGAACAGCATGGGGAGCTGACAGTTCCTTGAAATCAATGATCCATTGGGTGCATGGAGATGCCACAAATGTAAGGCAAAAACGTCAGCTTTGCCAGAGGCAAAGCTGATATGAACTCCGCAATAAGGAAAAACCCCGCACCCCTATCTCAGTTTTCGTGAACTGATTCCTGGAAACGAAAAGACGAGCAGTCAAGGGAGTGGCCCAGAGAGTTTCCATCTTGATGAACCTGGTCTCCTTGAGCTACCATTGTGTGGCGCATGGCACCTCTTTTCCGCCCCCAGCCCGCAACCATCAACCAAGGTGGCACATTATGCTCACAAGTAAGGCTCTTTCTTCGATTCAAACCCAAATATTCAGCGCAGCCAGAGGCTGCGCTGACATGAAACGCATTTTGACCTGCCTTGTTCTGGTCCTGGTCCTCGGGGCATGTACGGCTTACAAGAGTCAGGAAACCTCTTTCAAGCCTCCGGACTCCATCCCCAACATGCAGATGGCAGCCGGGGCCAAGGTTGCCTCGATTGCCTACGCCGACACTGCCCAGGCCAGGCAGGCCTTCGGCTTCAATATTCGCAAAGCCGGGCTGCTGCCTGTCCAGGTGGTTGTCGACAACACCGGAAACACCAATCTCAGGATTGTCCCCGGCCAGACCTTTCTCATCGATGACCAGGGCAATTACTGGAACCTTCTGGACAGGCAAACCGCCTACCAGCGGGTGGAAAAGAGCTCCGAATATGCCAGAATCGCCGGAAGCGCCGGAAAGAGGTCCCTTTTGGGGGCGGCCGGGGGGGCCATTGTCGGGGCGGCCATCGGCATCCTCACTGGAGACAACGTGGGCGAAGCCATCGGCAAGGGTGCTGCTGTCGGCGCAGCTGGCGGGGCACTCCTTGGCGGCGGCGAGGAGATGGTCTCGGACACGTCCGAACGACGCATCAGCCAGGACCTGGCCGACAAGAGCCTTGAGAACAGAACCATCGGCGCGAAAAAAATGGGTCGCGGCTTTCTCTTTTTCCCGGGTGAAGCTTCCTCGGCATCCCAGTTGCGGCTGCAGCTCGAAGAAGACGCAACCGGCAAAGTGCATAACTTGACCTTTGACTTGACCTGATTCACCTCGATATGATCACACGTTGTCGGTCAGGACATTGAATCGCGGGAGGTAAAACCATGACCGCTGCGCTCATCTTTCACCGGGTTGAAGAAGGCCACCTGCAGAAGCTCAAGGCCCGCTGCCCCCAGGTGACCTTCATGGCCTGCGAGGACACTGACTGTCTGGAAAAACACCTTCCGGAGACAGACATCCTCATTTCCTTTCAGTGCGACCAATCCATGCTGGACAGGGCTCCCAACCTGAAATGGGTCCAGGCCCTGTCCACCGGAGTGGATTCATTTCCCCGCAACAGCCTGTCCCAGAGGGATATCATCCTGACCTCCACCCGAGGCATCCATGCCAGGCACATGGCCGAATACGCCATTGCAGCCATGGTCATGCTGGCCCGCAACCTCCACCGCATCGTCAAAAATCAGACCAGCCATACCTGGGAAAAATTCCCCCAGGGAGAGATCCATGGCAAGGTCCTGGCCGTTGTCGGTCTGGGCAGCATTGGACGGGAGATTGCCCGCAAAGCAGCTTTTCTGGGCATGGAGGTCCATGGAGTCAAAAAGCATCCGGAAAAGCTGCCGGATGTGCGCGGCGTATCGGGGATGGACGGGCTTGATCACGTCCTGGGGTTCAGCGACTTTGTGATCAACCTCCTGCCTCTGACCCCGGAGACTGAAGACCTCTTCAACAAGGAACGGTTTTCGAGCATGAAGGATGGGGCCTGCTTCATCAATATGGGCCGGGGAGGCAGCGTCAATGAAGACGACCTGGTGCATGCCCTGCAAACCAACCGCCTGGGAGGGTTTGTGAGCGACGTCTTCAAGCAGGAACCCCTGCCTGCCGACCATCCCCTCTGGGATGAGGACAAGGCCATGATCACTCCACACATCTGCGGAGAATCAACGGTGTACATGGACAAGGCCATTCCGGTCATCGAGCGCAATATCCAGGCTTTTATCCAGGGCCGGCCTGAGGACATGATCAACCGTGTCGAACCCGAACAGCCTTACTGATACATTTCATTCTGAAGCCCGAATGATCAGAAATAAATCCATGTTTCACAGATATTGATTTTCATGCGGGGATCACGACTGCTGAAAAGGCTTACGGCCTGGAAGACAAAGCTCCTTGGGGGACGCGAAGCCAGACTGGAACAAGAGCTCATCAGGCTGACCAGACCTGATGCGGCCAGGCGCTTGATCGAGCTGGAGCAGGAGAAAAATCCCCGGGCCTCCAGGGAGTCCAGCATCCAAAGTGCGCTGCGGCGTCTCAAGCGGGACCGGGGTTGAGGCGTCCAGTGCGATGCCCAAACACTTCATACTGCAGCTTTGCCCTCGGCAACGCTGCATTTTCTGCTCTCAATGTTACCTGGCGACTCGCTTTTTGAACGTCGTGTTCTTGTTCTCATCCGCTTCCTGCCGGAAAGCTTCCTGCTGCCCTTTGTCCCGTTCGGTCTTCAATGTATCCTCGGTCTCCACTTCGACGATTTTGGTCTGATTGCCTTTGAAAGCCACAATGTCTGGCTCGAAGCCACGGATCATTCCTGGGCGTTCATAGCCATCCAGGTCGGCTTTGACCACAAAACCCTTCTCAAGGTACTCCCTGGCCAGTGTTTTGACCAGCTCATCGTGCTTGGCCTGAGATTGTTCGCTCCTGGTCATGATCTTCTCCTCTCTCATGGCTGAGCAGTGCTTCGCAACTGTCAGCGATGTAAAAAATCACAATCCCGACATGTTACAAACAAACTATCCCAAAAAGCATCTTCGGTCAATAGCCTACCAGTCTGAAATAAAAACAAATATTCAGGGCTGCCAGAGGCAGCGCTGAATCCTGATGACTTTGTGCCCTGTTCTCTCCTGCCTGCTACTCGTCATCCCCATTCACCCGGCCCCGCAGGGCCTTAATTTGACGACGATGCTTCTTGTTTTCCAGGCGGCGCTCCCTGACGGCACGGGATGGTCGTGTTGGTCGACGCGTCCTGGGTGCGACCGTTGCTTTGTGTACAAGCTGCTGCAGCCTGCGCAGGGCTTCCTGGCGGTTAGCCTCCTGTGTGCGGGAGTTCTGGGCCTTGATGACCAGGACCCCATCCCTGGTCATTCGCTTGTCCTTGAAATGAAGCATGCGCTGCTTGACCGATTCAGGCAGGGATGAAGCGCGAACATCAAAACGCAACTGTACTGCCGTGGCCACAGCATTCACGTTTTGACCTCCCGGCCCGCTGGATCGAACAGCGCTCATCTCGATGTCGGACATGGGAATACTGAGGTGGGGTGAAATGCGCAGCATAATGTCCCGTAGTGAGTTGTCAATCGTTTGCATCGCTCAGGTTGAAAATGAGCCTCTTCCATCCCTGCCTTTATCCCTTTGATCAAGCGATCAGCGGGAACGGGCGGTTAAGAAGAGTCTTGTAAGACCCCTTCGCTTTTCAGCATCCTGCTAGAGCAGCTCCTGCTGGCGCAGGTTGGCCAGGACGGCATCCACGGAACTGGATCTGTTCATGGTGTAGAAGTGCAGCCTCTGCACCCAGTTCCGGAGCAGGTCGGCGCACTGCCGGGTGGCATAGTCGATCCCGAATGGGAATGGTGATCCCCTTGCTCCCGCAGCGCTGAACAAAGTCGTAAAAGTCCCGGTTGTCATAGCAGAACTGGGCGACGACATACTCCGCCCCGCAGACCTGCTTCAGTTCATACGAGCCTTCGCCCCCCTTTTGTGACTCGAGCAGCAGGGGGACGCAGGCCAGCAGAGAGACCATGGCCATAGCTGCTGCCATGCCCATTGCCAGGGCATTCAGTCCGACCCCCAAATCCAGAAGAATGCCGAGCAGAACCTGGGCAATGGCGGTGGAAAGCACCATCACCGCCTGGGCCATGGACCGGATGGCTCCCAGGTGAAGCACACCGTAGCGCTCCGCCCAGACAGCCCCGCCTGCCGTGGCCACCAGTCCCTGGGTGATGCCGACCAGCACCAGATACACAAAGGCCACCCATTCCCCTTCCGCTTGGGTTGATCTGTGATGGGCTTCGGCATTGGGGTTCTATCATCCCAGGGCGCGGTCAGCTCTGGCTGGTCCGCCATTTGTCCCGGGCTGGGTCGGGAAGGGTTCCGGGCCGGGAGAAGTCTCCCGGCCCGGCAGAGCTCACTGCTCGCCCAATTCGAGCTCAAAATCGATCATTGTCGGTGAATCCCTGGCGGGCCAGGGCCTGATCGCCCAGCCAGCCTTGCTGGGCGGCCAGCCTGGCCAGGACCCTCGCCTGATCTGGTTTGTCCCTCCCGGTCACCAGCATTTCTTCATAGTACAGGATACGAAGGCTCAGGAAGGAGTGCAAAAGCTCATTGGTCCGCAGCAGATAGTCGGGGTTGCCGGGCTGGTCCAGGCCGTCCAGGTCGGTCTGCTTGAAGGATTCGTAAAGCAGAATCCCCCCGGACCTGAGGCTTTCCCGGAGTTTCGGCAGAAGCCTCCGGTCCAGAAAGTTGCAGCACACGATGAGGTCGAAGACCCCGGACTGGAAAGGATAGCTGTCCAGGTCGGCCTGGACCGGAAAAACATTTGGGTGGACCGGATTCCTGAGCCGATGCAAGGCCTCGTCAGCCAGATCCACAGCCACCACATGAAAGCCCTGCCCCGCCAGGTAAAAGGTATTTCGGCCCGTCCCGGCGGCCAGGTCCAGGGCCGTTTTCCCAGGGGCCATCCGACAGTACCCCGTTACCAGCGATGAGGGCTCTCCCCGGGGCCTGTCTTCCTTGAGCTTCTGGTTCCAGCGGATCCTGTCCTGCTTCATGGGCACATCATCCTGTCGAATGCGTCTTTGTCCTGTTTCGCTTTGTGACAGATCAGTCGTCAGCGCAGCCTCTGGCAGGGCTGACAGGTCGAGGGTTGAGGGAAGAAAAGATCCTCAACTTTGGCAGATGATGATCCTCATTCTGCCCTGATCAAACTGGCTGTGTGAAGGCGACAGGCTCTGATCAAAAGCAAGGAAATTTCTTCAGTTCAAACCCAAATATTCAGCGCAGCCAGAGGCTGCGCTGACTTGAAGCTCAAACTGATCAACCTTTCTGAACTGAGTGAGGGCTGAGGGGTTCTTC
>CAYOID010000081.1:0-13208 GCA_964403955.1 uncultured Desulfohalobiaceae bacterium | reverse complement strand
CTCTCTCTTCCTCCTCTTCATCTTCTCCGTGCCTCCGTGCCTCGAGTGAGGAGCGACAGCGACGAACGGGCGAGAGACCAGTCTTTTCTTCTCTTCCAACCTCACCCACTGTCTCAAGTGTGTGTCATGCTCATGCAGGCGGCCGGGCTGGAGATTCTTTCAGGGGCCCGAGGTCTCGGGTCAGAGCAAAAAAAGGACGATCAAGCCGGCCAGGGCCAGAATCCAGCCTGAAATGTGGATGAGCGTCAGCAGGGAGGTCAGCTTGTCCTCGGTCCACTCCATGTCAGTCGGGCCAAGAATGGGTTTGAAGGTTCTCTGCCCGTGGTATGCGGTCCAGCCGCCCATGCTCCCTTCCATGATCCAGGCTGCGGCAGCCATGGGCCAGCCGGCATTGGGGCTCTTCATCTGCCTGGCCTGCTTTGCGCTCTGCCTCAGGGCCTGCTTCCAGTTCCTGGACAGCACAACGCCGCTCAGGATGAGCAGCCCGGCGCTCAGCCTGGCCGGGATAAAGGCCAGGACGTCGTCCAGACGGGCCCCGGCCCAGCCCAGGGAGCTCCATTTCGGGGTCTGGTAGCCCCACATGGAGTCCACTGTGGAGACTGCCTTGTACAGCCAGAGCAGGACCGGTCCTCCCAGAAGGAGGTAGAAAAAGGGAGCGGTCAGCCCATCGTTGAAGTTCTCGCTCACGGTCTCGGCCAGGGAGCGGGACAGCTCCCGGCGGTCCATCTCAGAGGTGTCCCGGCTGACGAGCATGGACAGCTTGTGCCTGGCAGACTCCAGGTCGTCGGCCTTGATGGAGCTCAAAACGTCCCGGGCCGATTCCAGCAGCCCGCCAAGGGACAGGCCGGCATAGGCCAGGGCGATGGCTATGAGTGGGCCGAACAACGGGATAGAGGTCAGGATGGAGGCGGACAGCCAGACCAGGGCCAACAGCCCGACCAGGCTGATGATCCCGGCCTGGCGGAGGCTGAAGCGGGACTGGGCCCTGGCCCATATCTCCGTCCGGTCCAAAAATGAACCGATCCAGCGCACCGGGTGGGGCCAGGTTTGAGGATCTTTGAGTATCAGATCTAGGATAAAGGCGATGAAAGGAATGAATGGGGACATGGTTCACAAGTCAGCCCGGCCTCTGGCCCGGCTGACTGGTCGATGGTTGAGGGTGGACGGTTAAGGGAACAAAAAAAATCGTTTTTATAGTTTCAGAAAAGCTTCTCTAACGTGGTATTTCATGAGAAATGTATTAAAGAGCCTTCAACCCTCGACCATCCACCCTCGACCTCATCAATCCAGCTGCCCGGTCTGGCGCAGGGCCTCGTACAGGCACACGGCCGCGGCATTGGAGATGTTCAGGCTGCGGACGCTGGTCCCGCGAATGGGGATGCGCAAATGATGCCGGTAGCGCTGGGCAAACCACTGGGGCAGGCCCTTGGTCTCCGGCCCCAGGACCAGGGTCTCCTGGCCGGTGAAGGCAAAGGAGAAAAGGTTCTGCCCGGCATGGGTCGAGGTCAGGACAGCCTGATCCTTTGATTCGAGGGTGGCGGCAAACGACTCCCAATCCGGCCAGACCTGGACCTGGACATAGGGCCAGTAGTCCAGACCGGCCCGGCGCAGGTAGCGGTCTTCCAGACTGAACCCCAGGGGCTGGATCAGGTGCAGCCTGGTTTCTGTGGCCGCGCACAGCCTGGCGATGTTGCCGGTGTTCGGGGGGATTTCCGGTTGAAAGAGGCAGATTTGCATTGACAAACAGGTTGGGTTGAAGGTGGATGGTTGAGGGCTGAAAGATGCGGCTGCAAAAACTCAAGATGCAGCCGCACGAATTCAGGATCCAGAATTCAGCTTTGCCTATGGCACATCTGAAGATTTTTCGACAGGATTTACAGGATCAAGATTTTTCACTAGCAGGCCGGAGGCCTGCCAGTGGTCTCATCCGCCTTTGGCGGGGAAACCTTTCAGCCGCTCATCTGGAGCGGTTGAAAAAGTTTTTTTTCCATCTTATCCCTTCTCATCCTGTCCATCCTGTCAAAAGCTTCCTTTTTGACCGCCCATATATAAAAAGCCCTGCGCTCTGGCAGGGCTTTTTATCGGTGGTGGGCGGTCAGGGATTTGAACCCCGGACTTCCACCGTGTGAAGATGGCACTCTCACCACTGAGTTAACCGCCCGATTACTGTACTATAGGCAAAATCCGGGATGTTGACAAGAGGTTTTCTCGGCCGGCCAGATTTCGAAATCTGGCCGGCCGAGAAAACCTTCTCCCAGCATTCAGGCCAGTCATTCAGATGCCAAAGAATTCAATGGGATTGCGTATCAATTTTGGATTTGACCTCATACCCGTTTGGTTATACAGAATAGCTGAATTTTGCGCCCGGAGGTACAGCCATGCGCGAGAACGAGGAATCTACAAACAACGGCAATTCCAAGCCCATTGCCCTGATCCTTGGGGGCAAGCGCGGTCTGCTGGGCCAGGCCCTGGACTACTGCTTCTCCTCCCGGGGATGGAGCACCCATGCCCAGGGCGGCGGGGACGTCGACATCTTTGATCAGCAGGCCCTGGCCTGGCTCATCGATAGAGTGGAACCGGATGTGGTCTTCAACACCATTGCCTATACAGCAGTGGACCAGGCCGAAGAGCATGCCGAGGAAGCGGACCGGCTGAACCGGCGCTTCCCTTTCATGCTGGCCAGAATACTCAAGACCAGGTCCATTCCCCTGGTCACCTACAGCACGGACTTCGTGTTCGACGGCCGCAAGCAGAAGCCCTACCAGGTCACGGACGAGCCCAATCCCATCTGCGTCTACGGCAAGAGCAAGCTGGCCGGGGAGCGGGCCCTGCAGGACTCCGGGCTGGACAAGCTCCTGATCATCAGGACATCCTGGCTGTTCGGGCCCTGGAAGAACAACTTCGTGCACACCATGGTCGAGCTGGCCAAGACCAGGAAATCGCTTTCCGTGGTCCACGACCAGGTCGGCTCCCCCACCTACACCCTGGATCTGGCCCGGTACACCGGCAAGCTGTTCACTGAAGGGGCTACCGGCGTCTTTCACCTCTGCAACTCCGGCCAGGCCAGCTGGTGCGAGCTGGCTTCCGAAACCCTGGCCACCACAGGGAGCAACTGCAAGATCCAGGCGATCGATTCCAGCCAGTACCCTCAGAAGGCCAAACGCCCCCCGTTTTCCGTCCTGGACACCTCCAGCTTTTCCAGCTTCTGCCATGAAAAGCCCCGCCCCTGGCCTCTGGCCCTGCGGGACTACATGTTCGGGTTTGAGGCGGATGAAGTTGAGTGCGATTAAAATCATGCAGCTTTTTAAGAAAAAAGCTGCATGATTTTAAACTATTGGATTGGAAGCCAAGACTATGTTCAACGTTCAGGCCGGGACCCTCACCGGGGTCGAGTCCATGAAGCTGGCCTGCAGGCAGGTCTTGCGCCCTCCAGGGCCGGAGTTCTTTCGGGTCGAGGCCGCCCTGACAACATGGGTTTTTGCTCCTTGCAGCTGTAGAATGCGTTGTCATTCAGTTTCGATGTTGGTACAGACAGGCAAAGGATGTTGGGATTTTCGAATCTGATGTGTAAGGAGGGGGCATGGAGCAGTCAGCCAAGGAGCGCAGGGCGCATGTCCGTATGTCGATCAACGAGGGCGGGTATGCCCTGCTCCGGGACGACGAGTCGCACCGACTGGGTCAGATCCTGGACATGAGCCTGGGAGGGCTGGCTTTCTGCTACCTGCCCGACCAGGACAAGGACATAACAGGGCAGGTCAGCCTGACTTTGTTCTTTTCCGGCAACGGTTTTTTCATGGAGGATATCCCGGTCCGGGTGGTCTACGAGGACCGCATTCCAGCCAAGGTCCTGGTCGGGTCCCTGACCATGCGCAAGTGCGCTGTTGAGTTCAAGCCGCTCAATCAGCACCACCGTCTGGGCATTGCGGAGTTTCTTGACAAATACAGTCAGCGCGGCTCAAGTCCGCACTGAGTGGTCCAATGCTGAGCGTCGAGGGCGGAGGGCTCGTATGAACATCATTTCCGGGGCCTGTTCTCCTTCGTTCAACCTGCCCCCAGGGCCGGCCGCTCAAGCTCTACAACACCACCCCAGCCGTTGCGACAGGTCTCACAAACGCCCAACTTTCAACATCCCAGACACGTGCACTCAGTGTTTTTTTCTGTTCTCTGTCATCTGTCCTCTGCATCTCCCCAGAGCCGGCCGATTGGAAAGCGGCGGCCTCCTCTGAATCCAGATGCTTCCCCAAGTAGGGCGGCCCTTCAGAGTCGGTGAAAGTAGAGCAGGTTGTAGGCGAAGTGCAGGGCCCAGCAGGGGAGCAGGTTGCGGTAGCGGTCCCAGGCCCAGCCAAAGACCAGGGAGGGCGCAAACACGGACAGGGCCCAGAGCGGTGGATGGCTGATCAGGTGGAGCAGGGCGAACAGGGTCGAGGTGACCAGGTTGGCCCAACTCAGCCCGGGGGTCATGGCAGCCTCCCTCATGGCCCTGTTCAGGCTCTCCTGGACCAGGAGCCTGAACACAAGCTCTTCCAGCAGGGCCAGGCCAAGAAGACTGGGCCAGGGGATGGTCATGGCCGGCTGGGGCAGGAGCCACGCGATGAACCCGGCGGCCAGGGCCAGCAGGAACAATGGGTCGCGAAAGGGGGCCCAGCCGTGAACGATCCCTTTGAACAGGACCTTGTATTGTTTGTGCTTTTGGATCACTGGATTGGGATATCATTGATGGCAGTGGGTGGGAAGAGGGTGAAGGTGGAGAAGGTCGAGGGTTGAGGGAGGAAAAGATCCCATATGCAACACTGAAAGTGAGAAAGAACCCACCCCTGCCCCTCCCTCCCGCCTGAAGACAGGCGGCAAGGAGGGGAGCCAGATGAGGAGTCGAGACAATCCAAACCTGACTCGGCCGGAATCTGTCAATTCATTTCCTTGCCGGGCACAAAAAAGTGCCCGGCAAGGAAATGAATTGTGTGGCTTCGAACCCGGTGTCACGAAACAGCCCCCTGGCCAAGCAGGCCAGGGGGCTGTTTCGTGACAGCATTGAGTAAAATTGTCTCCGGTCTTCCGGAGACAATTTTACAGGGGCCGGGAATAGGCTTCCTCCACCCCGACCCTGTGGCAGGGGCCGGAATTCCAGGTGCAGAAGGGATAGAAGCGCCCGTTTGGCGCTGCATAGTGGATCACGCAGTGCTGAACCCGGTCCAGCTCAAAGTTGTAGCTGTCCTGGAAGTGCATGGCGGTCAGGAGCATGACGTTGAACCGGTCGCCCATGAGATGGAACAGGCGGCCTCTGTTCTTGTAGGTGTCCAGGTCTTTGGCGTTGATGAACCCGTTCACGAAGTTGACGATGTGCTCGAAATCCAGGCCTTCCGGGGCCTTGTCCGGATTGAAGTGCTTTTTCAGCTTGCGCAGGACCTGGATCCTGGTCAGCTTCTTTCTCCAGGGATGCTTTTCAATGGCCTCGGCTTCAGCGTTCACGTCGGCCATGGCGGCCTCGAGGTCCAGAAACTCGGTCAACGGGGTGGTCCGGCCGGTCTTCTGGTCAATGACCAGATAGGTGGCCACCCCGCAGTGGGGATGGCAGTTGAAGTGAACTTTTGATTCCCCGGTCAAGGCCTCCACCAGGCGGCTGACTGGATTGATGATCGAGTAGGGATACCAGTCCCGGTACATGTCCAGGATGCCGGTCTGGTCCTGAAGGTCCCTGGCCATGTCGGCCATGGTGTAGCGCATGGCCTGGCGCTGGGATGCGTCTATCCGTCCGGTCAAGGAGACCGGCTGGAAACTGACCGCAGTGACCACGTCTGAGTTGTCAATGGCGTAGTTCAGGATGTCCCCAAGCTGATGGTCGTTCATGCCCTTGACGATGGTCGGCACCAGGCAGACCATGATTTTGTGCTTGCGCAGGTTGTCAATGGCCTTGCGCTTGGTCTCCAAAAGAGGCCGCCCTCTGGACTGGGTGTAGATCTCGTCGCTCAGGCCGTCGAACTGGAGGTAGACCACGTTCAGCCCGGCTTCGGCAGCCTGTCGGGCGAACTCCTCGCTCTGGGCGAACTTGAGCCCGTTGCTGGCCACCTGGACGTCCAGGGTCCCCTTGTCCTTGGCCATGCGCACGGCCTGGATGAAGTCCGGATGGATGGTAGGTTCGCCTCCGGCATACTGGATGCTGACCGGCTTGTTGGGACGCATAGCCAGGGCCTTGTCCAGGATGGGTTCCAGCTGCTCCAGGGTCATGTCAAAGACCCGGCCCTTGGCATTGGCGTTGGCGAAACAGATCGGGCAGTTGAGGTTGCAGCGATTGGTCAGGTCAATGTTCACCTGGCATGGCGTGGAGAGGTGGTTTGCACACAGTCCGCAGTCATGGGGACAGTTGCCGCTCTGATCGACATGCGGGTTGTCGATGCCGGTGGGAAATTCATAGTGGGTGCGCCTGCGGTTCAGGAAAAAGTCGGTGTCGCTGGATATGAGCTCGGTGTACTGGCCGTGTTCTGGACAGGCCTTGTCCATCCAGACCCTTTGATCCTGGTCGTACAGTGTGGCATCCAGGATGAGCCCGCATTCCGGGCAGACGCTTTTGGTCGTGCACGGCAGGGTCCAATTTTGATGTTCTTGCCGAACGCTGTGACCGCTCTTTTCAAAAAACATACCTGCACTCCTTTATGTTGAATCGTGAACCATTCAGTCCTCCTCTGGGCTCGTTCATGCAGTTTGACGAAGACAATCACTCCCAATAACAAATATGATGCAAAGGCTCTTAATTTCTTCATATAGGAATTTGAAAGCCTGACGTCAAGGGAGGCGGCCTGAATTTGGCTTTCCCTCATGCACAAGCTTTCTAGACGCCAGTGCAAAAGGTCCAAGCAGCGATTTCCCGGCGTCATGTGTTGTTTGCAACTCTTTGATTATTTTGGCTTCTGAATTCTGTATTCTGACCTCTACGGCTGCATCTTGAGCTTTTGCAGCCGCACCTTTCTACGCGTTTTCAGGCGGGTAACTCACGGGGTCGAGGATGGACAGGGCCTCGCCGACCGTGAACAGCGAGCCGCAGACCACAACGAGGTCCTTGTCCCGGGCCATGCCTTTGGCTGTGGCCAGGGCCTGCTCCAGGTCGGGCACGACCTGCTTGGGCAGGTCCCAGGCAGCGGCGTGGGCGAAGAGGACATGCGGGTCCATGGCTCGATCGTAGACCGGCCGGGTGAAAATGGCCTCATCAGCCACAGGCAGGATGTTGCCCAGGATGTGCCGGGCATCCTTGTCGGCCATGATGCCCAGGACCAGAATGAGCCGTTGGTATGCGAGGTCCCGGGGCAGGCTCCGGGCCAGGGCCTTGATCGCTGCCGGGTTGTGGGCCCCGTCCAGGATGATCCTTGGGCTGTCGCTGATCAGGTGCATCCGGCCGGGCCAGACTGCCTCAGCCAGCCCCTGGCGCAGGACGCCTTTGCTGAGATTTGGGAAACGGGGCTTGAGCAGCTCGGCTGCTGCCAGGGCCGTGGCTGCGTTGCGGCCTTGATGCCGGCCGGGCAGCCCGATGGAGACATTGGTCAAGTGCAGTTCAGGACCCCTGTAGTGCAGGCCCCTGGCTGTGTTCCGGCAGGTGAAGTCTTTGCCGAGCCTGAAGAATGGGGCTTCAAGCTCTTTGCACCGGTCCTGGAAAAAATTCAGGACCTTGGGCTGGGTGGCTGCGGTCACAAGCGGAACCCGGGGCTTGATGATCCCGGCCTTTTCATAGGCCATGTCCAGCAGGGTGGAGCCAAGGTATTCGCGGTGCTCCATGGAGATGTTGGTGATGATGGAGAGCAGAGGGGTGACGACATTGGTGGCGTCCAGCCGTCCGCCCATGCCTGTTTCCAGGATGACCAGGTCGGTCTTTTCCTGGGCAAAGTAGAGCAGGGCCATGGCGGTCACGGCCTCGAAAAACGTGGGCGGCTCCTGAGCAGACATGACGCCCCTGATGCGATGCATGAGTTCGGCGGCCCTGGCCTGGCTGATCTCCCGGCCGTTGATCTTGAATCGTTCGGTGAACCGGACCAGGTGAGGAGAGGTGTACAGCCCGACCCGGAAACCGGCCCGGGTCATGATGGAGGACAGAAAAGAGGCCACGGATCCTTTGCCGTTGGTCCCGGCGATGTGGATGTAATCCTGGTTCAGGTGTGGATCATTCAGGGAGGCAAGGAGGTTGGTGGTCTTGGAGAGACCGAATTTGATCCCGAATTTCTGCAGGCCGTACAGGTAGTCCAGTTCCCTGGAATATTCCGAGCTGACAGGGTTCATGGCATCCATTCCTTTCCTTGAATTTGATGAGGACTGTGATTAGGGTGCACACGAGGCAGAGACGTGGAATAAGCCTGCCCGGCAGGCTGAGCCTACTCCAAGTGACTCTAAAACTGAAGTGTGGTGCCAGGTCCGATGCAGGATCATTTTTTTCAGGACATGCGCTGCACCCTGAACAGGAAGGGGGCAACCACCTACCAGAAAGTCAGCTACCCCATCCGCTATGGACGATTCAGCGAGATCGAGGATTCGTGCTATATTTTTCAATTCACCCCCAATGGAGAGATCCGGTTCATTCAGGGCAAGAACGACTGCTGGCCGCACCCGGCGGAGTGGCTGAAACGGACCCCGGGCAACGATTGGGTGTACTACTTTTCCGGCGGCTACACCAATGTGGTTGACTGTTTGGGGGAGTACTACGTTCCCTGTCTGCCCTATGCCTCGAACTCCCTCTGGACCAGGGACCCGTTTTCCGACCCTCAGGTCCTGGCCGGGCTGCAGGCCTGGAAAGGGCTTCGGGACAGGGTGGCTGCCTGGCGAAGATCACAGGACCTGGACCCTGAACTGGATCGGTTCCTGGACTCTGTGAGCCACAACGGACCTGATGTCCTGTGGCAGCGGGCCCTGCAGCTCTTTGCCATCCTCGGGGGCAGGGTCAGCGTGCTTCCCCCCGATGCCCGGCATGTGGACTACGACTGCATCCCGGTGATGATCGCCGACGGCTGCCTTTACAACTGCGGCTTCTGCAGCGTCAAGTCCAATACTGAGTTTGCCCAGCGGACCAGGGGCAATATCCAAAAGCAGGTTCAGCAGCTTCGAGCCCTCTATGCTCAGGAGCTGGAAAACCAGGCCTCGGTTTTTCTGGGGCTCCACGACGCCCTGGCCTGCAGTCCGGATCTGATCGAGTTCAGCGCTCTGGAGGCCTGGAAGGGACTGGATCTCGAGCGGTCCTGCCTTCAGGATCACGGCCTGTTCCTGTTCGGCAGCGTGGACTCCATGCTTCAGGCCCCGGAATACCTTTGGCAGCGGCTGAACGGGCTGCCGTTCGCCACCTGGGTCAACCTGGGGCTGGAGTCGGGCGACCAGGCCACCCTGGATCAGCTCCGGAAGCCCATCACCCAGGCCCAGGTCAAGGCGGCCTTTGACCGGCTCCTGGAGATCAACCAGAGCTATCAGAACATCGAGGTCACGGCCAACTTCGTGATGGGACCGGGTCTCCCCGAGAGCCACTGGGAGAGCGTTCAGGCTCTGATATCCAACCGCCTGGACCGCTTCCGGCCCAAGGGGACGGTCTATTTTTCCCCTCTGGAGCGGACCCGGCCCAGGGAGCAGCTGCGGTTCTTTCAGCGGATAAAGCGCTTGAGCAGACTGCCGGCCTATCTGTATTTGATTCAGCGCCTGTGAACTTTGCGCGCGGACAGCCCACAGGCATTGAAAAGATGTTCGATTGGATCCGGTCTGCTGGATGGAGTTTATCTGAGGATCGTGGCCAGCAGCTTGCGGTTTTGATGCTCCAGAGGCAGGCTGGTCCTGAGCAGACGGGCCAGCCCAATCTCGTCGGCAGGCGGGGTGGTGTGGGGAAGCTGGTTGGCGATCGTGCCCACGGCCAGGTCCATATGGGCATCGGTGTTGTAGACCGGGATCAGGTCGTAATCCCTGCGGGCCTGATCATACTCCGGAAATGGATCGGGCAGAAAGCGGCCCTCATGGGGGTGGCACTGCCCGGCCAGGATGTTCACCGAGCTCATTTCAATTCCGTCCACTTCGGCCAGGACCTGGTCCATGCCCGGGGTCCTGATTCTGGTCCAGCGGAAGGCATGAGCCAGGAAGATGAAGCTGGCTTCCCGGTCCGGCCCCAGCACCGAAAGGACCTCTTGCAGGGGAATGCCGGGATCCAGTTCCAGACTCTGATTCCGGGTGATGATCACCACATCCGTTCCCTGCTCCAGGGTGACCTCCAAACCGGAGTACAGGGCGATGTCCGGGAAGAATCTCTGAAGTTCCTTGATTTCCTGCGGTGACCACTGTATCTGGTGTTCAGTGATCACCAGGGCCTGCAGCCCCCTTTCCAGGGCCAGCTCGCAGGCCTGAAAAGGGCTCAGGTTGGAGCAGGGCGAGTAGCGCGAGGTGTGCAGATGGCAGTCGATGAGCATGTGTGAGCCTGGGGTCTTTGAGCGAACGTGCAGTCCATATCTTCATTTTTGCCTCGTGGGAACAATGAAGAGAACATCAAGGAGAAGCGGATGTCAATTCATGAACAGGCAGGGTTGAAGCCGACCCAGGAGATGCTGGTCAACGTGCCCAGGCTGATGCAGGCCTACTACACCAACCGGCCCGATCCGGGCCAGGCCGAGCATGCCATTGCCTTTGGGACCTCGGGACACCGGGGTTCATCCTTGCGGCACAGCTTCAACCAGGATCACATCCTGGCCGTGACCCAGGCTATCTGCGAGCACCGGGCGGAACAAGGCGTCAATGGCCCTCTGTTCATGGGCAAAGACACCCATGCCCTGTCCGAAGCTGCATTCGGAACCGCCCTGGAGGTGCTGGCGGCCAACAGTATCCAGACCGTGGTCCAGGAAGGCCTGGGCTACACTCCGACTCCGGTCATCTCCCAGGCCATTCTGAACGCGAATGCTGCCAGCGATCGCCCCAGGTCCGACGGCATCGTGATCACCCCATCCCACAACCCGCCTGAAGACGGCGGCATCAAGTACAACCCCCCCGAAGGAGGGCCGGCCGATACCGAGACCACCTCCAGGATCCAGGATCGGGCCAATCAGATCCTGCAGACCGGGGCGGACAAGGTTCGCAGAATCCCGCTGGAACGGGCCTTGAAAGCTGAGACAACGGTCTGGCGGGATTATCGGGTCGGTTTTGTCCAGGATCTCAAGCACGTGGTGAACATGGAAGCCATCAAGGCCGCAGGCCTGAAAATCGGCGTGGATCCCCTGGGCGGATCAGGTATCGATTACTGGGACATGATCGCCGAGACCTATGGCCTGGATATCGAGGTGGTCAACAGGGTCGTCGACCCCACCTTTGCCTTCATGCCGGTGGACAGGGACGGCAAAATCCGTATGGACTGCTCCTCGGCCTACGCCATGGCCGGGCTCATCGCCCTGAAGGATAGGTTTGACATCGCCTGGGGCAATGATCCAGACTATGACCGCCACGGGATCGTGACCAGGACCGGGGGGCTCATGAACCCCAACCACTACCTGGCTGTGGCCGTGGAGCACCTCTTCACCACCAGGGAGCAGTGGTCCCCGCAGCTGGGCGTGGGCAAGACCACAGTCACCAGCTCCATGATCGATCGGGTGGCTCAAGCCCTGGACAGGAAAGTGGTCGAGGTTCCGGTGGGATTCAAATGGTTTGTTCCCGGTCTGCTGCAGGCAGAAATCGGGTTCGGGGGGGAGGAGAGCGCTGGGGCCTCTTTTCTGCGCTTCAACAGCGGACCCTGGTCCACGGACAAGGACGGACTGATCATGGATCTGCTGGCAGCAGAGATCATGGCTGTTCGAGGAAAAGATCCCGCCGAGCTGTTCACTGAGCTCGAAGCCCGTTTCGGGCGCTCCGAATACGCCAGAATCGACGCACCGGCCACACCTGCACAGAAAGCCCTGTTGAAGAAGCTGGCCCCGGAAAACCTGCAGGCCACAGAGCTTGCCGGGGAGACGATTCAAGCCGCCCTGACCCGGGCTCCGGGAAACAAGGCCCCAATCGGGGGGTTGAAAGTGGTCACGGCCAACGGGTGGTTTGCGGCCAGGCCTTCAGGGACAGAGGACATTTACAAGATTTATGCCGAGAGTTTCAAAGGCCGGGATCATCTGGAGCTGATTCTCGAAGAGGCTCAGGCCCTGGTGGATTCGATCCTGGCTGGAGGGAGTGAATGAAGATGAAGATTGGCCGGAACGACCCCTGCCCCTGCGGCAGCGGTCTGAAATACAAGAAGTGCTGCATGCGGGCCCGGGGTGGGACCAAAGTCTCGATCAGGGACGAGTACTTCAAGAAGCACGGGATCAAGCTCAAGGAAGAGGTGGACATCAAGGGCATCCGGGAGGCCGGAAGCCTGGTGGTCAAAACCCTGGATCTGGTGCAGCAGCATTTGAAGCCGGGGATGGCCACGGAAGAGATCAACACCCTGGTCCACGACTACACCATCAAGAACAATGCTGTGCCCGCACCCTTGAATTACAGCGGGTTCCCGAAGTCAGTCTGTGTCTCGGTCAACGACGTCATCTGCCACGGCATTCCGGGTCCGACCACGCTCCAGGAAGGAGATATCGTCAATGTCGACGTGACCTCGATCCTCAACGGCTACTACGCTGACGCCAGCAAGACCTTCTGCATCGGCCAGGTCGGCCAGGAGGCCCTGAAAATCGTCAACGTGGCCCGGGAAAGCCTCAGGCTGGCCCTGGAGCAGGTCCGCCCTGGCAACACGGTTGGAGACATCGGAGAAGCCATCCAGACCTACGCCGAAGTTCAAGGGTGCTCGGTGGTCAGGGAAATGGTCGGCCACGGTGTTGGCTTTGAATTTCACGAGCCGCCCCAGGTGCCCCATTTCGGACGCAAGGGTCAGGGCGTGATCCTGGTTCCGGGCATGGTCTTCACTGTGGAGCCGATGATCAATCTCGGCAGGCGGGAATTGACCATTCTGGGAGACAACTGGACGGCCAAGACCAAGGACGGCTCTTTGTCCGCCCAGTTCGAGCAGACCCTGGTGGTCACCGAAGAGGGGTTCGAGAGCTTGACACCCTATGATCTGGACATCTCTGGGTGCGAGACCTGAGCAGCTTGCCGAGACGCGGGGCAGCCAGAAAGCAGGAGCACAAAGAAAAGAGATTTCTCACGCCCGCTCGCGGACTCGCTCGAGGCGCAGAGTACACAGAGGTCAGAGGGAGAAGGAAGAGTTTTCTGCGGGCAAACCCCCGAGCCGGGGTTTTGCC
>CAYOID010000080.1:0-13971 GCA_964403955.1 uncultured Desulfohalobiaceae bacterium | reverse complement strand
ATCATCCTGGCCATAGTCTTGACCCAGGCCAGGAGTTCACGATTGGATATTGGACGGCGGAGATATCCATCAGCCCCGATTTCCAGGCCTTGCGACTGTTCTCCTGAAGCAGTCTTTTTTCCAGAAATCATGAGCACATAAGTACCCTGAAGCTGATCATCTTCCTTGATTGTCCTGCATACAGCATACCCATCGATATCGGGCAGGATAACATCCAACAGCACGAGGTCTGGTTTCCTTTCCCGAATATACTTCAGGCCTTCTTGGCCTGTTGCAGCCTCAGCAACTTCGTAGCCTGCTTTGCGAAGCACACGGGCCGTGGAAAAACGGATATCCGGATCATCATCCACAACAAGGAGACTGAGAGCAAATTCAAAGTGATGAATCTTGTCCATGTGGTTTAGTTCAACCCTTCGTGTTTCGTCTCTCCTGGATGCCTACCAATGTGATCGGTCAGCCCCACAAAGGCCGGTATATTGGATCGAAGCCAGGCATAAAAAGGAGAAACTGCGTTGAATGCTTCTTTGGAAAGAGAGTATTGCAAGGTATCCAGCCAGGTATCCAGATTTGCTGACCAGTAATTGGGTTGAAAACCATGGGAGCGGTAGGTCCGAAATACCCAAAGAACAGTCTCCACAAGAACTTGGGGGTCATAATGGGTCATGATTGAGGCCATGAAGAGGGAAAAGTTCCGATTGTTGTCCTCGCTCATGGGCTTTCCGCCAGAACCGACCAATGTTGACATGTCCTGGCGGGCAGCCATGGAAATGTTGACCCCGGCCGTCATTTCTTCTCTCTTTCGAGAAAACTCATCCACAGCATTTTCAGGAGGTTGGACAAGATGCTTTGCTGATTCTAAAAGATCATCCCTTGTCATTCAATTTCTCCGACTGATTGATGGGAAGGCTCAAGGCAAAAACTGCCCCAGAGCCTTCAGCGTCTTCCGTCCATATCTTTCCCCAATGGGCTTCCACGATCTTTTTTGAAATCGACAGGCCAAGTCCGGTGCTCTTCTCCCCATGAGCCTTTCTGGTGGAGCCACGGGCAAAAGGCTTGAACAAAGCGGCTCTGTCCTCGTGAGTAATGCCATGTCCGGCATCCTTGACTGCTATTTGGACGAATTCACTGTCTGACGAAGTCCTGATTTTTACTTCCGAACCAGGTGGACTGTGTTCGATTGCATTGGAGATGAGATTGTTGAGCACCTGTTCTATCTTCAAGTGGTCCATCATGACAGGGCAGGCCTGCTCGTCAAAAACCACAGACAGCTTCACTCCTTTTGTTCTAGCAGGCAGGCTGTTCAACTCTACTGACTTTTCGATGGGGACGCTGATGTCTGTCATCTGCTTGTCGAGTTCAAGCCGACCTGCTTCTATGATCGCAATGTCGAGAAAATCATCGATTACTTGAAGCATCAGATCGGTCGAGCTGTGGATAGTCTTTAAAAATCCAAAATGTTCTTCATTCAAGTCATTACCGGTTTCGTCAATAAGAAACTCAGAATAATTCAGGATGGCTCCTACAGGTTTTCTCAGATCATGCGCCGCCATACCCAAAAATTGGTTCTTCAGCTGATTCAGTTCCTCCAGCTCATGGTTCTTTTTTTGCAAATCCCTGGTAAGGGCACTCAGTTGATTGTTCAGCTTGATCAGTTCCTTGTGCAATCTTTTCGTCTCGTGTGCGTCAAATTGCCCAAAGACAAGGGTGTCCTCTCCAAAAGGAAAAAAATTGACCTTTAAGGTTTCTGGCAGACCACCATTTGTGGGAACGTGCATCAAATGAGTCCGGCCAGGATCGCTCCTGAGATGATCTACATCTATAGGTCCTGTAAATGACAAAAAAACCTCATCCAATGACGTGGTTTCACCTTGTTGAATGATGTGTTCCCCGGTGAAACAGTTGGCGTTGATCACGTTTCCTTCAGAGTTCACATGGAGATAAAGAATTTGAGCATCATCAAAAAGATAACGCCACCCAATACCTTGCAGCTCTTGTTCACTCATTTGGGGTTTCCTGGTTGGATTGTTTTTGTCAGGACCTCTAAGGAAGGAATGTAGGTGACTTTGTCTAAGGAGCTGACCATATCAGTTCCGCCCCAGCGAAATGCCTGTCCACCGACAAAGATATCCAAATGCGGATAGTGCGATTTCACGATATCAACCACATCTTTCAACTGAATCACATTGAAGTAGATGCTGACAGAAAGACCAAGGACATCTGGATTTTTGTCCTGAATGAGAGACACAAGGTCTTCAACCGGGGTATTTGCTCCGAGAAACCAGGTATCCCAACCATGACTCTCCATGACATCCGCCACCATCCTTGCTCCAACTTGATGGTATTCATTCACCGAGCACGAGATGACAGCTTTTCGGGCGACGGGAACACGACGTGACAGGACATGTGGATAGAGCAATGACAGCAGGTTTTCAGTGATCCCTGTAGCCATGTGCTCGACGGCAACCGAGATACGGTTCTGTTCCCATAAATCGCCAATTTCGTAGAGAGAATGCTGAAAAAGATCGGTGTAAATCCTTTCAATTGGAAGATTATTTTCAATGAGGTCTTGGACAATGCCCGTGCATCGTGATCTGTTCCCGTGAATCAGGGAAGAGAGAAAATCCTGGTATATATTATCAATCATGTTTAACATCTATGATATATGATTACAGTTGTTTCTTTCATGGGATTGCATCCATGATACATTGACAATACATATTTCAGTGTGTTCGGCTTGCCTGATAGGCTTGCTTGCTCAGCATCAATGCATTTTTTATTCCAAATAAGGAATAAGCAGCATTTCATGTATTTCAAGGGGTTGCAAAAAGTGGGTCGTATGGCGATATGCGATGTGGGCGTCAAATTCAAATGTGATTTGAGCGAACTCAAATGATATTTGAATGCATGACAAATGACAATCCTATCAGTATGTTATTATTAGGTTTCGTGGTTCGCGATCAGAAATCCTGGAGAGACAGGATGATGGAGTTTTTCTTCAAGTTCTTCAGATGAAACCATCATTTTTGGCCGGACCAACATGACGGGGCCAATTAAAGCAAAGCCATGCTTTAGAAGTGATTTGAGTCAATGACATTACCCAAATGCTTATCAAATGAAGAGGCCACCTGATATCACAACATAGCCGTGAGCTTTTATTTCGGATCAATGACATTCCTGACTTTCACACACAAATCATGGACAGAAAACGGTTTTTGGATGAAGTTCACCCCCTCGTCCAGCACACCGTGATGGGTGATCACATTTTCGGCATATCCAGACATATAGAGGACTTTGACGTCAGGATACCTGTCTTTCACGTGACCGTATAAGACTTTCCCATTCATATCCGGCATGACCACATCCGTAAGCAGCAAATCAAGTGGACCTTCATGATCTTTCATCAATTCAAGGCAGTCAGCCCCAGCGGCTGCATAGAGAACATCGTAACCCTGGTCTTCCAGAACGCCCACACTCAATTCACGGACCATATCATCGTCCTCGACAATGCATATGGTCTCCTGACCATGAGTATCCAGCTTCTGGGCAGCAACTGTTTCTTGTCCTTCCCGGATTGTCGATGCAGATGCTGGGAGGTAAATTTTGAAGACCGTTCCCTGACCAGGCTCACTGTAGACCCAAATATTGCCATGGTGCTGTTTGACGATTCCATAGACCGTGGCCAGGCCCAAGCCCGTCCCGTCTCCCAGCTTTTTTGTCGTGTAGAAGGGTTCAAAAATGTGTTCCTGGATATCTTTGTCCATTCCCAAACCTGTATCACTGACCATGAGCATGATGTAACGCCCGGGTATTGAACCAAGATGTTGGGACACATATCCTTCATCCAAATCAACTACGTGGGTTTCCAGAACCAGTTCCCCGCCATCAGGCATAGCGTCTTGGGCATTGACAGCCAGATTCAGGATCACCTGTTCAAGCTGGCCCTTGTCAGCCTCAATTGGTGGAAGATTGGAGGAGAGCACGTATTTGACCTCGATGTCCTCCCGGATTGTCTTGTCCAAGAGCTTCTGGAAATCGGTCAGGACGCTGTTGATATCCAAGCTCTTCATCTGCAGGGTCTGCTTTCTGCTGAAAGCCAAAAGCTGGCGAACGAGATCTCTGCATCTCACTCCAGCCTGGTAGATCGACTCAACCTGGTTCTGGTGTTTTTCATGAAGCTCAGGGTCCACCAGAAGCATTTCACTGTAGCCCAGGATTGATACAAGCATGTTGTTGAAATCATGAGCGACACCCCCAGCCAAACGTCCCACTGACTCCATTTTCTGGGCCTGAAGCAGTTGGTTGTGCAACATGTTCTTGTCTTCTTCAGCCCGTTTGTGCTCGGTAAGATCCAGGAAGATCACGATCCCGGCAATGATGTCCCCCCTGTCGTTCAGGATGGGGGCAGCATTGGCCAGAACTGTCCGCCACTCGTCGTCAGGGCGCTTGATATTGAATTCTTCCTTGCAGTGTTCTCCTTTCAGAACAGCCCTGGCCAAAGGGACTTCTTCCGGTTCGTATGGCGTACCGTTTAGGTGGTGTATTTGCCAGCTGGCCACATAGTCATTGATGTCAATGCCGTTTGTGAGTGCTTGCCTACCTCCTCCGCGGATGCCCAGGCCGGCATCGTTGACGTATCGCAACCTGCCACTTGGAGCATCGGCAATGGCTATGCCTGCCGTGCTGTTGTCCATGGCAGCCTGCAGTATCGCCGCAGTCTCACGCAGTCTGTCCTCGGTTTCCTTGTGTCTGGTGATATCGTAGTGCACGCCGATCATTCTCAACGGTGTCCCTTCTGAATCCCGGCGGACCATTGCTGAAGCCTGTACATGCCTGATATCCCCATCAGGCCTGACGATTCGAAATTCCAGGTCAAAATCCAGCTCTCCTTCTATGGCCAACCGAACCCTTCGGGATGCCTCCTCGAGGTCATCGGGGTGGACTCTCTTGGTCCAGGCATCAAGATCACCAGAAAAGATTTTTCGATCGATGCCATAGAGTTCAAACATCTTATCGTCCCAGGTGAGTTCCCCATGGATCAAGTCCAGGTCCCAGATGGCTATGTCAGCCGATCTGGTGGCCAACAACAGACGCTCTTCGCTTTCTTGAAGGGCTTCTTCAAAATGTTTACGTTCAGTGATGTCCTGTACAAATTCTACTGCTCCCGTGACGTCACCGGAATCAGAATCAAGAATAGGGTGGGCCGACACTTGAAGCCACTTGGTTATGCTCCCAGGCAGTCCAGGCACAGTATCTGTTTCTGTCTGGCGGCTTTGGAAACAGCGAAGCACAGGGCACGGATCGCAGGGTCGATCAAGGTCGTGATAGCAGGCAAAGCACTTTTTGCCCTCAAGGGGCATATTTGGGGCAAACCAATCTTCCATGACCCTGTTGCTGAAACGGACTGTCAAATCTGGATTCAAGACACTGATGCCGTCAGTGATGCTATTGAGCATGGCTTCCATAAAAGCTTCATTTTCCGTGATCTTTCGGATTCTTTCATATTCATCGGTCACGTCCCGAAAAATGAGCACTGTTCCGTTTGTGGTGCCGTGATCATCCTGAATGGGCGAAGCAGAGTCAGCAATCTGGTATTCACTGCCATCTTTGGATATGAGGACGGTATGGTTGGCAAGACCCTGTATGGCTCCTGTTTCCAAAACCTTGATGGTTGGGTTTTCACAGACCTCCCTGGTGTGGGCGTTGACAATGTGAAAGATCTTATCAAGGTGATGGCCAAGAGCTTCACTTTCCCGCCAACCTGTCAGCTTCTCAGCAACGGGGTTCATACGCTGAACGTGTCCGGATGTGTCTGTGGAGATGACGGCGTCGCCAATGGAATCAAGAGTGATCCGGAGGCTTTTTTCAGCCTTTTTGACCCTGTACATCAATGCTGACGCAATGGCTCCGAAGGTGATGAAGCAAAAAAGAATCAAAAACCTCATGTATATTTCATGCTCTGGAGGATGAAAGAGAAGGAGATCCCAAAAGTGCCCTTCATAAAAAATGAAATAGTCCAATGAAGCATCTAAAATCCAGACAAGCAGTCCAAAAAAAAACTGCTAGACCAATAATCTTTGAAGGATTTGTCTTCATATGACCTTTTCGAGCATTTCTTTAATGATTATAATTCGGTAAATATATTTTTGATATGGATGAAATGCCAAACTTTTATTGAATTTTTTCAGCAATGATGAAAATATAATGGAATTCTTTCAATTGGTGTAGAACTATAAGGAATAGTTCGAAAAAAATCAATCCTTCATCAGTAGCCATGGGTGTTCAGATAAATATTCGGTTTATGCCCAAGCTAAATGGAGAGGGAACCAATCTGCAGATCTGTGGACTTCGTGCCAGGACCGACAGACGGCCAGAAATCTTAGCATATAGCAGGCTTCTTCAGCTATTCCTGCTGAGACAGGTCAATACCAAATGGGTTTTGATCTGGGTTGTGAAAAAGAAAGCCCGAGAACAAATCAGATGATTGGCCTCGGGCAAGAATAGGTCTGGCATTCCGACCGTATTTCAAGCCGGATTTGTGTCAGGACATAGCCGGATCGTGCACTTTCACCTCACACAAAAATGTTTCTTTTAAGAGCTTCCATCAAATCATCATGATCAATCGGTTTGGCGACATAATCATCCATGCCGGCATCAAGGAACATTTCCCTGTCTCCAGACATGGCAAAGGCTGTCAGAGCAATGATTGGAATTGTGCTGAAATTGGAATTTGCGGCCCGGATGCGTCGGGTCGCTTCGACTCCATCCAGGACAGACATCTGGACATCCATCAGGATACACTGAAACTCTTCCCTGGCCAGTTCGGCAAGGGCAATCTGTCCATTAGCAGCCACATGAACCTTGAAGCCCTGCTTTTCAAGCAACCGTTTGATCTGAATCTGCGTGATCTCGTCATCGTCGACAAGGAGAACTTTCGGGGCTTTTGCGTTTTTTGAACGATCAATTTGCCGATCATTCCTGGTCTCAGGCTTTTCGAATTCCAGGATCTTGAAGGGCAAGCTCACATAAACTGCTGTCCCTTCCATGCTGTCGATGGACAGGTTCCCACCCATCAGGTTGACCAGCCGCTTGACCAGCGGCAGCCCAAGACCGGCCCCTTCAAACTGCCTGGCATACGGGGATTGATGATCTCCGGCCTGGGTGAATGTCTCAAAAACCTTGTCTATTTTGTCATCAGGAATGCCAGGGCCTGTGTCAGTGATTGAAAACAGGACCCTGCACATGCCATTTGGGTCAGAGGGTAAAGGATGGGCAGACACATCAACCTGGCCTTTTCCAGTGTTCTTGACTGCATTCCCGACCAGGTTGAAAAGGATCTGTGTCAGACGGGTGCTGTCACCGAGCAAAGGTCCAGACAGGCTCTCTTCATAGTCGATGTTCAGGACGTTTTCATTTTCCCTGGCTGAATACGAAAAAATGTCTCGAATGGACTGCATTACTTCAGGGATGGACAACACCTCCTCCATGATCTCCATTTTGTCTGCTTCGATTTTGGTCAGGTCCAGGATGTCGTTGAGGAGTCTGGCCAAGCGACGGGATGACTTGATGGCCATGTCCAGGTATTCACCCTGCTCCAGGTCTAAATCTGTTGCCTGCATGACCTGAAGCATACCCATGATGCCATTCAAAGGGGTTCGAATTTCATGGCTCATATTGGCCAGAAAATTTGATTTGGCAAGGTTTGCTTCTTCAGCCTTGTCCTTTGCCGACATCAACTCTTTTTCGTGCTGATGGCGCTGAATAGCCAGAGCAAAGAGGACTCCGAGCTGATTGACGACTTCCAGGTCACGTTCGGTATAGTCCTTATCAGAATTGGCCAGGGCGATCTGACCGACCAGTGTATCCTGAAGCATGACTGGAACCGACAGGAAATTGCAAATGGGGATATGGCCTTGCGGGGTGCCGGTAGATCGTGAATCACTGTGGAGATCGTTGCAGATGAGGGGAGCCTGGTTGTGAAGCACCCATCCCCACAAGCCACTAAACTTGTCGAAGATGATGTCCTTGTCTGGAACCTGGCAGGTTTCCCATATCGTTCTGGTCATGCTGTGAGAAACAAGATTGCCGGTCTCAAGGTCTATGGTGCCGACATAGCCATGCTGGCTTTGCGTTAACTCCTGACCGGCCTGGAAAATGAGTTCTGACATGTCTTCCTTGCTTGCGGGAGAAATGAGGCGTTGGGCCAAATTTCTCAGTATTGATTCGGCAGTTTGCAGATTAACTGCCTCTTCTTCAGCCCGTTTGCGATCGGTGATATCCAACTGGGTCGACAGGCCGTGGATTGGTTTACCGTTGTGATCGAAAATGGTATCCACATTCAGAAGAACATCAATGATCTCTTCTTGCCTGGTGATGATCTGCAGCTCTTCATTTCTGATCTGTCTTTCCCTTTTCCATCGAAGGTACAGTTCCCTGGCTTTTTCCCTGGAAGAGGGGGCGTAGAGGGTGTTCAGCAATGGCTTGCCCACAATCTCGGATTTGTCCCGGTAGCCAAGCTTTTTGACCGCCACCCTGTTGCAGTCCTCGATGACCCCGTCAAAAGAGATTCTGTAGGCGAGAAGGGGAAGGTTATCGAAATAATCTTCCAGCTTGAATCGATCCTTCTTCAGCTCCTCTTCGGCCTGTTTTCTTTCAGTGATGTCCTTCACGATCACAACGACATGCGTAACGCTCCCCCCTTCGTTGAAAAGGGGCACGGAACGACAGTTGAAGGTTTTGTTCATTTCCGGAAAGTGTTTGTCCAGTTCGGCCGGGGCGCCATGAGAGAAGGCCTCCTTGGTTGCGCAGAATTCGCAGGGCACTGTCCTTCCCAGAAGCTCAAAGCATTTTTTGCCGCTGATGCCGCCTCGATCATGATCAAGGAAGTCATACCCAGTGCGATTGTAATGCAAAAACTTGAAATCAGGCATCTGAATGACGATAATATCCGGTATGCTGTCCAGGATATTCTGCAAAAGGTCATTTTCATCGCAAAGAGCATGGCTCCAATTGCGATTTCTTTCGAGTTCCTGCAGCAAATTTGCGCTTTGTCTTTCCAATTGGAGGATTCTCTCTTGCAGATCTTGACTTGAAGTCGAACGGGTCATCAATAATTCCCCGATAATTGGATAAAATGAGAGCTAGCCGGTAGTTCGCAAAATTCGTTGATGCTGCAGTGTCCCCAAAAAAATAATGAGGCCCACTTTTCTCATAAAAACATGAGGCGATATCTCGATTGCCTTGATCGCCTCCTCCGCGCAGTCGGTGCCGGGATAGACGCGCTTCGTCACCTGAGTATTTCTTGCTGTCTCCAAGACAGTCCCTCCGGTCAAAAATAAAGCTATTGTGATAGTCGAAACTTTCCAAAACAAATAATATCACATATCAAGCCTATGTATTGACAAAAGAATGACAAAAGAATGATAATAGAATGATAGGTCAAACCTATCAAAAGGCAGTTCTCCCCCTGGGAGCTTCTTTGCGGGACAAGGGGACGGTCAGGATAGGGACAGGAGGTAGGCGCGCAGGTTGGCTTTTGTGTTGTGAAGCTTGAGTTTTTTGCGCAGATTGGCTCTGTGGAAAAAGATGGCCCGTTCGCCGACGCCGAGCATACCAGCGATCTCCTTGCTGGTTTTGCCAGCCTTGATCAAATCCGCCACCTGGATTTCCATGGGGGTCAGCCCGTAATAGACAGAAGGGGTCGAACCGGACAGGGTTGTGAGGCTCTCCCTGGTGTTTTGCTCAATGATTTGTACGATGGTCCGCATGTGATCAGTCTCTTCGATGGACCTGATTTTTTCGAAATAGGGGAAAACGAGCTGATTGAATTTTTTCAGAATATCGTCGGCCACCTGTTTCTTTTCCGACATCCTGTTTTCCAGCAAGACCTTCAGGGCAACGTTTTTTTCCCTCAAGTCCTTGGCATGGGACTGCAGGCTGGCAGCGGCCTTTTCCTTGTCCAGATAGATGCGAAGGATCGGGCCGATGAAGCCGGCCAGGGACACCATCCTCTGCCGGTCGTCTTCGTCAAATCCTTGCGCCTTGTTGGCCAGGGCGATCTGCCCGACAAGGTCGCTGTCAGCCAGGAGCGTTGCCACCAGGACGTTTTCAAGACCAATGTGTCCTTCAGGCGGATGAATCCCGCCGTTTTGGACAAGCACGGATCTTTCAATCAGCGACTTCCCCCACAGCCCGCCCCAGCTGTCCCTGGAAAAAACAAAGTTCTTTTCGGGGACATTGCATTGTGACCAGTTGTCCCTGGTCATGGACGGGCAGACAAGATCGCCCCTGTCATCGATATAGCCGACATAGCCATAGTGGGACTCAAAATTGGCAAGAAGCAGGTCAAGGATATCGGAAAAGACCTTATCGCCAGGGGAGGTCAAAAATTTCTGGGCTATTTTCCGGTGCAGATCCAGTTCCCGGTAGGAATGTCGAAGCTCTTCATGCGCCTTTACCGATTCGGTGACGTCCTCCACGATGCCCTCAAAGAACAAGGGATTGCCGTGGCCGTTTTCAACGGTTCGCATATAGAGATTGGCTGTAAACAAACGTCCGTCCCTTGTTCGATAATGATTCACATGCAAGTTGACGCCTCTGTCCTGAAGCTGCTTCTCAACGATCATCCCCCGTTTCTCCGGATCGGCGAAGAGTTGGTCGGCAATGCTCGTGACTTCCCGGACCATACTTTCCGGGGAGGAATAGCCAAACATCCTTGCAATGGCGGGGTTGACCTCAATAAAACGGCCCTCGGGCGTTGATCGAAAAATCCCAAGGGGCGAATTCTCAAAAATTGTCCGGTATTTTTCTTCGCTGACCCGCAAGGCCTCCGCGGTTTCCTTAATAGCCGTGACGTCATGCAGGACCGCGTAGTAACCGGGAACATCGCCTTCAGGCCCGTTTTCGGGAATCAGGGAGACGTCCATGTGCCGCAGCCGGTCCCCGGGGTAGGGGACCTTGGTCTGGTAGTCCAGCCGCTCGCCTTTCAAGGCCCTTTCCACATAGCCCTTCACCTTGTCCATGGCCTCGTCCCCGATGACGTCACCAAGCTTGCGGCCGACGATCTTGTTGGTCGGGACATCGAAAAAGCGCTCGTAGGCCTTGTTCACGAAACGGTAGGTCCAGTCCTGGTCGACGTAGGACACCAGCTGAGGCAGGATGTCCACGATGGACCGGAACCTGCTTTCTGATTTTCGAAGTTCCTCTTCGGCCAGCTTGCGGTCGGTGATGTCCCGGCAGATGCCGCCCACCGCACGGACGTGCCCCCCTTGAACCACCGGGAACAAGGTGTCAAGGTGGTAACGGTCTCCTTCGGCATGGACCATGTCGTGCTCGAAGATCACAGCCGTGTTCGAAGCGATGACGTATTCAAGCTTTTGCATGTAGAGATCAGCTACATTGTGAGGGTAAACGTCTCGCACGTGCCTGCCTGTAAGGCTCGATCCCGCCTTCAAACCGACTTGGTCAATCTGATCGTTGCTGGAGAGATAGATCCCGTCGGGACTGAGCATGAAGATGTGATCGCAGGAGGACTGAACCAGCGACCGGTATTTGGACTCGCTCTCCTCCTTGGCCAACTCTGCCGCGATGCGGTTTGAGACATCGGTCAGGATGGCCAGGGACAGCACACTGCCATGGATGTGATCATGAACGGCAATGGCCGATAGCAGGACGTCCATGACGGCGCCGTCTTTTTTCTGCAGCTGGTAGTGGACGTGATCGGCCACTCCTGTTTGAAAAAAATGGGGCAGGGCGACTCCAAGGGCATGCTTTCGTGATTCAGGGGTTAAAAAATCAATCGACTTGCACCCAACGACCTCGCCTCGTTCATAGCCCGTCTTCTCAAGCCAGGTATCGCTGACGTTCACGATCACCCCGTCCTGGTCGATCGAATGCAGCATGATCGGCATTTTGGACATGGATTCCCAGGAAAAAAGCAGATCGCCGGCCTTCAAGGGACGATCGTTTTCGAGCCGTGCCAGCCTGGCCCTTAATTCCCTGTTTTCCCGCCAAAGCTCTTCATAGGATGGATCTTGCGCCATAGTCCTTTGGCCTTACTGTTGTGCAGCATGGTGAAAACCGGCTGCTGCGGTACAAAAAAAAGAGCTGTGTCATTCTGTAGACCCACAGCGCAGCCCATGAAGCAATCAAGAAGTCCAGATGCCAACAGTCAATCAAAATAATATTGTTAAGACGCGTTACACGCTTATTTCCCTTCCTTTTACTTGCCGATCTAAGCCTTCGCAAGGGCAATTGTGGTCCGGGATAGATTTGATTTGAACTTTAGTCAGTTCATAGCCGGATGCGCAGAGACATCAAAATAAAGGCCAGGACTGAGATAGCCCTGGCCTGCACGTTCAGCTCATTCTGGAGCTTGAGTGTCTCCATTTCATTCACACGGCGTCCATAACGTCTATGGCTTCTTCAAAGGTGAAGACCTCATTGATGTTCAGGATGACAACAAAATTTTCCTTTAGCTTTCCGATCCCTTTCATGAATTTTGTGTCAATCGTACTCCCCAGCTTCGGCGGAGCCTCGATGGACCCGGGTTCCATCTCCAGGACTTCTTCAACCCCGTCAACAAGGGCACCCATGGTGGTCTTTTCTTCATCCACAAACATCTCAACGATGATGATGCAGGTGTCAACGGTCTGTTCCCGGGCTTCCAGCCCGAACTTCAGACGGAGATCCACGACCGGGATGGCTTGCCCCCGGACATTGATCACCCCCCGCATGAAATCCCGTGTCTTGGGGACTTTGGTGATCGGCGTGTACTCCAGCACTTCCTTGACCGCTGAAATTTCAAGGGCATACATTTCATGATCCAGCTTGAAGGTCAGGTATTGATTGATCAGTGTTTCGAATTGATCGGACATGGTGCCTCCTCTCCTCGCCTTGGTTGAAGGGTCGAAGGACAGGGCAAAGGGCATTCAGTGAAAAGCCCTTTTCGGCCCCATCCTTCGACCGGACATGAAGGGTCGCTTCATCAATATCGTTCAAACTCTTGGTCTTCGGCGTCACTGCCCATGTCCAGGGCAAAGCTCTTCTGCCGGGACTGTCCTTCTTGTCTCTGCTTGGAACCTTCCTTGCCCGTTTCCAGTGTCTTCATTGATCCTGCTTTGGACTCGATTTTCTCCACCTTGGCTCCGGCAAAGCTTCCCGAAGACCCGTCGACACTGAAGAAGCTCATGGTGTCCTGGAGTTGCTGAGCCTGGGAGGAAAGCTCCTCGGACGTGGAGGCCATTTCTTCCGAAGCCGAGGCGTTCTGCTGGATGACCTGGTCCAGCTGCTGGACGGCCTTGTTCACCTGTTCGGCCCCGGAGTTCTGCTCCCGGCTGGAAGCAGCGATCTCCTGAACCAGCTCGGCCGTCTTCTGGATGTCCGGGACCATCTGCTTGAGCATCTCCCCGGCCTTTTCCGCCACTTCAACGCTGGACGAGGACAGCTCGCTGATCTCATTGGCTGCCTGACCGCTGCGCTCAGCCAGCTTGCGCACCTCGGCCGCCACCACGGCAAAGCCCTTGCCGGCCTCACCGGCCCGGGCGGCTTCAATGGCCGCGTTCAGGGCCAGGAGGTTGGTCTGTCTGGCGATCTCCTCGATGATGGAGATCTTGTCCGCAATGTCCTTCATGGCCTGGACCGTATCCGTCACAGCCTTGCCGCCGTCTTCCGCGTCCTTGGCAGCCTTGCTGGCGATCTTCTCGGTCTCCTGGGCATTGTCAGTGTTCTGCTGAATGTTGGCGGCCATCTGCTCCATGGATGAGGAGACCTCCTCGATGTTCGAGGCCTGTTCAGTCGCCCCCTGGGACAGCTCTTCAGACGACGAGCTCATCTCCTCGCTGCCCGAGGCCACGTTTTCTGATGCGGACTGGACATCCCTGACAACCTCGGACAGCCTGTTCACCATGTCCTGCAGAGAGTCGGCCAGCATCCCCACTTCATCCTTCTGATCCACGTCCAGGGAAGTTGTCAGGT
>CAYOID010000079.1:0-14394 GCA_964403955.1 uncultured Desulfohalobiaceae bacterium | reverse complement strand
TTGCCCTGGACGCCGGCTCGGCGGCCAGGGCAATGTCCTCTCTCTTCCTCCTCTTCATCTTCTCCATGCCTCCGCGCCTCGAGTGAGGAGCGGCAGCGACGAACGGGCGAGAGACCAATCTTTTCTTCTCTTCCAACCTCACCCACTGTCTCAAGTGTGTGCTATGCTCATGCCGCTGGCTGGGCTGACAGGTTCAAGGTTCAGGGTTCAAGGTTGAGGAAAGCAGAAATTACCGACGTAACGAAAAAAGTGTCGATTCGGCCAGTTTGATCATAGGAGAAGCTTGACTCCAAAATCAAGTTTCATACGAGGAGCCAGTAGTCAGGAGAATCAAAGAGTTACCAATTCCATTTGGCGACGGAAAGCTGCCAACTGAACATTTTTAACAGTGTCTGAAATGATGGTGGACACGTTCACTGAATTCGATTCAGAGCAGTTCCAGGAAGCGATCAACTGGCTCTAGATACAATTCAAGTGCTTCCTGAATGTTTTTCAGGGCCTCTTCCCGTGTTTCTCCCTCGCTTATACATCCGGGAAGAGACGGGACAAATATTGTATAACCGCCTTCCTCGCTTGGTTCGAGAACAACTCTGAGCTTCATGGTTGATCTCCTTGTTAGATGCGGCTGCAAAAACTCGAGATGCAGCTGCAAGCAGTCAGGATTCAGAATTCAGGATTCAGTATAATCAAAGAGTTACAAAACAGTGTTGGTAGCGGAAAACGACCAACTGGACTTTTTGCCCTCAGGTCTTGTTAGAGATGACCGGTGACCAGGGTCCTGCTTCATCGCGTATGCGGCAGATCAAGAACCCACCCCTGCCCCTCCCTCCCGCCTGAAGACAGGCGGCAAGGAGGGGAGCCGGAAGGGGAGGTGGTTGTTTCTGAACGCCAGTGTACCACGATGCGGCTGCAACTTGAGTTTTTGCAGACGCAACCGCCTAGGCCAGAGGCTGGAGGACGACCTTGCCGGCATCGTTGTCCAGGAGGACGAAGCGGGCCTTGAGATTCTTTTCCTGGCCATAGATGTTTTTCAAGGTCAGGATGTCCCCCTGGGCCTCGATGTACTCCACATTCTCCATGACTTTCTCTTCGCCCGAGTCCTTTCGGACAAAGGCATGAACGTCACACATGGCTTTTCTCCTTACATTTCATGCGGCAACCGCATGAAATGTCGAACTTTGCTTTTCTATGAACATCAAGAACGGATGAAGTTTGCAGCCGCACCTCTCTACCCAAGAGCTGCAACGGCCTGGCGCAGGGACTGACTGCTTTTGCCCGTCAGCTCGGCCAGCTCCCGGACATGGGCAGCGGCCTGAGTGTGGCCTTCATTGTCCAGCTCTCTGGCAAACTCTTCATACTCCTGGATGTGCTTGTCGTTGTGCTCGATCCAGTGCTCCATCTTGATCTGGGCTTTTTCCCGAAAATCCATCTGTCTCTCCTTGTTGCCGGTTGTCCTTGATTCAAAATCGATAGCTGTCAGCGCAGCCTCTGGCTGCGCTGAATGGTTACTTCTCGATCCCGGTCCTGGCCTGGACCCCCTGCTGGTAGTAGTGCTTGATCTCCTTCATTTCAGTCACCAGGTCGGCGATCTCCACGATCTTGGGGTCGGCCATCCTGCCGGTGAGGATGATCTCCACGTTCTCCGGCCTGTTCTTGATGAGCTCGAGGAGCTCGTCCACAGTGAAGAGCTTGTAGTAGGTGGCGATGTTGACCTCATCCAGGATGACCATCTGATACTCCCCGGAGTGCAGGATCGACTCGATCTCCTTCAAGCCGTCCCGGGCCCGGCAGCAGTCTTCCTCGGTGGGGTCGTTGAAGATGAAGCAGTCCCGTCCGAACTGCTTGACAGTGATCAAATCCGAGAAGTTCTTCAGGCTGTCCAGCTCGCTGTAGTGCATGCCTTTGACGAATTGGCCGATGAAGACCTTGTAGCCGGCCCCGGCCGCCCGCAGGGCCTGGCCCAGGGCTGCTGTGGTCTTGCCTTTGCCGTTGCCGGTGTACAGTTGCACGTATCCTTTGTCCATTGATCCTCCTGCGTGTTGAGCTCGAACTGCGGATCACAATTCAGCTTTGCCGCTGGCAAAGCTGAATTCCTGTTCAGGTTGAGAGCTTGTCTTCCACCGAGCGCACTTTTGCGGTCAGCCTGTGCTCTTTGTCCTGGTGATGATCGACTTTCAGGGTCAGATAGATCCGGCTGCAGTCAGCTTCCAGCTCCTGAAAGCAGCGGTCCACGACATCCAGGACCTGCGGCCATGCGCCTTCGATGCACGTGCCCATGGCCCCGAGCTGGTAGTCCAGGCCGCTGGCTTTGATGATCCTGACCACCCTGGCCACGTATGGGCTCAGACTGGTGGACGCGTCCAGGGGGAAAATCGAAAGCTCCGCGATAACACTCATGGTTTCCTCGCAAAATTGGGATACGAGGTGTATCCTAAGCCAAACACAGTAGCCTGTCCAGAAGCTGACCACTGATGGAGGAGAAGTCGGAAAAATTGTTCGAAGAGCTGGGGTGCTCTCGATGCAGCAATCGGCTTCTGACAGGCGCGACTGGCAGAGTTGAAAGGCGGCTTCGATTCCTCTATGGTTATTCTGTCTTCTGGGTTCTGTATTCTGACTTCTGCGGCTGCTTCCGAGTTTTTGCAGCCGCAACATACAGGGAGGGGCGTATGAAAGCCATCCAGTGTCCGCAGTGCAGGAGCACAAGGTTCTATTTCCGCGACCCCGAGGACGAGTATGAAACCTATGAGTTCGAGGTCAAGGGGCAGGACATCCACTATGATCAGCATGTCGACCCTACAGCGGCCCCGGATTTCGACGACCAGATTGAGACCTACTGCTCAGTCTGCTCCTGGCACGGCCAGTGGCACGAGTTGAGCAGATGATTTTTTAAAAAAAGAAGGAGAAGCGACAATGGCCAACCCGGAAGAGATGTATCAGTGCCAGACAGTGAACTGCGGTTATATCTACGACCCTGACCGGGGGGACCGGAAGGGGAAGATCCCCAAAGGCACCAGGTTCGAGGACCTGCCCGAGGACTGGAAGTGCCCGGTCTGCGGGGCCGGGAAGAAGATGTTCAAGCCTTTGGCCGGACCGGGTTCGGCAAAAGAAAGTTGAGAAGGTTGAAGGGGAGAGTTGAGGTGGTTGAGGGAGGTTGAGAAGGTTGAGTCGAGAGCCAGAGATCGAGGGCCTCAGTGTTCAACCTTCTCAACCTGTTCAACGTTTCAACCTTCCTTCTTCTGAAGGGGGGTCAGACCCCAAGGAGCAGAAAAAAATAGGCCAGCCCGCAGGCCAGAAACAGGCCGGTCGGGACCAGGAGCTTGAGCCAGGTCCGGATGAGCTCGATCTGGAAAAAGCTGCAGGTGAGCACGAAGCAGATGTGCAGCGGCGAGGCCAGGACCCCGGCAAAACCGGAAAACATGGCCAGAACCACGTAGGGTATGCTGGCTTCAATGGACAGCTGGCCCATGATGCCGTGAATCAATGGAAAGGTTGATCCCACAAAGGCCATGGTGATCCCGGAAATGAGGCCGACCAGGAAAGGCAGGCAGGCGGTGATGGCCAGCAGGGTGGCCTGGTTGCCGGCCCCTTGCGAGATCTCCTGAACAATCCCCCCCTGGTCCAGAATCCCCTTGAAGACAAAGATGGCTGCCAGAGTGCCCAGCATGCTCAGGACATGGGGCTGGACGAACAGAGACCACCATGCCCCGGCGCGATCCCTGTTCTGGAGGATGCAGGCGGCTACAGCCAGGATCAGGGCGGCAATGAAACCTGTTTCAGAGGGCAGGGGGAGCTGCAGGGACCAGATGAGCAGCTCCAGGCCCAGGGTGCCGCCCACGGCTATGATCAGGGGCGCTCCCTCCCAGAACGTTTTGGAAAAGCTGAACCTCTGGTCCTGGGTCTGTTCAGGGTGCGGCTTTGGGGCCGGGAGCCTGGTCAGGTAGAAGAGCCATCCCAGACCGAGGCAGATCAGGGTGCCAGGCCAGGTGAAGCTGATCAGCCGAACCAGGGCCAGGTCCGAGAGTGAAGCCGCCAGGATGATCCCCGGGTACAGGGGCCAGATCATCTCCCAGATATGCCGGAACCAGTAATTGATCAGGGCCAGCTGCTCCGGGGAGGCGGAAGAGCGTTCAGCCGCTGATTTGACCATGGGCGCGGAAAAGACAGCGCCGCCGGGCATGGGCAGCAGGCCGATCAGGGCTGGAAAAAAGGCCAGCTTCAGCTTCTCGAAGCGCAGGGCAATGGAGACCTGCTCCATGAGCCGCTGACTCTGGCCTGTTGACTCCAGAAGCCGGCTGAGGACCATGATCAGGTCGATGATGATCAGGAGCAGGACGAGCTGCTGGTCATAGAGAGAGACAATGCCGATCCGGGTCCACTGCACAGGGCTCAGGCCGAAGAACAAGGCCATGCCCAGGCTGCCCAGGAGGATGGACAGCCCGATGCCCAGCTTGAGCCGGAGAAAGACGAGCATCAGGCCCAGAGCGGCCAGGACCTTGAGAATGGGGATCAGAAAGGAGATGTCCATAAGGAATGCTGGTGCTCGAATGAGTTCTGAGTTGAGACAATCTTTGCTGAACCGTTCAGTCCTGGGGATCATGGGGGCTGAAGCGGAAAATGTCAATTTTTACGACCTGAGTCGTCCACGGCCCGGGTCGTGAAAATTGAGGAGGCTGATGTGGTCCGAACAGCCTGCAACCTGCACTGCCCTGACTCCTGCGTCCTGGATGTGGACATCCTGAATGGACGTCCCACAATAAGGGCCGTCCAAGAGCATCCCATCACCCAGGGGGTGAGCTGCCCCAAGGTCAGAAAGCATCTGCGGCGTCTGCAGTCCGGGCGGCGGATCACCAGGCCCATGTTCAAGCATAGGGGCCGCTGGGACACAGTGAGCTGGGACCAGGCCCTGTCCCTGTGCGCTGAGCAGATCAGGCAGCACGACCCGGCAGCCCTGCTCCACATCCAAAGCATGGGCGCCCGGGGAGTGAGCAAGGCTGCGGTGGATCACTTCTTCACCAGGCTGGGGGCCACCAAGACCTTTGGCTCCCTGTGCGATGAGACGGGCATTCTGGCCTCCATCCAGGATTTCGGCGCTCTGGATCACAATGATATTCTGGACCTGACCCGGGCCAGGGTCATTGTCAACTGGGGCAAGGATTTGTCCCGGAGCTCGGTCCATCTGGCCAGGATCGTCAGCCAGGCCAGGGAGCTGGGAACCCGAGTGGTTTCGATCTGGCCGGGCGGGGATGGCTATCAGGCCATTTCAGATGAGCTGATTCGGACCTCCCCCGGGCAGGACCGGTTTTTGGCCCTGGCAGTGGTCAAGGTGCTCCTGGACCGGAATCGGATCGATCAGCAGGCCTTCCGGGCTGTCAGCGGGTGGCCGGGGCTGAAAAGCCTGCTGGACAGGTGGACCGTGAGCGAGATGGCCGCTCAGTGTGGCGTTGGGACCGACACAGTGGAGTTGCTGGCCGGGGTCTACGCCCGGGGCGGGGCGTCTTCCCTGATCGGCTGGGGGCTGCAGCGGCATGCCTTTGGCGGGGAGAACGTCAGGGCCATCAACGCCCTGGTCTGGCTGAGCGGCAATGTGGGCAATAAGGGCAGCGGGGTCTACTTCAACATCTCCTCCGACAGGAACCTCGACCTTTCCTGGCTGCAGGCCGAACCTGCCCGGAGGCTCTGCCTGCCCCAGCTGGAAAACGGGATCCGGACCTCTGACCATCCCCCAATTCGCGGGGCCTGGATCAATGGGGCCAACATCGTGACCCAGTCTCCGGGCAGCGCCGGGCTGGCCGAGGCTCTCTCCGGTCTGGAGTTCGTGGTGGTCGTCGACGGGTTCATGACCGACACGGCCGGGTGCGCCGACCTGGTTCTGCCCAGCACCCTGATGTTCGAGGAAGAGGAGGTCTTCGGGTCCTGCCTGCACGACTGGGTGCAGCTGTCCAGGCCGGCGTTCTCTCCGCCAGGTGAATGCCGGTCAGATTTTGAGATTGTCCGTGACCTCAACGCCAGGCTGGGATCTCCGGTGGATATCCCGCCCCTGGAGGAGTGCTTTGAGCGGAGTCTGGACCTCGATGCTGCCCACCTGCAGACCTTGAAGACCAAAGGGTTTGTCCAGACCAGACCGGGCTGGATCGCCTTTTCCTCGGGCCCGGCCCATCCGGACGGCACCTTTCACCTCCTGCAGGACCTTCACCCGGACCCGACCCCGCAACCGGACTTTCCCCTCCAGCTCCTGAGCCTGGTCCGGAGGCACACTGTCCATTCCCAGCTTGGAGAGAGCGAGCTGATGGAGCCCTTGAAAATCTGGGTCCATCCCTTGGCTGCCAGAGCCGCGAGCCTGGACTCCGGACAGAAGGTGGACGTGGTTTCCCCCCTGGGCCGGATCAGGGCGGAGCTCAGGCTCGATTCCAGCCTGGACCCCGGCGTCGCCCTGTGCCGCAGGGGCGGCTGGCTGACAGGTCAAGCCGGGGTGAACCGGATCATCGAGCCCAGGGTGACCGATCTCGGTGTGGGAGCGGCCTACTACGCCCAGCGGATCAGAATCGAGGGGCTCGGAGAAATTCCAGAATGAGAAAGAACCCCTCAGGCCTTCGGCAGCTCCCCCTTAGGCCTCGGCCAGATCCCCTTGGAAAGGGGAAAGCAGTAAGAACCCCTCAGCCTTCGGCAGCTCCCCCTACCCCTCACCCCTCACTCAGTTCTCTTGAGGGGTTGGTCAATATGACCTCCAGTTCTTCATTTCGAGCTTGTTGTCCTCTTTCGGTGGTTTGGATAGAACTGAGTGAGGGGAGCTCCCCTTGGAAAGGGGAGCAGTTAGGGGAGCAGTAAGAGGGGGTGCATCGTCACGACAGGGGGAGAATGCATAGGCCGCGCAGCTGTGCCGGTTCAGGTGCGAAGATGAAATGATAGCGATGTCCTGGGTATGATTGAGGATCAGATCGAGTTATCCTCCAAAACTCGGCGCAAAGGCACAGCTGGAGGTCACAAGCCCTCACCTACCGACATGCCCGGTTTCCGGCTCCCCTCCTTTCCAAGGAGGGGCAGGGGTGGTTTCTTGTCTTGTTGCCCTGCCCTCGGGGTCTCACTCACAATGGCACAGAGGCAGAGCTGAGTGTCAGCGCAGCCTCTGGCTGCGCTGAATATTTGGGTTTGAACCGAAGAAAGAACCTCACTTGTGAGCCTCATGTGTCACCTTGATGCAGCCAGTTTGATCAGGGCAGAAACTTTCAGAGGATCACGTGCTGTGACCAGAGCTTCTGGTGGGAGTTTCGAAAATGGGCTGGCTCTGGGACAGAGCCGCCCTAATTGGGGAAGAAGCTGGATTCCGGGTAGGCCGCCGCTTTCCAAGCGGCCGGCCCTGGGGCCAGGTCTATCGGCATAGAACAGACTCCGGGAAGGAAGTTTCATACGAGCACCCGGCAAGTCATGGGTCTTTTCTTCCTTCAACCGTCCACCCTCAACCCTCGACCTCCCTCCTCGGCCGGAGCCTCGAACTGCATGGTGTAGAGCTTCTGGTACAGAGGGCAGCGGTCCAGGAGCTGGGTGTGGCTGCCGATGTCCTGAATGCGCCCCTGGTTCAGGACCACAATCCGATCTGCGGACAGGATGGTGGAGAGCCTGTGGGCGATGACGATGGAGGTTCGCTCCTGCATCAGGTTTTCCAGGGCCTTCTGAACGATGCGTTCCGACTCGGTGTCCAGGGCGCTGGTGGCCTCGTCCAGGATGAGCAGGGGCGGATCCTTGAGCAGGGCCCTGGCAATGGTCAGTCGCTGCTTTTCCCCGCCCGAGAGCTTCAGCCCGCGCTCCCCGATCATGGTTTCCAGCCCGTTGGGCAGCCTGGCGATGAAGTCGCTGGCATAGGCCACCCGGCAGACCTCATCCACGCGGTCCTGGGTCACATTGTTCAGCCCGTAAGTGATGTTGTCCCGAATGGTGGTATTGAAGAGGATGGTCTCCTGGGAGACGATGCCGATGAACCGACGCAGGCTCTTCAGGGTGTATTCCGGCAGAGGGCGGTTGTTGAGCACGATCCGGCCCGACTGGGGGAGATAAAATCTGGGAATGAGGTGCACCAGGCTGGACTTGCCCGCTCCGCTCGGCCCGACTACGGCGATCCGTTCTCGTGGCTCGATCTGCAGATCGACGGAGTCCAGGGCCAGCTCACTGTTCCCGGGATAGGTCAGGCTGACCTGTTCAAAGCGCAGGCCCTGAAAGGGAGGGACAAGTTCAACCGAACCATCGTCTTCTTCCTTGATCTCTTCCGAGTCCAGGATCTCGAAGACTCTTTCCGCCCCGGCCAAAGCCTTCTGCAGGGTCAGGTTGGACTTGCTGATGCGTTTGAATGGCTCGTAGAGCATCATCAGGGCGGTCAAAAAGGAGAAGAAGGTCCCGGGAGTGGAGTTGCCGGCAATGACCTGGGTCCCGCCGTACCAGATGACCACCCCCATACCGAGGGCTCCGATGAACTCCATGACCGGAGAGGAGACCGCACTGTAGAGCATGCCCCTGATGGCGATGCGGACCAGCTTCTGATTGTGCCCCCGGAAGGTTTCGGCCTCTCTCTTTTCCATGGCAAAGGCCTTGACCACCCGGACACTGCTGAAGATCTCCTGGAGCAGGGTGGAGATGTCCGCGATTTTGGCCTGGTTGCGCCTGGCCAGCTTGCGCAGCTTCTTGCCGAAGTAGACCACGGGAAACAGGGCCACCGGGAGCACGAACATGGCCAGGCTGGCTAAGTAGGCGTCCCGGTAGAAGGCCACAAAGATGAGCCCGACCATGGTCAGCACGTGCCGCACGAGCATGATGATTTCCGGGATGCTGTTCCGGATCAGGTTGACATCGTTGATGATCCTGGACATGAGCATGCCCACCCGGCTCTGTTCGAAAAAGGTCATGGGCAGGCGGACCATTTTGGCAAAGAGCTCGTTGCGCAGCTCCTCCAGGACCTTGAGGGCGCAGAACTGCATCTGGTAGGTCTGCATGACCTCGAAAAAGCCTTTGACCGCAAAGACCAGCACCACCAGGAAGGGGATGGTCATCAGGGCCTGCTTGTCTTTGTTGATGAAGATCTCGTCCAGGGCGGGCTGGACCAGAAAGGCTACAGCACCTGTGCTGGCCGCGACCGCGCCCATGGACAGGATGGAGAAGACGATTCTCCTGGTGTATGGCTTGAAGTACCTGGAGGACCTTTTCAGGTAGTAGAGCGAGTTTTCGAGTTTTTCTTTTTCCATAATCCAATACCTGGGGTCACGTTCAGATCAGACCCGGGCCGGTGGCGTTCATGCTGGAGATCCAGGCCTCGGCGGCTGCCAGGTCCCTGGCCAGGACATGGGGCCGCACTCCTCCTGGAGAGGGGAGGAGTTGGTACAGGCCCTTGAAGCTGGTGTCAAGCCCCAGGGACTGGGCTTCTGCCTGGCCGTGCCCGGTAAGGACCAGGATGGAGGCCTTGAGCCCGGAGTTGAAACCAAAGAGAATGTCCGAGGTCTTGTCCCCGATGATCACGCTTTCCCGCGGATCCAGCCCGTATTCGTCCTGCAGGGCCGTCCACATGCCCGGGGAGGGTTTCCGGCAGGAACAGCCGCTTGCTGGCAGATGCGGACACATGATGTCCCTGGTCAGCTCCACCTGATAGCCGGCCAGGATCTCGTGCAGGCGCCGCTGGATTGCCTTGTGGTCGTCCACGGTCAGCAGCCCCCGGGCGATTCCGGACTGGTTGGTGGCCACAAAGAGCCTGCAGCCCTGATCCGTGAGCCGCTTCAGGGCCAAAGCCGCGCCGGGGATGAGCTCGACCTGATCCGGGTCCTTCAGGTAATGGCGGTCCTGGATGATCGTGCCGTCACGATCCAGAAGGATGTTTCTGATCCTCAAATCCTGTCTCAACACGCTTCCCGGAACTGAGTGAGGGGTTCTTTCTCATGAAGTTTCATACCAGTGCAAAAGGTGCAAGCAGCGGTTTTTCGAAGTCAATTGGTGTATGTAACACTTTGATTATTCTGGTTTTTGAATTCTGAATTCTGAATTCTGGCTTCTGGTTTCTGCGGCTGCATTGTGAGTTTTTGCAGCCGCACCTTCCATAGCAGAGCTCTGACTCAGCCACAAGGCATGCAGGCGAGCGGGCAGGATATCCAGGGCTCCTGAACCTGTATTGCAGCCTGGTCATGGTTCTGATAGCATTTGTTTTTCTGGGATCATGAGGGGAATGTCACTCAGAGCCAAACAGGATGCGGCTGCAACCTGGATGTGCAGCGCACCGTCTCTGCGAGCGTCCTTGGTTTGAGCCTTTACGTTTCATATCAAGGCCTTAATACTTCACAGGTCTGTCCCAAAACACAACCCTGGACCCCTGAACCCGGAACCCTGCGAGACAGCTCTTTATGTGGACGTTGATCACTGCGGTGGGTCTGGCTGTGGGCATTTCAGCCCTGTGTTCATTGGCAGAAGCTGTTTTGTACTCCGTGCCCTGGAGTCATATCGAGAATCTGCGCAAGTCCGGGAAAAAGTCGGGGCACATCCTCTTTGGGCTGCGCACCAGGGTCGAAGAACCCATCACCGCTATCCTGACCCTGAATACCGTGGCCAACACGGCCGGGGCTGCGGTGGCCGGTGCGGCAGCAGTAGCCGTGTTCGGAGAAGGGTCCCTGTTCACCTTCTCCATTGTTTTTACCCTGCTGATCCTCTTCTTATCCGAAATCATTCCCAAGACGATGGGGGTGATTTACAATCGGTTTTTCTCCACTCTCCTGGCCAAGCCTCTGGCTGTCCTGGTTGTGGTTTTCAAACCTGTGATCAGGGTCATCGGAGTGGTGGTCGGCCTTCTGAGCAGGGCCGACACCGGCCCGGAGACGTCTGAAGAAGACGTCCGGGCCCTGGCCACATTGACCAGAAAATCAGGGGTCTTGAAGAGGTTCGAGGAGCTCTCCATCCACAACATCCTCATGCTGGACACCAAGACAGTCAGGGATGTGATGACCCCGAGAACGGTCGTCTTTTCCCTGCCGGCCGAGAAGACAGTGTCCCAGGTCTGGGACGAGGAACGGGTCTGGCCCTACAGCCGGGTCCCGGTGTTTGCCGAGGGAGACCCGGAAAATATCGTGGGCATTGTCTACAGGCGGGAAGTGCTGGCCGCCCTGGCCAGGGACGAGCATGACCTTCGCCTCAGCGAGCTGATGAAGGAGGCCCACTTCATCCCCGAGCCCTTGACCTTGGACCGGGTTTTGGTCAAATTCCTCGAATCCAGGTTGCACTTGGCGGTGGTCCTGGATGAGTACGGCGGGATTGCCGGATTGATCACCCTGGAAGATATTCTGGAAGAGATCCTGGGCAACGAGATCATGGATGAAACCGATCAGGTTGCGGATATGCGCAAGCTGGCCCTGCAGCGGAAAAAGGGCTTTGGACGGCATCTTTAATGAGGAGAGGGCCATGGGCCGACACAAACTGACCTATGGAATCGCTTTTGCCCTGCTCCTTGGGGGCGTGGGGTATTTGATAGTCAGCGGGTTGAGCTCGAACAGCGTCTACTTTCTGAATGTTTCAGAAGCCCTGGCCAAAGGGCTCAAAGCGGATGAGCAGGCCAGGCTCTTTGGAACCGTGGACCCTGAGGGCTTGAACCGGAATCAGGGAATGACCGGAATCGAGTTCAACCTTGCGGACAAGGACAGGCCGGGGCATACCATCAGGGTCAGCTACTCCGGGGCTGTTCCGGATACGTTCAAGCCCGGAGTGGAAGTGATTGTCGAGGGGGCCATGCAGGTCTCGGACGATCACTTTGCTGCGCATTCCCTGATGACCAAGTGTCCATCCAAGTATGAAAAGTAGGCATTGAGTGGGAGCAAGCGAGATGCCGCTGTGCTGACTGCAGGCCGGTTTTCTTGTGTCCGCTCATGGGGCAGACAGACGCTGATGAGACTTCAAGGGCGGAACACGTCTCCAGCTCTCCGTGCAGCTTCTTCCCTGGATACCAATCCGCAAACTGGACCATCGGGACATTGACCATGCATCTTTTTGGCTATTGGGCGCTCCTTGCGGCTTTCGCCCTTTCGGTGCTCAGTGGATTCTGGGCCTTGCGCCTGAGCTGGAGGGGCAGCGATCAAGGGCTGATATGGCTGGAACGGGCCCAGAGAGGCGTGGGGCTGCTCGTGCTTGCAGCCTCTTTGATCCTGCTCGTGGCCCTGGTCAGGCGGGATTTTTCCTTCCTCTACGTGGCTGACTACACAGACTCCCTCCTGCCCTGGGCCTATGCCTTGAGCGCCTTTTGGGCCGGACAGACAGGCTCCTTTCTTTTCTGGGCCCTGATGATCAGCGGATGCGGTCTGTTCTGGGCCGCCCGGCCCGGCTACGCAGACATGCCCCCCCGGACCAGGACATTTTTCTGGACCTTTTTTTTCGCTGTGCAGGGGTTTTTCCTGTTCATGCTGACCACGGTCAGCAATCCTTTTCTCCAGATCTCCCCGGCCCCTGCCGAAGGCAACGGCCTGAACCCCCTGCTTCAGCATCCCGGGATGATTTTTCACCCTCCGCTGCTGTTCATCGGATATGCCGGGTTCACCATTCCGGCCTGCGCCGCACTGGCCTCTGGACTGACCGAGACGCATCAGGCCTGGCTGCAGCGGGTCAGAAACTGGTTTCTCGGGTCCTGGGTCTTTTTGACGGCCGGGATTGTCCTTGGGGCCTGGTGGTCCTACATGGAGCTCGGCTGGGGGGGGTACTGGGCCTGGGACCCTGTGGAAAACGCCTCCCTGATCCCCTGGATGAGCGCCAGCGCCTTTCTGCACACCTCGCTTCTGGGTCGGCAGGGCCAGGAGCTTGGCCGCAGCAACCTGTTTCTGACTGTCCTGACCTTTGCGCTCTGCCTCTTTGCCACCTTCCTGACCCGCAGCGGGGTGCTGCAGTCCCTGCACGCCTTTGGGGGCAGCGGGGTGGGAACGCCCCTGCTCGTTGCCATTGCAGCTTCCCTGGTGCTCATGGTTTTGGGGGCCGTGTTTTCAGGCTTCACAAGCGGCCGGAGTCAGGCCGGCCTGCTCAGCCGGCAGGGCTTTCTGCTCCTGCTGGCCTGGGTGCTGATCGCCGTGGGCCTGGTCATCATCCTGGGGACCATGTGGCCTGTGCTCTCCAGTCTGTGGTCCGAGAACACCATGGGCCTGGATGCCGGATTCTACAACCGGGTCTGCCTGCCGCTCATGTCCCTGATCCTGATCCTGCTTCCAGTCTGCCCCTGGCTGGGCTGGCGGGCCTGGAAAAAGAGCCCGGGCATGCTCGGATTCGTGGCCCTGGCCCTGGTGTTTTTTCTGGCCGCTCTATGGATGGCCGACATTCGCCACTGGCTGGCTTTGACAGCGGCTGGGCTGGCCCTGACCTCCTGCGTGTCCATGGCGGCTGTCCTTCTGACCAGACGATCAGTGCGCCGGTCTCGATCCAGGTTCGGGGCCTACGGAGTTCATTTCGGCCTGGCCCTGATAGGACTGGGCATTGCCGTTTCAGGCCCCTACAAGCAGATCGAGGAGTCCATCCTCAGCAAGGGGCAGGAGATGAGCATTGACGACCTGAGACTGACCTACCAGGACCTGAAAACCTCTCAGACCCAAAGCATGCAGGCAGTTCAGGCCAGGATCCTGGTGGAGAGAAACGGGGAGTCTCTGGGGGTGCTCACTCCGGAACGGAGGTTCTACCGGCTTTTTGACCAGCCTTTTGCCGAGGCCTCGGTTTTGCCCAGTCTGGGAAAGGAGATATACGCCACCCTGCTCGGGACCACCAAGGACGAGGTCATCAGGGTCCAGATCAGGATCAACCCTCTGGTCAACTGGATCTGGATCGGCGGAGTGCTCATGTGCGTGTTCGGGTTCGTGAGTGTCAGACGACAGAAGGCAGAGGACAGATGACAGAAGATAGAAGACAGAGGACAGAGGGCAGAATTCAGAATTCAGAATTCAGAATGAAGAATGAAGGATGAAGGATGGAGGAAGAAGGATGGAGGATGAAGAATAAAGAAAAGAGCGCAGATAAAGATGAGACATGGGAACCCTGACTGACACATGAGCTGGGATTCTTTTCCGGGTAGGCCGCCGCTTTCCAAGCGGCCGGCCCTGTGGAGTGTCTGTATGTTGCAGGTGATGAAGCAACGGCTGGGGGATGTGTGAAGCCAGTCTGGGCTGACCCTGGGACAGGGCCGCCCTACCAGGACAATCCAGGAGTGTTTTTGGGTTGGTTTGTCGCTTTCCGAGCGGCAGAGCCTGTATGAAACTTCATGAGGAAGAACCCCTCACCCCTCACTCAGTTCAGTGAGGTTGACCATTTTGAGCTTCAAAGCCGAGGTACATGGGCAAATCGCTCATGAGCAACACTCATCACGGAACTGAGTGAGGGGAGCTCCCCCTACCCCTCAGTCCTTCGGACAGCTCC
>CAYOID010000078.1:0-14661 GCA_964403955.1 uncultured Desulfohalobiaceae bacterium | reverse complement strand
ACGGGTGGTTCAAAACTCTTTTCCCACTGTGGTATGTGTGTGCCAAGCTCATGCCTCTGGCAGGGCTGACAGGTCGAGGGTCGAGGGTGGATGGTTGAGGGAAGAAAAGCTCTCCGACTTGTCGCGAGATGACACTCAACTTGGCCAGTGTGATCAGGGTAGAAACTTTCACAGGATCACATGCTGTGACCTGAGCCTCTGCTGGGAGTTTCGAAAATGGGCTGGCTCTGGGACAGAGCCGACCTACTTGAAAAAACAGCTGGATTCCGGGTAGGCCGCCGCTTTCCAAGCGGCCGGCCCTGGGGCCAGGTCTATCGGCATAGAACAAACTCCGAGAAGGAATTTCATACGAGGCATGCCCCCATCCTTGGAAAAACGCATCGAATGGTTCGGCAACCGCTTGTTTCCAGTCTTTCCCAAGGCTGTGGTCGGCAGGCTTCGCTCTCCCCCTGCTTCAGGCCAGGACAGTCAGAACCCGGACCCTGATTCCTCCCCCGCCGACATTCAGGCCCCCGGCCCCCAGTGGCCCGGACTGCGCCTTGACCCGGAAAACGGCAACATTGTGGCCCAGGGGTACGGTCTTGTGGTTATCAAGGACGATGAGCTCAAGCTCACTCCCCTGTTCAAGGTCAGCCAAGACCGGCTGACCCTCAAAGCCACCCTTTTTCATCAGGACTTCCACGGGGAAGCTATCCAGGTCAAACATATCGAACAGGCGGTCAAGGACCTGGGGATCCAGGCCAACCTGGACCTCAAATCCATCAAGCGCCACTTGAAACTGGCCAGGAAGAACCAGTCCTCGCTGCCGAACATCCCCATCGCCACCGGAGGGACCCCACCGCTTGAACCAAAGGACGCCTGTATCGAGCTCTCCGGGGACAGTCGCTACCCGGTCTTTTCCGGAGACACCATCGGTCGGGCCACAGAACCTGTCCAGGGCCGGGCCGGGACCGGAATCGACGGCACCGTCCTGGAGCCAAGCAGCTGCCGCGAGCCTCAGGAGCTGTCCGTTCCCGACAAGGCTGGATGGGGCTTTGATCCGCAGGCCAGGACAATCACGGCCAAGGGTTATGGGCTGGTGACCCGCATGGAAGGCCTGATGAGGATCAAACCCCTGTTCCAGGTTTCCGAGGACCGTTTGCAGCTCACTGCGATCATCTTCCACCGGGACTTTCTGGGTCAGGCCGTGACCGTGGACAGGATGGAGCACGAGCTGGCCAAGGCCGGAGTCAAGGCCGAGATCGAGGCTCAAAGCCTCTCCCAGGCCATCAAGACCGCCTCCAGGACCAGAGAGCCTCAGGCCTCGACCCTGGTGGCCAGAGGAGTTCCAGCCCGTCAAGGACGCCGGGCTGATCTTTGCCTGTACAAAAACCGGCAGGCGATCTCACCCGAGGATGACGCTGCGGCCTGCATCGACTTCCATGACCGCAGGCTCTACCACAGCGTCCAGGCTGGGGAACTGGTGGCCAGGACCCTCGGACCTGAACCCGGCACCCCCGGGCGGGACATCTTTGGCCATCCGGTTCCAGCAGAAGCCGATCCTCCGCTCCAGGTCAGGATTGGAGAGAATGTGGCTGTTGTTTGCAACGGCCGCCCCCACACCCTGTACGTCCAGGCTGAATCCGCTCAAGGGTCTGAGCCTGCCCACGAAGAGGGCCGGCCAGCAGCCCAAGGGGACACCGTGTCCGATCCTGACCTCGAATTCTATGCCACCGCCCCGGGTGTTGTGGCCTGGGACGGGGCCACCCTTTCCGTGAGCGATCTTTTGGAGATCAAAGGTGATGTGGATTACTCCATCGGCAACATTGAACTGGACAGCGGCTCAGTCCACATCCGCGGCAACATTCAGTCCGGGTTTGTCGTCCAGGCCCCGGGAGACGTGCTGGTTGACGGCACGATTGAAGATGCCCGGGTCATGGCTGGAAGGGACTGCCTGGTCAAGGGCGGAATCGTTCATGACGCATCAGGCCTGGTTCAGGCCGGGGGAAACGTCCAGGCGTCCTTTGCCGAAAACGCGGCAATCGAAGCTGATGGCGATGTCAGTATAGACAACGACATGACCAATTGCCGGGTCACAGCCCAGGGCACAGTCCGGGTGACAGCAAAGAAAGGGACCCTGCAGGGCGGGACCATCCGCTGCAATAAGGGGGTGGAAGCGAACACCATCGGTTCCGAGCGTGGCATCAAGACCCTGATCATCCTGGGGGCGGAGATCAGGCCGGACCCTGCCCTTCTCAAGGACAGGGAGCGGGTCAAGGATCAGATTGCCAGAATCGAGGCAGCCATCGGGACAGAGGACGCCCATGTGCTCCTGAGCCGTCTGAGCGAGCCCAGGCGGTCCAAGGCGGCCCGCCTGATCACCCATAAGGCCAACCTTCTGAAGAAGCACAAAGAGCTCGACCAGCAGATTCGCCAAAAGAAGGACCAGGACCTGTCCTCAGCTTTCAGTGCCGGAGTGACGGTCCTCAAGACCTCTCACCCCGGGACAGAGGTCCGGATCGGAGGGCACTCGCTGACCTTGACCGACCCGCTCCGCAACGGCCGCATCTTTTTTGACCCTGAAAGCGGCACTGTCAAGACTGCCTCCAATACGGGCTGATCAGCCTTGAAGCTGCACCTTCCGGTACTCCAGCTTGTCCAGGGCAAAGTTGATGTGCCTGGTCATCACCAGGAGCAGGTCCACCAGGTCGGAGTCGAAAAAATCCACCTGATCAGCATAGAGCTTGAGCACCCCCACCGGATGTCCCCGCTGACGCAGGGGAAAGACCCCGGCAGACAGGATGCCGATCTTTTGAGCCATCTCGTGCCATCGGGACACCGATTGATCGGCCAGGAAGTCGTTGACAATGACGTGCCGGTCTTCCTGCACGGCCCGGCCGGACAGGCCGTGTCCCTCAGACAGGCTGGGGTCGACTGAGACAGCGATTTGCTCCACATACCTGCCGGCTTCCCCAGCCTTGGCAATGGGCTTGATCCACAGTGTATCAGGATCGATGATCCCCACCCAGGCCAGCTTGAAACCACCGAGCTCGACTGCGATGCGGCAGGCCTCTTCAAAGAGGTGGTCCCGCCCAAGGAGGAGCTGATGGATGACCTCATTGATCTGTCCCAACCCCTGGCAGAGGTTGTTCAAAAGTTCAGGCCGGGCCGCCCTGTTCAGAAGATGTCTGTTCTGTTTTGAACACGGGCCCTTGGGAAGGTTGTCACACGAATAGTCCGGGGTTTGATCACCATCCGCCATGGTGTTCTCCTGGTCGCAGTGTTCTTGAGCTGTTGTCGGCAGTCCCCAGTCGCAGCTCCTGGCCAAGGCTCGACTGCTGATTCCCTCTCCTCTCTGCTGCACAGAAAGGCTGCCCTATCACCAGTTTTCAGCCAGGATCTCGAAATGGTTCTTTTCGGTCCGGCTTCCTTTGATTTTCGACATCGTGCTTGCCTCCATGGGTTGAACTCGGCATCTCATCCGGTTTGATCATAAAAGAATGAAATAAAAGTGCAAGCCGCTTCCAGCCCCATATCATTTTCCGGATGCTTGCCGGCACTCTGGCTGAGGAATGGCTGATCCCGGAGTCTCGCGCATCAAACCGATGCTGGCGGCCAGGATCAGGGCCCCGCCGATCAGGGTGGACCAGCCAAGGGGTTCGGAAAACAGGAACAGCCCGATCAGGGCCCCGTACAGGACTTCAGTCGAGCTGAAGATGCCGACCTTGGAGGACGAGATATACCCAAGCGCCTTGTTGGTGGCAATGTGGGCGCTGGCGGCCAAAATGCCGATGATCAGAATCCAGAGCAAGCCGTGGCTTGAAACTCGAAACCCCACCCCGGAGTGGAACAGGGGCAGTACGCAGATGACTGACCCCACAACTGAGATGGCAAAGATCGGACTCAGGGAGCTGACCTTCGGCCTGACCCGCCTGATCAGGGTCATGGTCAGCCCCAGCCCCAGGGAAGCACTGAGTGCGGACAGATGCCCCGCTGTCAGGCCCAGCCGGCCTGCGCTGCCTGACCACAGAATGCAGCAGATCCCAGCAAAAGCCAGGCCGATGAATCCCCAGTCCTTGAGGTCATGGGTGTCTTTGGTCAGCCAGGGAGAGGTCAGAGCGGCCACAGCCGGATAGGTGTAGAACAGGACCAGGGCCTGAAACAACGGGATCTCCAGCAGGGCATGGGTCAGTCCCAGGATGCCCAGGGTCCCGGTCAGCCCGATCAAGGCCAGAGCGGCTGCCTGCCCTCTGATGAGCACGGTGCGCATCCTGCGGGCCATGATCAGGATGAGGACCACCCCGGTCACGCTTCGGCCAAACATCATGTGCCAGATGGTCAGGGAAGGTTCGGACAGCCTGATGGTCACGTTGAGCAGCCCGAACAAGACTCCGGCCAGCAGGGCAGCCAAAGCTCCCAGGGCAGCAGGAGAAAGGACCTTATTTTGACTGTCCATGTCCCGCCTTCTGTCTGGTTGCGCCCAAATAAATGGCGGCAAAGGCCATCAGGGCCCCCATGCCGTCCATGAGCGATGTGGGCCTGTGAAAAAAGAGGATGTCCCAGACAAAGGCCAGGGAAGGCTGGAGCAGGATGAGCAATCCAGCCACAGAGACCGGCAGCCTGGTGATGGATGTGGAAATCAGGATCCAGCCCACCATCTGGGAAAAAAAACCGTACCCGGCCAGGGACAGCAAACTCATCGTATCCGGTATCCGGAAAGACTCACCAAGGGCCTGGAGCTCCAGGCCCATGATCAGGGCAGTGATCAGGGACAGCACGGCCATGTTGACCACCACGGAGCCGAAAGCCTGATCTGTCTGCAGATGCCGGACCGCAAGCAGATAGGCCGTGTAACACATCGCAGCCAGCAGCCCGAACACGACCCCCATCCGCCAGTCGCTGCCCAGGGCGGTCCAGCCCGGCTCCACCAGGAAAAAGAGGCCCAGGACAGCCAGGAAAACGGCTCCGAAGAACTTCCAGGTCAGCTGCTCCCTGAAGAAGACAATGCCCGCCAGGGCCATGAAGAAGACCTGGAAGTTGGAGAGCACTGTGGCCAGCCCCGGACCAACCAGGTGAATGGAGTTGTGCCACATGGTCAGGTTCAAGGCAAAGATGACCCCGCACATGGTGCCCAGGAGGACGCTGCGCAGGTCGATCCTGGCCAGATACCCTTTGAGCAGGGCGAACAGGAGCAGAAACAGCCCCCCGAACAAAACCCTGTAAAACCCTGCGGTCACCGGCCCTACCTCGGCCAGCCTGACAAACACAGCCGAGAAGCTGATCAGGGTGGCTCCAAGCCCGAGCCCGAGCACGGGACGCCAGTTGTTTCGGGCAGGTATGGGTGTCATGTCTCAACTGAGGTAATTGAACTCATCCCTGCAGTCAATGAAAGGCTGGCGCTCCAGAACGGATCTGGATCGACTCTTCTGGCTCAGGCAGAGGATGGTGCTTGACTTTGCACCAGGGTCAGGCGAGACACTATGTCAGAGCTGTCTTGTGCAGAGCTGAGACACACTCACTCAGGAGAGCGCATGGATCGAAAGGAGATGATCAGAGCTCTGGAGGACACTTCCAGGACATGGGACATCATTGTGGTCGGGGGTGGGGCCACAGGGCTCGGAGTGGGGGTCGACGCCGCCGCCAGAGGCTACAGCACGCTGGTTCTGGAGCAGGCCGACTTTGCCCAGGCAACTTCCAGCAGGTCCACCAAGCTCATTCACGGTGGTGTTCGCTATCTCCAGCAGGGCAACATCGCCCTGGTCATGGAGGCGCTGCATGAACGGGGTCTGCTGCTGAAAAACGCCCCCCACCTGGTGTTCAACCAGGCTTTTGTGGTTCCGGATTACAAATGGTGGGAGCGGCCTTTTTACGGGGTGGGTCTGAAAATTTACGACATGCTGGCCGGAAAACTGGGCTTTGGCAAGTCAAAGATGCTTTCCAGGGCCTCCACCCTTGGGTACATTCCTGCTCTGAAACGCGAAGGACTGCGGGGTGGCGTGATCTACCACGACGGCCAGTTCGACGACGCCAGGCTGGCCGTGACCCTGGCCAGGACAGTGGCTGACCTGGGAGGCACTGTCCTGAACCACGTCAAGGTCACCGGGCTGATCAAAGACAGCAGCTCCGTGGTCAAAGGAGTCCAGGCCAGGGAAGAGCTGGGGCGGAGGGAGTATGAGCTCCAGGCAAGAGCCGTGGTCAACGCCACCGGTCCATTCGTCGATCACCTCCGGGCCATGGATCGCCCGGAAAGCAGCAGACTCATCGTGCCCAGCCAGGGTGTGCACCTTGTCCTGGACCCCATGTTCGACCCCGGGGAGACAGCCATCATGGTCCCCCACACTGACGACGGGCGGATCATCTTCATGGTCCCCTGGCGGAACAGGGTCATGGTTGGAACCACCGACACCCTCCTGGACGCATCAGACATGGAACCCAGGCCTCTGCAGGAAGAGATTGACTTCCTGCTCAAACATGCCGGAAGCTATTTGTCCCGAGCCCCGAAAAGAGCAGACGTTCTCAGCGCCTTTGCCGGAATCAGGCCTCTGATCTGCGGGGACACCTCTGCCCGGACGTCGTCCCTGTCAAGAAGCCATCACCTGACCATCTCCAGGAACGGACTCATTTCCATCGCCGGCGGGAAGTGGACCACCTACAGAAAAATGGCCGAGGAGACTGTGACCCAGACCGCCCTTTTCGCAGGCCTGCCAAGGAGAACCTGCCCGACAGAGGAGCTCAAACTCCATGGCTGGACAGACCGGGTCGAGGCGGGCAACCACCTGGATGCCTACGGCAGCGACAAGGAGGTTGTTCTGAAGCTGTGCGAAGAGAATCCTGACCTCAGGGAACCCCTGCACCCCAATTTACCCTATCTCAAAGCGGAAGTGCTGTATGGCGTCAGGCAGGAGCTGGCCCAGACAGTCTATGATGTCCTGGCCCACAGGACCAGGTCCCTGATTCTGGATGCCCGGGCCAGTGTGGATATCGCCCCTGAAGTGGCCCGGCTCATGGCCATTGAGCTGGGCATGGACCAGACATGGCAAAGGACTCAGGTATCGGCCTTCTCCCGCAAGGCAGAGGCCTTTCTTCTGGACGAGCTGTGAACATTGTCTCTGCACCAGGACCGACCAGGTCCACACCTCACCATCACCACAAGGAGGATTGGAACATGCCACATTCAGATGAGCCCAGAGCCGTCTCCACAGACAAGGCCCCAGCTGCGGTTGGCCCTTATTCCCAGGCCATGGTCACGGGAAGCCTCGTCTTCATCTCCGGCCAGCTGCCCCTTGATCCGGCTACAGGCAGTTTTGTCCCAGGGGAGATCGAAGACCGCACCCGGCAATGCCTGAAGAACGTCCAGGCCATTGCCCAGGCCGCAGGCACCAGTCTGGAGCGGGCCGTGAAGCTGACCGTCTATCTGACTGACATGGATGACTTCAACCGGGTCAACCAGGCCTACGCTCAGTTCTTTCCGGCTGATCCTCCTGCCAGGGTGGCCATCCAGGTCGCCGCCCTGCCCAAAGGGGCGGATGTCGAGATTGATGCCCTGATCAGCTTGTAGCCGCTCCTGCTGCTGGAGGGCTGCTCTCCTGGTCACTTTTTGCTTGCGCAGAGTTGATCCAGGCCGGATTTGATCACATCCAGGTGGGAGCAGAGGTGTTTGGCTCCCTGTTCCTCCAGGTGAATGCACAGGCCGTAGTCCAACTCCTTGATGATCGCCTTCAAAAGAAGGAGTTGGGCCTCATGCCTGTGCTCCTGCCGGAAACGCTTCATGACCGTGCAACAGTTCTGCACCAGCGGGTTCTCTTTCTGATGATCAAGACCGGATGGACGGGCAAGGCAGCCCTGAAGTACACCCTGCTTCAAATCCCTGCGGCCCTGCTGGTCGCCCTCCTGCTCTGGCTGCTCAGGATCAAGACCGGCCTGGACCTCTGGGTGGTGTGGGCCATCCTTGTCATCTGGGTGGCCAAGGACGTGGTCCTGTTCTTCTTTCTCTGGCCTGCCTACGACAATGAGCACGCTGACTATTACGGACTCAAGGGGTTGCAGGGCAAGGTCTTGAAAAGCCTGGCCCCAGGGGGGACCATCAAGGTCAGGGGGCAGACATGGAAGGCCCGGAGCGAACCTCCCCAGTCGATTCCGGCCGGGAGCACAGTCAGGGTTGTCGAGCAGCACGGGCTCACCCTTGTTGTCAGACAGGAAGAAGCCCCAGATCCAGGCACAGGGACATCAGCACATGCTCAGCGTGCACTCAAAGGAAAGAAGACTGATGGCTCGACGGCTTGATCTGGGGTTTCAGTCAGACTGGCGGCCTGGTCTTGACCCACACACAGAACAGTGGGCCTGAGAAAAGAGTTTGAACCATCCGCCCGCTCGTATGACATCTTTTGCGGATGGGTGGCATCATCCACATCCATCACCTCACCAGGCCCGCCTCCTCTATCAGGACCGGCTCGACCGGCACATCCCGGTAACCTCCGACTGTTCCGGTCCTGACCGCCCCAATCCTGTCCACCACCTCCATGCCCTGGACAACCTTCCCGAACACGGCATACCCCCAGCCTCTGTCCGTCTTGGCCTTGAAATCCAGAAAGGCGTTGTCCTCGAGGTTGATGAAAAACTGGGACGTGGCGCTGTGCGGATCCCCGGTCCTGGCCATGGCGATGGTCCCGCGCTTGTTCTTCAGGCCATTGTCGGCCTCGTTGACTATGGGCGGATCGGTTTCCTTCCGTTCCATGCCGGCAGTGAACCCGCCGCTCTGGATCATGAACCCCTTGATCACCCGGTGAAAGAGTGTTCCGTCATAAAATCCGCTGTCCACGTAGTTCAGAAAGTTTTTGACTGTGGCTGGAGCCTTGTCAGGCATGAGCTCGACCACGATCTCTCCCTGAGATGTCTTCAAGGCAACCAGGGGATTTTCAGCGCCAGTTTCAGCTTCCGTCCCGCTCCATGCGGTCAATCCCAACACCAGCATCACTCCCAGCATCATAAGCTCCTTTTTCATCGTCCCTCCTGTGCATGTTGACCTCATTACAAATTTCTGCCACATTTCGTGTTACGAAAAACAAAATCATATGAAAGTCAAGCCTGAACTCTTTAGGGAACAGAGCGAAACAAACATATCACAGAGGAAGACAGCAAAAATTGCCTCACTCGAAGGGCGACTGCCAGTCGCCCCTACAAGCCCGTCAACGGCCATGAGGTTGTCTTGCACGTCCAGGGCCTGACTCAATGATCGTGCTCGTAGGGGCGAGCGGCGCTCGCCCGTCAGAAAAACAAACATCACTCATTCCATTTTGCATTCGAAGTGATCGCCATTTTTGCTCTTTTTACCAGTCTGTAGACACATATGTATGTCATCGTGATCGCAAAATGGAATCAGGAGTTTCATACTAGCGCAGCCTCTGGCCTCGCTGTGGCAGGAGTGACCATGTTCACAAAAATCCCTCATTTCACCGTGATGCTTGTCCTGGTCGGGCTCCTGGCCGGGTCGAACCTGCAGGCCGCCCGGACGATCACTGATGCAGCCGGCCGGACAGTGGAGGTCCCGGACTCGGTGAGCCGGGTCATCTGCTCCGGTCCAGGATGTCTCCGCCTGTTGACCTATCTCCAGGCCGAGGACTTGATTGTGGCTGTGGACGACATCGAGACCAGGCGCCGCAGCTTCGATGCCCGGCCCTATGCCCTGGCCAACCCGGAGTTCAAGTCCATGCCGATCTTCGGCGAATTTCGAGGCCATGACAACCCGGAGCTCATCGTCTCCCTGGATCCGCAGCCCCAGGTCATTTTCAAGACCTATCCCACCATGGGCCACGACCCGGAAGAGCTCCAGGCTAAAACCTCCATCCCGGTCGTGGTCCTGAACTACGGCAACCTGGATGAACTGCGCCCGGAACTGGAGACATCCCTGCGCGTCATGGGCAAGGTGATCGGCAAGGCTGACAGGGCGGACGAGGTCATCGCCTTCTTCAACTCGGTCATCGCCGATCTGAACAGCAGGACCCAGGACATCCCCGGTGACAAAAGGCCGTCGGTCTTCATCGGCGGGGTGGCCTTCAAGGGGCCTCACGGTTATCGGTCCACAGAGCCGGGGTATCCTCCGTTCGAGTTCGTCAACGCCGACAACGTAGCCCGGAGCCCAGGCCCCGGAGGCAAAATTCTGAGGCAGGCAGACGTGGCCAAGGAGCAGCTCGTGGTCTGGGATCCGGATGTCCTCTTTCTGGACCTGGCCACCCTTCAGCTTGGCAGCGGGGCCAGCGGGCTGCATGAGCTCAAGACCGATCCTGCCTACCAGATCCTGACTGCAGTCCGGGAAGGCCGGGTCTACGGTCTGCTGCCCTACAACTGGTACACAACGAACTTCGGATCCATCCTGGCCAACGCCTACTTCATCGGCAAGCTTCTCTACCCGCAGCAGTTTGAGGACATCACGTCCGAAGCCAGGGCGGACCAGATCTACGAGTTCCTCCTGGGCGAGCCGGTTTTTGAGGACATGAACGCCATGTTCCAGGGTATGGCCTTTGAGCCAATTCCGCTGAACTGAAAGCCCTTTTTTATCGAGGTCTTCCATGCATTTCAACGACGGCCAGGTCCCGGACGACTACACCCGCTACATCGGACGTAAAATAGGCTTTGTCCTTGTCGTGTCCCTGGCCATGCTCACCTCCATGGTCATCGCCGTGTCCCTGGGCTCGGCCGATGTCCCGATCCTGGCTGTGATCAAGAGCTTGTTCGGGGGGTCGGGCAGCGCCCGTTTCGACATCATCGTCTGGAACATCAGGCTCCCCCAGGCAGCGGCCGCCATCGTGGCCGGGGCCGGCCTGGCCGTTTCCGGGGCGACCATGCAGTCCATTCTGCGCAACCCCCTGGGCTCGCCCTTCACCCTGGGCATCTCCCATGCTGCGGCCTTTGGGGCCGCCTTTTCGGTCATGATCCTTGGTTCAGGAATCATGGCCAGCACCAATGCCGGGGCCGTGAACATCACTAACCCCTACGTGACCACCCTGTCCGCCTTTATCTTCAGTCTGGCAGCAGCAGGCGTGATCATGGCCGTGTCCAGGATCAGGGGGGCCACCCCCGAGATCATGATCCTGACTGGTGTGGCCCTGGGGGCCCTGTTCACAGCCGGGACCATGCTCCTGCAGTATTTTGCCGACGATGTCCAGCTGGCGGCCATGGTCTTCTGGACCTTTGGGGACACGGCCCGGGCCAGCTGGTCCGAGCTGGGGCTGATCACCGCGGTCACCCTGGTGGCCTCGGTGTACTTCATGGTCAACAGCTGGAACTACAACGCCATTGACGCTGGTGACGAGACTGCCAGAGGCCTGGGCGTCCATGTCCAGAGGACCAGACTCTTGGGCATGCTCATGGCCACCCTGCTCACAGCGGTCATCATCTCTTTCCTGGGCATCATCGGATTCGTCGGGCTGGTGGTCCCGCACATGGTCCGCCGTTGCATCGGCTCCGACCTCCGCTTCCTGCTCCCGGCCTCCATTGTCGCCGGAGGTCTGCTCCTGCTCCTGTCGGACACGGCCGCCAGACTGATGCTGGCCCCCCAGGTCCTGCCGGTCTCCATCCTGACCGCTTTCATGGGGGCCCCGGTGTTCATCGCCCTGATCATCAGGGGGGCCAGGCAATGATCCTCGATGTCCAGGGCCTGACCTTTTCCTACAACAGCCACCCTGTGCTTGCGGACGTCCGCTTTCAGGTCCCCCCCGGGGAGCTCCTGGCCATCCTGGGACCGAACGGGGTGGGCAAGACCACCCTTCTCAAGTGCCTGAACACCATTCTTGCCCCGCGATCCGGTGCGATCATGGTCGAAGACCGGGACATCCTGAAGATGAGCCTGGACGACATCGCCAAGACCATCGGGTATGTGGCCCAGCAGTCCCAGACCAGCCGGATGACCGTTTTCGACACTATTCTCATGGGCCGTCGGCCCTACATCCGCTGGAGGGTCAGGGACAAGGACCTGAAAATTGTGGACGCGGCCATCAAACGCCTCAACCTGACAAGCCTGGCCCTTCGCCATGTGGACCAGCTCAGCGGGGGGGAGCTGCAGAAGGTGGCCATCGCCAGGGCCCTGGTCCAGGATCCCACCCTCATTCTCCTGGATGAGCCCACCAGCTCCCTGGACCTCAAAAACCAGATCGACATCCTGTCCATGATCAAGAAAGTGGTCAAAGAGCACCGGGTCGGCGGGGTCATGACCATGCACGACCTGAACACGGCCCTGCGCTTTGCCGACCGTTACCTGTTCCTCAAAGACGGCCGGATCCACTCAGCCGGGCAGGTGGCCGACATCCAGGCCCAGGCCATTGAGGAGGTCTACGGCCTGGCCGTGGACCTGCACCTGATCGACGGCCATCCCACAGTCATCCCCAGGCTCGACCCCGCGGAAGAGCATCCTCACGAGCACAGCCATCCTCACTGAGCCGGCTTCAGGCCACTGAAACAATCTGCCAGTCAAAATCTGATCTCGGCCTTGCCTGAGGCAAAGCCGAGATCAGATTTTGAGCCTCTCCTCCAGCCAGGCCTCAATGGCCTCGCTGCTGTCCATCGTCAGAACCTGGCCCACGACCGCCTCAGCTTCTGAAACCGTTATTGTCCTGCCGCAGGGCCACCAATTCCGCCGGGGACAGGTCGGTGGCCACCACGACGGTGCTGTGCTCAAAGACTTAGGTGCTTTGGGAGGGGATCCCCAACAGGTTCCTGAGAATCGACTTGCCCACATCCTCGATGTCTTTGCCTCGCTCCCTGAGGTAGGGGTCCTCGACATTGCGAAAGATCTTCAGATACTCCTCGACCACCTGCTTCAAGCCATACCCGGCCGTGACGCCCTCACCGATCCTGGCCCCGACCTTGTCCAGGAAAGTCTGGTCCTGGAGGAGCAGTTCATGATCTGCATGCTGCCCTTGTGATTCATGCCTCTGCTGGGCCGCTGTCCCGCTGGTCGGCAGCCAGGATTCTGCTCAGGTAGATGCGCCCGGCATAGGCAGCTGCCAGGGCAGCCGTCCAGGTGATGGCAAAGATGCCCCACCAGATGCCCAGCAGCCCCGCATCCAGGACCCTGGTCATCAGAGTGAACACCAGGGCCGGGACCAGGATCTGGCGGAAAAGACCGACCCAGACCCCGAACATGGGGCGCTTGACGCCCTGCAGAGCGGCCACGTGAACGAAGAGGACCACATAGGCGTACAGGACCAGGGCATCGATGCGCAGGTAGGTGGTCCCGATATCGATCACGGCCTGGTCAGCGGTGAAAAAAGACATCAAAGGCCTGGCCAGGACAAGGACAAGAATGGTCCCCACGGCCATGATCCTGGCCCCATAGACCAGGGAGACCCGCATGCTCTCCCAGACCCTGTCCGGGAGTCCGGCCCCCCTGTTCTGGGCCACCAGGCTCAGGGTGGCGATGTTCAGGCCTATGCTGGGCAGGAGCACGATCTGCTCCACCCGCATGGCCGCGCCATAGGCAGCCACGGCCACCGAGCCGTAATCGCTGACAAAAAATGTGATCACGTAGATGCCAAGCCCGATGGTCATGTAGTTCAGGCTGGAGGGCAGCCCCTGCCTGACAATCTCTGAGACCGCGTCCCATTTCGGGAGAAGACCCCTGGCTCGATCCACCCTGAGCAGGCCGCTTTTCCAGGCCATGAAACCCAGATACACCCCTCCGCCGAGCTGAATCAGCACTGTGGCCAGGGCCACGCCCCCAATTCCCATGGCCGGCACCCCCAGCCCGCCGTGGATGAACCAGGGATCCAGGACGCAGTTGGCCACGAACCCGGCAATGAGAAAGTTCCGGTGCGGCCTGGTGTTCCCCTGGGCCTGGAGGACGGCGTTGCTCATGTACACCAGCATGAAGGCGGCCGCCCCGGCAAAGATGATGTTCATATAGAGCAGGCAGAGGTGCAGGTACTCGTCTGTGGCCCCCAGCGAGCGAAACAGAAAGGGGGAGACCAGGATCCCGATTCCGCTCACGATGACTCCTGCCCCAAGACCGACCACAAGGCCCTGGAATGCCAGAACAGAGGCCTTGTCTGAATCAGCTGATCCCAGGGCATTGCCCATCAGGGCCGTGGCCCCCACAGCAAGGCCGTTGCCCAGGGCGATGATCAGGAAAAAGGCTGGAAAGGACAGGGACAGGGCCGCCAGGGCCTCGGTGGACACCCTCCCGGCAAAGAACGTGTCCACCACATTGAACATGGTATGGAAAAAGAGGCCCACACTGGCTGGAATGGCGATGTTTTTGACCAGAAAAGGGATCGGCCTGGCGGTCAGGTCCCGGTCATGGAGAGCCTCGGCCTGAACTCCCCCGGCAGGCTGGCAGGGTTGACCCGGGACCGGCTTGCTGTCCGAGCGCCCAGCCCTCTCCCGGCAGGAATCTTCACAGGCCTCCGAAGGGGACTGTTTTCCGATCCGAAATTTCATGCCAGCCACACCCGGGTGGCCAGATCAGAAAAAACATGGTGCATCGCGTGTGAGCCCTGTCTGGACTTGGGAGCCGCTTCCCAGGTCGTGGTTTACAGCAGTCGTCCGGTTCCTTTTTGAGATCGGTGAGCGACTTGACCATAGTGTGGCCCTGCCGGCAGCCCTGGTCTTTACCCACACAGAGCACAGGGGGACCGGCCAGAAGCAGGAGCACAAAGAAAAGAGATTTCTCACGCCCGCTCGCGGACTCGC
>CAYOID010000077.1:0-14790 GCA_964403955.1 uncultured Desulfohalobiaceae bacterium | reverse complement strand
AAAATCTTTCTTCAGACCCACTGTCCTATGTGTGGGTAAAGACCAGGCCTCTGGCAGGGCTGAAAGAGGGATCAAACCCAGGCTGTTCCCCAGTCCTGAAAGCATCTTCTGGAGACACGTGTTGCCTGAAGACCATCCTCACCCGAAAGGGATAAAGACGCGGCTTGAGCAGGCCGAAACCATCATTGCGGTCCACCGGGGGGCTCTTGGCGATTTCCTGCAGTCATGGCCCGGTCTCTGCATCCTGGTCAAACACTGGCCGAACAAAGAGTTCCTCTGGGCCGGACGATCCGACAGACAGCTGTGGACCTCCCCCCTGGGGTTTCACCCCTGCCCGCCGGACTTTCGACAGGCCGTGGAATCGATCCCCAGCGCGCGAGCCTGGCCGGAGAAGCTGGAGAACACTGCGCTCATCTGGTTCGGGCTTCAGAACTCCCCCACAGACCTCAATTTTTCCCGGCTGCTCTTCCTGCCTGGCATCCGTGCAGGATACTCCACCCCTCCCAGAGAGATGTATGCCCAAGGGCTTGAGCAGGCCGGCATACCCCAATTTCCAGGCTGGATTTCCGAGTGGAGGAGACTGTTTGGTCTTTCCGGACCGTCATCAGGCGACACAACCACTGTCCTTCTTTTCCCTGGAGCGGGGCACCCGCTGCGCTGCTGGCCTCTGGACAGGTTTCACAAGCTGGCGGAATGGCTTTCCCGGCAAGGACTGCATCCCTGCTTCGTTCTTGGTCCGGCTGAAATGGATCGCGGCATCCGGGTACAAGATTTTGAACACTGTGTGCTCTGGGACCTGGAAGCCCTGCAGGCCAAGCTGCGGCAGGCAAGACTGGTTGTGGGCAATGACACCGGGCCGCTGCATCTTGCCGGCTACCTGGGAGTACCTGTCGTATCTCTTTTCGGACCGAGCTCTCCGGCCCAGTGGGCCCCATTGGGAGCCAGGGTCATCTTTCTGGACAAAGCCTGTTCCCCATGCAGTCAGACTGGACGAGTCCTTTGCCAAAATCCGCTCTGCATGACTGAAATCGAATGCTCGACGGTCCAGCAGGCCGTGCTCGAGTCGCTCGTGCAGAGAGCCTGAAGGGCCCAAGGACTCGTATACAAATCATTCCCAGGGTCTGTTCTCTTTTGATCAAACTGGCTGGACGAAGGCGACACGCTCTGCTCAAGAGCAAGGAAATTTCTTCAGTTCAAACCCAATAGTCAGCGCAGCCGGAGGCTGCTCTGACTTCTCAGAACAGATGACAAAAAGCCGAGGACAGGGGCGAAAAAGGATGGAGCCAAAACAAAACCGGCCTTTCCGGGCAGGGATGCCTGGAAAGGCCGGCTCTGGCAAAAGGAGGAAGGTGATTTTTTACATGCACAATCCAGGCCAATTCGTAAAAACGAAAAATAAAACATCATTCCAGTCAGTTGTAAACAATACAACCAAACTTTAAGCCTTTTGGTGTTAAATTTTTTGTACCCCAATCCTAGGTAGGGCTTGAAGCAGGAATCCTGAAGTACAATTTTTTTTACTGCCCCGCCCACTCTCAATGGCCCAGGGGGGAGCCTGAATTTGGGACTTATTGTACCGCCCCGCTGTCTTAAAATAACTGAGTGAGGGGAGCTTCCCGAAAGTTTCTCCCTTTATCAAACCGGCTGCATCAAGGTGACACTCCCTGCTCTAAAGTGAGGTTCCTGCTTCAGTCCAAACCCAAATATTGTGTCCATCCCCGGCTCGGGGTCAAAATGAGGGAGCCCCCTCACTCCCTCAGCCCTCAGAAATCTCAAAGCCACGGGCGGTCAGGTCATCGGCACTGACTGCCCCTTGCCGGACCAGGCGCACATGGTTCGTCCCAACTATCCTGACCACAGTGGAGGGCAGACCGCCCCTGGGATACGGCCTGGCGCCGAAAACCACATCCACTTTTTCGGCCAGCCTGGGATCGATCATCTCCAGGCGCTCAACCGGAGACTGACCGGAAAGGTTGGCGCTTGTGGCCACGAGCGGAACTTCAGCTGACCTGGCCAGGGCCTGAGCAACCTCGTTGGAGGACTGACGCACACTGGTCCACCCGTCTCTGTCTGCAACCAGAGGAGAAAGACCAGCAGCAGCCGGAACAAGAATGGACAATGGCCCGGGCCAAAAGAGCTCGGCAAGTCTCGCAAAGACCTCATTGTCCCATGAGGTGACCGATTGGAGCTGTTCCAGACCTGAGATGATCAAGGGCAGAGGTTTGCCTGGACTGCGTCCCTTGATTTCGGCCACCCTGTGCACGGCCCCATGGTCAAGCCCGTTGGCGCCAAGGGCGTACAGGGTCTCCGTGGGGTAGATGACCACCCCTCCTCTTTTGAGCAGCTCAGCCGCCACGCATAGAGACTGGTTGAAGTCGTTCATTGACGCGTATCCTGCCTTTCGGCATTGCTCTGCCAGATCCCGGCATGCTTGCAAAAGATACAGTTTGAAATTGAGTCTGATTCCAGGCAATCTGATCTGGCAGCGATCTTGCAGATTTGATTCTGTAAACCACCAAGGAGCCGCATCCATGAAAATCAATCCAGAGCAACTCAAGCATCTCCTGGAGCAGAATCAAAAGGAGAAAACCGGGAAAAGTCCAGCTGATCGGTCATTTCAAGACATCCTCAACAAAACGATCCAGCCTGGAGAGGGCAGCAGCCCCCCGGTCAGCCCTCTCAAGGACACGTCTCAGCTCTATGCCCTGCAGACTGAGCTGCAGACCTCGAACATCAACCAGGCACGTCCAGATGACGGTCACGGGCAGGAGATCATGCATCGTCTGGAAAGCGTTCTCGATCAGTGGGAAAAATATTCCCAGTCCCTGAAGACCCCGGATTTGCGCAACAGCTTTTCGATTCTGGAGTCCATCGGTCATGACCTGCAAAATCTGCAGGCTGAACTCGGACAGGACTCCGGCTCAGCCCCTGAAGTCAACTCCCTGCTCAACGAGTTGGAGGTGATGACGGTCACCGAACGGATCAAGCTCAACCGCGGCGATTATCACTGACCCTTGTGCCTGGTCAGCGCAGCCTCTGGCTGCGCTGAATATTTGTTCATGCCGGCCAAGCTGCGTGTCACTTCAAGGCCCCGCACCATTTGAAGCCCAAGGGAAGCGGTTGGGCCTTCCCCAGCAGCTGAGTTTCATACGAACTCTTGGGTCTGCACCAGTCCATTCAGGGGAAATTCCCTGACGACTGCATACTCCGGCCCTGATGGCTTCAAAAAGCTCTGCCAGAGGACAAAGGACCTGATCCTTATTTCCGGCCACTCCCGGGCTTCAAGGTCTCTGAGCAGCGCGCTCCAGTCGTCACCCACCTTGGCCTGCTTGATCCTGCCCAGGGTCAGATGCGGCCTGAAAGGCCGCTTTTCAGCTGCAAAACCCAACTGCTCAAGGGCTGCCTGCACCTGGCCGGCCAGGGCAATGCTGTCGGCGGCTCCTTTTTCAAGTCCTGTCCAGATCACCCGGGGAGACTTCTTTGCCCCTGGAGGAAAAAAACCGCCGCCCCCGGCCTGGAAGCGAAAGGGCGGATACATGATCCTGGACAGGACCTCCTGCGCCTGGCCGGCGACATCCTGAGAGATCTGGCCGAGAAAAAACAACGTCAGATGCCAATTTCCAGACCGCGTCCAGCTTATTCTGGACTTGAGCCGCGATCGCCAGGTCTGCGAAATGTCCTCCAACCGGTCCTGATAGCTCTTGGGCAGTGGAAGCCCGACAAAGCAGCGCATTTTCGCCTCGTATCCAATGTGAAGATCCTGCAGCTCTTCAACAGGACAGCATTTTACAAATCACTGGGAAACATCTATACAGTCGATGGCTTGCCCAATGCCGTGACCCTTATTTTGCAGTTTCCTCACCCAAGACGTCACTGCACAAAGTCGTAAGAACAGGTCGCGAGTGTCTAGCACATGGTGCAACACGTTCGGATGAACTCTCGTATGAAACATGATTTTGGAGTCAAGTGTCTTCTTTGATCAAACTGGCAGCGGGTACGATAACGTGAACCACTGAGGAGTTGAATTCCTTCCAATTCTCATCAAATAATTCAGCTTTGCCAGAGGCAAAGCTGAATAAGGACGCCTGTCATGCTCCATGCGCTTGTTGAATGGCTGGTCCAGACCATCGGCCAGCTCGGCTACCCAGGTATCTGCATCCTCATGTTTCTGGAATCCACTTTTTTCCCCTTTCCAAGCGAAGTGGTCATCCCGCCGGCCGGCTACCTGGCCGCCAAAAGCTCCATGAACCTCTGGGCCGTCATCTTACTGGGAACTCTGGGAAGCCTCCTGGGAGCTCTCTTCAATTACTGGCTCGCCCTGCGCTTTGGACGCCCTTTGTTTGAAAGATTCGGATCCTACTTTCTGTTGAGCACAAAAACCCTGGACAAGGCCGATCTCTTCTTTGAGCGGCACGGGCACATCAGCACCCTGATCGCCCGGCTCATTCCCGGAATCAGGCAGGTCATCTCCCTTCCGGCCGGACTGGCCAGAATGAGGCTGGACCTCTTTTGTCTGTTCACCTCGCTGGGAGCGGGGATCTGGGTGCTCATCCTGGCCCTGATGGGCTACTGGTTCGGGCACAACCAGGAACTGGTAGCTGAGAGACTGCACCAGGTCCTGCTGGTTCTGGCTCCAGTCTGTATTCTTGGGATCCTCATCTACATCCGGCAGTGCCGGAAAAAAACAGAATGACCTCAGTATATTGCACCGCCTTTCTGCGGTGAAGCCCTGCAATATCATACCGAAACTCCAAGAAAGAGCACCGCCTCCAAAACCTCATTCAAGGCCCCCAGGGTATCGCCGGTGATGCATCCGATCTTGCGGGCGTAAAACAACAGCAATGCTGCAGTGGTCAGAACGAACAGGCCGTTGATGACCAATGCCCGCCAGCCAAGGAAAAGGGAGAGCACAACAAGCACCGGAAGCATCCAGTACGTCCTCAGCGAAGCATGCCGGTCACAGAAGTCCCGGCCGGTCCCCCCTTCAGGGCGTCCATAAGGCAGGATCCGCATTGCCACAAGCATCCCCGCCCTGGAGTAGGCAGGAACAAGGCAAATCATCAGCCAGCGCTGGCTGTGCAGCTCGCTGAGGCCCGCCCATTTCATGCCCAGGACAGCCAGGATGGTCACCAGCCCCATGACCCCGATCCTGCTGTCTTTCATGATCTCCAGGGCCCGTTCCCGGCTCCGGTGACTGAAGAGCCCGTCAGCCGAATCTCCAAGCCCATCCACGTGCAGGGCACCGGTCAGGACCAACAGGGCGATCACATCCAGTCCAGAAACCACCCCTAAAGACCATACCTGGTGTCCCAAAGCATCAAACCCGGCCACAAGCAAGCCCAGCAGCAGCCCTACCAGGGGAAAATGCGCGGACATGGCCCTGGGATCAAAACGAACCTCGCCCCAGACCGGTACCACGGTCAGAAACTGCACGGCTGCCTTGAAAGCAGCTGCGAATGCCCGGGCGGAATCGTTCACTCGAGTCATGGAACGCATATGATGGTACTCATCCAAATCCAGAGTCCTGGTTCTCTGGTATGAAAATCACTCCCGGGGCATGTTCTCTTTTGATCAAACTGGCTGTATGAAGGCGACACGCTCTCCCTCTGCTTTAAAGCAAGGAAATTTCCTCAGTTCAAACCCAAAAGTCAACGCAGTCAAAGTGATCAGCCTTGTCTTCGGCAAAGCCGGTCTGTCACTTGATCCGCACTGGAATGCCGGCCACAGTCCAGAACACTGCCTGAGCCACCCCGGCCACAACCTGATTCAACTCACCCACCGCATCCCTGAAGGTCCGGGCCAGAGCATTGTCCGGAACCACCCCTGAACCAACCTCGTTGGAAACCAGGATGACCTGGCCAGTCCCTGAGCCCAGCTGATCGGCCAGGACTTGAGCATGGGCTCTGAGCTGCTCTGGTTCCGCATTCTGCATGAGCAGGTTGGAGACCCACATGGTCAGACAGTCCACCAGGAGTACACGATCTTTCTGACCCCACTCCTTCAGGGTTCGGGCAAGCTCGAGCGGCGACTCCAAGGTCTCCCACTCAGGCCCCCTGTCTGCTCTGTGCCTGGCCACCCGCTGCTCCATTTCCCGGTCCTGGGGAATGCAGGTGGCCACGTACACCTTCTTGATTCCTGGAGAGGCCTCAGCCAGCTGCAGGGCGTACCGGCTCTTTCCGCTTCGGCACCCCCCGAGGATGAAGGTCACCTCTGACACTCTCAAACCTCCTGGTTACGAGCAAAAACCATAATAAACCTTGAACGTCACCTTGTGGGATGTTCAACCACGTCCGGCCGGCGAACGCGAACCCAGGGCGCTCAGCAGGTCAGGTGGAAACCGCCGCAGATCTGGTCCCCTTGCTCCACATGACGGTTGAAGCGCTCCACCGCTTCCTGAGTCGGAGCCTGAATGAGCTCGATTCCCAATTCCTGAAGATGAGCCTGCAGTTCCTGCGTGGCCTTCATCTGGCCGGGCTGTCCCTGGCCAAGGATAAGGATATCTGGTTCCTGGTCAAGAACTGCATCAAGATCCTTGACCGTCACGGCATGCCCCCGCTGTCGCCACCAGGGGTAAACAAGCTTTTCTCTGCAGATCAGCACATCATCAGTGTAGGCCCAGCCCTGAATCGTGATCCGGCCAAAGGAGTACCCCTCAATCATGGTCCTGCCTCCTGATGCCGATGATCTTTCAGCCCACCGGCATGTTTCTTACTTCGTTGGCAAGGCTTCAGATAAACAGAACGTGTTCATCAGAGTCAAGGACGCTTCGGACCGTGGGAGCATGTGTTGTGAGAAAAACCCGGGCAAGGAGTCGAGGCTGTGTAAAGGCGGGTTTTCCAGGGGGCTCAGAAGGTTTCTGCCGTGATCAAACTGGCCAAGTTGAGTGACATCCCGCGACAAGTCGGGGGTCTTTTCTTCCCTCAACCATCCACCCTCAACCCTCGACCTTCAGCTTTGCCAGAGTCAAGGCTGAGATCAAAACACTCTGGGCTGTGACTCTGAATCGGCGGAGGCATAGAGCGGACGCTTGCCTTCCAGAACGGCCAGTCTGGGCTTGATGGCATGCTGGAAACGGGCCATCTCTGACTGGGGTACGGGCTCAACCGGGCGGGAATCTATCTTCAGCGGATTGATGAACGAACCGTTCTTTTTGACCCGAAAATCCAGGTGGGGCCCGGTGGAGAGCCCTGTACTGCCGACAAAGCCGATTGTCTGTCCCTGAGTGACCCTGGTTCCCCTGCTGATGCCTCGGGCAAAGCGGGACATATGGTTGTAGACCGTCACATACCCGTTGGTGTGCCGAATCTTGATGTAATTCCCGGCTGACCGGTCCTTGGCCACCCGGAGGACAGTTCCGTCTGCAACTGTCTTGATCGACGTTCCCCTGGGAGCAGCATAGTCGATGCCCAGGTGAGGTCGAACCTTGTTCAGGATCGGATGCTTTCGGCGCCAGGTATAGCCTGAGGAAATTCGCGTGAAATTCAGAGGAGCCTTCAAAAAGGTCTTGCGGACGGCTTGGCCTTCAGACGTGTAGTACTCCACCCGGCCATTGCTCTTTTCAAAGCGGAAGGCCTGAAAGACCCTATTCTGGTTCACAAACTGGGCCGCCAGGATTGGACCGTAGCCCTGAAACTCCCCATTTCGAAACCGTTTCTGCACGATGAGCCGAAAGTTGTCGCCTTCCCGAATATCCCGGATAAAGTCAACGTCCCAGGCAAAGATCTCTGCCAGAGCCAGAGCCAGGGTCGGGGCTTCCCCACTGGAGGCCACTGCCTCGAACAGACTGCTCTCAATGGTCGCCTGGGTCACTTCTTCCCTGGTGTCATACTCGATCTTTTCCCGGCAGGCCTGAAATTCACCCGGTTGGATCTCCACCACGAGCTTGTCTGTACTGTCGATTTCGTATTCGAACCGGGACAGCTGATCGTTCTTGAAAACAAGCCGATAGGGGCGTCCCTGCTTGATCCGCCTGAGGGAGTAAACCGGCTGGCATTCCCGGCTCAGGGCGAAAATGTCTTGCGGTCCCATATAGTCGGCCAAAATAGCCGTGACTGTATCACCGCTTTGCACCACAGCTTCCTGGACTCTGCTAGCCACTGCTCTGTCTTGTTCAGGGGCTGTTGCTGTTTGCTGGATCACATCTTGCGCTTGCTGGTCTTCCTGCATTCCAGCCCCACTGGTCTTGTCAGACAGAGGGCTCTCCACGCTCTGCGACGCAGTTGGCTGCACATCATTGTCGGTGTTTCGTTGCGACAGGGCCACAAGAGCCAAGATGCAGATTGGAATGAGCAGCAGAAAAGGAAGCACAAAGAGCTTCCGGCGGGATCGTCTCAAGAGACGGTCTTTGCGGGGAGAATTATAGTAGATTGTATATTTCACACATCAGCCTTTGCCATAAAAAAAATAAAGTGTCAAGATAAAACGGGAACATTTGACCTCAGCCGCCTCCGACTGCAGGAAAAAGAGCCACTCTATCGCCATCCTGAAGCTGAGTTTCAAAAGGCACAGCCCGGCCATTGAGGAAACACACTTTGACCTCTTTGGGGTCAATCTTGAGTTCTTCAATGAGATTCAGAACCGTTTTCCCATCGTGTACAGGATAGTTCTCATGGCTCTCAGGTTGATACCCGGACAGTGTGGCGTAACATTTAAGATGCACATGCATGGCTCTTGTCTCTTTTCAGCGCAGCCTCTGGCTGCGCTGAAACCTTGGATTGTGATCAAACTGGCTGCATCAACTCGACTCTCGGCCAGTCCCGCCTGTCCGGAGCAGCGTAAGCATGGAAGCCGGGAAAGGTCACTTCCTGATGGTGCAAATGCAACATATGTGCCTGCCCATGACCATAGACGGGATCTCCGACAATGGGATGCCCGATAGAGGCCAGGTGGGCCCGGATCTGATGCCGGATGCCCTTGCGGATCCGCACCCGGACCAGAGTCTGATCTGACACATTATGGACTTTGAGAGGAAAGACTTCGGTCCATCGAAGAAAATCCTCACTCGCCTCCTGCGAGACCGCGACTTTTTTCCGTTTGGCGCTTGTGATCCCAAAGCGGATGGTCTGCATCCGGGTCAGGGCGCCCTGGACCAGGGCCAGATAGTCTTTTTCCACCTGGCCGTTGTTCTGATACTGGGCATACAGGTCTGCAGATCCAGGGTCAAGTGCGAGCAGAACCAGCCCGGAGGTCAGAAAGTCGAGTCGATTCAGGAGCTGAACCGAACTCTCTGGGAAGAGCACCCCCAGCCTGTCTTCCAGGCTTGGTTCAGACGAGAGCTCATGTCCTTCAGTATGCATCCGGCAGGGCTTGTTCACAGCAGCCCAACCACCCTGCTTTGCGACCACCTCGATGTGCACATCCGAAGCGCTCTGGCGCTGTTGTCGGATCCGCACCGTGACCAGGTCTCCCTGGTTGACTCGATGGCCTTTCGAACAGGGCCTCCCATTGACCAGGACCTGCCCCTGGGCCCAGAATCTTCGAACCTGGCGCAGGCTTTTTTCAGGGCAAGCCAGCTTCAGGACATGGTCCAGCCTGTCGCCGGTCAGATCCTGGGGCACGGTGGTGCTCCAGTGAATCCACTCCAGTCCTGATGTCGAAATGGTTTTGCCGATCACATTCCTCAAAAAGCCCTGCCTGCTCAATGGATGCCATAGGACTTCAGCTTCCGGTGCAGATAGCTCCGCTCCAGGCCTATGGTTTCGGCCAAACGGGAGATGTTGCCTTCACATTCCACAAACTTGGCACCCAGAAAAGCCCGTTCGAACTCAGCCCTGGCTTCTTTGAAATCAAGCTTGCCATCCAAGTCTTCGCTGCTTGGACTCAAGGGCTGCTGACCATTTTCAGCCGAGGAAAAGAACTCCGGCGGCAGATGGTAAGATCTGAGCTCTTGCCCGCCGTTCATGATCAGCATACGTTCGACAAAGTTTTTCAACTCCCGGACATTGCCGGGCCAGCTGTACTGAGTCAAGACATTGAGTACCTCAGAGGCAAAGAAGTTGACCGGCTTGAATCCATTCTCCTGACAGAGACTGGCCACAAACTCGTCCAAAAGAGGCGGGATGTCTTCACTGCGCTCCCGAAGGGGAGGCACATGAAGCGGAAAGACATTCAACCGATAAAAAAGATCTTCCCTGAATCGCCCTGCAGCGATCTCTTTCCGCAGCTCCTTGTTCGTGGCCACGATCACCCGGACATCCACATTGATGGTCTTTTTCCCGCCCACCCGCTCAAAGGCCTGTTCCTGAAGAATGCGCAGGATCTTGGCCTGGGTCTTGAGACTCATGTCCCCGATTTCATCCAGGAAAAGCGTCCCCTTGTGAGCCAGCTCGAACTTGCCCACGTGAACCCTGTCCGCTCCAGTGAAGGCCCCCTTTTCATGCCCAAAGAGTTCGCTCTCTATGAGCTCGTCCGGTATCGCTGCACAGTTGACGGCGATCATGGGCTTCTTGAACCGCTTGCTCTTCGTGTGAATGCTTCGGGCCACGATCTCTTTGCCTGTCCCGTTTTCACCGGTAATGAGCACCCAGGCGTCTGTCGGGGCCACCCGGTCGATCTGGACCCGCAGGCTGGCAATTGGCCGGCTGTTTCCTGAAAGATCCTGAACATAGTCGGTTTTGACCCGGGACCTCAACTCCCGGTTTTCCTGCTGCAGCTTCCTGAACTCATGGGCCTTGTTGGCTGTGACCACCACCTTTTCCAGGGAAAGGGGCTTTTCAATGAAATCAAAAGCTCCCTTCTTAATGGTTTCCACTGCGGTTTCGATATTGCCGTGCCCTGAAATCATGATCACCGGCAGCTCGCTGAAGTCCTGGCGAACGGTCTCCAATATCTGAATCCCGTCCTTTTCAGGCAGCCAGATGTCCAGGAAAAGAATGTCCGGCTCATGATCCTGAAAATGGTTCAGGGCCTCTTCACCGCTTTCAAAGCAGTGCACTGCAAACCCTTCGTCCTCGAGAATGCCTTTGAGGGATATCCGGATGTCTTCTTCGTCATCCACGACCACAATGTATGGAGACATGGCTTTGCCTCTGCTCACGTCAATCTCCTGCAAGATTCAAAAACCGGCTTTTTGATCATGTCAAAAAAGTCATTGCACCGGCAGGTCAACAACGAACGTGGTCCCTTTGGGGGTGTTGGAGTGCACCTGCAGCTGTCCCTGATGATCGCTGATGATGGATTTGACAATGGTCAGGCCCAGCCCGGTGTTGCCTTTCTTTTTCGAAAAGTAGGGCTCAAACAGTCTGCTCGGCTCTTCTGCCTCAAAACCAGGACCGTTGTCCGAGACCTGGATTCGAACCAGGCTGGAGTCTGCGATGTGCCTGGCCGCAACAACGACCCTGGGGTCAGTTTCGTTTTCCAGAACTTCGCTGGCATTGGTCAGCAGATTGATGAAAACCCGCTTTATGGCTCCCCGATCACAGGTGATGGGCGGCAGCTCTCCGTCCAGGTCCAGTTCCCAGCTGATCTGGGTGTGACTGTTTCTGAACAAGGCCACCACCTCTTCAAGCAGGGGAGGCAGATCGTTCTCCTCCAGAACGATTTCCGGCAGCTTGGCAAAGCTCGAAAATTCCTTGACCATTTGCTGCAGATGTTCGACCTGGCGGACAATGACCCCGGTGCACTCCGCAAAGGTTTTGTCCCCGGCTACGGCCCCGTACTTGCGTTCCAGCCTCTGGGCTGAGAGCTTGATGGGCGTAAGTGGATTCTTGATCTCGTGGGCGATGCGCTTGGCCACCTCCCGCCATGCGGTCATGCGCTGCATCTTGTCCAGCTCGGTCACGTCCTCAAACACCAGGACCATGCCGATATCTTCACCATGGGTGGCCCGCAGGCCCACAGCGTTGACCAGGAGCTTGCGATGCCCTGAACCGAGCTTGACGTCGATCTGCCTCTGCCACTGGGTGTTGGGTGCAGACTTGAGCCGCTTCAGGGCATCGGCCAGCATACCGGCATGTTCGCTCTGGAGAAGGTCCACAGGGTTCTGGCCGAGGAGCTGTTCCCCTTCTGTGCCCAGTATGTCTTCGGCTGCCTTGTTCACTGTGCTGATCCTGTCCTCGGAGTCCAGGGAGATGACTCCTGAGGTCACAGTGTTCAAGACGGCCTCCATGTATTTCCGCCGCTGTTCCAGCTCGATGTTCTGGAGGCCAAGATCTTCATTGGCCTTGTTCAGACGCTCCTGGCTCTTTTCCAGATCTTCGGCCATGGCATTGAAGGACTGAACCAGGAGTCCGAGCTCGTCCAAGGCCTTATCTTCAAGACGGACCCCCAGATCTCCATGGGCTATGCGCTGCGTACCCAGGGAGAGGGCCTGGATCGGGGCTGAAATCTCCTTGGCCAGTCGAAACCCGAACCACATGGCCCCGAACACGATCAAGAGGGTCATGACCCCCAGAAGCACATAAAAGGCCAGCTTGAGCGGGCCCTTCAGCGCCCTGAGCTCCTTGTACTCCTTGACCCCCTGAACGATCTGCTCAAGCTTGGTCAACAGGCCGTGACCCACAGTGCTGCCCAGGACAAGAAACCCGGTCTTGGCCTCGTCGACAGGGACGATCCCCACCACCAGATCCTTTTCCGGGCTGGTGAGCATCGAGGACCAGTACCTGGGTTCATTCCTCATCCTGTCCCAGTCCACTGTCTCCTTGATCTGCGGCCAGCTCTCCACCCACTCTTCTGCCGAATGCCAGTTCTGCTCCTTGAGGTTGGGGGCCACCACTCCGACCAGACTCAGTCCGTACTCCTGGGCTTTCTGAGCCAGATACTGGTCCATGCCGATGGCGCCCCAGAGGAACTCTTTCTCCCGCACCTGCTCAACGAGAAACCGGCCCTGGGATTTGAGCTCGTCCTGCTTCATGGCGTAAAAGGTCGTCCCAACATCAAGGGCCTGCTCCATGGAGCTGTCCACCTTGCTCTTGAACCAGTAGTCCACCGAAGCCTGAACGAACTTGACCGCCATCAGGAACATGAGGATGATCGGGATCAGAGACAGGGAAATAAAGGCGATGACCAGCTTGGCCCGCAATCCGGAACCAGGGACCTTGCGCCGACGTTCCAGAAAGAGCTTGACCCCGTTGCGCAGGACCAGAAAAAGGATGATCAGCAGCAGGATGCAGTTCAGATTGAAAAAGGCCAGAAAAAAATAGGAGTTGACCCCGAAAAACTTGAGCTCGATCCAGCTGAAGAGGGCAATGAGCAAAAAGGCCGAAAAAGCCAGGGCCAGCTCGCTTCGACGCTTCCGGCTGATACCGGCCTGAGAGAAATGAGCCCGAATCGTTGGGGAAGTCATGGCCTCAGTAGAGAAAATCCATACGGTAATGCTTCTGGTCCACAACATCCCAGGACCAGAAAAAAAGGGCTGCCTTCAGCCAGACCGGCACATTGGCCCTTTTAAGGACAACCTGCAAATTCATGGCGTACTTCACCCCCTGGGGCAGATCGTTCCAGTTCCCCAGGGACATGGTCAGGCTGGACCAGTTGGACTGAATCAGGACCCCCAGGTCTTTGTTCTTCATCTCTTTCTCGTTTTTGATATCGGTCAGGACATAGGTCCTGGACAAGGGGTCTTCTTTGAGCTCAAACTCCAATTCCGACTTTTCCAGGGTCTTGTCCCAAACAAACGACCTTGTCCTGATCAACCTGGATTCGCTGGTCATAGTGATGGTGACTCCATCATGCAGCAGGTCCTCCACGTGGTCCAGGGCCTCGACCTCAACCCCGAACCTGAGCTGAATGTCTCCGGCCACATTATCCAGGACAAGATTCTTCAAAAGAATCTCCTGGGCCGAGACAGCATTGCAGAGCAGTAAAGTCAAGGCGCACAGGGCCAGGAGTTGAGAAAGGAAAGAGTTCATGAATCTGTGGTTCTGTCCCCGGAGTGGTGGAAGTTGAACTGGTCACCGGCTGCTTCTACCCGCTCTGATGTTTGCAAATTTCTAAGACCTAAGTCAAGATAAGCTCTGTCCGGCCTGGATCACGAAACACCAATCCTTGTCTCTGCTCCGCACGATATGGCCTCCCGCATCAAATTCATCTGGATAGGAAAACTGAAAAAAAAATACTGGATTGCTGCCCGGGATCACTACTGGAAACGACTTTCCAGGTACCATCGACTCGAAGACGTCACCCTCAAGGACAGTTCAGCCCGCCTTCCAGCGGACAAAAGGGCGGAACAGGAAAGCCGGTCCATCCTGGCCAAGCTCTCGGACCAGGATCTGGTCATCTCCCTGGACTGCACTGGAAAGCCCCTGTCCTCAATCGAGCTGGCCAGCCACCTGAACACATGGACCCAGGATCGGAACCGCAAGCCCTGCTTCATCATCGGCGGCCCCTATGGCCTCAGCCGGGAAGTGCTTGACCTGAGTTCGATGGTCCTGAGCTTCGGCCCCATGACCCTTCCCCACGAGTTGGCCAGGATCATTCTCCTGGAGCAGCTCTACAGGGCGGCAACCCTGAACCACAATCACCCTTACCACCACTGAAGCCCGCGAATCCAGGCCCGGAACTCGGTCTGCAATGGCGTTGTGCAGCCTGAAGCAACGTCAGCCTTGTGTGTCGCCAGTGCAAAAAGTCCAAAGAGCGGCTTACCGGCTTCAAGTGCTGTTTGTAACTCTTTGATTCTTCTGTCTACTGACCTCTGTATTCTCGTATGAACTCAGCTGCTGGGGAAGGCCAAACCGCTTCTCTTCGGCTTCAAATGGTGCGGGGCCTTGAAGTGACACGCAACTTGGCCAGCCTGGAGATATGAACCGGCTCAGGAGATGATGACCCCACTGGGTGCACCTCTGTTCACGCATC
>CAYOID010000076.1:0-14887 GCA_964403955.1 uncultured Desulfohalobiaceae bacterium | reverse complement strand
TGGATCGAAAGCCTATGATCGGTCAGGAAAAATGACAGACCCTGTGAACGGTTACTCCGCTGTAGACATCCACATCTCTGACCTCGCCGTTCCTGAGCCGGTGCTTGAACTGGAAATGTTGCCGGTCCATGGTCCTGGCCTTATCTATTTCAGCCAGGATCTCTTCCCGGGACAACATATTGATGTCGAAAATGGATTTTCCAATCATCTCCTGGCGGGACCAGCCATAGAACCTGCACGCCGTCCGGTTTGCATCCGGTATGGTTCCTGTTTCTGGATCGATGAGCATCATGGATACGGCGTTATCTTCAAATAGGGAGCGGAACTGCCTCTCGCTTTCCCGCAGGGAGGATTCGGTATTTTTGCGGTCAGTGATATCGAGCTGGGTTGAGAGGCTGTAGAGGGCACAGCCGTTGTGATCGAAAATCGTGTCCACATTTAAAAGGACGTCGATGATCTCCCCCTCCCTGGTGATAGCCTGTAGTTCCTGGTTCTTGACCTTTTTTTCTCTTTTCCAGATGTCAAAAAGCTCTTTGGCCTTTTGCCTGGACGATGGGGCATAGACTGTCGATAAGAGGGGTTTCCCCACCAGATCGTCCTTGCTTTGGTATCCAAGCCTGTCCACGGCAATTCTGTTGCAATCGACGATTGTGCCGTCAAAGGAGACATTGAAGGCCAGAAGGGGCAGGTTGTCGAAATACTCCTCCAGCATGTAATTTTTCTTTTTCAGGGCTTCTTCTGCCCGCCTGCGGGCGGTCACATCCGTCAAGACCTCGGCCACATAACACCTCTCTCCTTCTGCGTTCCGGATAGGGATGGCGTAGCATTTGAGGTACATGTCCAGTTCAGAAAAGTACTTCTCCTGCTCGGAGGAGGACCCGGACCTGATGGCTTCCAGCGTGCTGCAAGGCTCGCAGGGTCGATCCCTGCCGATCAACTCATAGCATGTCCTGCCGATGACCTGGTCGTGGCCAAGCTGCAAAAATTCATACCCTGCCTGATTATAGTACTGGATCCTGCGGTCAAGGGACTGGATGCCAATGACATCCGGAATGCCGTCCAGGACAGATTCCAGGAGATTGACCCTGTTATGAAGATTCTGGTTCTGTTCCTCAAGCGCCCGAACCCGCTGTTTCAATTCATCATAAGTCGGTTCCGTCGAATTCATGCGATAATCCTGTCTAGAGCTTTGAAAAGATGCCCTCAGGGAGGGCCGGGAATGGCTTCTGGACCAACAATGTAAATCTTTTTCCAAAGATGTAGCCTTCAATCCTCAGATCAGATGACAGTCAAGTCAACTCTCGATATCAAAAAAGGCCAAGGCTCTAGCAACTTTGGCCATTCTCTTCGAGTGCTTTTGAAGATTGGTAGTCCGGGAGAGAGTTGATTTGGACACATCGGACCAATTGCAGTCCCGAGGAGCAGACTTCGTGCCAATCTCGTCAGACGGCCATGAATATCTGCATGTTGTAGGTTTATTCAGTTAGTCCATCCGCGGCAGGCCATATTCATGGGGATATTGACGATAGTGGGAAAAAGAAAACCCGAGGAAGATCAGTTGATCTGCCCCAAGCTAGAAAAAGTACGGTACGGACTTACAAGGAATTGTCCTGACGACGGATGAACTTCCATCCAGCAATCGGGGGGCTGGGGGCGGTAGCCCCCAGTATAGCTCGCGAAGCGAGCGGAGACCCTGACAAGCCTGAGTGTATCCGCCCAACTTGACTATCGGGGGCAACACATACGGGATGCCCACTCCTTGGACTGGCTCGTGTTCATGGCCATCCTGTAAAGTCTGATGTCTTTCCACCCGGTCAACTTCCGACCCCCCATCTGATCCAATCCCTCAGGGTCAACTTCACCTGAACATTTGAAGGCTCCCCAATCATCCAAATGCAGTCATCCCAGCATATACTTGATGTCAGAGCTGTAGGTTGGATAGGCCCAGGGCAGCTCCTGCAGGGCCTTGACCGTAATGCGATGCTTCATGGCCAGGGCGAAGAGGTTGACCAGCTCCCCTGCGTGCGGGCCCACCAAATGGGCCCCGAGCACCGTCTCCGTCTCTGTGTCGATGATGACCTTGTACCCCACGTGAGACTCGTTGAGGCGGCGGTAGTTCGGCCACCCGACGCCTGAACCCTGGGCAATGCGGATATTTCCCCTCTCCTTTGCCGCCTGTTCGTCCATTCCTACCATGGCAAGCTGCGGATAGGAGAATACAACGCTCGGCAGTGTGCTGAGGTCAGCGGTTTCGCTGCCCGGGTCCAGGATGTTTCGGACCGCTGTCCTGGCCTGCAGGTCGCTCACCGGAGAGAGCTGGACCCCCTTGACGCAGTCGCCGATGGCAGAGATGTGATCCTGCGAGGTGCGCATTTGCTCATTCGTTTCGATGCCGTGGCTGTCGAAGGCAACGCCGGCTTTCTCCAGTCCGAGGTCCTCAACATTGGGAATCCGGCCGATCGCTCCCACGACGAGGTCGGTTTCAACCACCTCGCCACCTTTCAGGATGACCTCGTAAGGGCCGGGATCTCTCTTTCGGATTTCCACCGGAGTCACGCCGGTGCGGATATCCATCCCCCGAGTCGAGCACGCATCTTGGAGGACCGAGACCATGTCGGGATCGAACTGCTTCATGATTCGCTGGCCACGCTGCAGCACTGTGACCGATGCGCCTGCTGCCGAAGCCGTGTAGCCGAACTCCATGGAGACATAGCCGCCGCCGATGAACACGATGCGCTCCGGGAGCTCCTCCAGGGACAAGAACCCGTCGCTGCTCACAGCCCATTCGGCCCCTTTGACGGGCAGCATCCGTGGACGGGCGCCAGTGGCCACAATGAAGTTCTCGGCAGAGATGCTTTGATCACCACAGCGCAAAGTCCCGGGGGACTTGAACTCGCAGTGACCTGAAAAGCAGGCCACACCTTTCTCCTCCAAACCGGCTCTGGCATTTTGGGAGACTGGGTCTGTAAACTCTCGAAGAGACCGGTGCATGGTCTTCCAGTCCAGCTGCGGGGCCGCACGAAACCCTCGCTCGGTGAGGGCCCGGCCTTCCATGGCCGCATGGGCTGGCACAACCAGATACTTTTTGGGCTGACACCCCCGCAGGGCGCACGTGCCGCCATAGGGCCTCTCATCGGCTATGCCAATGCGAAGCCCGTCCCTTCTTTTCAGCAGCTCGGACACGGCCGTCTCTCCGGCCGTGCCTGTTCCGATGACAAAGACATCAAAATCTTTCATATTGTCCTCCAGGTATCTTGAACAGTGTAAGGAATTCATCTTTGCCGCGACATACAAGCCAAGATGTCCTCAGAATACATGAAACGAGAATAAAATATGATGTATTGCAAACACCTTTCAACTCAGCCAAACAGGAGGCAAGCATGTTGCCGAAATCGCCTCGAAGTTAAAGAATTGATCATCACAGGAGAATCTTCATGTCCGTGCTGGAGCAGGAAGTCAACGAAGGTCACTTCCGGGTGGCCATTTTCGGGTCGGCCCGAACCCAACCCAACGATGCAGCCTACAGCCTGGTGCAGACCCTGGCCGGAATGATCGCCGGCGCCGGGATGGACCTGGTGACCGGCGGCGGTCCGGGACTCATGGATGCTGCAAGCCGCGGGTACAACCAGGCCAAGCAGAATGACGGACAGCACTCCATCGGCCTGAACATATGGCTGCCCAAGGAACAGACGGATGCCGCCCACCTGGACATCAAGGCCGAGTTCGACCACTTTTCGGATCGCCTGGACCATTTCATCGTCCTGTCCAATGCCTTTGTCGTGGCCCCCGGGGGCATAGGCACAGTCCTGGAACTGTTCTACACCTGGCAGCTGGCCCAGGTCAGGCACATCCACTCCAAGCCGATCATCCTGCTCGGCGACCTCTGGCACGACCTGCTCACCTGGATTCGCGACGCCCTCCTGGGGGGTCGCTACATCGAGCCCCAGGACCTGGACCTGGTCTACCTGGTCTCGTCGTGCTCAGAAGCTTTCGACATCATCACCAGGAGCCATGAAGCCTACCTCCGCGGTGACGAGGCCTTCTGCCGGCACTACCACCAGTACAAGCTGAAAAACACCCTGTAGCCGGATGCACGAACACCTCCAAAACATGACCCATGTGATCGCCTTCGGGTGCCTGCTGCTGGTGCTCTTGACCGGGGTTGCCCACTACAGCAGGCGTTCCCGTCTCCCGGCCGAGGCCTGGGTCCTGATCATCGGCCTGGGCGCCGGGCTGCTCGCCAAGCACACCGGTCTGCACCTCACCCCCTTCGACCTGTTCTCCCCAGGGGTGATCCTGGTGGGGATCCTGCCCTTGCTCATCTTTGCCAGCGGACGCAAAATCCGACCCTCGGTCCTCAGGCAGGACGTGACTGAAATCGCCTACCTGGCCCTGCCCGGGGTCCTGATCACTGCCGTCCTTTTTGGGTGGTCCATGGCCTGGGTCCTGGGCATTCATCCCTTGCACGGCCTTGTCCTGGGGGCGGCCCTGGGGGCCACGGACCCTGCGGCAGTAACCTCCATCTTTGAGCGCTTTGGCTTGCCGGAAAAGCTGAACCTGATCGTCGAGGGGGAATCCCTCTTCAATGACGGCACCACAGTGGTAGTCTTTTCAGTCATCACCGGGGTGGCCCTGCAAGGGGCTGACTTCGAGCCCTTCAGCACCCTTGGGGAGGTCGCGTGGGCCGTGCTGGCGGCCATACCCGCCGGATGGGTCATGGGCTGGCTGGGAGCCTGGCTGCTTCGGGTCTGGCACGAGCATCACGTCTTCTTCACCACCAGCATGTCCCTCATCCTGGCCTACGGGTGCTTTATTCTGGCCGAGGAGGTCCTGGGGGTGTCCGGGGTCATCTGCGTGCTCATGGCCGCCCTCACTTATGCCCGGTCATGGCAGGGGACTGCGCCCGGAGATGAAATCCATGACAAGGTGCTCATCATGGGGGCCTTTTGGGACTACATCTCCAGGACCCTGACCGGCTTCCTCTTTTTCATGCTCGGGGTGGCTGTGGGCAGGCATGATTTCGTGGTCACCGTCTGGGCCATGGCCGCAGCGGTCCTTCTGCTCTTCCTGTCCCGGGTGTTCGTGGTCTATGGCGGGTTTACCCTGCTCAGGCTCTTCAAGGTCAGGATCTCCCTGACCTGGCAGAACATCCTCCTGCTCAGCGGTCTGCGCGGCCCGGTATCGGCAGCCCTGATCCTGACCCTTCCGGAGACGTTCCCGTACAAGGGCGAGTTTCAGTGCCTGGCCTTCGTGGCCATTGCCGCCAGCCTGATCGTCCAGCCTGTGTGCATTCAGGCCTTGCTGCCAAAGGTATCTGCAGCTGAAAGCGAGCAAGCCCAAGGCTGAAAATGTCACCTGCTGCGAAGCACATCGTGCAGCATGGTGCATTGCTTGTGAAAGGCGGCCCCTTCCAGATCACGGGGTCTTTGCAGGTCGATGTCGACCAGTTGTTTCACCCGACCCGGATTCCTGCTCATCATGAGCACCCGATCGGCCAGGGTCACTGCCTCCCGCACATCATGGGTCACAAAGACGATGGTGTGGGCCAGGGTCTCCCAGAGCTGGAGAAGCAGCAGCTGCATCTCCTCCCTGGTCTGGGCGTCCAGGGCGGCAAAGGGCTCGTCCATGAGCAGGATCTCCGGCTCCAGGATCAGGACTCGGGCCAGGGCCACCCGCTGCTTCATGCCACCGGAGATTTCCGCGGGCAGGTAGGACGCGAACGGGGTCAACCCGACCAGGGCCAGGTACTGGTCCACCATCTCCTGTCGGCGACGGCGGGGGATGCCCTTGCCCTTCAATCCAAAGGCGATGTTTTCGGCCACCGTCAGCCAGGGAAAGAGGGCGTCCTCCTGAAACACGACACAACGATCCGGACCGGGGCCTTTGATCTCTCTGCCGTGGACCCGGACCTGTCCTGAGCTGGGCCTGATAAAGCCGGCCATGGCCTTGAGCAGGGTGGTTTTCCCGCACCCGCTAGGGCCGAGAATGCACAGCATCTCAGCCGGCCGCACCGCAAAGCTGACGTTCTCCAGGACCGTCAAGGGAGAGCTGCTGGTCTTGAACACCAACCCCAGCTCATCGATCTCCAGAATCGGACCCTTTTGGGTGTCTGGATGCCTCTGTCTGGATACGACCTGCAACCTCTTGTTCACAGTGCTCTCCGGGCGCTCTTCAAAGACAGCTTCAGGGATGCGGTGAGCAGCTGGTCCGATATCCGGCCGATCATCGCAATCAGGATGATCCCCACGATAATCACATCGATGCGACCGACCATGCGGGCGTCCATGATCACGGCCCCCAGCCCGTTCTGCACTCCGGTCAGCTCCCCCAGAACCAGGTAGGCCCAGGAAATGCCCAGTCCCAGACGCAGCCCAGAGATCACGGCAGGCATGGCGCTGGGCAGAAGGATGGCAAAGGTGCCCCGCAGACGGCGCACCCCCATCATGGCCCCGGCCTGAAGCAGGACAGGGCTGACCTGACGCACCCCGCTGGCGGAGTTGATGTAAATGGGGAAAAAGGCGGCAAGGGCCACCAGGAAAACCGTTGTCTTCAGCCCGATGCCGAACCAGACCAGAGCCAGCGGGAGCCAGCTGATGCCGGGAACGGCCCGGATTCCGTTGACCGTGGTGCTCAGCAGCCTGTCCATGACCGGCAGCCGCCCGGACATCACGCCCAGGGGGATACCCAGAGCAGCGGCCACGGCAAACCCGGCCCCCACCCGCACCAGGCTGGCCTTGAGGTCGGTGGCAAAACGGCCGGCATACATACCGGCTTCAGGCCCGCCAAAAACATAGGCATACCCGGCATCGAGGATCTCCCTGGGGTGGGGCAGGAGATACGGTGGTACCAGGCGGAGCTCGGACACGCCCAGCCAGGCCAGGACGCAGGCGACCGGGATCACCCAGGGCAGGAACTGAGCCAGTCCGTACTTCTGCCTGGCGGGATCATTCATCCCGGTCTGCATCCGATCTGACCTGGCTGACAAAGGAGAGATCAAACAGGCGGTCATAATCCGGCTGCCGCTGGATCATCCCCAAGTCCTGCATGCGTTGTCCAAGGGCCTTTGTCCGCCGGACAAATTGAGCATCCATATTCCAGGCCAGCTCCATGTTCGGGGCAGCCTTCTCCAGGGTGGACCTGGCGGTTCCGAATTCAGAGGCCCGGGTCAGCCACACATCCTGATGCTCGGCCAGATACCGGCTGGCTTGGGCATGGGCCCTGACCAGGCGGAGCACCTTGTCTGGATGGCTGTCCACAAAGCTCCTGGTGACCAGCATGCCGGCATTGATGTCGCCGATGGACTCGCCGTAGTAAGGATAGGATAAGATTGTTCCGTACCCTTTTTCCTCGGCCAGGGTGGGAAACGGCTCCCCGGACAGGAAGGCCTGGATATCACCCTGGGAGAGGGCCAGCCCCATGTCGAAAAAATCCACCCGGAGCAGCCGAACGTCGGTCCGGGGCGAAAGCCCGTTCCTGGTCAAGGTCTCCCGAAGCAGAATCTCGTGCATGGTGCCGGGAACGTAGCCGATCTTTGAGCCCTTCAGATCCGCGACGCTGGCAATACCGGCGTTCTTCTTGACCACAAAGGCCGAGCACTTGTTGCACAAAGCGGCCACCAGGACCACAGGCTGCCCCATGGAGGCGGAATGGATCGCATGCGCCAGGGTGGTGCCGCACATGTCCAGGCTGCCTGCCAGCAGAGCGCTCTTCTGATCCGCAGGGTTGGTGAACGGGTACACGGTTGCCGAGTCCTGATCCGGGAGGTAGTCCTGATAGTAAAAGGGCTGAATGGTCTGGGCCGTCTTCCAGGTTCCGACCCTGAAGTCTGCCGCTCCTGCCGAGCCTGTCCCGAAGATGATCAAAAAAACGGCCGCAAGGGCTGCTGTGCAAGGAAGAACAAGTCCGCGCATGCTCCTGCCTCCTGTTGGGGGTCAGTGTTCAGTTTTGCATCCCGACAACATCCGGGCGCGCTTTTGATTGATGATCGAAGCAGTTGGAGGGCAGGAAAGGGTCCATGCCCATTTCCCAGTGGATCTGCTGGGTCAACTGAAGGGCCCTTCCCCGTCCACCTGCAATCTGCTCTGCTCCGTCCCTGGGATTGGAGCCGACCTCGGGGAAAAACAGGTTTGCCCCTGCCATCAGGGATGCCCAGTGCGGCTCGTGGGTGCAGTGAGCCCGGGGAACGTCACCCATGACCAATCTGCTGACGGCCACCATTCTGGCCATCTCCAGCTCGGTGATCATGCCGAACGGCTCCATAGGCGAGCCCGGAAAGTTGATTCGGCGCATCACCCCGCTGTAGGTGGCTCCGTAGGTGCGGGCCAGAAACATGCGATCCACGATCTCCTCGATCTCGTGCTCGGGGCCGACCGGCTCCACGCAGTTCATCCAGCGCAGCCCGACGTCCTTGAGCACCTGGATGGTCTGAATGCGTTTGGGAACCTTGAGCGGAGTATCTGTGCCCTCGCCCAAACGCACGGCGTGATAGGCCCCGACAAACCCGGCCTCCAGGAGCTGCTCCCCCTCTTTATGGTTCAGGTCTCTGGTGTTGGCCACCAGGGGCACGGAAACCGCATCCTTGAGCAGCCGGCCCACTTCCAGGAGCCTGGAAAATGAGTACGTCCCGGTGGTCATGATGTTCAAGGCGTCGGCCTGATGCTCCTCCCCGATCCTGGCCCACTCCAGGATGTCCTCGATGGGGAACTCGATTTTTTCCGTGAAGATCCCCGCCTTTTCTGTCAGAGAGCAAAAGCTGCAGTTCAAGGGGCAGGGCTCGACATTCACCCCGATGTGAAAATGGTTTTCACCCTTGGAGTTGAACTGCTCCCGGGTCATCCGATTGGCTGTGTGCATCAAGGCATAGGTTTCCCTGGAGTGCAGCTCCAGCCGCATCAGCTCTGCAGCCTCCTCTCGGCCAATCCCGGCAAAGTCCATCCCTTTTTTCAGGATGTCCTCGATTCGTGGGGACAATGTCCATCTCATAAACGTCCTTTGTGTTGTGGATTCACCTTATCGATCGTTCAGGGACCAGTCGTAGCGGTCGTCGTCAATGTCCTCGAAGCTCTGCAGCTTCTGCTTCAACCCCGGCTCGGCATACTGCATGAGGTGCTCGATCACCCCGGCTTCACTCCCCCCGAAGTCTGCCTGGAACCATTCGTAGATGGAGGAGACCACCAGGTCGCCGTCCTCGACGCTCACCCCCCTGGGATGATTGACGTACTCCCTGGCCGCCTTGTCCAGGAGGCCGTCCGTGTTTTGGGCCGTGAAGGCCTTTCGCTGCAGGTTTGGGCACCCCATGGAGGCGCAGTTCACCCCGTAGTGAATCCTGGGGTCCTGCCACACAGGGCGCAGGATGCGGTGCTCGATGTCGTTCAGGGACAGCTCCTGGCCTTCGATGGTCACCAGCTTCTTGTCCCACGGTCCAGAGGAAAAGAACCCCGGGGAGATGTCGATGTCCTTGATGGAATCCACCGGATAGTGATCAAGAACCACCTGAATGGTCAGAGCGTTGTAGAGGTTGATCCAGAAGGGCTTCTGGGACGCTCTGGAGAGGGAGGTCGCTTCAATCCGGGTCAGGCTCTCCAGGTATCTGTCCAGGCTCTCGCGGTCCCCGGCCGTCACCCCCTGATAGTCGACCAGGTTGATCCCGTTGGGGCCCTGGCTCACGTAGCCCTGCAGAAAGTCTGTCCACGGGCTGTGATCGACAGTGACTGAGGATCCCGGGTCGTGCTGGTCCCAGTACTCCCACAGGTCGGCCTTAGGCGCGGCCAGGAGCAGGGTGGGAAAAAGCAGCACAACCAAGGCCAGACTCAAGAAACGACATCTTTTCATACCAAATCTCCTTTGGAGCTTCTTGTGTTGCAGGACACTTTATTTCTACGGCTGCAAAAGCTCAGGATGCAGCCGTAGAAGTCAGAAGTCAGAATACAGAATGCAGAAGCAAGAATAATCAAAGCATTAAACACAACATTTGACGCCGGGAAACCACTACGTGGACTTTTTGCACTGCCGTTTTATTGATCAATCAATCCTCAAATCTGTTATGATCGCCACATCAGTCATGCAAGAGCATCCTTATTCGGGGGTCACCACCCGGACAATCGGGAACCCCTTGTCCTGCAGGGCTTGGATCATGTTCTCAAGCTTGTTTCGGGAGGGATCGTAGCTCACCACAACGAGATGGTCCTCAATGTCGGTTTCTGCCTGATTCACCCCGTCGAGAGCTTCAAGAGTGGATCGAATTTCCATGGCGCTGCTGACGCACTTGCACCCCGGGACAAGGAGGGTGACCTCTCTCTGGGTGTCCTGCTGCATGATGTCTGGGGTTGGTTTTTCCGGCTGGCACCCCGCCAAGAGGAGAATAAAGCCAATTCCCGCGACCAAGGTGACAAATCCATAAAAGGCCCTCATGTTCAATCCTCCTCTTTTGACCGTCCCAGACCGGCCGTTTTCTTGCTCATTGCCGCTGAATTCGTGCTGTGCACAAGCTCAAGAGCGCTGTTTCAATCCCTGTTTTGCTTGTAATACCTGACCAAGGCCAGGACATTGGCCGCCTTGAGCCGCCCAATGGGGCCGGAGCTGTAGCTGGCCACTTCAAGGGTCCCGTCGGGCCGGATCACAAAGCCTGAAGGCTGCAGGTACCGCTTCTCCTGCTGATAGAAACCGCCCAGGATGCGGCCGGTCTCCTCCAAGTCCAGCCCGTGGGCTACAGGAAAGGACAGCCCTAGGTCGTTGACGGTCTTACTGGCCTCAGAAACGGCGTCCACTGAACCTGCCAGAATCCCCATGTTCTCGGCCCTGAAATCCTCCATGGCCTGCTGGAAGTCAGCCAACTGCTGACTGCAGAACGGTCACCAGTGCCCGCGGTAGATGAGCACCACTCCGTAGCCCCGGTAAAAGTCCTCATCAATCAGAGCTTGACCATGCTCCACGGTTTCGAATCTCAAGCTCGGGAACCGGTCTCCTGTGTCCAGCAAAGGACCTTTTGCTCTAGCCATGGCAACCTCCTTGCGTCGCTCTTTTCCTCTTTGCGCTTTTGTTTCTTCAATCATCGATTTCCAGCTTGCGGACAGCAAATGCCCACAACTCGACTCTTCAGTATTGCAGTTCAAGCCGGACCTGTCACCCCGCACACAGCTCCGGTGTTTCAACCTGCTCGCAGTCCTGGGGGAAAAAGCAGTGGGGGTCCAGGTCCCTGGCGGGATCGAGCCCCATGCTGGAGACCACGGCCTGGCAGCCGCCGCACACGGGACGCAGGGAGCACCCGGCGCAGGCCGAGCTCCCGGCCCGGTATCGTTTGGCATGACTCGACTCATAGATCTCGTGCAGCGAGGCCTCAAAGATGTTCCCGATCCAGGAGGGAAACTTGCGGCAGGCGTGGACCTCGCCGTCCGGGAGCAGGGCCACGAAGTTGAAGGCCGCCCCGCACCCGAAGCCGGTGCACCCCCCGAATGGCCTGGACCCGTCTTCCCAGCGCAGAATGTTGAACAGGTTGTCCTTGATCCCCAGGATGGGGTTGCTCCGGGCAGCCGCCCTGTACTCCCTGAGGAAGGCTTCATACTCTTTTCTTTCCGGGAGCATGAGTCTGGCCCCTTCACCCACCATGGAAAGCCTGTTGAAGGAGAAGCTGTCCGTCAGGCCCCGGAGCCTCTCGGCCAGAGGCAGGACCTGGCCCATGTTGTCCCTGGTCAGGGTGAGCATGACCTGGGAGGGGACCTTCAGGTCCTGGAGCACCTGGAGAAAGTCCAGGGTCCGGGTGAAGTGGCCGGGCTGCCTGATGGCGTCGTTGTGCTCCGGGAGCCCTTCCAGGCTGACCTGGTAGAACCCCGGAGTCTGAATGGCTGCGAGCCTCTCGATGACCTCCCGGGATGCCGGGTTGCCCAGGATGGACAAGGAGAAACCCCTGCCGGCCGCTTCCTGGTAGACCCGCTCAAAATGGGGGTACAGGAGGGGGTTTCCTCCGGTGAAGGTGATCTTGCCCCGGACCTGCTGCTCGGAGCAGAAGTCCTCGAACTGGTCCAGGATGGCCATGGCCTGGTCCAGCCCCAGGGAGGAGCGGCTGCTCCGGTCGTAGCAGTGCTTGCACTTGAGGTCGCAGGCCTGGGTGATGTGCCACTGCAGGGTGAACACCTTGGGTCGTTGAAATCGCTCTGGTCGAACAGGGCTTCCGGCAAAAATCTGCGGGTCCCGAGCGATTTTCGGTGTGGGCGCAATGAGAACACCCCTGGCTGCTGCCCGGTCGAGAAGGTTCCAGAGCCGCACTGGGGGCAGGTCGTGATCTGCAGCCACATCCCTGACCTCCAGGTTCTCGGCCGTGATCTTCATGGCCAGGAGGTCGTCGTGGGAGGCTGCCCGCACCTTGACCTCCAAGCTTCCAGGGTGGACAAAGACGAGCAGGGCCTCCTGCCCGGGCAGGGGGTCTGATTCTTCCGCCATGCCCTTGTCGAGCAGCTCGGCCAGTCCGGTCCAGGAGACCTCCACCAGGTGGAGGCTCGGGTTCAGGGTCCTCTCCGTCACCTCGTCCGAAAGGCTGGCCCGGCTTTGAAAAGCGTCCCAGACAGCCTCCTCGACCCTGACCAGGTCCCTGATGTAGGCAGGAAGGAGACCTTTCCGGGTCATGACCTCCAGAGCCTCGGGCAGGCGGACCTGGGCATAGGGGCTCTCCACGGCTCCGGACAGGGCCTCGCGAACCAGCTCCGGCAGATGGGCCATGCTGACCGGGTATCTGGCTTCAAGTCGGCTTGCGGCGGTTGACATGTTTCATCTCCAATTTTGAACTGAGGAGTCATCTCATCCGGGCCGGGCACGTCCCGGCCCGGAACATCAGGCGGCAGCTTCAGGATGTCTTTCTGGTTGGTTTCAGGCGCAGCCGCTCTTTCCTTCGCAGCTGCCGCCGCCCTCGCAGCTCCCACCACCTTCGCAGCTGCCGCTGCCTTCACAGCTTCCCCCGCTGCGGGCTTCGGTCGCGTTGTGGGCATTTCCGGACTTGGCCTTGTTGTGCCCTTTCTCGCCGCCAGAGCGGCTGTCTTCCGTCTTCCCGCACCCGCTGCAGCTGCTCGACCCCACGGCCGGGCCAGGTGCAGCGATGTTCGCGCCGGCCAGCAGGGTGGCCATGCAAAAGCCGGCCAGGTATTTCTTCACGTCTTGACTGTCCATACGTGTCCTCCAATGGGTTTGGTCGTTGTTGCACACTCGTGAATGAAGCCGCCAGAATCGGGAACACGATTTCATCCCCGATACATGTCAGTCGCGGCAGAGGAGCAAAACTCACACCCCGAAATCAAAGAATGCATATCAGGCATGAAAACAAGGATATAAACATCCATCATGAAAACGTTCTCCCTGGCGATCCTCGTATGAAATTCTATCACGCGTGTTCAGGTTTCAGGTGTCGGGTTTCAGAAAGAAGGCCTTCAAGTCACGTGACTGGACAGAGTTGCTTCCCTGATCAACCTGGCCGGGTCGAGCGTCCTTTGGTCACAATCTTGGGATCTTTTCTCCCCTCAACCCTCAACCCTCCACCCTCGACCAGTCAGCGCTGCCAGCAGCAGCGCTGATGCTTGACAGGGGAAATGCTCTTGGGCATCGTCATAATCAGTTCTCAATTGCAACCACCTTGAAACACGCCTTCAAGAGCACTCAGAAGCCCATGGACTCATCGACCACCCAGGAATCTTCCAAGTCCTGGACACAAAGCGAGCCGGAGAAATGGGTGGACCGGCATGGGGATATGCTCTTTGGCTATGCCATGCAGGTCACCAGGGACCCGGTTCTTTCCGAGGACCTGGTCCAGGAAACCCTCCTGGCCGCCCTGCAGAGCAGGACCCGGTTTCAAGGACGCTCCCGGGAAAGCACCTGGTTGATCGGCATTCTCAAGCACAAGATCCTGGACCATCTGCGGAAAAAGCGCCACAATCCGGAGTTTCAGCCGGACGACATGGAGAGCGAGCTGGACAGGACGCTCTTCAAAGAGGACGGGAGCTGGAAGCAGCCCCCGGGACACTGGAATCTGGACCCATCCAAAGCATTCGATGGCCAGGAGTTTGTGAGCATCCTCAAAAAGTGCCTTGAAGGGATTTCCCAGGGCCTGGCCCAGGTCTACTCCCTGCGGGACATCATGGGCTGCTCCACGCAAGAAATCTGTGAAACCCTGAACATCAGGCCGAACAACCTCTGGACCAGGATGTACCGCGCCCGGTCCTTCCTGCGGCGGTGCCTGGAAACCCACTGGTTCGAAGCCGACTGAGGTCGATGATGAAACACTGGATGTTCAAGTGCAGTGAAGTTTCCAAGCTGGTGTCGGAATCCATGGATCACAAGCTGCCCCTCTGGCAGCGCATGGGCATGAAGTTTCACCTCATGATGTGCGACCACTGCTCCCGGCACAAACATCAGCTGCACTCCCTCCAGGAGATGATGCACAACACCGCCCATTTCCTTGAAGAAGGGGTCAAGCTCGACGTCTTGTCTGAAGAGGCCAGGCTGAGGATCAAGCAAACATTGAAGGACTCCGAACCTTCGGCCACATGACCACCAGATGCGGCTGCAAAAACTCGGATGCAGCCGCAAGAATCCAGCTTTGCCCCTGGCAAAGCTGGATGTATCTCTATGTCAAAGTTTCACAATTCACTCTGTGAATTCAAACGAACAAAGAATCAGCTCCTGCTCTCCACATCAACCAAACATGATTCAGCTTTTCTTCGAGGAGGGCTGAATCATGACCACTGCCTGTTCATCCTCTCCCATGTCCTGAGCTCCTTTCTCAACTCCCCAAACCTTCTTTCTCCTCCCAGGTCTTATCGCCCCGGCCCGGGAAGGGACGGCAGGAGGTTCTTGACCGCCTCCGGACCCCAGCTCCCAGCCTCGTAAGTGTGCAGCCGCTTGCCCT
>CAYOID010000075.1:0-14922 GCA_964403955.1 uncultured Desulfohalobiaceae bacterium | reverse complement strand
CATGTGGAACTTCGCCAACAAGAACCCCAGGCCTTTCGCCTGGCAGCAGGTCTTCATGTCCACCTTCATCGTGGGCTTCGCCCTGTTCTTCTTCACCGCCTTCCAGGGCCTGGGAGCCACGATCCTGACTGAGCAGGGGGTGCTGCCGATAACGGCCGACTCGGACGTGGTGCCCATGCTTATGGTCAAGTACCTGCCCGGCTTCATCATGGGCATCACCTTCATCGGGCTGATCGCGGCCATGCACTCCACGGCCGCTCCGTACATCGGCACGGCCGGGTCGATCATCCTCCGGGACGTGTGGTGGCGCAAGATCCGCAAGCAGAAGGGCGGCCATGCCGAGCAGATCTGGGTCAACCGGATCTTCGTGACCATCATCACCATTATGGCCCTGTCCGCGGGCTTGACCTCCAAGGCCGCCCTGGTCATGCTCGGCGGGCTGGCCACGGCCTTCGGGTTCGTGATGTACGTGCCCCAGCTCGGGGTGCTCTGGGGCTGGCGCTGGCCGGGCTGGGGAGCCGTCTTCGGCATCCTGGCCGGCATGGTGGCCGTGTTCCTGACTTACAAGGTCTTCCAATACCCGTTGACCATTCACTGCGCAGCCTGGGGAACCGGGGTGGGGCTCCTGTTCGCCTACCTGCTGCGGGCCCTGGGGGTCAAGGACTCTCAGGAGACCATCGACCGCCAGAAGGAGCTCCGGGGCTGGCTGGACAGCATCGAGACCCCGGGCCCGTCCGGCATGGCCTGGCGCAAGGCCATGAAGGTCATAGTCCCGCTGTGGTACCTCTTCGCCATCGGGCCCTTTGTGGTCATCGGCAACTCGGCCTTCTCCTTTGCCGGGTTCCCGCCGCTGTGGTCCTGGCAGATCGCCTGGTGGATCATCGGCATCGTCATGATGTGGGCCCTGTGCTTCAAGGCTGAGATGTCCACCGTGACCGAGGAGCAGATCCAGCGGGCCGAGACCGAAACCAACATCGTGGTCGAGGAGACCACCTAAACCCGGAATACGATGAACAAGGAGATGATGGCTATGAAAAAAGAAGATCTGTGGATGGTCATTGTGGTGGCCTTTTCCATCCTGTGGGTTGTCTTCATGGGCATAGGCGGACTCGGTTAACAGGCTCATCAAACCGGGGCGGGGACTCATGCAGGGTCCCCGCCCTGCCTCTTCATTCCAAGCGCCGCGGAGGTCCGCACTCCAATCGGGTCCTGATGTGGTGAGTCCATGGATCTGAAAAAAAAGTTCTGGTTTGCGGCCATTGGCGGTCTGATCGCGGTCGCCGCCCTGCTGGGCGGTCTGCTCTTCTACTACTACAGCCACCTGCCTCTCGACGCCCAGGCCGAAGTCCTGCAGACGGTCGGGGACCATCTTGGCCCGGTTCTCCTGGGGGGCTTTTTCGTTTTGCTCGGGTATCTGCTCCTGGTCAACGACCTCTTCCACACCACCATCCTGCCTCTCTTTGATCTGACTGAAGAGACCACCCTGATCTCCACGGTCAACCCCGGACACCGGGTCCAGCCCAAAGGGTGCCGGGAGCTTGTTCGCCTGTCCCAGTCCATCAACGACGCTGCTGAGCGGCTCCAGGACATGCAGATGACGGTGGGCAAGCACCTGGAATCGGTGAATCTCAGACTGGAAGAGGAAAAGAGCACCCTGGCCGCTGTGATCGCCGACCTGCCGGAAGGCATTCTGGTCTGCAACCTGGACGGGGACATCCTGCTCTACAATCAGAGGGCCAGGGAGTTCTTTCCCTGTTCGGAACAGGACCAGACCCACGGGTTCCTGTGCGGTTTTCTGGGCCTGGGCCGTTCGGTCTACAACCTGATCGAGCCCTTCCTCATCGACCACGGGGTGCAGACCATCGCCTCCAGGCTGGAGCGCGGCATCCCGGGCCTGACCTACAACGCGATGACCAAAGGGGCTGCGGACAGACTGCTGCGCATGGAGATGGTCCCGGTGCGCAACAAGGACAGGAAGCTGAGCGGCTTCATCCTGGTCCTGCACGACATGAGCCAGCAGATGACTATTGAGAGGACCACCCAGGACCTGATCGAGTGGTTCATGGAGGAGACCCACTCCAGTGTGGCCGGGATCTGCGAGTCCGTGGACGACATGCTCAGGAAGCGGGAGCGCTCTCCCCGCGACCTGGAGCACTTCAAGACCAAGATTTGTGAAAACGTGCAGATCCTGAGCGGGGAGCTCGAGGACGCCCTGGAGGATCTGCCCGGTGTGTTCAGGACCCAGTGGCCCCTGCAGCGGCTCCCGCTTCAGGACCTGGTGGACCTGTTCAAAAAAGAGGCGGCCTTTCATTCCCCGGTCCGGATCACGACCAGCTTTGTGGCTGAGAAAGGAGAGGTCGAGGTTGAAATCGCGACCTTTGTCAAGGTCCTGCTCATCCTGCTCAACGCTCTGGCTGCGGAGCACGACGTGCACAGCGTGACCTGCCGGACCTCGGTTCAGGGTCAGCAGGCCCTGCTGGATCTGATCTGGCCGGGGGAGGCGGTGAGCGGCAATGTTCTGGCCTACTGGAAGCAGACCTCCCTGCAGGGCCAGGACAGGAGCCTGAACCTCTCTGTCAGGGAGGTCCTGATCAGGCATCGGGCCCAGCTGTCTTCAGAGGCTGACTACGGAGGCAATGCCTTTGTCCGGCTGACCCTGCCCCTGGAAGACAAAAGCCAGGGGCAGGCCCTGGCCTGGTCGGAAACCGACTGGCAGACCCATTATGATTTCGGGATGTTCGATCAGAATGGCTGGGGGGTGCAGTTCAGGGAAAAGACCCTGGACGCCTTGACCTACACTGTGTTTGACCTGGAAACCACGGGCCTGGATCCGGAGGGCGGGGATGAGATCGTGTCCATCAGCGGGGTCCGGGTCATGAATGGCCGGGTGCTGGAGATGGAGGCCTTTGATCAGCTGGTCAACCCTGGCCGGTCCATACCGCAGGAAGCCATCCGGGTGCACGGGATTGAAAACGAAGCTGTCCAGAACAAACCCAGAATCGAAGAGGTTCTGCCGCTGTTTTACAAGTTTGCCGAAGGCACGGTCCTGGTGGCCCACTCGGCCATGTTCGACCTGGCTTTTCTGAGAAAAGGCGAAGCCAGAACCGGCATTCAGTTCGAGAATCCGGTCCTGGACACCTTCCAGCTCTCAGTCCTGGTGCACCCCAACAAGAAGGATCACAGCATCGAGGCCATCTGCTCCCGGCTCGGGGTTTCCGTCCAGGGGCGGCACAGCGCCTTTGGCGATGCCGTGACCACGGCGAACATCTTCCTCAAGCTCCTGCCTTTGCTGCACAAGCGCGGCGTCTGGACCCTGGAGCAGGCCCTGCAGACCTGCCGCAAATCTCCCGGAGCCTGATCACCCGATGCCAATGTCCTGAGTGTGCTCCATGCGCATTTTGCCCTGGGCCATGCGGATGCGCTTCAAGGCTTCCTTCAAAGCCTGCTGCTCGATGTGGGTCAGCTCCTTGGGATTGATGTGGTTGTCCGGAGGGGTGTTCTTTTCGGTCATGTTGGCGATCTGATGGGCCAGCCTCACCTGCATCATGTAACTGTAGGCATGGGCGAGCTCGTCGTGGTCCTCCTTGTCCAGGACGTTCTGGAACTGCATCTCTCTGAGGCGTTCCAGGGTGTTGGTCTGGGGAATCTTGTTCTGCAGGGCGAAGAGGCGGGCAAAGTCGACGATGAGCCGCATCGGGCTCTTGATGTCCAGGGTGTTTTTGAATTCCCCCTTGGATTTGACAGACAGGTTGCCGAAGAAATCGAGCGGGGGCTTGAAGTACAGGGCGTTTTCAGCCAGATGCCGGAAAAACCCGGCCCACCCGGACAGGGAGCTGAACAGGGACAGGCGCAGGTCGTCCACCAGAGAGGCATCACCCTCTCCGAGCCGAAAATCGAAAAAGATGCTGGCCTGGAGCAGGGCCTCTGGTTCAGCAGTCCGGATCCAGGTCTGGAAGTACTCCTTCCAGGTCTTTAAAGGCTGGCACCATTTGGGGTTCTGGGCCATGATCTCGTATTCGCAGAGGGCAAAGCCGACATCATTGAGCCGGGAGCAGACCCTGGAGCCGAGATCGAGAAAATAGGCCTGGACTTCCTGGAGGGAGCTGTCCGGGACATCTTCAAAGATGATGGCGTTGTCCTGATCCGTCTTCAGGGTCTGCTCTTTTCTCCCTTCACTGCCAAAGACGACAAAGGCGAACCTGGCCGGGGGCTTGGGGAGCTCCTTAAGCGCTCCCTCAAGTATTTTCTTGAGGATGACGTCGGAGAAGGCGGTGATGATCCGGTTGAGGTGGCCGGCCCTGGCCCCGTTGTCGATCAGGGTCTTGATCAGCCCGGGAAGCTGCTGATACCGGGAGGCTATCATGGCCACTGTTTCGGCTCTGTGAATCTCGTTCATCAGAAAGACCGGGGAGTGCCCCTGGGCCATGAGCAGGTCCTGCTCCGTGGCGATGCCCAGGATATGGGAGGCCTCGTCGACAACGGCTATGTGTTTGATCTTCTGCTGCATCATCTGCAGCAGGGCTTCAAAGACCTGGGCGTCGGCCGGGATGGAGACCAGGGGAGAGGACATGATCTCCCTGGCCTGGACGTGGAAAGGCATGCCGGCGGCCACGACCTTTTGGCGCAGGTCGTGGTCGGTGATCAGCCCGGAATGGTTCCCGGATCGGTCGAGGACGATCACCGAGCTCCGTTTTCCCCTGGTCATGGACCTGGCCACCTCCTGGACGGTCTCGTCCTCCCTGCAGGTCAGAATCTCGGTGGAAAACAGGCCATGCAGAGTCCTGTTCAGAAATCCCGGAGGGAGGTCGTCGTCGTTGCAGCGGGCGCTCTGGGCGATGAAGGAGACGTAAGGCTTCTGCAGCATGCGCTGCCCGAACCTGTCCGTGAAGTACTTGGTGAAGTCCACGTTTTTGGAGCACAGGGAGAGAAAGGTCTCTTTCTGGAGGCGATAGAGAGTGGTGTCCTCGAGAGTCCTGACCGTTCGAATGGAGATGCCCTTGTTGAAGAGGATGGAGATCCCTCCATAGATCTCCCTTTCATTGATCAGGGCGTGCATGAGCTTGTTCTCGTTTTCCAGGATGTACTGCTCCAGCTGTCCCTGGAAAACGATATACACAGAGTTGAGCTGGGTCTTGTTCTGGACGAACAGGGTCATGTCCTTATAGTGATGGCTCAAGGACAGGGCCTGGGCTGCGGTCTGCAGGTCCTCCTGACTCAAGCTGTCAAAAGGGGAGACCGTGGCCAGGAAGTCGAGGCGCTGTTTGTGCTGCATGGGATGCTTTACCCTTCCGAACGGTATTTTTCCTTGACCGCCGCCCGGTCGATCTCGCCGGTCTCGGTCCTGGGCAGGGCCTCCACAAAGTCCACATAGCGCGGTTTCTTGTAGGCTGCGATCTTGGATCCCACAAAGGCGATCAGCTCTTCCTTGCTCAGAGCAGACCTGTGGGCCTGAACGCAGACAGCCTTGATGCCCTCTCCAAACTTGGGGTCAGGCACGCCGATGACGCAGACTTCATCCACCCCGGGATGCTCCAGGATGACTTTTTCCACCTCCACTGGAAAGACGTTCTCCCCGCCGGACTTGATCAGGTCCTTTTCCGCTTTGCGACCCTTGAAAAAGAGATAGCCGTCCTGGTCCAGAAGGCCCAGGTCTCCGGTGTGATGCCATCCTTCCCGGAAGGTGTGTGCGTTCAGCTCCTCCTGCTGCCAGTACCCCAGAAAAACCAGGGGGCCGCGGAGGGCGATTTCCCCTGCCTGGCCTGGAGGCAGCTCGCGATCGAACTCATCCACAATTTTCAGGCTGGTCAGCTGCCCCGGCCGGCCGGCTGACCCAGTCCGGTCGTCATAGGGGGAGAAGGTGATCAGACCCGAGGTTTCTGTCTGCCCGTACATGGTCCAGAACCTGCTTCCTGTTTCCTGCTCCCAGGACTGAACCATGTCCGGCTGTTCCAGCCCGATGACCTGGCGCAGGGATTTGGGCCGTTCCGGGTTGGACTGGATGGCCTCCAGAAGGTTGTTCAGCATGGGCGGGAACGTGCCCAGCAGGGTCACATTGTGGGCCCTGATGAGCTCCCCGGCCTGCTCCGGATTGAATTGCTCCTGAATGACGTTGGTCCCGCCGGCGATCATGACCGCCAGGGCCAGGTTGAGGCCCATGATGTGAAACAGGGGCAGGAGGTTCAGATAGCAGTCGCTGCGGTCCAGACCAAGGCTGAAAGCCAGCTGGAGGCTGTCCAGGATGAGGTTGTGCTGGCTGAGAACGGCCCCCCTGGGGCGTCCCTGGACCGCGGCTGTGTGGATGATCACGAAGGGATCGTCCCCGGAGGTCGGAGGGGAGGTGACTTTGCCGCGATAAAAGTAGAGGTAGGGCAGCCCATGGTGACTCTGGGAGCCGATCATGAAGCTCTTGTCCAGAAACGAATGCTCCTGGACCAGCTGCTCGGCCAGTTGGTGGAACTCTTCGCCGGCCACCAGCACCCGGGGGGTGGTGTCTTCGACGATCGTGGAGATCTCTTCACTGGACAGTCTGCGGTTGATGAGCACCAGAATGCATCCCAGAAGCGACGCCGCGCCATAGAGGTTGAAGAAGTGCTGGGAGTTCTTGGCCAGAACCGCCACTCTGTCACCCTGGCGCAGCCCGAACTCGGCCAGGCCAAGGCTGAGGGCATGGGCATCGTCGGCAAGCTGTTCAAAGGTCTGCCGGCCGCCCGGCCACAGGGTGGCAGGGGCGTGAGGTGTCTGAGCGGCATTGTTGGAGTAGAGGTCAAACAGGGAAAAGCTTCGCAGGGTCATGATGTCCTCCTCTTACACATAAGGGCAAAAAGCTGTTGACTTTTTGCTCGCTGCGCCCAGCATCGCGGGAAATGAGCTCCCGCCCGCTTCAAGCGCGAGCCGCGTTTGTGGCGCAGCTTGCTAACGGGAGAAGCATGGACAGAGCAGTCTTATTCCCTTAGCAAGTCTCATCATGTGCAAGCTACCATGGGCAGAGGAAAAAAGACAAGGGCCTCGTTCAACCAGAGGACAGAGGACAGAGGACAGAGGACAGCCCCGCCGCTGAACGCAGACGCCAGTTTGATCAAGGAAGAAACTCTGTCACGTACTCAGAGATATTGCTTCACTGCGCTCGCAATGACGAGCCAAAGATCTTCTCCATAGCTGAGACGCTATCCGTCATTGCGAGGAGTCTTCGACGAAGCAATCTCAAGAAGGTATAGTGAGTTTCATACGAGAGGACAGAGGTCAGAGGTCAGCTTTGCCGCTGGCAAATCTGACATATTTTTTGCCCCAAAGCGGGCAAAAAAGGAGAAATTTGCCGGATTGATCAAGGATGAAACGTGTTGTGGGGATGCCGGAATTCCCAAAAGGGCGACTGCCAGTCGCCCCTACGAGTTGTTCGATGCCCCCCTATGTAAAAATCAACACCGTGCTTGCGTGATGGTTTGTAGGGGCGACCGGCGGTCGCCCTTTATGGCCAGGCTGGGGCCTGGCGGTCCCGAACGGCTAAGCCAACGACCGGGGTTGGATCTAATTTCATACGAGAGGAATAAAAGGAGTAGCCAGTGCCTGGGTTTTTGGTATTCGATACGCTGAGGGCCAAGGGCAACGACTGGGGGAGTTCTGTGCAGTCTGTCTGGGCTGGCCTTAGGGACAAGGCCGCCCTACTGGGGGAAGGAGCTGGATTCCGGGTAGGCTGCCGTTTTCCAGGAACAGATCCCGGGAATGATTTTCATGCCGGGCAGAGCTGAAATTTTTGGACATTCCTCTTGACTTTTCACATGGGTAAGGTAACGTATGGTCAAGAATAGAGAATTTGTACGCTCTGCCCGGGGACGGATGACTCCAGTGCGTCCCTGGCGTTTTCGAAAGGGCTTTGAGGATGCCGAGCTCTGGCGGCATTCGGAACATGACCCCGCTCTAGCCTCTCACTCAAACGAATCGGAGCTCTATGTCCAGTCTGACTGTTTCGGATGTCACGCTCACCTTTGGCGGCCTGCATGCGCTCTCCTCAGTCAGTATGGAGCTCCAGCCCGGGCTGGTCACCTCCATCATCGGACCCAACGGTGCCGGAAAGACGTGCATCCTGAACTGCATTTCCGGCTTCTACCATCCATCCAGCGGTGAGATCCACTATCGCGGCCAGCGGTTGACCAGGCTGTCGCCCCACCAGATATCCAAGATCGGCATTTCCAGGGCCTTCCAGAACCTGGAGCTTTTTCGGGGCTTGTCGGTCCTGGACAACCTGATGCTCGCCCGCCACAAGAACCTGCAATACAGCCTGCTGCATGCCTTTTTCTACTTCGGCAAAGCCTCCCGCATAGAAGCCGAGAACCGCGAGCATGTGGAAAAGGTGATCGATTTCATGGAGCTTGAGCCGTATCGCCAGAAAGTGGTCGGCAACTTGAGTTATGGGGTCCAGAAGCGGGTCGAAGTGGCCCGCGCTCTGACTCTTTCGCCGCAGCTGATCTTGCTTGACGAGCCCATGGCGGGCATGAACGTGGAAGAGAAAGAGGACATGGTCCGGTTTATCTTTGATCTCAAGAATGAGTGGGGACTGACAGTGGTTCTGGTGGAGCATGACCTGGGCGTGGTTATGGATATTTCGGATCACATCTATGTGCTCGATTTTGGAGAAATCATCGGTGCTGGAAACGCTGAGCAAGTGTCTTCCAACCCCAAGGTGATCGAGGCTTATATCGGGGAAGAGTAATCTGGTATGGACAACAGAGATCACTTGCTTGACTACAGCATCCCTCAACTCTTGAGATGGAGGGTCACGACCAGCGGGGAAAGGACCGCTTTGCGGGAAAAGGACTTCGGTCGCTGGATTCCTTACAGCTGGGACCAGTATTACGATCATACCCGCCGGGCCGGGTTGGGGCTCAGAGAGATCGGGTTCGGCCGGGAAGACAAGATCGCCCTGATCTGCGACAACATTCCCGAGGTCTTGTTTGTGGCCATCGGCGCCCAGGCCCTGGGCGGGGTTTCCGCTGGCATCTACCAGACCACCCTGCCGGCGGAGATAGCCCAGATCATCGATCACCTGGACATCAGCGTGGTCTTCTGCTCCGACCAGGAACAGGTGGACAAGCTGGTGGAGGTCCGGGATCAGGTCCCTCAGGTCAGGAAGGTGGTGTACGAAGATGACCGGGGCATGCGTGCTTACAAGTCGGATCAGTGGTTCATGCACATCCAGGAGCTGTATGCCCTGGGAGATGAGGCCCACAAGAGGGAACCCGAGCTTTTCGAAGCCCTTGTGGATCAGGGAAGCCCGGATGACGTCTGCCACCTGTGTCTGACCTCCGGAACCACCGGCCTCCCCAAGGGGGCCATGATGACTCACCGCAACTACATCAACATGGGCCTGCAGCTGACCGAGGTCGACCCCCTGGAGCAGACCGACGAGTACGTGTCCTTTCTCCCCTTTGCCTGGATCGGCGAGCAGATGAACTCCTTCGGCGTGGCCATGGCCACGGGCATTGCCATCAACTTCCCGGAATCTGTGGAAACCGCCATGGCCGACCTGAAAGAGATCGGTCCGCACTTCATGTTCGGCGCCCCGCGGATCTATGAAACCATTCGTTCCCAGATCTGGCTGAAGATCGACGAATCATACCGTTTGAACAAGATGTGCTACAACTATTTCATGACCATAGGACAGAAGGCGGCCCAGTATCGCATGACCGGGGAGAAGATGCCTGCAAAGCTGCGGTTCCTGTCCTGGCTGGGGGACCAGCTCATTTTCCGCCCCCTGGTCAATCAGATCGGCTTTCGCCGCCTGCGGCGGGCCTACACCGGCGGAGCCGCCCTGGGTCCGGAACTGTTCACCTTTTATCAGGCCATCGGGGTCAACCTGAAGCAGATCTACGGCCAGACCGAGATCACGGGCATTGCGTACATGCATCGCGACGGCGATGTCCGGCCTGATACCGTGGGCAAGCCGCTGCCCAAAACCGAGTTCAGGATTTCGGACCAGGGGGAGATCCTTTCCCGGTCCGACTCGGTGACCAAGGGCTTCTACAAGCAGCCGGAAAAAACCAGAGAGCTCCTGGAAGACGGGTGGCTGCACTCCGGGGATGCCGGCTACATCGACCACAACGGGCATCTGGTGGTCATCGACCGGGTCTCGGATGTCATGCACAACAGCAACGGGGAGATGTTCAGCCCCATGTTTCTGGAGAACCGTCTCAAGTTCAGCCCCTACATCAAGGAAGCGGTCATCTTCGGCGATCAAAAGGACTACGTGGCCGCCCTGATCAACATCGACCCCATCGTGGTCGGCAAATGGGCTGAAGACCGCGGGATATCCTTTTCCACGTACATGGACCTTTCGGCAAAGCCGGAAGTGGCGGACCTGGTGTACCAGGAAGTGAGCAGCATCAACGCCAATGCTGAACAAGAGCATTTCAAGATCCGTCGCTTCGCGATTTTGTACAAGCTGCTGGACGTGGACGATGGGGAACTCACAAAAACCGGGAAAATCCGGCGCAAGTTCGTGGGGGAAAAATATCAGGGGCTCTACGAGGCCCTCTTTGATGAGACTGTCCAGGACAAGGAGGTCGAGGCCCTGTATCAGTATCAGGATGGTCAGACGTCAACTGTGAAAACCACCATTCGATTTTACACCATGGAAGAAGGACAATGACCTATTTTTTGCAACTCGTTGTCAGCGGCATAGTCGTGGGCTCCATCTACGCCCTTGCAGCTATCGGTTTTGTCTTGATCTACAAATCCTCCAGAGTGCTCAACCTGGCCCATGGTCAGTTCATCGCCGTCGGGGCCTACATCACCTATACGCTGACGGTCTTTGTGGGCATCCCCATTTATCTGTCGTTCCTCTTGAGCATGATCATCACCTTTTTTCTGGCCCTGAGCGTGGAGCGGGTTTTTCTGCGCCGGCTGATCGGGGAGCCGATCATCTCGGTGATCATGGTCACCATCGGCCTGATGTCCATCATCGACGGGGTGATCTATCTGACCCCGTTCGGCTCGGAAAACCTGTCCTTCCCCTCTTTTCTGCCCACCCAGCCCATCCTCTTCAAGGGCCTCTTCATCTCCTACACCCAGCTCGTGGGTGTGGCTCTCACCTTTGTGCTCATCGCGGTCTTTTCCTGGTTCTTCAAGAAGTCCACGGTGGGGGTCTCCATGCGGGCCGTCTCAGACGACCAGATGGCCTCCATGTCCATAGGCATCTCAGTGCCCAGGGTCTTTGGGCTGGCCTGGGCCACCGCCGGCTTGAGCGCTGCCGCGGCCGGGGGAATCCTGGGCAATATTGTGGGCCTCAACTTCGACACCCTGCACGCCTTTGGGATCATCGTCTTCCCGGTGGTCATCCTGGGTGGGCTGGACTCCCTGCCCGGCGCTGTGGTGGCCGGGATCATCATGGGGCTGATCCAGCAGTTCGCCAGCGGGTACCTGGACGGCAACTGGGGGTTGAACAGCACCGCCTCCCTCGTACCCTACATCCTCCTGCTGGTGATCCTTTTGATCAAGCCCCACGGCTTGTTCGGCACGCACGAAATCGAACGGGTGTAGACTATGTCAGCAAATCGCTGGTTGGCCACAGGCAACTACTTCACCACCTATCGGGAAGAGCAGCGGATCTTCTTCACCCACCTGGACAGGCTGATCTTTGCCATTTTCCTGACCTTTCTCTTTGTCTGGCCGTTCTTCATCGAGCTGAGCACCAAGTACATGCTGGTCCTGGACAACATCCTCATCGCGGTGATTTCCCTCTACGGCCTGAACCTGGTCACCGGATTCGCCGGTCAGATCTCCGTGGGCCATGCCGCCTTCATGGGGGTGGGCGCCTACACTGTGGCTGCCCTGGCAGGCGTGATAGGCGATCAGCACCTGCTGATCACCCATGCCTGGCCGGTGATGATTCTGGCCGCCGGACTCATGGGGGCTGTGCTGGGCCTGATCGTGGGGCTGCCCGCCCTGCGCCTGCGGCATCTCTACCTGCTCATGGCCACGCTCTCCTTTCAGCTCATTTTTCAGTGGGTCATCAGGTTTATGGAGTTTTTCAACCAGGGGCAGTTCATCTATGTGGGCCGGGTGTTCTGGTTCACCGGTGAAGTGGGCAGATCCCAGCATTACATGTTCTGGTACTATGTGCTCATGGTCACCGTTGTTGTCAGCGGCTTCGGGGTGCGCAACCTCATGCGCACCCGCTACGGGCGAAGCCTGGTGGCGGTGCGCGACAATGACCGCGCAGCGGACGCCATGGGCATGCACCCGGGGTTCACCAAGGTCTTCGCCTTTGGGCTGGCCGGGTTTTTCGCCGGGATTTCCGGAGCCATGCAGGCCTACCTGAACCGCGGGGCCGGCTTTGAAACCTTTACCCTGCATGAGTCCATTCAATACCTGGCCATGGCCATTGTGGGCGGTCTGGGCCAGATAACCGGCTGCATTTTCGGGCCCGCGGCCATCAAGACCCTGGATCTGCAGGTGGAAAACCTGGCCGAATGGACCGGGCACCTCCTGCCGTCCTCTCTGGATCTGGCCACAGGCCTGCGGCCTTTGAGCTTCGGTCTGGTCATCGTTCTCTTTCTGATGTTCGAGCCGCGCGGGATCGCCAACTGGTGGCGGATCCTGCGTTCGTACGTCAAACTGTGGCCGTTTCGGTACTGATGGCTGCGGGGTGTAGCGATAAGGGGTGAAACAACCGTGAAAACCCAACCAAGGTGAGGAGGATGACATGAAGACCAGCAAAATCGGCATGTGGTTTGTGGTGTCAGTGGCGGCTCTTGTTCTGGCCATGCCAGGGTCTGCCCTGTCCGGAGAGGTCTACAAGATTGCCATTTCTCTTGCGATCACCGGACCGACCTCGGATGCAGGGAATCCCTATTCCAAAGGTGTGGAGGACTACTTTCGGTATGTCAACGACATGAAGCTTCTGGGCGAGGACACCATCGATTGCAAGATTCGGGACGACAAGTATGAGACAGCCATCACCAAGCGAAATTTTGAAGAGTTCCTGGATTGGGGCCTTCATTTTTACCTCAACTATTCCACAGGGAGCACCCTGGCCCTGAAGCGGGATTTCGAGGAGGTGAAAATGCCCACCCTGCCGGCCTCGTATCATGCCGGCAACATTGAGGGTTCAAACTATATCTTTCTGCCCATCGCCTCCTATTCCGCCCAGAATATCGGCCTGGCCGAATATGTGGTCAGCAATCACACAGGCGACGGCACTCCCAAAGTGGCCATGTACGTCCATCCCTCAGCCTTTGGCCGGGAGCCGGTCAAAGACGTTGAAAAAGCGGTTGAGGCCGGCCTGGACGTGGACATCGTGGAGGTGGTGGAGCACGGAAAGGACCTGGATCATACCGGCACGCTGATGCGCTGGAGAAGCAAAGGGGTGCAGTACGTCATCACTCAGACGGTCCAGTCCCCGGTGGCTTCGCTGCTCAAGGGGGCCAGCAACATGGGGCTCATTGCCGAGAGCTTCGGCCAGGATGGCAAGATGACCTTTCTGGGGGCCCATTATACGGGCGGCAACGACCTGGTGGCCCTGGCAGGGGATGCGGCGGAGAACTTCTACTGGACCACGTCCTTCATCACCACGAGCGAACCCAGTGCAGCCGCCGATGCCCAGCTCGCCCTGGCGGAAAAGTACGATCGGGACGCCAAGACCGCCAACTCCCACAACTATGCAGCCGGGATCATTGTCGCAGAGATCGCCACCGAAACCATCAAGCGGGCCAAGGCCAAAGGCAAGAAAGTGACCAAGGAAACGCTCTATGATGAGCTGCTGGCCATGAACGGCATGAACGCCTTGTATTCAGGAACCGTAGTCGGGCCTGTGACCTACTCCAAAGACGATCACCAGGGAGTTGACACCCTGCAGCTCTACGCGGTGCAAGACGGGGAATTCCGGTCCGTGGGCAAACCGTTCATCCCTGAGTACACCAAGGTGATCAACTAGGAGATCCAGCCTGTTTCACTTCGCCCCCCTTGACTCCAGGGCTGGTACGAAGGGGGGCGTTTGTCAAAAATGTCCGGGCTGCGGATTTGAAGGCTCATGGATATGAAAGAAAACGGTCAGCTGCTGGAAGTCAACAATATTGAAGTGGTCTACCACGACATCGTGCAGGTGCTCAGGGGAGTCAGCCTGCAGGTTCCGGAAGGAAGCGTTGTTGCCTTGCTCGGCACCAACGGAGCCGGGAAGACCACGACCCTGAGGGCGATCAGCGGGCTGCTCAAGCCGGAGAACGGCACCATCCGGGATGGTTACATCAAGTTTCGTCACAAAGATGTCACCAATATGCTGGGGACATACGTGGTCAGGCTCGGAGCGGTCATGGTGCCGGAAGAGCGCCGGGTCTTCAAGCATCTGACCGTTGACGAGAACATCCGGGTGGGCTCCATCACCCGTAAGGACGGGCAAAAGAGGATCCGGGAAGACCATGAGTTGATGTACAGGCATTTCCCGAGACTGGCCACCATCACCAACAGGCTGGCCGGGTACTGTTCCGGCGGCGAGCAGCAGATGATCGTCATCGCCAGGGCCTTGATGAGCGCCCCCAAGCTGCTCATGCTTGACGAACCGTCCCTGGGCCTGGCCCCGCTGCTGGTCAAGGAGATTTTCGAGAATATCGTCCAGATCAACAGGGAGCTGGGCACGACCATTCTGGTAGTGGAGCAGAACGCCAAGATCGCCCTGGACATCTCCAGGTATGCCTACATCATGGAAACGGGCAAGGTCGTGCTCGAAGGCCCTTCCGCGGAACTGAAGAACAACCCGGACGTCAAGGAGTTCTACATGGGGCTGACCCAGGCCGGGGGCCGCAAGTCGTTCAAGGAGATCAAGTCCTACAAGCGGCGTAAGCGGTGGATGTAGACAGATGCAGCTGCAGAGGACAGAGGTCAGCCCTGCCTCTGGCCTGGTCTTTACCCACACATAGGACAGTGGGTCTGAAG
>CAYOID010000074.1:0-15562 GCA_964403955.1 uncultured Desulfohalobiaceae bacterium | reverse complement strand
TATTCACATGCGGCTTCTTTCTCTCAAACTTTGCCTTCGCCATACTTACCCCCTGCGTCGCTGCTGTATTTCATCGGCCAGGCTGGCCGGCACTTTGTCATATCGATCGAACTGCATGGTGAACGTAGCCCGTCCCTGAGTCAGTGAACGCAGGTCGGTGGAATATCCGAACATCGCATTCAAGGGCACACTGGACCTGATGATCTGGGTCCCATGCCTGGGTTCCATATTCTGAACCTTGCCCCTTCGACCATTGAGATCTCCCATGACATCTCCGGTATACTCATCCGGGGTCAGGATTTCGACCTGCATGATCGGCTCGAGCATGACCGGACCGGCCTTGAGGCAGGCCTCCTTGGCGGCCATGGATCCAGCAATGTAAAAGGCCTGTTCTGAAGAGTCCACCTCGTGATACGATCCGTCGACAAGGCGAACCCGGATATCGATCAGGGGGTGGCCAGAAAGCACCCCGTTGAGCAGGGCGTCACGAATGCCGTTTTCCACTGAAGGTATGTACTCTTTCGGGATGGCCCCGCCCACGATCTTGCTCTCAAATTCAAAGCCGGTTCCTGGTTCCGCAGGTTCAAGCTCGATGACTGCATGGGCATATTGGCCGCGGCCACCTGTTTGCTTGACAAACTTTTTGTTCACCTTGGCCGGCTGGGTCACGGTTTCCCGGTAGGCCACCCTGGGCTGTCCAATATTGGCATCGACCTTGAACTCCCGGATCAGACGATCCACGATGATCTCTATATGCAGCTCACCCATCCCTGAGATGATGGTCTGGCCTGTCTCATCATCCGTGATCACTCGAAAGGAAGGGTCTTCCTTGACCAGCTTCTGCAGGGCCTGGCTCAATGCGTCACGGTCCTGCTTGGTTTTCGGCTCTATGGCCACGTCAATGACCGGCTCGGGAAAATCCATGGTCTCCAGTCTGACCGGGTGCTTCATATCGCACAGGGTATCCCCTGTACTGACCTGCTTCATCCCGACAGCGGCGACAATATCCCCGGCCCAGGCCTCGCTGATTTCTTCCCTTTTATTGGAGTGCATCTTCAGCAGACGGCCAATGCGCTCCTTCTTGCTGTTGCTGGCATTGATGACTGTCATCCCGCTTTCGATATGCCCGGAATAGATCCTCAAAAAAGTCAAATGCCCCACATAGGGATCAGAAACCAGCTTGAAGGCCAGCGAGCTCAAGGGGGCGTCATCCCGGCACTGGCAGATCACATCTTCATCTTTCGTGTTCTTGCCCTGAATCGGGGGGGCCTCAACAGGTGAGGGCAGCAGCTCAACGATCGCATCCAGCAAGGGTTGAACACCCTTGTTCTTGAAGGCCGAGCCGCAGAGTACCGGGCAGACTTTCAAATTCATCGTAGCCGTCCTCAACCCGGCGATGATCTCTTCAGTGCCCAGTTCCTCACCGGCCAGGTACTTGTCCAGGAGGACTTCATCCTCTTCGGCAATGGATTCTATGAGCAGCCCACGCCACTTTTCAGCTTCATCCTTGAGTTCGTCAGGGATATCCTCTGTATATGACTCCCTGCCCAGGCTCTTTTCGTCGAAGTAATAGGCCTTGCCCTGGATGAGATCGACCACGCCCTTGAAGTGCTCTTCGCTGCCGATTGGGACCTGCAAAGGCACCGGCTTGGCCTTGAGCCGTTCCCGGATCATGTCCACAACGCGGAAAAAATCGCTTCCGGTCCGGTCCATCTTATTCACAAAGGCCAGCCTGGGGACATGATACCTGTCAGCCTGACGCCAGACGGTTTCCGACTGGGGCTCCACTCCGCCTACCGCGCAAAAAACTGCAATAGCTCCATCCAGGACCCGCAGCGCCCGCTCCACCTCGACCGTGAAGTCCACGTGTCCCGGAGTGTCGATGATATTGACCCGATGATCTTTCCAGTAACAGGTCGTGGCCGCTGAGGTGATGGTGATTCCCCTTTCCTGCTCCTGAGCCATGAAGTCCATCACGGCCTGCCCGTCGTGGACCTCTCCAAGCTTATGCGAGACCCCGGTGTAGAACAGGATGCGCTCCGTGGTCGTGGTCTTCCCGGCATCAATGTGAGCCATGAACCCGATATTGCGCTGTCTTTCTATGGGCACGACGCGTGGCACAACTCTCTCCTCTCAACCTGCTCTACGAGCACCAACTCTGTATTCACGGCTTTGTCTTTCTGCACGGAGTCCACCAGGATTTGCGGGACGCTCTACCATCGATAGTGGGCAAAGGCCTTATTGGCCTCAGCCATCCGGTGGGTGTCTTCTTTCTTTTTCAGGGCCCCGCCTCGGCTGTTGAAAGCATCGACGAGTTCTGCAGTCAGTTTGTTGACAACACCTTTCTCGCCCCTGGACCTGGCAGCGCTGATCAGCCAGCGCGTCGCAAGCACTTCCTGCCTCTCAGGCTTGACCTCTACCGGGACCTGATAGGTGGCCCCACCAACCCGCCTGGACTTGACTTCCACATTGGGCTTGATGTTTTCCACCGCCTGCTCAAAGGCCTTCAACGGCTCCTGAGATGTCCTCTCTCCCAGGACATCCATCGAATCGTAGACAACCCGTTCAGCCAAACTCCTCTTGCCATCACGCATGATGCGGTTGACAAACTTGGCCACCAGCTTGCTCTTGAATCGCGGATCCGGCAATACCTGCCGCTTTGGGACCGGACCTTTTCTGGGCATCTTTCTGACTCCTTACCTCAAAGGCAATCGATTATTTGGGACGCTTAGCACCGTATTTGGATCTGCTCTGCCGCCTGTCCTGAACCCCTGCAGTATCCAGCGACCCTCGGACGACCGTGTACCTGACGCCGGGCAGATCCTTGACCCGCCCCCCTCTGATCAGGACCACGGAATGCTCCTGGAGGTTATGCCCCTCTCCGGGAATGTACGAGGTGACTTCAATGCCGTTGGTCAATCTGACCCTGGCCACCTTGCGCAAGGCAGAGTTGGGCTTCTTGGGCGTCGTGGTGTAGACCCGGACGCAAACCCCGCGACGTTGCGGGCACTCCTGCAGAGCAGCTCTTTTCTTTTTGGCAACGACTTTTTTGCGTTGTTTGTTGATCAGTTGATTCAGGGTCGGCATCAAGCCCTCCGTTTTTTCGGTACGTGAAAAGCTGAAATAAATACTATACCGGCATGGATGTGTCAACTCAAAAGTTGCACTGGAAGAGATTTTCCCCTTCAGCCATCCCAGGAATCCTGTTCAAAATATTCCAAATAGCTTTCAGGGCGTTCCGGCTGTTCCGGCACCTCGACGTCCAGGTTCATGTAGGGCCTGAACCCTGTGCCGGCTGGAATCATCCGCCCGACAATGACATTTTCCTTCAGCCCCTGCAGGAAGTCGGCCTTGGACTGCATGGCGGCCTCGGTCAGGACCTTGGTGGTCTCCTGAAAAGAGGCTGCTGAGATGAAGGACTCCGTGGACAGCGAAGCCTGAGTGATGCCCAGGACAAGGGGCTGGGCCGTAGCAGGCTTCTTTCCGGCCTGGAGGGCCTTGCCGTTCTCCTCCATGAAGGTCTGCTTTTCGACCTGCTCGCCTATCAGGAAGCTGGTTTCACCCGAATCGACAATGGACACCTTCTTCAGCATCTGGCGAACGATGATCTCAATGTGCTTGTCATTGATGTGCACCCCCTGAAAGCGGTACACGTCCTGGACTTCGTCCACCAGGTATTTGGCCAGATACTTTTCACCCTTGATCTTGAGCAGATCGTGCAGCTCAGGGGTCCCTTCGGTCAAAAACTCGCCAGCTTCGACAAAATCGCCTTCCTGGACAGTGATGTGTTTGCCCTTGGGAACGAGATACTCCTTGGAATCTCCAGTTTCCGGGGTGATGACGATCTTGCGCTTGCCCTTGACGTCCGATCCGAAGCTGACAATGCCTTCGATTTCGGAAATCACGGCCATGTCCTTTGGCTTACGGACTTCGAAGAGCTCTGCCACCCGGGGCAGACCGCCGACGATGTCCTTGATCTTGGCTGACTCCCTGGGCTTTCGGGCGATGATGTCTCCGGCCTCGATGTGCGCTCCGTCACCGACCATCATGATCGCCCCCACCGGGAGGTAGTAGACGGCTTCGGACTCGGTTTCCGGATGCTTCTGCAGCTCGCCCTCTGCATCGACAATGGCCACGCTGGGCCGGAAGTTCGTGGACCGATATTCAATGATGGTCTTGGTGGCCCTCTTCGTGGTTTCATCCACCTTTTCCTGGTACGTCTTGCCCTCCACAATGTCCGTGAACCTGACAATACCGCCCACATTGGTGACGAAAGGCTCCATGAAGGGATCCCATTCGGCAATCATGGTCCCTTTTTCCACCTGATCCCCGGCCTGGACGTAGAGCCTGGCCCCGGCGGGCAGGGTGTAGCGGGCCCTCTCCCGGCCCTGAGAATCCACAACACCGACCTGGCCGTTCTTGCCCAGGACCATGTGCTGCCCCTCTTTGTTCTTCACGGTCTTGACCCCGGTCAAGGTGACCTGGCCCGTATACTGGGAAACAATGGAGGATTGCTCGATTTCCTTGGAGGCCGTGCCTCCGATGTGAAAGGTCCGCATGGTCAGCTGGGTTCCAGGTTCTCCAATGGACTGGGCGGCGATGATGCCCACAGCCTCCCCCACATTGATCAAATGGCCCCTGGCCAGGTCCCGGCCGTAGCAGAAGGCGCAGACTCCCTGCTTGGCCTGGCAGGTCAAGACCGACCTGATGGTCACCGACAGGACTCCAGCCTTGTCGACGCGCTCGGCCAAATCCTCAGTCAGGAGCGTGTTGGCTGGGACAAGCAGATCATCGGTTTCCGGGTCAAAGATGTCGAACATGGACATCCGGCCCATGATCCGCTCCCTGAAGCTCTCCACCACCTCGCCCGGGGTGGTGGGCCGGGAGATCTCGATCCCGTCCACTGTCCCGCAGTCGAGTTCGCTGACGATCACGTCCTGGACCACATCCACCAGCCTTCGGGTCAGATAACCGGAGTTGGCTGTCTTCAAAGCGGTGTCTGCCAGGCCTTTCCGGGCCCCGTGGGTCGATGTGAAGTATTCAAGCACGGTCAGGCCCTCTCGAAACGAGGAGGTGATCGGGGTTTCGATGATCTCTCCCGAAGGCTTGGCCATCAGACCGCGCATCCCGGCCAGCTGCCGCATCTGGTCGGCATTTCCCCTGGAACCGGAGTTGCTCATCATGTAGATGGGGTTGAAGCTCTCGTTCTGGACCCGCTCGCCAGTGGCTGGATTGACCAGGGTATCCATGGAAATCTCTTTCATCATGGCGCTGGCCACGTCGTTGGTAGCCTTGGTCCAGACGTCGACGACCTTGTTGTAGCGCTCCGTCCTGGTGATGATCCCTTCCTGGTGCTGTCTGTGGATATCGGCTGTTTCCGCATGAGCCGCTTTAAGAAGGCTGTTCTTCTGGTCCGGGACCTTGAGGTCCTGGACCGAAATGGTCAGTCCGGCCTGGGTGGAGTATTCATAACCCAGGTCCTTCAATCGGTCGCAGAGGATGACTGTGGCCTTGGTCCCGGCCAGCTGATAGGCCTGAGCCACGAGCCTGGCGATGGCCTTCTTCTTCAGGACTGTGTTCACCAGGTCAAAAGGGACGTTGTCCGGCAGGTGCCGGCCCAGGATGATCCTGCCAGGGGTGGTCGTCACCCGCTGACCGTCCATGCGCACGACAATCTCAGCATGCAGCGAGACCTGCCCGGCGTCGTGAGCTGCGATGACTTCCCAGGGGCCGGAAAAGATCTTGCCTTCACCCCGCTCAAAAGCCCTCTTCAGGGACAGATAGTACAATCCAAGGACGATATCCTGGGAAGGCAGAATGATCGGATCGCCGTTGGCCGGTGAAAGGATGTTGTTGGTGGACATCATCAGCACCCGGCACTCGATCCTGGCTTCGATGGACAGAGGGACATGCACTGCCATCTGGTCGCCGTCAAAGTCGGCGTTGTACGGGGCGCAGACCAGTGGATGCAGCTGGATGGCCTTGCCTTCGACCAGGATGGGCTCGAAAGCCTGAATGCCCAGCCGATGCAGAGTCGGTGCCCGGTTGAGCAGGATGGGGTACTCCTTGACCACCTGTTCCAGGATGTCCCAGACAACGACGTCCTCGCGCTCAACCATCCGCTTGGCGCCTTTGATGGTCGAGGTATAGCCCTGCTCCTCGAGCTTGGCGTAGATGAAGGGCTTGAACAGCTCCAGGGCCATTTTTTTGGGCAGGCCGCACTGATGCAGCTTGAGCTTGGGCCCGACCACGATCACGGAACGCCCGGAGTAGTCCACCCGCTTTCCGAGGAGGTTCTGCCGGAAACGCCCCTGTTTGCCCTTGATCATGTCGCTCAATGATTTCAGGGGCCGGCCGTTCGTACCGGTTATTGCCTTGCCTCTGCGCCCGTTGTCCAGCAGAGCGTCCACAGCCTCCTGCAGCATGCGCTTCTCGTTGCGGATGATGATGTCTGGAGCCCCGAGCTCCAGGAGCCGCTTCAAGCGGTTGTTCCTGTTGATGACCCGGCGGTACAGGTCATTGAGATCAGAGGTGGCGAAACGCCCTCCGTCCAGGGGCACCAGCGGCCGCAACTCCGGGGGAATGACCGGGACCACTTCCATGATCATCCATTCCGGCCGGTTCGAGGACTCCAAAAAGGATTCGACCACTTTGAGCCGCTTGGCGATCTTTTTCTTCTTGGCCTGGGACCTGGTGGAGATCGACTCCTCTTTGAGCTCAACTTTGATCGTGGCCAGATCCAGCTCCTCCAGGAGCTCCTTGATGGCTTCGGCCCCCATGCCCACCTTGCAGGCTTCTTCGCCATAGGCGTCAATGATCTGGATGTACTGGTCCTCGTTCAAGAGCTGCAGCTTTTTGAGCGTGGTCTGCCCCGGATCGATGACGATATACGAATCGAAGTAGAGGACCTTCTCCACGTCGGCCATGGTCATGTCCAGCAACGTGGCGATCTTGGAAGGCATGCTCTTCAGAAACCAGATATGGGCCACCGGGGCTGCCAGTTCAATGTGGGCCATCCGGTCCCGGCGGACCTTGGAGGCGATGACCTCGACCCCGCACTTTTCACAGACAATGCCCCTGTGCTTCATTCGCTTGTATTTGCCGCAGTTGCATTCGTAGTCTTTGACCGGACCGAAGATCTTGGCGCAGAACAAACCGTCCCTTTCCGGCTTGAAGGTCCGGTAGTTGATGGTCTCTGGCTTTTTGACCTCACCATAGGACCACTCCCGAATCTTTTCCGGAGAGGCCATGGAAATCTTGATCCCCTTCAGAGTTTGACTCTTGAGGGTGCTTTCTCCGGAAGCTTGGCTGGTGAAGAGATCGTCGAGTGTCATGGTGTTCACTCCTTCTCTATCCGAGATGCTAGAGAGTCATATGTGGTGCTGGAACCGCGCTCCAGTTGGCCCAATCCTGGTCCATGCCGGTCTGAGGCCCTGAAACGGCCTTCAGGTCAGCGGGTTTTCAGCGTTTCTTCTTTTTCTCGTCAGTCAGCAGGGTCACATCCAGACCCAGGGCCATGAGCTCCTTGACCAGGACATTGAAGGACTCAGGCATGGCCGAGGTCAGGTAGTTCTCGCCCTTGACAATGTTCTCATACATCTTGACCCGGCCGTGGACGTCGTCGGACTTGACGGTCAAGAACTCCTGCAGCAGGTACGCCGCACCATAGGCTTCCAAAGCCCAGACCTCCATCTCGCCCAGGCGCTGGCCGCCGAACTGGGCTTTGCCGCCCAAGGGCTGCTGGGTGACCAGAGAATACGGTCCTGTGGAACGGGCGTGGATCTTTTCATCCACAAGGTGGTGCAGCTTCAGGATGTACATGTACCCCACAGTCACGGGGTTGTGGAACCGTTCCCCTGTCCTCCCGTCATACAGGTCAGCCTTGCCGCTCTCCGGGAGCCCTGCCTTGCGCAGCCAGTCCCAGACCTCCTCTTCCTGGGCTCCGTCAAAGACAGGCGTCCTGGCCTGAATGCCTTTCTTCAGATCCCGGACAGCCTGGACAAGATCGTCGTCACTCATGGTCTGCACAAGGTCCTGGACGGCATCGGACTGAAACACATCCAGGACCTGCCTGCGCAGGGATTCCACATCCAGGCTGTTTTCGACCATCCCGGCCAGACGTTTGCCCAGCTCCTTGGCGGCCCACCCCAGATGCGTTTCCATGATCTGGCCGATATTCATCCGCGAGGGCACACCCAGTGGGTTGAGCACAATGTCCACTGATGTCCCGTCTTCGAAAAAGGGCATGTCCTCCTCAGGCAGAATGCAGGACACAACACCCTTATTCCCGTGACGTCCGGCCATTTTATCGCCCACGTTGAGCTTGCGCTTCAGGGCCACATAGACTTTGACCATCCTGATCACGCCAGGAGGCATATCATCGCCTTCAGTGACCTTTTTTCTCTTGTTTTCATAGACCGAGCGGATGAACTCCAGCTGTCGGTCGTAGTCCTGCAGCACCTCCTGGACGTGATCGTTGACCTCTTTGCTGGCAAACGCGGATTGCAGCTTTCGAACTGAAATGAGGTTGAAAGCCTCATGCTTCAAAGGCTTGTTGGCCTCAGCCAACACCTGGCCTTTTTCCTTGCCCAGAATGGATTTTGCCAGACTCTTGCCCTCAACAACCTTCCACAGTTTGGAGCGAACCAGCTGGGTCAGCCCGTTCACATGGAGCTGCTCTTTGCGATCGATCTCATGGAGTTCTTCATCTTCAATGAGTTTGGTCCGTTCGTCCTTTTCATTGGACCTGCGGTTGAAGACCTTGACGTCCAGAATCGTGCCCTCGATTCCCGGGGGGACCTTGAGTGAGGTGTTCTTCACATCCCGGGCCTTGTCTCCGAAAATGGCCCGCAGCAGCCGCTCCTCAGGGGTGAGCTGGGTCTCCCCCTTGGGAGTGATCTTTCCTACCAAAATATCGTCCGGCTTGATTTTGGCCCCGATCCGGATGATCCCGCTCTCGTCCAGGTTTCTGAGCATGTCTTCGCCCACGTTGGGGATATCCCTGGTGATCTCCTCCGGTCCCAGCTTGGTATCCCTGGCCAGGACTTCAAATTCCTCGATGTGCAGGGAGGTGAACACATCCTCCTTGACGCAGCGCTCGGAAATGAGGATGGCGTCCTCAAAGTTGTAGCCGCACCAGGGCATGAAGGCCACCACCAGATTCTTGCCCAGGGCCAGCTCACCGTCCTTGGTGGAAGGCCCGTCCGCCAGGACGTCGCCCTTTTTCAGCTGCTGCCCGATGGACACCCTGGGGACCTGACTGAAGCAACTGTTCTGGTTGGACTTGTGGAACTTCTGCAGGTCGTAGACCACGCTGCCGCCGCTCTGATTGTACGATCCAGGCTCGTGGTAGCAGACCACGATGTCCTTGGCGTCGACATAGCTGACAAAACCATCGCCTTCAGCCAGCGTGCAGTTCCCGGAGTCACGAGCCACCAATCGTTCCATCCCTGTGCCGACCAGGGGCGGCTCGCTCTGCAGCAGGGGAACTGCCTGGCGCTGCATGTTTGAGCCCATCAGGGCCCGGTTGGCGTCGTCGTGCTCCAGAAATGGAATCAGGGAGGCTGAAATTGACACGATCTGACTGGGAGCAATGTCCATCAAGGAGACGTCTTCCCTGGCCACCAGGGCGAATTCCCCACGATCCCGCACTGCAACCTGCTCCCTGACAAAGGCACCCTGCTCATCAAGAGGGGCGTTGGCCTGGGCGATGACTTCTTTTTGTTCCTCAGAGGCGTCTCTGTAGGTGATCTCCCTGGTGGTCAGCCCCTGGTTGACAATCCGATAGGGTGTCTCGATGAACCCGAATCGGTTGACCTGGGCATAGGTGGTCAAGGACACAATGAGTCCGATGTTCGGGCCTTCAGGAGTTTCAATGGGGCAGATGCGGCCATAGTGGCTGGGGTGCACGTCCCGGACCTCGAACCCGGCCCTTTCCCGGGTCAGACCACCGGGGCCGAGGGCAGAGAGACGCCTCTTGTGGGTCACCTCTGAGAGAGGATTGGTTTGATCCATAAACTGGGACAGCTGCGAGGTCCCGAAAAACTCTTTGACCACAGCCGTGACCGGTTTGGGGTTGACCAGATCGTGGGGCATGAGTGTGGCCACTTCCTGTTGGGTCATGCGCTCCTTGATAGCCCTCTCCATCCGAACCAGCCCGATCCGATACTGGTTCTCGACCAGCTCTCCCACCGGCCTGACCCGCCTGTTTCCCAAATGATCGATATCATCGGCAGGTCCATGGGACTCCTTGAGATGAACCAGGTGTCGAATCGTGCGCAGGATATCCTCGTTGGTCAGGATTCGCTGATCCTGGGGCAGATCCAGCCCCAGTCTGGAGTTCAACTTGTAGCGGCCCACTGGGGAAAGATCGTAATAGTCGGGATTGCGGAAAATGTTGTCAAAAAAGGTGACCGCGACCTCGGGCGTGGGCGGAGAACTCGGACGCAGTCTCCTGTAGATCTCGATCTGGGCGCTTTCAGTATCAGTGGTCTTGTCCAGTTCAAGAGTGTCCCGAATGGACGTGGAGACTTCATAGCCCTGGGTGTGCAAGACCGAGACCTCCTTGAGCCCGTTTTTGGTCAGCAGGTCCAGCAGCTCAGGCTGAACCCCGTCCCCGGGTTCGGCCAGCACCTCTCCAGTCTCCCTGTCCACGATCTCCTCGGCCAGAAACTCTTCTGTCAGGCTATGCGGATCGACCTCGATTTCATCCAGCCCGGCGGCAAGGATCTTTCTCCAGGCCAGTCTGGAAATTTCCTTCCCGGCAGGGGCAATGATGTTTCCTTTGGGGTCCAGAATATCCTGGAAGGCTTTTTCTCGACGAAAAAACTCCTTTTTGATCTTTCGAAACAGACGATCCCCTTCAATGCGGTAGGTCTCGGTGTCGTAGAAATAGTTGAGGATCTCTTCCTTGGTCAGGCCCATGGCTTTGAGCAGAATCGTGACCGGCATTTTCCGGCGTCGATCGATCCTGACATAGAGGATGTCCTTGTGGTCAAAGTCAAAATCGAGCCACGAGCCCCGCATGGGAATGACCCGGGCGCTATAGAGAACCTTTCTGCTGACATGGGTCTTTCCTGAGTCATGGTCAAAGAGGATCCCGGGGGAGCGTTGCAACTGATTGACCACGACGCGCTCAGTTCCGTTGACGATGAAGGTGGCCTTTTCGGTCATCAGCGGGATGTTCCCGAAATAAATATCCTGTTCTTTGATGTCCCGAATGGTCCGATTCTCAGTTTCCTCATCCACGTCATAAACGATGAGCCGGACCTTGAGCCTGATCGGTGCTTCATAGCTCAGGCCTTTAGCCAGACATTCGTCTTTGTCGTACTTCGGTTCTCCAATATCAAAGCTCACGTACTCAAGAGTCGCCGTCTTGTAAAAGTCCTCGATTGGAAAGACAGACCGAAATGCACCTTCCAGACCGATATCCTCGCGGCTGGCCGGAGGGACATCGATCTGAAGGAAGGTCTTATATGAGTCGAGTTGCAAACTGAGCAGATGGGGAATTTCCAACACTTCACGAATGCGGCCGAATTTTTTGACTAATTGACTCATTCTCTCCCCTTTGCTGACTTCAGTCAGTCAGTCAATGTTTTCTCACAGGCCTCATGGGAGGCTTCACTGATATGAATTCTGCTGGCAGCCATACGACCCTCGTATGAAACTTCCTTTATTCAGCGCAGGTCTCTGGCTGCGCTGACAGGAGCCGAGGGTCTGCACTCGTATATCTTAACGAATTCCACAATCCGATCACCCTGGAACGACATGACCCGAGGCCTGGAAATGTTTGGATATGTTTCGCCTCCAGGCGTGATCAACTATGATTTGAGGAGACCGAGAGCGGAAGTGATCTTGCTTTTTCAAGGCCGGATCTTGGGCGTCATCAAAATAATCTTTTTGCGAAAGGGCATTCAATTCTGGACAAAGAGCTCATTTTGGCCTAAAGTAATACAAGAACAATGAAGAGCACTGCTTTTGCTTAAAGTAAAAAAAGAATAAAGAACACGCCAGCCAATCTTTGGCGTGCTCTTTATTCCAGTTAGAATGAACCGGGCAACAGTTTCTCTGCTACTACTTCATTTCTACTTTCGCACCAGCTTCTTCAAGCTGTTTTTTGGCTTCATCAGCTTCTTCTTTGGGAGCTGCCTCTTTTATGGTCGAGGGCAGTTCGTCAACTTTGGCCTTGGCCTCTTTGAGCCCAAGACCGGTCAAAGCCCGAATGGCCTTGATCACAGCAATTTTATTCCCGCCGATCTCAGAGAGGACCACATCAAATTCAGTCTTCTCTTCCTCAGCTTCAGCAGCAGCTTCCCCGCCTGCCGGTGCACCAGCAACGGCAGCCACTGGAGCAGCAGCGGACACGCCAAACTTCTCTTCGAGTTCCTTGATGAATTCAGAGAGCTCCAAAACAGTCATGTTTGAGATGAACTCAACAACTTGTTCCTTGGTGACTTCAGACATTGTATCCTCCTTCAATGAAAATGGCTTTGGCTAAGCGTTCTCTTTTTGTTCTTTGATCCCGTTGAGGGCATACAAAAAGTTCCTGAGCAGATTTGCAAACAAGCCGACAAAATTCGTGGGTACAGCGTTGAAGGTACCCAGCAGTTTGGCCAGCAGCTCCTCTCGGCCCGGCAGCTTCGACAGGTTGAGCACATCCTCGGCCGAGAGAAATGAACCCTCAAAACTTCCAAAACGGACCTCAAACTTCTTGTTGTCCTTTGCAAACTGCGTCAAGACCTTTGCAGCCACAATCGGGTCATCGTGTCCAAAAGCAATGGCACAGCATTCTTTCAAATCATCTTTGATGACTGCATGCGGGGTGTTCTGCAGAGCAATGCGAGCCAGTGTGTTTTTCACGACCTGAAAATGCACATTGTTGTCTCGCAGCTTGCTTCGCAGGTCTTCCATCTCGGAGACCTTGAGCCCCTTAAAATCAGCCACCAAGGCTATGCTGGCCCCTTGGGCCTTACCCTGGATCTGCTCAATGACCTGAGCTTTTTCGGTTCTGTTCACATCCACCTCCTGAGCAAACAGACAGAAAAACGAGCCAAAGCGTGTCTCGGCAGGAAGGTTTAAGACGGAACGTCTCCTGCTGTCTTTGACCCTCTTTCATGAAGGTTGCAGTTGTTTACTCCAAAAACTTTCGAATGGCTCCAGGATCCAGCTTGACGCCTGGGCCCATGGTCGATGAGACCGACATGGCACGGAAGTAGGTGCCTTTGGCTGAGGATGGCTTGGACTTATTCAGCGTGTCCAAAAAGGTCTTCAAATTGTCCAGGAGCTTGTCCTGCCCGAATGAAACCTTGCCAATCGGCACATGGACAACTCCGGCCTTGTCGACCTTGAAATCGACCTTTCCAGCCTTGAGTTCCTGAATGGCCTTGCCCAGCTCAAAGGACACCGTCCCGGTCTTGGCATTGGGCATCATGCCTCGGGGGCCGAGTATCCGACCTATTTTCCCCACCTGGGACATCATATCCGGAGTGGCCACAGCCTTGTCGAACTCCAGCCAGCCCTCCTGAATTTTCTGGACCAGGTCTTCTGCTCCGACAAAATCAGCCCCGGCCTGTTTGGCCTCTTCTTCTTTCTCACCTTTGCAGAAGGCAGCCACTCGAACCTCTTTACCCAACCCATGGGGCAAGCTGACACCCCCTCGGACCATCTGGTCCGAATACTTGGGGTTGACCCCGAGGCAAACAGCTATATCGACGGTTTCGTCGAATGTTGCAAAAGCTGTGTCCACTGCGATCTGGACCCCCTGTTCGATGGGGTACCTGGTGTTCCGTTCAAATTGCGTTGATGCTTGAATGTGCTTTTTTCCATGTTTGGGCATGGTATCAACTCCGAACTATTGTGCCACTTCAATCCCCATGCTGCGGGCAGTTCCCATAATGGTCTGCACCGCTGCATCCAGGTCTTGAGCATTGAGGTCTGGCAATTTGATCTCCGCGATCTCCTTGACCTGATCCATTGTCACAGAACCAACCTTTGTCTGCTTTGGTTCGCCTGAACCGCTGTCTATCTTGGCCGCCTTTTTCAAAAGAACAGCTGCGGGCGGAGTCTTCGTGATAAAGGTAAAAGACCGATCCTGGAACACTGTGATGACCACCGGGATGATCATCCCTTTCTGATCCTGAGTCTGAGCGTTGAAAGCCTTGCAGAACTCCATGATGTTCACTCCGTGCTGGCCCAAGGCTGGACCGACAGGGGGTGAGGGGTTCGCTGCCCCCGCGGGGATCTGCAGTTTGATATTCGCCTTTATTTTTTTGGCCATGGTGTCTCACCTCGATTCGACGACGCTGATAATGCTCTGGCTGCTGGGTCAAGGCCCGGCAGACTGTCTGATATCCTGTTGCCTTACTGGCTCTTGGTCACCTGGACAAAGTCAAGCTCCACAGGAGTGTTCCTCCCAAAAATGGAGACTGAAACCCTCAGCTTGCCCTTGTCGTAGTTCACCTCTTCAACATAGGCGTCAAAATTGGCAAACGGTCCATCGATGACCTGCACTTTGTCCCCGGTCTGAAAATTGTATTTCGGCCGCGGCTGCTCCTTGCGGTCTTCAATGGTCTGCATCAGGGCGGCGGCCTCGGAATCCTTCAAAGGAATGGGCTTTTCCTTATCGCCGATAAAGCCGGTGACCCGCGGAATGCTCTGAATCAAATGCCAGCTCTTGTCGGTCAACCTCATTTTGACCAGCACATACCCAGGGTAGAATTTCCGGGTCGTCGTCTTTTTCTGACCCTTGACCATCTCCACGACCTTTTCAGTGGGTACAATCGCTTCCTCAATCAGACCATCGGCCTTATCCTTGCGGATCGTCTCCTGAATGATCTTCTCTACCCTCTGTTCATACCCGGACAGGGTCTGAACAATGTACCAGCGTAAAGGCGTCATCTGTTCGTTCATTCTTGATCCCTAGGGCAGGATGGCTTCGATGATCTTGGCCAACGCCACATCGACCACACCCAAAAAAACGGAGATGATGACGACGAGGACCAAGACTGACCCGCAGGTGGCCATAGTCTGCTTTTGGCTGGGGTAGGTGACCTTTTTCATCTCCATTTTGGACTGTTCAAAAAAAGTTTTGAACTCATTCCACTTGGAAACCAGCCCTGACCTCGGCTCAACCTGTTCTTTTCTGGGTTTCTTTTTTGTCATAATCCTGCAAAAAAATGGCAGGCCAGGAGGGATTCGAACCCCCAGCCTCCGGATTTGGAGTCCGATGCTCTACCAATTCGAGCTACTGGCCTGCACTGTGTCAAATGTTGAACTGGTATGACCAGGGCCAGATGGATCTGGCCCTCTCTGGTCTCAGTCAAATGGCAAAGAGCGTTGCCAAGGAAGCCAAAGGCTTACTTGGTCTCCTTATGGGCCACATGTCGGCCGCACGAAGGACAGTACTTTTTCAACTCAAGCTTAGCCGTGGTGTTTTTCTTGTTCTTCTGCGTAGCGTAATTTTTACGCTTGCACTCCTTGCATTGGAGCTGGACATTGATGCGCATACGTTTACTCCATGATTTCGGAGACGACACCTGCACCCACAGTCCGGCCGCCTTCGCGG
>CAYOID010000073.1:0-15642 GCA_964403955.1 uncultured Desulfohalobiaceae bacterium | reverse complement strand
GTACTTTGGAGGACCACGCCTTGAGTCTGCTCAAAAAGGAAAAGCAAGAAGGTGTTCCAGGGGCAGAGCGCCTAATGCAGCATTTAAAGCCCCAGATGTCCCAGAGCCTGCAGGAAATACAGCCGCGCACCCCGTGGCAGGACGAGCCTGATTGCCTGAGCTGCCATGAGGACTTTCAGACTCCTGAGAACACCCAGGTTACGGCCTTTAACAAATGGGCCCAGGGCAAGGAGAATCTCTATCAGTCCCGAACTGATAATGCAGGGCTGATGTGCCAGGCCTGCCACGGGGCTACCCACGCGGAGTATCCAGCCCAGAACAGCTTCGCGGAAAACCTGGACAACATCCAGCCCCTGCAGTACCAGGGGGACACTAGCTCCTTGGGCAGGGAAAACTGTGAAGTGTGCCACTTTATGGACTACGGGTTCTCCATCCACCACGAGAATATGGTCAAGGATTGAAGCGGGGAAAGCTAGGGATCATGAGTATCGACTTCGACTGCGACCACGATTGCGACTCCGGTCTACCCTCCTATCGCTATCGTGGTCGCAGTCGTTTTGGTGAATAAATACAGAAAAGGAAACCCTCAGCTGCTTTCTGCTACAGACAGATAAGCTGCTGAGGGTTCATTTGCTTGAACAAGGCCCCAGCTAGGCAATGCCCAGCTTATACTTCAGGGAGCGTAAGGTGTTGCGCATGAGCATAGTAATGGTCATGGGGCCTACACCGCCAGGCACAGGGGTGATAGAGCCCGCAATCTCGCTGGCGGCGTCAAAATCTACGTCTCCGCGCAGGATAGGCACCATCTTATTGGGGTCCTTCTTGCTGGGCTTCTCTCCCACCCTGTTCACGCCCACGTCTATCACGCAGGCTCCGGGCTTGATCCATTCCGGCTTGACCAGCCCGGGCACGCCGGCGGCTACGATCAGGATGTCCGCGCGCTTGCAGTGGGATTCCATATCCTTGGTCCTGGTGTGCACCACAGTCACAGTGGAGTTGGCCCCTTGGCCCTTTTGCAGCATCATGTTAGCTATGGGCTTGCCCACGATATTGGATCTGCCCACCACCACGGTCTCTGCTCCGCTGGTCTCCACTCCGGCCCGGATGATCATCTCCTGAATCCCGGCCGGGGTGCAGGGTGGGAACTTGACCTCGTCCCCGCCGATCATCAAGCGCCCCACATTGACCGGATGGAAGCCGTCCACGTCCTTGTCCGGGTCAATGGCGTTGAGGATCTTCTTGTCGTCGATGTGCTTGGGCAGCGGGAGCTGGACCAGGATGCCGTGAATGGAATCGTCCTTGTTGTATTTGTCGATCAGGCCCAGGAGCTGTTCTTCAGTGATGTCCTCGGACTGCGTGTCCTGAACCTCCTTGTACCCCAGCCGATGCGCTGTCTTGATCTTCAGTGAGACATAGGACTGGGACGCCGGATTCTCACCGACCAGGATGGTCACCAGGCCAGGGACCTGACCATGCTTGGCCTTGATCTCTTCCACCTCCTTGGCGATCTCCTCCAGGATCTCTTCCCTGATCTCCGTACCTTTGATCAGTTGCGCAGTCATAGGCCATCTCCTTGCAAAGGGTTACACAATTGAAATGAATACTATTCTGGTACTCATAGCCAGTCGATCTTGTCAAGACAGGGCAGTTGAAAAACTCATTTTCCCCATTTGCGGATCAATTTGGGGCCGAAGTACTCGGCGCATTCGGCCAGATCCTCCTCGATGCGCAGGAGCTGGTTGTACTTGGCCAGACGGTCGCTGCGGCTCAAGGAGCCGCTCTTGATCTGGCCCCCGTTCACAGCAACAACCAGGTCGGCGATGAACGAATCCTCAGTTTCTCCCGACCGATGGGAGACCACGTTGGTGTAGCCGCTGTTCTTGGCCATTTCTATGGCGGTCAGGGTCTCGCTCAACGTCCCGATCTGATTCAGCTTGATGAGAATGGAATTGGCCACCCCGTCTTCTATGCCCTGGGAGAGGATGACCGGATTGGTCACAAACACGTCGTCGCCCACTAGCTGGGTATGGTTCATGGCTCTGGTCATCTCCTGCCAGCCTTCCCAATCATCCTCGGCCAGACCGTCTTCCACCGACAAGATGGGAAATCGGCTGCGAAAAGACTGATAGTACTCGATCATCTCAGCCGAGGACAGACGCTTGTTCTCTCCAGACAGGACATACTCGCCGTTGGAATAGAACTCCGAGGCCGCGGCATCGATGGCCAGCCAAATGTCCCGGCCTGGTTCATATCCGGCTTTCTGAATGGCGGCGACCAAATACTCAAAGGCCTGCTCATGATTCTTGAGGTTGGGGGCAAATCCGCCCTCGTCGCCCACGGAAGTGATGTGTCCGTCTTGGGCCAAAATTTTCTTCAGGGTATGAAAGGTCTCGGCCCCCATGCGCAGGGCATGGGCGAAGCTCTCAGCTCCTGCAGGGAGGATCATGAACTCCTGGATGTCCAGGTTGTTCGGGGCGTGCGCCCCTCCATTGATCACGTTCATCTGGGGGACCGGAAGGACCCTGGCCCCCATACCGCCGATGACCTGGTACAGGGGCAGCTCCAGCTCTTCTGCAGCAGCCCTTGCCGTGGCCATGGACACTCCAAGCATGGCATTGGCACCCAGTTCGGTCTTGGTCTCTGTCCCGTCCAATTCCAGAAGGAGACTGTCCACCTCCAGCTGGCGCAGGGCATCCATGCCCATGATTTCAGGGGCTATCCGCTCTTGAACGTTGTGCACGGCCGTGAGGACCCCCTTGCCCATGTACCGGCCCTTGTCATTGTCCCGCAGCTCAAGAGCCTCCCGGCTCCCGGTGGAGGCTCCGGAAGGGACCGCTGCCCTGCCGCGGGCACCGGACTCCAGTTCCACATCGACCTCGATTGTGGGATTGCCCCTGGAATCAAGAATTTCTCTGGCTTCGACGCCGACAATGATGCTCATGCCATCCTCCTTTCGTCCCAGAGGGACGGCTTCAGCGCAGCCTCTGTCTGCGCTGAATGATTGGGTTCTGAATTTCTGCCGCTGCTTCCGAGTCTCTGCAGCCGTATCTTGCTCATGTGCGAGCCGTGCCAGCAGGCGCGGCTCCTAAGGAAACGGAGCGAAATAAACATATCACAGAGGACGACAGCAAAAATTGACTCACTCGAGGGGCGACTGCCAGTCGCCCCTACAAGCCCGTCATCAGCCAGGAGGAACTCTTGCACATCCAGGGCCTGACGCAATATGATCATGTTCGTAGGGGCGAGCGGCGCTCGCCCTTTTAGAACGGCGCTCGCCCGTCAGACAAAACAAACATCACTCAGGTTCTCAAAGGACTGTTATAAGATGCCCTCACTGTTTTGTGACACTCACGAAGGGGAGCTCAATGTAAAAGATGTCTGTGTCTCTCATGCCGGTCTGACCTGGCCTTCAGAGGCCCAGATCAGCCCCTGAAGGAGAAGTTCCCGTTGGACAACGTCAAGACAGGAGCACACCGGCTCAAGGGTTGAAGCGAATCCCCCGGTGGCCACCACTGTCACCTCGCCCTCAAGGCTCACGCGCAGCCTGGAGCAGAGGCCTTCGATCATGGCCGCAAAACCAAAGACAAACCCGTGCTTCATGCTGGTCACAGTGCTGTCCCCAATGCACACGGATCGTCTCTTGACCTCGAGATCGATCCTGGGCAGCTTGGCTGTCTTGCCTCCAAGGGCCTGCAGGGAAGAGAGCACGCCAGGGCAGATGAGACCGCCTTTATAGGTCCAGCCCTGGATGCACTCCACCGTCGTGGCTGTCCCAAAGTCGATCACGATCAGACCGGGAGTGTCAAAGAGCTTTCTGGCGGCAAATGCGGTGACCAGGCGATCTGCCCCCACTTCCTGAGGATTGGCGTAAGCATTGGTCAAAGGAAGGCCGATGTCTTCAGGCACGAAATACACTGGACAGCCGGAGTAGCGCTCTCCGGCCTGCCTGATGAGCGAATTCACCGGGGGAACCACGGAAGAGACCAGCCAGGACTGAAACCGGTTGGGTGAAATGCGCAGATGACGACAGAGCTCAAAGATTTTCAATCCAAAGGTGTCCGAAGTGTCCCGGATGGTGGTGGGCAGGACGAAAGACTCCATGAGCTGCCTGTTCCTGGCCACTCCAACCTTGGTGTTGGTGTTGCCCACATCGATCACCAGGTGATGTTCAGAATTGGCCATTGGGGCTCCAGAGAAAACAGTTCCAGGTTCATTGAGGTCGGGAATCGTCCCGTGCTCATTTTTGCAGCCGCATCTTCACTTCAGTCTCAACCCACTATGTCAGCTTTGCCAAAGGCAAAGCTGACATCAGAGCAGCCTCTCCAAAATCGCATCACAGAGCACCATGCCCTGCCGGGTCAAGGCAACCCGGTCCGCAGCAACAGTGACCAGTCCATGATTCTTGAGCTCCCTCAGCACCTGGGAATGCTCTCGGCAGAAGTCCCTTCCCGTCAGCTCGTGATAATGCCGGCACGAGAGCCCCTGAGATGTCCGCAGGGAGAGCATGACCGACTCCCTGACCCTGTGCTCATGGGTCAGGGCTTCAAACGGATGCCCCAGCTCCCCGGATTGAACCGCCCGCACATAACCCTGGAGAGTTTGAGGGTTGGTCCAGCGCCGGCCTTTGAGGGTCGAGACTGCGGCAGGGCCGCACCCCAGATAATCCCTTCCCTTCCAGGTGGCTGCATTGTGGACGCACACCGCTTCATTCCTGGCGAAATTGGAGATCTCATACTGCAGAAATCCATGTTTCTCAAGAAATTCTGCCCCTGCCGCATACATGCCTGCCTGCTCGTCTTCATCCGGGAGAAAAGCCCTGCCTGATTGCAGATCGCAAGCCAAAGGAGTTTCAGGTTCAGGGGTCAGGCCATAACAGGAAAGATGCGAAATCTCGTGGGATCTTGCCCTGTCCAGCTCCTTGAGCCAGGAGTGCTCGGTCTGTCCCGGCAAGCCCAAAAGCAGGTCCAGGCTGATGTTCGCAAAACCGGCTTGTGCCGCCCGGTCCACAGCTTTGCAGATGTCTGCGGCAGAATGGTTCCTGCCAAGCCAGGACAAGGCTGAATCAGAAAAGCTCTGCCCTCCCAGGCTGAGCCGGGTGACCCCGGATCTGCGCATCTGCTTGAGCGCCGACAGGGACCACAGAGATTCAGGATTGGCCTCAATGGTCATTTCCAGCCCTGGATCGAGGTTGAATCCGAAATGGAGGCCTTCAAGAATACGTTCCACTTGTGAGAGGCTCAAGCAGCTGGGGGTGCCCCCTCCGATGAACACGGTTTCGATTCTTGGCCGCTTGAGGCGTTTGGACCACCAGTCAAGTTCTATAAGCAGGTGCTCAAGATAGAGGTCCCGGTCATGACTCCCGGCCGGCCAGGACACAAATGCGCAGTACCGGCATTTCCTGCGGCAGAAAGGCACATGGATGTAGATCAGCATGTCAGCGCAGCCACTGGCTGCGCTGAACACTTGGGTTTGACCTGAAGACATTTCCTCGCTTTTGGGCAAAACATGCCGCTGTCTCTCTCAGAGCAGCTTGCGGAGATCGTTCCTGTAACGCTCCACTTCGCTGTAAACGCAGCCGCAATACTGCTGCCTGTAGAGCCCCCATTCCTGACTGGTCTTTATGCCCTCTTGCCAACCGGGGCGAAAATCCTGGTCTAGGAACCTGACCCGGCCATTGCCGGCCATGTCTTTGGCCAGGCCGGCCACAGACTCATGCTTTTGCTGCTTGCTGTACAGCAGGGTGGTTGAAAAAAAGGTGAACCGGCCCCTTTTGGCGATGGACAGGGTGCGCTCCAGGCGCAGTTGATAGCAGAGCAGACAGCGGTTGCTCTCCCGAAAGGCGATGTGGCGGAAATAGAGTTCCGGGTCGTACTCGTCGTCCTTGTAAATGACGTCGATGGAGAGCCTTTCCGCAGCCTGGCTGACCGCCTTCCTCCGCCGGAGATATTCCTGCAGGGGATGAATGTTGGGGTTGTAAAACAGTCCAATGACCTTCAGGCCTTGCTCCTGGAGAGTCTGGACCGGGACAATGGCACAGGGTCCGCAGCAAAGATGCAGCAAGACCGTTTCCTGGGGCATGGACTCAGGCTTCCTTGATCACGATCTTGGTCGAGAACATCTGTTCATACTCCAGGAGCTTCTCTCGTCTTTGGTTCAAAAGATAGAGCATGAGCTCCTTGTCCACCGAAATTTCAAAAGGGTTGGACTGCTTGCCGCTCTGCAGCTGCCAGAAGATGTCCTTGAGCACCTGAATCGACCGCCACTCCATGCTGCGAACCGAACCCAGGCCCTGACAGCAGGGACAGTCCTCCAAAGTGATGGACAGGGCAGAAGACCCCATCCGCTGCCGGACCATCTCCAGGAGCCCAAATCTGGAAATGCGGCCCACCGTGGTCCTGGCCTTGTCATTTTTCAAGGCGTTCTTGAGCTTTTTTTCAACTTCACTGCAATGCTTGCGCTCTTTCATCTCAATGAAGTCAATGACCACCTGCCCGCCGACGTCCCGCAGCTTGAGCTGCTCAGCGATCTGTTCCGCAGCTTCCAGATTGGTCTTCAGGGCCATTTCCTTGAAGTTGCTTTCCCCGCTGATTTTACCGGAGTTGATATCCACGGCCATCAGGGCTTCGGTCTGATCAAAGACCAGCTCCCCACCGCTTGGCAGCAGGGTCTTTCGGTTGTAGACGGCCTCCAGCTGCTTGGTCAGGTTGAATCTGGAAAAGAGAGGCTTTTCCGGGTCCAGGTGTTTTTTGACCATCTTGGTCCGCCTGGGAAAGACCAGGGCGGCAAATTCCTCAATTTGCTTGGCTGTTTCCGCGTTGTCCACCCAGACCTCGCTCACGTCCGAGGTCAGATAGTCCCGGACTGCCCGGAAAGCCAGGTCCTTTTCCTCGTAAATCAGGGACGGGACCTTTTCCGAGACCCCTTTTTTGCGGACTTCGTTCCACAAGCGTTTCAAAAAATTGAGATCCCTGGAGAGATTGGTCTTGTTCTGGCTGGAGCTCACAGTGCGCAGGATAACCCCGATTCCAGGGTCCAGCTTCAGATCCTGAATGATCTGCTTCAACCGGTCCCGCTCCTTGTCGTCATCGATCTTTCTGGAAACGGCCAGTTGCTCCCGGCCCGGGGTAAGCACGAAATAGCGCCCAGGAAGGGTGAGATAAGTGGTCAAAAAGGCCCCCTTGCTGCCGGTGGGCTCCTTGACCACCTGGACAAGGAGCTCCTGCCCCTTGTTCAGGACCTTCTGCAAGGGAGGATATTTGTGTCCCTTGCCTGGTTTGACATTATTCACATAGTATTCTGGATGGACTTCGTCCACCTGAAGAAAACCGTTTCTTTCAGCCCCGTAATTGATGAACGCAGCCTGCAGCGACACATCAATGTTGTGCACCTTGCCCTTGTAGATGTTTCGCTTGGTTTTGGCCTGCTGCAGCATTTCTACATAGTATTCCTCGACCTGACCGTCCTTGGTCAGGACCACCTCGATCTGCTCATCAGGCAAGACACTGATGAACATCTTGCGTCGTCTTTTTTCAGCCATAGCTTCACGTCTCGATATCCTGTTTGAAAACTCAAAAAATAAAAATTGGACGTCACCGGCCAGCCTTGAGGGCGTAAAAGAGCTGATCAAAGGCCTTTTGGGTCTCGATCCGGCCCTGCTCCACCAGTCGGGAGAGAGCGGCCTCCATCTGTTTGGGGTCGGCCTGAAGAGCCTGTCCCAGCTGCAACCTGCTCTGAGGCCGCCTTTTCAGAGAACTGATGATGGAGCTCTCCAGATCGGTCAGTGTCCGCTCAAATTCATGCCCGGTCCGTTCCGAGCCTGGGCTGGAAGCTGTCCTGCCTCCCAGCGCCTTACGCCAGGACTGCAAAACGCCCGCATCCACAGACCCTACCCGGATATGGGCCCCAGGTCTGGTCATGGTCACAACGTCCACCCGGTCGGGAACCAGCTCCCGACAAAATGCCGTCAAGGCTGCAAGATTGGCCTGGCTGTCATTGATCCCCCTGACCAGCAGAATCTCCAAAAAAATGGCGCCGGAAAATTCGGAGCGAAAGGTCAGCAGGGACTGGGCAATGTCATCAAGAGACAACGAAGCGCAGGGCCGGTTCAGCCTGTAAAATTCTCTTGGAATCAAGGTGTCCAGGGACGGCAGGACAGCTTGACACCGGGTCAGCTCATTCCTTATCAGAGGATCGGGCAAAAGAGAAGAGTTGGTCAGCACCGCCACCGGTACATCCGGGGCCAGTTTTCGAACCCCGTTGATGACTGCCTCCATTTCCGAATTGAGGCAGGGCTCGCCCATGCCGCCCAGGGTGATATGATCCACTGGTCCTGAGGGTGCTTTGAGCCACTGTCCGAGCTCTTCCAGGATCACCTCGGACCGGACATACGGCTTGCGCACCAGTGTATGGGCAACAGTCCGTCCGGACTCACAATAGAGGCAGTCAAAGCTGCAGATGGGGGCCCCCAGAAGATCCAGACCCAGGGAACGGCCCAGCCGACTGGATGCAACCGGCCCAAAAACTGTCTCAAGGGTCATGTTTCGACCCCACCCGCATCACTGCCGCATACGTGTTCAGCATTTGAAAACCTGAGGAGAATCAATGATCAAACCAGGAGAACTCATACAACTGGTCAGTGCAAAGGGCAAGCGATACCTTCGGGTCCTGGACCCGAAAGACGAGCTGCATACCCATGAAGGCAAGATCGAGCTCAAGCGTATCTGTGAAATCGAATACGGTCAAAGCGTCACCAGCCATCTAGGCCGAAAATACAGGGTCATCAAGCCCACTATTTACGATCTGATCAAAAACATCGAACGGCAGACCCAGATCATCTACCCCAAAGAGATCGGATACATCCTGCTCAAGCTGGGCATTGGTCCAGGAACCCGGGTCATTGAGGCCGGGAGCGGTTCCGGGAGCCTGACCACAGCCCTGGCCTGGTATGTGGGCCCCCAGGGCCGGGTCTACTCCTTTGAGCGCCGTGAAGAGTTTGTCAAGCTCTGTGCCAAAAACCTGGCCAGAGTCGGACTGAGCGACCGGGTGCACCAGGTCCATCAGGACATCGCCGACGGGTTCGGCCTGACTGATGCCGATGCCGTGTTCATCGACATTCGGACTCCCTGGGAAGTTCTTCCTCAAGTCGCCGAAGCTGTCAAAGGGGGCGGCCCAGTAGGGTTTCTGCTCCCAACCATGAACCAGGTCAGCACCCTGCTGTCGGCCATGGAAAAAACGCCTTTCTCAGACCAGGAGGTGATCGAGATCCTGCTGCGGCGCTACAAGCCGGTCCCGGACCGGCTGCGTCCGGAAGACCGCATGGTCGCCCATACCGGCTACCTGGTCTTTGCCCGGCAGCAGGCCGGGCCCGAACTCGACGCCGCAGGCAGCCCCAGGGCCCAGACCGAACCACGTGACGACGTGTGAGACATGGTATCCCTCCATGGGCCACGGCCTGCCCGGCTTCTTCCCTGTCAGCGCTGCCTCTGGCTGCGCTGACAGGTCGAGGGTTGAGGGTGGATGGTTGAGGGAAGAAAAGCTCTCCGCTGATCAACCTTTCTGAACTGAGTGAGGGGTGAGGGGTCCTTTCTTCCGAAGTTTCATACGAGCTCATACCTCTGGCACGAACATGGCACGCACCTATCACAGGGGGTGGAAGAGGTAGAGTTTTCACCACAGAGCTGGATGGCATCCACACAGCTCAGGCCAAAAATTCTTGCATTTTTTTCAATTTAAAGGTAAAATAGAAAGTTTATAATGAACAGTTTTGACCTGCAAGAGTTCAGTGACCTGGACTCTTCATACCCTAGCACGGAGGACAGCAGACACAATGACCCGCAAAGACCGAACCGAAGGGATTTTCAATCGCCTCGAAGTCCTGGACGACTCTGAAAGGCAGCAGTTCTACCGCATCCAGCTCAAGGACATGCTCAAGTACGCCTATCGATATTCAGAAGAAGTCAAGAAGCGGTTTGACCGCGCCCAGTTCGATGTCAACAAGTTCAATGAGCTCTCTGACATCAAGCACATCCCCATCCTGAAGAAAAAGGAGCTCATTTTCCTTCAGTCCATGGGGCCCAGGCTGGGCGGCCTCCTGACCAAGGACCTGGGCAAAATGCGCAGGGTCTTTCTCTCTCCAGGCCCTATCTTCGACCCCGAAGACCGCATTGCCGATTACTGGGGCTGGACCGAAGGGTTCTATGCAGCCGGTTTCAGGGGCGGGGATGTGGTCCAGAACTGCTTCAACTACCACCTCAACCCGGCCGGCCTGATGTTTGAAGAGCCCCTGCGCAACCTGGAATGCTCGGTTGTCCCGGCCGGGCCGGGCAACACCAACACCCAGCTGGAAATCATGCAGAAGCTGCGCATCACCGGGTATGTGGGCACAGCCAGCTACCTCATGCACCTGGGCCAAAAGGCCGAGGACATGGGCCTGAACCTGCGCAAGGAGCTCTTTCTGGAAGTGGCCTTTGTCACTGCTGAAAAGCTGCCGGAGAAAGTCAGAAACACCCTGGAGAAAAAATTCGATCTGATCATGCGCCAGGGCTATGGAACAGCCGATGTCGGCTGCATCGGCTACGAGTGCTTTCACAAGAACGGCCTGCACCTGGCCAACCGCTCCTATGTGGAGATCTGCCACCCAGACACCGGCATTCCCCTCAAGGACGGCGAGGTGGGAGAGGTGGTCATCACGGCCTTCAACAAGACCTACCCCCTGATCCGTCTGGCCACCGGGGACCTGTCCTTTATCGAACGGGCGCCCTGTCCCTGCGGGCGGACATCGCCGCGTCTGGGCGGGATCATCGGCCGGGTGGACACCACGGCCAGGATCAAAGGCCTCTTCGTCTACCCCCACCAGATCGAGCAGGTTGTCTCCAGATTCGAGGATATCAAGCGCTGGCAGCTGGAAGTCACCAACCCCGGTGGCATTGACGAGGTCACCCTGTACATCGAGGCCTCGGAGTTCAAGCGTGAAGACGAGCTCCTGCACACATTCAGAGAGAAGATCAAGATCCGGCCGAGCCTGAAAGTTCTGGCTCCCGGGGCCCTGCCGCCCCAGGTCAAGGCCATTGAGGACAAGAGGAAGTGGGACTGATGGAAAAGGGGCATGGACCATGCCCCTGTTTCATACCAAGTTTTTTTTGGCGGCCAGCACTCGCTGGACAACAGTCCAAAGCGTCAGGGCAGTAAAGATCCCCAGCCCGATCCATAACGTGGGCCCGGGACTTTCAGGCCACAGACCGATGGCCAGGGCCCAGATGAGCAGAGTGACTGTCCGGGCAACCCTGTCCATGAGCCCGGCCCCGCAGCTGCCCCCCAACCCCTCGATCCTGGCTTTGGTGTAGCTGACGAGCAGCGTCAGGAGCATGGCCGCCATAAAGGCCGCACTGAGCCAAAAGGCCTGATCGATTCTGGACCAGAAAAAGACCCAGAAACCGCCAAGGTAGAGACAGTCTGAGACCCGGTCCAAAGTGGAGTCCCAAAAAGCGCCGAATCGGGACTGGGACTGGGTCAGCCGGGCCAGTTGGCCATCGACACTGTCCACCAGGGCAGAACAGCCCATGACCACAAAACCGGCCCAGGGGGAGAAGGCAAAGGCCAGGGGCACGAAAAGGGCCGCGAGGGCCCCCATCGTGGTGGCCATATTCGCAGTCAGTCCGTACCTGGCCAGCCTGCCGGTCAGCAAACGCTGCACCAGGTGCACATAGCCTTGCCCGATGGCGCTGTTTCGAAAATCCATGCCCGGGGAGCCCCCTGTCAGCCCAGCCTCTGGCTGCGCTGAATATTTGGGTTGAGACTGAAGAAGGAACCTCTCTTTTGCGTAAGGTGTGGCACCTTGATGCAGCCAGTTTGATCAGGGTAGAAACTTTACTGAACTGAGTGAGGGGTTCTTCCTCATGAAGTTTCATGCGAGCCTTACCTGCCCAGGACACCGACGCTGGCCGAATAGATCACGCTCTCCTCCCGGCCGTCCAGATCCAGCAGGGCGTTGAGCTCATCATCGAAAAAGGCCCCCACAGCGCAGGCAGCCAGGCTCAAGGCCTCGGCAGCCAGGAGCAGATTCTGGCAGATGTGCCCGGCATCCAGGAACACGTACCGCAGGCCCCGGTGACCGTATTTGGCCATATTTCTGCGCAGAATCGAGGTCCAGATCACATTCAGCCCGGCCTGGGCCATAAATCCCTGCCCAAGCCCGGCCTGAGCCACCCTGGCGGAGAAGTCCCCCTGCTGAAGCTGCTCCAGACACCAGTCCCGAATATTGAGATGGTACAGCCCCGGAGGCAATCCGGTCACGTTCTGAATCACCGCATAGGTCTCCACTGGGTACAGCCCCCCGGCCGAGGGAGAGGTCCTGAGCTTGAGCCGGCCGGCCACGGCCGTGACCCCCTGGGCTGCCCAGAGCAGAGCCCCGACCTGTTCCCGAGTGACCGGTCTGGAAGCATAGGTGCGCCTGGACCGTCGCGACTGCAGGACATCGGACAAAAAAATCTCCAGCCCTTGGGGATCTGGGAGCTCAAAGACCGGCACCCGGTCATAGACCTTGAACTGGGCCCCAGGCCCGACCCTGGGCCTGGGTTTGGACATGATGGTTACCCGGTCGAACTTGGTCTCCTGCAGGTACCTGTATCCCAGGGACTCTTTCAAATCAGGCATACCCCTCTCCTTTAAAGCATGACCATGAGCACTGACTGGGCGCTTCCAACCACAAGACCCAGCAGCCCCCCGACCAGCTCGATGAACCAGAACTCTTTGCGCATCAGGGAAAAGAACATGGTTTCCACCTTTTCAGTGGAAAAGGATTCCACCTTGTCCTGCACCAGTTGCCGGAAGTTGAACCGGGATTCGAGCTCTTCCGAGGCCTCCTCGATCATTTCCGGAATGAAGCGCTGGACTTCAGCCACGATGAGCTCCACCAGCTTATCCAGGAACGTGCCCTTGAGCAAGGATGACAACAGGGGATGGATGGCCGTGAGCTTGGAGTGGATGAACCTGTGCACATAGAGCCGAATCAGAGCCCGAAGGCGCTCCTGAAATTCGGGGTTGTTGACTGCCTGGCGGATATCTTCATGGTTGACCAGCTCCTCCTCCACCAGCTGACCCAGCTTCCTGGCCAGATCCTTTTGCCGCTTGGGCAGAAGGCCCTGCCATTTCAACCCGGCTATGCGAACGGGTTTTCGGGGGTGGAAGAGCATCCTGATGGCCAGGAAGTTGGTCAGCCAGCCGATGAACGTACAGACCAGAGGAGGGATGAAAAATGCTATTCCCAATGGCGATACTCTCTGTTACCTATTGCAGTTTGCAAACATGAGACCTCACAACCAAGGATTTCACGTGACGCTCTTCAAGCTGATCCTTGTACTCCTGTTGGCGATCGCCCTCCTCCCGCCCGGCCTGAACATGGTCACCTTCATCCTGGAAAACAGAAAAACAGGTCATTTTCAAGTCCTGAAAACCAGGTCCAGGCTTCCCCTGCCGTTTCTTCTGCTGCGCGGCACGCTCTCAGCCCTGATGGGCAACATCTACTGGCTGATCGGTGTCAGGGATTATCTGCACTTTGGACTGGGCAGGCCCAAAACGGTTGACCCTGGCCAGCCTGCCGTTGTCATGGTCCATGGGCTCTATCACAACAGCTCGGCCTGGCGGAGCCTGAAAAAGAGACTGGAGCGCCAGGGGATCCTCAATTGTTACACCTGGTCCTACCCCAGCTTTGGACGCAGCTTCGAAGACTTGGTCCAGGACTGTACCCGGGCTTTGCACCAGGCCGCCTCTGCTCATCCTGAGGCCGGACTGATCGTCATCGGACACAGCCTGGGCGGCCTGATTCTCAGGCAGACCCTGTGCGACCCAGGCGTCAAGTCCCGTGTCAGGGCGCTCATCACCCTGGGCACGCCTCACCAGGGCACCCGAGCAGCAAGGATGGGGATCGGCAGTCTGGCCAAAGGACTCGTTCCAGACGGATCGATCATCCACGATGTTCGAAATTCCAGGTGCACTCTAGGAACATATGCTGTGAGCCTCTTCTCCAGCCTGGACACAATGGTGGTTCCGGCCCGAGGTCTTCGCATCAATGAGCCGGACTGGCAGGAAGTGGAAACCGCACCCACCAACCATGTGGCCATGCTCTTCAACCAAAGCGTGGGCGATACAGTGCTTGAAGTTGTCTCAAAAGTGCAGTGCACAGACTCCAGGGGATAAGTGCTTTTGTTCGTAAGTTCGGTGACGTATTTTCTATGAGTCCAAGCAAAACAAGGAGTTGGGCTCTAACTTTGTACATGTAAATTCGAAACTCGAATATCGAAATCCGAAACAAGCACGAAATTCTCATGTTTTAAATTTGCCGGCTCCGTTTCCAGATTCATTGCGCCTCCTCTCATGCACCTGGGTTGATTCGAACCCAAATAAAAAGGCACTGCGGGCAGTGCCTATTTGGTTCCGAAGATTTTGTCCCCGGCATCTCCAAGTCCGGGGATGATGGTGCCTTTGTCGTTGAGATGGTCGTTCACTCCTGCCAGATAGATGTCCACATCCGGATGGGCCTTGGTCACTTTGTCAATGCCTTTCGGGGCGGCCACCAGAAAAATCCCCCTGATGCTAACGCACCCTGCCTCTTTGAGCAGGCCGATGGTGGAAACCAGGGTTCCGCCGGTTGACAGCATGGGATCCAGAATCAGGGCCATCCTCTTGTGCGTCTCCGGGGCCAGCTCCCGAAAATTCTTGGTGCTCACATCATGCTTGCGAAGCATTCCCAGCTTGTGCTTGACCAGGGGGTGTTTGGCCACATAGACACCCACGGGAGCCTCCATATTGAATGCTCACTTGATTGATTCCCTTGGCACTTCGCTCCGCACATAGATCGGAAAATCACATCCACAGAAAGTGGATCAGGCGTTGTTGAAGTTGAGGAACGCATTCTTTTCTCAACCCTTCTTCCTCAACCTCATCAACCTTCTTCCTCAACTTTCTTCACCCTTCTTCCTTGCTCTGCTTGTCTTTCAAGAAGGCGTCCCGGCATTCGTAGCTGCAGAAACAGTAGACCTGATCGCCGTCCTTGACCCGGATATCACTGTCACTTGAGACATACGTCCCGCAGACAGGGTCCTTGACCATTTCCCCTTCTGCAGCCAGTTTTTCATGATCTGCTTTTTGATCATCGACCTTTTTCTTTTTATCGCCCATGATCAGCTTGAAGAGCAAAAACCCGGCTATCACGAAGATGAGCAGCTTGAACATGACTCACTCCTGTCGAATTCATTCCGAAGACACCATGAATTCGAATCCATTGTATTTCAAACCGGCCAGGCACAAGCCTGGCCAGGGCCAATTCCGCCAAAGACTCGAATGAAAGTTCCTTCCCGGAGTCTGTTCTATGCCGATAGACCTGGCCCCAGGGCCGGCCGCTTGGAAAGCGGCGGCCTACCCGGAACACAGACTCCTTCCCAGGTAGGGCGGCCTTGTCCCTAAGGCCAGCCCAGACAGGCTGCACAATCCACCCCAGACGTTGCCCTTTGCCCCACAACGTACCAAATATCAAAAACCCAGGGTTGCACTCTTTGTTTTTCTTCTGATCTCTCCGTATGAACTTCAGAAGAAAGAACCCCTCACTCAGTTCCGTGAAGAGTGTTGTTCATGAACGATGTGCCCATG
>CAYOID010000072.1:7335-15797 GCA_964403955.1 uncultured Desulfohalobiaceae bacterium | reverse complement strand
AGTTTCATACGAGCGCAATCAGTACTGGTAGTTCCACTTGAAGGTTGCCCCCTGGGTCAGGGCGCCGGCCTGGGTCTCCACAGAAAACCGGGGGGAGAGCTCAATATCCACGGTCACACGCCCGCTTTCGGCATCCAAACCTTTCTCTACCTTGAAGTAGATGTTTTCATTGACGTACTTGCCTACGCCCACCGTGGTTCCCTCTTCCTGATCACTCGCCCTGACATCCAGCTCATCCAGGCCGAAGAGGTTGCGGGTTTTGTCCATGATGCCCTCTCCACCCCCTGAGGTCAAAGTGCGCACAGCCAGAGCCAGCTTGACCGCCTGCAGGGGAGAGATGGTGCTCAACTCGCGGTTGAAGAGTAGCTGGGACAGGATTTCGTCTCTGGGATAGGCAGGATCGGAGTCAAGGCTGATGGTTGGCTGGCTGGCCGAGCCGGTGATTGTGACCATGACTTCGATGTCTTTGGCTTTGTGGGTTGCGGTGATGTCCAGCAGGGGCTGGGGCGGGAATTCGTTGGCAAAGGTGATCGTGCCCTCGGTCAGGGTAAAGCGTTTGGTCAACAGGTTCAGGTGTCCCCGCACGGTGTGGATCTGGCCGCTGATCCTGGGATCCGAGGCCCTACCCTGGACCCTGAGCCTGGCCTCCCATTCCGAATCCAGCCCCCGCCCCCTGACAAACGTCCCCTGGGGCAGGGTGATTCCGATATCCAGATCAGTATTGTTCAGAAGAGAGCCTTCAGCAGGCTGGGGCAAGGTCTTTTGTTCAGCTGCGCTCTCGGGCACAGCCTCCTTGTCCCGGATGATCAGACCTGAGGTGCCAGGCGGACCGGGCTGGGGCAGGGAGATTTCCAAAGGGAAGATGGAGAGCTCGCCTGTGACAGCAGCCTGGTCAGAGGTGCCTGTTACCTGGAGATCGCCGCTGACTGAGCCCTGGGCCATGTCCAGCCTGATCAGCCGGGCTGAGTCGAAGCGGGTGCTCAGCGCATACTCGATGTTTCGGTCGGGTTGGAGCTCCAGATGGCCCTGGCCTGAGAGACTGCCCTGGCTGCCGTCGGAGGCCTGCAGGGTTGTCAGGGTCAGGGTGCGTTCCTGCACTGTTCCGGCAAGCTTGAGATCGGTGAGGGCAAATCCGCTCAGGGCGTGCTCGTACCTGCCTTTGTGCAGCGCGAAATCCCCATTGACAACCGGGGAGCTGAGCGGGCCTGAGAGCTGAAGGTCGATATCCAGGTTGCCCCCGTACTGGTGCCCGTCCAGAGGAAGCACACTGTTCATCACGTTGAGGTCCAGTTTTCCAGTCATCGCCCCGTCCAGACCGGCCCGGAGACCGAACTGGAAAGGGTGCAGGGCGAGGGCCCCGGGCAGGGTCAGATCGGCTTGCAGGGAGATCAGGTCGGTCTGGCTGGCCTCCAGGCTGGCCTGCATCCGGTTGCCGTCATACCCGGCCGCAAGGGAGACAGAGGCAGGCGGCAGGTCCGATGCAGCTTCAAGACGTGATTTGAGTTCCCTGATCGAGGCCTGGACCTGCATCCTGGGGTCCTGGAGGGTACCCTGGACCTTGACATCGCTGTCGATTCGGCCGGACAGGGAACGAAGCCGGTCCAGGGGCAGGTCGTTGAGCTCAATGCCCCGGGTCTGGAGCAAAGCCTGGACTGCAGACATGTTCGAGGTTCGGGCCTCAAGGAACAGGGTGCCCTGGGCAAGGTTGATTTCAGTGCCCGGGAGACGGAGCTCGCCTGCCTCTTGGATGATCGTGATCGGCTGGTTCCAGTCAAAGTCCAGCCTGGACAGAGAACCTTCCCCGGTCTTCAGGCTCACGGTTGTTTGGGTGTCGCTCAAGCTCAGGCTGCCCTGGGTCTTGAAGGCAAAAGGCCGAGGCAGGAGTCCCTTGGTGGCCACGGCAAAGTCAGCCCCGGACCGGTCCCCTTGTCCGGACACATCCAGGCTGGTCAGGGACATGTCTCCAAAGCCGATGTCGGCTCCGGTCAAGGACAGACTTCCCGACAGCGATTCCAGGTCTGTGACCGTGGCTTGGAGATCGCTTCGCCCGATGGCAACCCAGGGCAGAGTCAGATTTTTGACCAGACCCTGGGCTGAGAGGTGTCCGACCCCTGTGCGCTCGGTGTACTCAGCCTTGAGCTCCGCCTGACCGGTGCAGGAAAAGGGGACGAAGGTCTCCAGCCAGGACAGGGAGCCGGTCTGAAAGGAAACGCCGGCACTGGCGTCTTCGGATGCGCTCAACGGCCAGGTGGCCTGTGCTGCAAGCGAGGTCTGCGGTCCGGAAAGGGTGACATTGTCAATGGTTACGATCCGGTCGATGAGGGAGAAGTCCAGGCTGGAGTTCACTGCGGTGGAGTTTCGTTCGAGCTCCAGATCCAGCGTGCCGGCTGGTGCCTCAGGAAGGTCCCTGGCTGCGAGCCTGGCGGTGAGGTTTGAGGGCTTCAGTCCGGACTGGGCCAGGTCCTGAATTGTCACCTCAGCCCGGGCCTGCAGGGAGGACCAGGGCCCCTGGCAGGAGCCAGTTGCCCTCACTGCTCCCTGAAGTCCGGGGAGCGCGGTCAGGTCCAGGAGACTGAGCTTTGGACCCTGCAGGCTGGTGGTCAGGTCCAGCTCCCCGGACCTGGTGTCCACCTGGCCGATGAGGTTGACAGAGACATGCGGGCCCTTGAGATCCAGGGGGGTTATGGACAGGACGCCGTCCTGGTGCAGAAAGACGTTTCCGGCCAGCTCCTGGTGCGAGCCGGCAATGGCCATGATCTGATCCGGAAGGCCGCTCAGATTGGTGGTCCTGGCTGTGAGGCTGGCAGATACAGTTGCGGGGTCGAGCTTTCCCTGCAGGGCTGCATCAAAGGCCAGGGCACCTGAAAGCCCAGCGCTCTTGACCACAGGTTGCGCTGCCAGGTGGGGCAGAGTCAGGGACAGGTTTGAAACAAAGGATCTGTCCGGTTCCAGCCTGGCCGTGAGCAGGATTTTTTCCGTGGCTGAGCTCAACGTGAACCCGTCAATCTCCACGAGCCCGGAGGGGTGGTAGCGGGTCTGGAAGTCCAGGTCGACAGGGCCTGAGGTCAATGGAACGTGGTTGCTTTGGACCTGGCTCAGTTGTCCGCTGCCGGTGACGGCAATGGCCGTATCCTGAAGGGAGGACGGCAGGGATGTGGACAGGGTGAGTTGACCATCCGGGACCCTGAGCTGGGATGCCCTGAGATCGGAAAAGGTCAGTTCGAGCTGGAGATCCGGAGTGGCCCATGCGCCTTCGGCCCTGAGGTTGAGGGCGGTCCGCCCTTGAACCTGGACCGGCAGGAGGGGCTGCAATGCTCTGAGATCCGGGCAGTCCAGCCCTGCCAGGAGGCTGAGGCCCTTGTTCCGGAGATCGACCTGACCGCTGAGGTCAAGCCGGGCCAGGGAGGTTTGAACCTGCAGGGTCTGCAGCGTGAGCGCTTCGCTTGCCTTGTTGTAGTTCACCTGGAGCTCCAGGGGGATTGCCGTCTGGGTCTGAAGAACCTGCTGCAGGCTGGCCGGCAGAAGCTCCTGCACCCAGGCCCGGCTCTTCAGGCCAAGAGATACGGAGTCCTTGGCGGAAGAGACGTTCACCGTTCCCTGGAACAGGCTCTTGGCCCTGGATGTGATCTCTAGAGCGCCATTCCAGGCTCGGGCCGGACCCTGGCCGGTCAGGGTCAGGTCCACGGGCAGGGGAAGGCTGCTGCCCAGCAGGGTGTCCAGGAAGCCGGAGGGCCTTTCCCGGACTGTCATGCCCGCACTCATGCTTTGCTTTTCCAGAGCGAACTGGCCCTGGAACTCAAATCCTGGCTGGTCTGTCTGGGTCAGGTCCAGGGAGCAGCTCAATGTCTGCCAGGAGTGCAGGGCAAGGCTGGCCTGAAAGGCGAACACCCCTGGGGCTCCGGCCACAGCAGGACCGAGCCTGACCTCCGGCAGGTCAACAGACTCGATGATCACTGGCGGAAGCTGGGGCGGTTGGAAAGATTGCTCTTCCTGTTCCGGCTGGTCCTGAGGGCTGGAGTGTGGAAGGTGGTTCAGGGTGATGGTCCTGGCCTGAATGGAGGAGACCTTGAGAGTGCCTGTGAGCAGGGCCAGGGGGTCCCAGGCCAGCCCGGCCTCTTCCAGGTGCAGGGCAGTTCCTTTGGGATCGCTGACAGTGATGGACTGGATGGAGATCTCAAAGGGCAGCCAACCGTCCAGGCCCTGGATGGAGATAGTCCGGTCCTGGCTGCTCAAGGTCCCAGAAATCCAGGCTGCCAGCCTGCCTTTGGCCGCCTGGGTCTGCAGGGCGGCACATGCAACGCCGAGCAGGACAACCAGCCCTAAGCCTGTCCAGGCAGCGCCTTTTAATATCTTGATAAATATGATTTTTCTAGCCATTCTTCAAGTTGTGCTTTAGGGAAGTGAATGGGTTCCAGACCCATGTTCAAAAGGCCTGGCCAAGACTGATGTAGACCTGGAAATCGTCATGATGATCAGGGTCTTTGTTCAGGGGAAAAGCAACATCCAGGCGAAGCGGGCCAACCGCTGTGTAGTACCGCAGTCCGGCTCCAGCCCCCCAGCGCAGAGACGGGGCGAAGTCCGGCACAGGATCGTCGTACACATTGCCCCCGTCCAGAAAAACGGCGCTTCCGAAACGTTGTGTGAACTTGTGGCGGAGCTCAACGGAACACTCCACAAGGGATCTGCCTCCGAACGGGTCCGAATCCCGCCTGGGACCGACCTCCTGGTATGGATAGCCCCGGATGGAGCCGCCCCCGCCGGCAAAAAAACGAACGTCTGCCGGGATGTCTTCAGTCTCCGCCCCTGCAAGGCTGCCGATCTGGCCCCGCAAGGCCAGGACAGTGGCATCGGCCACTCCTATGTATCGCCAGCCGCTGAGCCGGGCTTCCACAAACTGATTCCTGGCTTGAGCCATCTCCTGGTAGGGGGTCAGCCTCAGGTTGATGCGCCGCCCCTTCTTGGGATCCAGGATGTTGTCCCGAGTGTCGTGATCAAAGGACAGGGGGAGGGAGACCAGGTGGAAAAAATCTGAGCTCTCGGCATCTTCCACACTGGCTCCCCGGTAAGCGATTCCAGCGCTGACCGTGTTTGCAGGGTTCAGGGAACGCTCTACATTCAGGGAGAGCTCGCCGCCGGTACTTGTGTAGGCTTCGGTGTCTTCGTTGCTCAGGGTGGACTGCAGGATCAGCGACTGGTCGTTCCGGAAAAAGACAGGCTGCCGATACCGTGCTTTCACCTCCTGTAGGGGTTCAGACAGGTACAGTTCGTATCGCAGTTGCTCGCCTTTTCCGGCAAAGTTTCGGTCTTCCCAGGAGGCGGACAGGTTGGGTCCGACATCCGTGTCGTATCCGATCCCCAGGCTGATGCTGTGCCTTTTCCGCTCTTTGAGCTCCACTGTCAGTGGGAGCCGACCCTGGGAGTTCAAGCTGTCAGGGTGGGTGACCTGCACCAGGCTGAAGAGCCCGGTTTCCAGAAGGCGCTCCTTGAAAGCCTGGATCTTTGCAGGGTCGTACGTGTCGCCAGGAGACCACCCGGTCTTGGCAAGGACATAGTCCGGTTCCACGTGCTCCAGCCCTTGAAGCCGGGTTTCCCCGAAGTCAGCCAGTGGACCAGGGTGCAGGGTGAAGGTGATCTCCACCCCGCGGCGCTCATGGTCCAGAAGCAGAACTGGCTTGTCTTGAGCGGCGTAGACATATCCCTGCTGGACAACATGCCGGGTCAAAGACTGTCGGGCCGATCGAACGGCCTGGGCCAGGGCCGGGGAACCTGGCCTGAGCTTCAGGTCTTCCGGGGATGGAAGGTTCAAAGCCTGCCTACGTTCTGGCGGCTGAACGTCTATCTGCACACTGTGCACTTCATACCGGGGTCCGGGGCTGACCGAGAAGACCACTTCAGCCCGGTTGTCTGCTTCGGCCCGGATCCGGGAGGACACATCAGGCTTGAAATAGCCCTGGGCCATGATGATGTCGGTCAGGTTGGAAACATCTTTTGCGGCCCGCTGTTTGAGCAGGTAAAGAGTGGGTGGTGGACGGTCCTTGAGCTGAATGGTCGTGGCCCCTTTTCTCAAATCGTCTTCCAGGTCAGCACCGTCAGAGAATTCAAATCTGACCTCATACCCGGACAAGGCCCAGGCAAGAGGCGCTGCTGCGAGCAAAGCTCCGGTCATGGACAGGGTCAGGAGCAGGCAGGAGCAGAGGACGCGGATCTTCATGATTCGCCGGGCTCCCGCGTCCTGAGCGGGATCGATTGACTGCGGGGCTCCAGGTGTGCGAAGACATAACCTGTGATCAGGCCGAGAGGTCGGGACGTATTCCAGTGCCTGGTTCGCATATTTTTCAGTGTAGCCAAACAGGACTCGGTTATCAACACAGGCCGCAGGCACAGAGCGGTTCTGCTTCAGAAAAGAGTCTCACAGGAGTGAGGGGATGGACTCAAACACGCACACAAGCAGGTTCAGCGGGGCGTCGACCTATGTTCTGGATGAGGAGCTGGCTCAGATCGTGAATATTTCAATGGCCCTGGAGATGCCCCTGCTGCTCAAGGGGGAGCCGGGAACCGGCAAGACCAGGCTGGCCCATGCCATTGCCGAGGCTCTGAACATGGAACTGATCGTGCTCAATGTCAAATCCACGATGAAGCTTGTGGACACACTGTATCAGTACGATACCCTGACCCGGCTCAATGACAGCCGCTTCGGGGATTCAAACCGTGATGTCAGCTCCATCGAGGATTACATCTCCATGGGCAAGATCGGCCAGGCCTTCACTGCCCAGGAGAGGGTGGTCCTGCTCATTGATGAGATCGACAAGGCGGACAGTGATTTTCAGGACGACATGCTGGACATTTTGGATCAGATGGAGTTTGACATCATCGAGACCGATTCCACGGTCCAGGCTCGGCACAGGCCGGTGATCGTCATCACCTCCAACGCCAAGAAGGATCTGTCCGAACCGTTTCTGGGGAGGTGCAACTTTCACCATATCGCCTTCCCCGATCCTGATATGATGCGCAGGATTGTTCGGGTCCATTTTCCCTCTATCAGTGACGAGCTCATGAGCAACTGCGTCCGGGCCTTCTACCAGATGCGGGAGCTTCGGTCCGTGGAAAAGAACCCGGCCACCCGAGAGCTCATCAACTGGATTCGGGCCCTGCAGCAGGATCCGGACTTTGACCCCAAGGTCCTGAAAAAGGGACAGATTCCCTACCTGGGAGTCTTGTTCAAAAAGAGCGGTGACTTTGAGACGGCCAGGAACGGCGCATCCAGAATGCGGTGGTAGAATGTTTGTCCCCTTTTTTTACCTCCTGCGCGATCATGGCGTGCCTGTCTCGCCCACGGCATTTCTGCGGCTGCACAAGGCCCTGAGCCTTGGGCTGATTCGATCCATCAACGACTTCTACACCGCAGCCCGGTCCATCCTGATCAAGACCGAAAAGCACTTCGACCTCTACGACCGGCTCTTTGCCCACTATTTCGAGGATGCGGACCTGCCGTGGGATCAAGGCCTGGAACTGGACGACGTGGTGCGCAGCCTGCTCCAGGAGTGGCTCAACGATCCCCAGACCCTGGCCCAGGCTTTGGATGTGCAAGTCGAGGACCTGCAGCGAATGAGCCCGGAAGAGCTGATCCAGTACTTCCAGGACAGGCTCAAGGACCAGGATGGCCAGCATCACGGAGGCAACCGGTGGATCGGCACCGGCGGCATGTCCCCGGTCGGCCATTCCGGCTTCCACCCGGGAGGGATGAGGGTCAGCGGAGTCTCCAGCGGGCAATCCGCGATTAAAGTCGCCATGGACAGGCGCTATCGGGACTACACTGATGACGTCCCCTTGACTCAGGCCCAGATGGGAGAAGCCTTGAGGCGGCTGCGGAACCTGGTGCCGGCAGGGCCCAGGGACGAAGTCAATGTGGATGAAACCATCCGCAGGACCATGCAGAACGCCGGAGAGATCGAAATCGTGTTTGAGCGCAGCCTGCGGGACAGGCTGAAGGTCGTTCTGGCCATCGACAACGGCGGCTGGTCCATGGATCCGTATGTGCAGGTGGTGCAGCTTCTGTTCAGCTATGCCCGGTCCCAGTTCAAGGATTTGAAGACCTTTTTCTTCCATAACACGATCTACGATGTTCTCTGGGAGGACCCCCCGCGGCGCACCAAACCTTTCCGGGTGGATGACCTGGTCAAGCTGGACCCCGAGACCAGATTCATCATTGTCGGGGATGCGAGCATGGCCCCATACGAACTCATGGCCAGGGACGGCTCGATACACGTCGAGGAGGCCTCTGGAGAGCCGAGTATTGAACGGCTCCGGTTCATCGCCACAACTTTTCCCTACTCGGTCTGGCTCAACCCCCGGATGTCCAGACACTGGGCCCATACCCACACCATCGGCATGGTCAGGGAAATCTTTCCCATGTTCGAGCTCAGCCTGAGCGGCCTGGACAAGGCTGTGGAGTTTCTCCAGGG
>CAYOID010000072.1:6100-7235 GCA_964403955.1 uncultured Desulfohalobiaceae bacterium | reverse complement strand
GTGGACAATGAGCTCCGGGAGCTCAACCTGAAGGACTTCGAGTCCCAGGTACTCATTGTCTCTGCTGTTCCTTCCCTGGACACCCCGGTCTGCGACATGGAGACACGGAGGTTCAACACTGAAGCGGCGAGCTTAAGCCCGGAGATCAAGATTCTGACCGTGAGCATGGACCTTCCTTTTGCTCAGAAGCGCTGGTGCGGCGCTGCGGGCGTGGATCAGGTCATGACCCTGTCCGATCATCGCTATGTTTCTTTTGGCATGCATTACGGGGTGCTCATCACGGAGCTTCGGCTCCTGGCCAGGGAAGTGTTCGTCCTCGACTCCAGCCGGATCGTGAAGATGGCCCACCTGGTCAAGGAGGTCACTGAAGAGCCGGACTACGATTCGATCCTCGAGGTGGCCAAGGGGCTGATTTGAAAAAAGCCGGGGACAAAGCCGGCCTTTTTTCAAATCAGTAGTAGGGGGAGAAGAGCCAGAAGAAGGAATCCCTGATTCTGATGTGCAGTGGTCTGGAGTCCACTTCCTGGAGGGTGATTTCGTGCGAGTGTTTGATGATCTGATCCACATGCTCGGTCAGGTTTCGAGCCAGCATGTGGTCAAAGACTTCGACCACCAGTTCGAAATTGAGCCGCAGGCTGCGGGGATCGAGGTTGGCTGACCCGATCTGGGCATAGAAATCGTCCATGAGAAAGATCTTGGAATGATTGAAAGGTGGGGGTTGGTAGTAGAAACGGACCCCATACTGCAAAAGCTCCCAGATCATGTTCCGGGTCGTCCAGTGCACAAAAGGCAGATTGTTCTTGCCGGGCAGGACCACATCGACTCGGATTCCCCGCAAAGCAGCCGACTGCAGGGACCCGATCAGCTCCCGGGTGGGAATGAAGTAGGGGGTCATGATGGTGATTCTCTCCTCGGCCACGGCTGCAGCCCCTACCAGAATCATGCTCAGCTTGTTCAGGTCCTGGTTGGGCCCCACCGTGATGGTCCGGCAAATAGCGTCGCCTTCCCCCGGGGCAGGACCGCTCACGGTCAAATCCACTTCTCCGGTGCAAAATCCCCAGTCTTCCAGAAAGATCTGCTCCATCTGGTTGACCACCGGCCCGCAGAGCCGGAAATGAATGTCCTGGACTCGAGA
>CAYOID010000072.1:0-6000 GCA_964403955.1 uncultured Desulfohalobiaceae bacterium | reverse complement strand
GTGCAGGGCCTGAATGAACTCCATGCCCGATGCGTTGGTTTCAAAGATGTAGGTCGACAGGTACACGAAGGATGTGGCGCGTTCAATGGCTTCGAGCATCTCTGGGTAGGCCTGTTCGCCGTTGTACAGGGTGTTGACCGTGTTCTGGCACAGCAGGGGCCGCTTGGTGATCGCCTCGGAGATGGTGGCGATGTGGTGAAAGTTGGGAGCGACTGCAAAGTGGGCCAGGGTGGGGTGGTCGATGCATTCAGCGATCGAGTCGTCGTCATTGTCTTCGATATGGGTGTGCAGGAGCGGCCAGTACCACTTGAGCTGCTTGGCCTTGGTCCTGACCCTGTTGATCCCGAGCAGGAAATAGAGCAGGGGGCCGAAAGGCGGCAGGAGGAGACAGATCACGATCCAGGCCCAGGCAGCTCTGGGATCCCGCTTGTAGAGCATGGCGTGGACAGCGGACAGGAGCTGGAGCAGAAAGACCAGGGTCAAGAGAAGCCAGTTTACGATGATCATGGACTTAAGGCACTTTGGAGGATACAGTCTCTCCGCCGAACAGTTTCCAGCCCGTCATTCCCCACACCAGGTTGTACACGTTTGTGTAGCCGAGCCTTTTCAGTTTCCAGGCTACGATTGCGGAGCGATGGCCAGTCATGCAGACCACGATCAAAGGCTGTTCAGAAGAGAAAGGCAGGTTCTTGGAGTTGAGGATGAGATCAGGCCTGTTGACCGACCTTTTCATGTGCATGAAGCTGTATTCCAGAGGGGTGCGGACATCGATGACAAAAGGAGCGTCTTTGGTGATGTTTTTTTTCAGCTCCCAGGGATAGACCTGTTTCAGGCCCAGGGAACTCCACAACAGGTCCCAGATCGGAAATATGAGGATGAGAAGTCCCAGAATGATTTTGATGAGCATGGTCACCCGCTGAGTTCTGTGTCAGCGCAGCCTCTGGCTGTGCTGACTCATTGACCCTTTCCATGAGAGTATAACCAGACTGGTCATGAGATCAAGGAAAGGCTTAACAGAATTCAGCTTTACCAGAGGCAAAGCTGAATCGAGAATACCAGAGCATGGAGGGTACGGTGGAAGCTCCAAGTGACAGAACCCAGCCCGCAGATCACAGCCAGGGTGCGGGCGCGGATGAGACCAGACAGATCGAGAGGGTGGCCTTCTATGCATTTGGCATCAATCTGGGGCTGGCCCTGGTCAAAGGTGTGCTGGCCCTGTTTTCAGGCAGTCTGGCAGTGGTCGCCGGGGCCATTGATTCGGGCACGGATTCTGTGGCCTCCCTGGCGGTCTTCTTTGGGCTCAAGCTCTCCAGCCGCAAGACCAAGAACTTTCCCATGGGCCTTTACAAGATCGAAAATCTGATTTCGGTCATTGTGGCCATATTCATCTTCTTCAGCGGGTATGAGATTCTGCGCCAGACCATGTCTCCCAATCTCGGGATACCGGAAATTTCTCTGCCGGTGCTGGTTCTGCTGGCCGCCTGCACCCTGGTGACGTTTCTCTTTGGCCGTTACGCACTGAATCTGGGCCGAAAGACTGAATCTCCCACCCTGATTGCCGAAGGCCGTCACCGACAGTCGGACGTTTTGTCTTCCCTGATCGTCCTGGCCTCGGCGATTCTCAGTTATTTCGGTTTCAATGCCGAGGTTTTCGGCATCACCATCGATCAGATAGCCGCAGCTGTGGTGGTGATCTTCATTGCCAGGGCCGGATGGGAGTTGCTCTCGGAAGGCATGCGTGTCCTTTTGGATGCATCCCTCGACCATAAGACCCTGGATCAGGTCAGGGAGATCATCCTCAGTCAACCCGGGGTCAGGCAGGTCAAGAGCCTGGTAGGGCGAAACGCGGGCAGATTCAGGTTTATTCAGACAGATGTGGAGTTACGGGTCACAGACTTGCAGAAGGCCCATCACATCAGCCAGGCCATTGAACAGCACATCCAGACCAAGATCCCGCATGTCGAACGGGTGATCATCCACTATGAACCTCAGCATGACGGACCCTGCAATCTGGCCTTGCCCCTGACGGACGTCAACGGGCAGCTCAGCGACCATTTTGGAGAGGCCCCCTACTTTGCCCTTGTGGAGGTCAATCTTGATGCAGGGCGAATCGAGAACGAGCACATCCTGGAGAATCCCTATCTTCATGTTCCCCAGGGAAAAGGCCTTAAGGTTTCAGAGTGGCTGGTGGACCACAAAGTGGATGAGGTTATGCTCAAGGAGGATCTGAAAGGAAAAGGTCCGGGGTATGTTTTTCAAAATGCCGGGGTGAACGTGTCCACGACCAGGAGCACGACTCTGACCCAGGCTGTGGATGAGCTTGTGGCCCGTCACCCGGCATGCCCTTAAATTTCTTTCATTCACAAAGCATGCTTTGTGAATGAAAGAAATTTAATCATTATTTGAAAAGGAAATTCTGAGCTGCCTTTGAGCCCCCCCTGAGCTCAATCGTATGGTCAAAAAAATACAGCTCAACGCTGATTGAGAATCAGGTATTAAAACTGGCTCTCAAAGAGCCAGTTTTAATAGGGAGGCATGTTCAGGATCTCGTCCACATCTGATTTGTAGCGGCGGACAAAGTCCTTGACATAGAAAGGGATGTCGTCCTGGAGGAGGTAGTGCTTGAAGTCGCTCTCCACTTTGGATTTTGAGATCTGCCATTCCTCAGCCGCTGCCTGGAACACGTCATACTCGCTGCACTCGCTCAAGCGGGCCATTTTGGCAATGTACTCGTCAATACTGAGCTGCTTGGCTTTCAGCCCTCGTTTGTCCAGGCAGTACAGGGTGTAGATGAGCAGGAGAGAACCTCCGGCACCAAGGAGCACTTCCCAGTTCAGAATATGAAAAAGCATGGTGTTTCCTCCAAAAGGGTGTGAGACAGCCGCAAAACCCGGCAGGGACAATTTTTTTGTCACCAGTGACAGAACTTGGACCAGCTTCAAAACCAAGAGGGAAAAAAGAGTAAGCACTTCAGTCAGTCAGGAGATGAGCAGGGGAAAGGTTTTGCGGCTACTCAAAATTATGCAAGAGCAGTACCAGCTTCAGCAAAGAACTGCCCACACAAAAAGTATAATCTTCCTTCCACAGAACACAAGCGTCTGTTTGTACCGTTTTCCGCAACTATCCTGACTTTAAAAGAATTCAATTTGAAAAAAATGCCCAGGGTGCGCTCAAATTTGAGGGCAGGCCTGAAGGGCCTCATTGATGCATTCCTGGGACAGCTCAAAGTTGTCCAGCTCACCGTTCAGAAAGGCCTCATACGATGTCAGGTCCAGCAGGCCGTGTCCGGAGTAGAGAAAGACGATCGTTGATCCGGGCTCGGCTTCCCTGGCCAGGTCAAGGGTTGCCTTGATGGCGTGGGAGGTTTCAGGTGCCGGGAGAAAACCCTGAGTGCGCTGGAAAAGCCTGGCAGCCTCAAAGCAGTCGTTCTGATAAAAGGCCCTGGGTTCTACCAGTCCTTCGTCCACCAGGTTGCACAAGATTGGTGCATTGCCGTGGTAGCGCAGCCCCCCGGCATGGATTGGCGGGGGCATGAAGCTGTGCCCAAGGGTGTGCATCTTCATGAGCGGGGTCAATCTGGCCATGTCCCCATAGTCATACCTGTAGGCGCCCCGGCTCAAGCTCGGGCAGGCCGTGGGCTCTGCAGCGATGAACCTGATGTCTTCCCCGCTGAGCTTCTTGGGCAGGAAGGGAAGCATCATGCCGGTGAAGTTGCTGCCGCCCCCTACGCACCCGATGACATAATCAGCCTTTTCCCCGGCCATCTCGAGCTGTTTGACGGTTTCCAGCCCTGTGATTGTCTGATGCAAGAGGACATGATTGAGCACACTGCCCAGGGTGTACTTGGTATCGCTGTGGGTGGCTGCGTCCTCAACCGCTTCGGAGATGGCCAGGCCGAGGCTCCCCTTGCAGTCCGGGTCCTTCTCCAGGATGGCCTGGCCGGTTCTGGTGTGCCCAGAGGGCGAGGGGTGGATGTCTGCGCCGTAGGACCGGATGATGATCTGGCGATAGGGTTTTTGTTCGAAGCTGACCTTGACCATGTAGACCGTGCATTCCAGGTCGAACATTCGACAGGCAAAGGACAGGGCTGTTCCCCACTGGCCGGCTCCAGTCTCGGTGGATAGCCGTTTCACCCCTTCAAGCTTGTTGAAGTAGGCCTGGGGGACAGCAGTGTTGGGTTTGTGAGAACCTGGAGGGGACACCGACTCGTCCTTGAAATAGATTCTGCATTTGGAGTTGATGGCCTTTTCCAGGTTCACAGCCCGCACCAGAGGGGTCGGCCTCCACAACCTGTAGACATCCTGAACAGGCTCGGGGATAGGGATGAATCGCTTGTCGCTCATCTCCTGCTCAATGAGTCCCTTGGGGAAGATGACCTCGAGCTGGTCCGGAGAGATCGGCTGTTTGGTTTCCGGGTCAAGAGGCGGGGCCAGAGGGGTCGGCAGGTCCGGGAGCACGTTGTACCATTCCTGGGGCATCTCGGATTGGGGCAGGTTGATGCGGGTGTTCATGGTCGACTCCATTTCTTTGGATGTTGGGCAAAAAAAAGGCCACAGACACAAGTTCTGCGGCCCTTACGGAGCGAGCTGTCAGGAAAGACATCACATCATGGCATTCGCACCCTTTGGGCCGCACTGGTTACCTGTCCGCCACCACCAGCCCTGGATGGAAAAAGTCGCAACGATGCCCTTGAGGATGTGTGCCGTCTTCATAACGACTGACACATGCCTGATTCGAACAGCCATGTCAAGACCTGCGACCTCTCTGGATGGACGTGCTCCCGAATTTGAGCTTGATCCGGTCCATGGCCTTGTCCAATTCTTTTTGCCTGGCCTGGTCGGCATCATGGAAAAACGTCAGCTGTTCAGGTCCGGTCGAGAAGTGCGAGACACTGACTCCGGTCAGTCTGACCCCTTTGGAGATTCGTATCTGCGACAGGAGACGGGTGGCGGTTTCGAAGATGGTTTTTGTGGTCTGGGTTGGCCTGGCTAGGGTGGTTCTTCGGGTGATGGTCGTGAAGTCATTGAATTTGACTTTCAGGGTCACGGTTTTGCCCTTGACCCCGAGGCGGCGGAGATGGAAGCCGACCTCTTCGCTCTGGTGCAGGATCCAGGCTTGCAACTCGCTGACGTTGGTGATGTCCCTGGCAAAGGTGTTTTCCGAGCCGCAGGATTTCGGGGTCCTGGAGGCGGTGACCGGGACGTCGTGCCTGCCATGGGCTCGATCCCAGAGATCCAGCCCTCTCTGTCCCAGCCGCTCTTCCCAGAACTCGGAGGAAAAGCGGCAGATATCTCCAGCAGTCTCTACCCGGTACCTTTTCAGAAGCTCCAGGGTCTTTGAGCCGACGCCGGGAATCTTGCTCACCGGTAAAACTTCCAAAAACCCTGCTGCATCATTCTCTGTGATCACAAACAAACCATCGGGCTTTTCCCAGTCCGAGGCTATTTTGGCCAGAAACTTGTTTGGAGCGATCCCGATGGAGCAGGTCAGGGAAAAGCTGGTTGTGATCTCTGCCTTGATTCTGGCACAGACTTCGGAAGTCGGGCCCAGAAGCCTCTGGGTCCCGCTGAAATCCATATAGGCTTCGTCGATGGAAGCTTTTTCAACCACCGGTGCATACTGGTTCAGAATGAGCATGACCTGTCTGGAAATGTGGGCATAGCGGGACATGCGGCCTTTGACAAAAGCTCCTTGAGGGCAGAGCCGTCTGGCCGTGACTGCCGGCATGGCTGATTTGACGCCGAACTTCCTGGCTTCGTAGGAGGCAGCCGAGACCACTCCCCTGTCTGAGGTCCCCCCGACAATGACCGGCTTTCCCCGGAGCTCAGGGTGGTCCACCTGCTCTACGGAAGCGAAAAAGGCATCCATGTCCAGGTGGGCGATGATACGTTCAGTCATGCACAACCCAGCTTTCACATTCAGTCAGCTTTCGATCCCTCAGCGCTGCCCCTGGCATGAGCTTGGCACACACATACCACAGTGGGAAAAGAGTTTTGAACC
>CAYOID010000071.1:0-17134 GCA_964403955.1 uncultured Desulfohalobiaceae bacterium | reverse complement strand
GAGTGAGGAGCGGCAGCGACGAACGGGCGAGAGACCAATCTTTTCTTCTCTTCCAGCCTCACCCACTGTCTCAAGTGTGTGCCATGCTCATGCCTTTGGCAGGGCTGACACATATCATTTTGATTTGAATCAATAAAAGCTGATTTCAATGATGGATGGCTCTGGGGTTCAATCTGCCGGTTTGATCAAGAATGAAACTGATTGAAGCCGAAGAGAAGCGGTTTGGCCTTCCCCAACAGCTGAGTTTCATACGAGCCGCCCCGCAGAGTTATGCCGGGCGGGCCCGGGAGGAGAGATGGAAGGCAAGGGTGATCAGTTGATTTGAAAAATCAACGTAGTTGACGGCCACATCTTGTGGAATATGGACCCGGGTGGGGGCAAAATTGATGATGCCTTTGATGCCGGCTTCAACCATGTGATTCGCCGCTCTTTGAGCCCTTTCCGGAGGCGTGGTGATCAGGCCTATCTCTATCTTGTACTCTTTGGTCTTTTCTTTCAAACGCCTGGTGCAGATGATCTCATGTCCGGCAATTTCCTCCCCGATCTTGAATGGATCACAGTCGAAAGCGGCCACGATGACAAAGCCCCGTTTCCGCAGATGCTCATGCCGAAGCAGGGCCCGACCCAGATTGCCGACACCGACCAGGGCACAGTTCCATGGCCTGTCGATGCCCAGAAAGTGGCGTATGGCCGTCAGCAGGTCCTGGACATAGTAGCCGACCCCTCTGACTCCGAACTCTCCAAAGTATGCCAGGTCCTTGCGAATCTGAGATGGATTCACGTCGCAGGCCAGGGCCAGTTTGTCGGAAGACACCACTTTGTCGCCATTTTTGAGCATCTCTTCCAGGACCTGGACATAGACTGCCATCCGCTGAACAGTGGCCTGTGGAATTCGTTCTGTCTTCACCGGGCAGCCTTGAGAAAAAATTCACAATAGAGTCTGTAAAAAGGGCCCCGTGCGGGGCCCTTTTTACAGACCTTGGTGAGCCTACAGATAGGGGTTGGCGAAGAGAAGGATCAGGTCGACAACCAGGGTGTAAATGGCCAGAGATTCGATCATGGCCAGACCGATGAGCATGGTCACTGTGATCTTTCCGCTGACGTCCGGGTTGCGGGCTGTGCCTTCGCATGCACCCTTGAGTCCGAAGCCCATGCCGATGCCGCATCCCAGAGCAGCCAGGCCCATGCCGACAGCCGTGCCGATAGCAATCATGGAAATGACACCCGGATCGGCCCCTTCGGCAGCGCAGGCGAAACCAGCAGCAAAGACCAGGGCAACCGTGTTCAAGGCAACCATCAACAGTTTACGCATACGAGTACTCCTCCTTCAAGGTTTGTATGAATGTGGTCAAGCGACCATTTCCCCAAGTGATCAGTGGGCTTCTTCAAAGGCCATCTTCAGGTAGATCATGGACAGCATGAAGAAGATAAAGGCCTGAATGGTGTCAGCCAGCCCGTAGAGAAAGTAAATGGGCAAGGTGGCCAGGATCGGAGCCAGCATGAAGAAGAGCAGCAGAACCAGCTCTTCGCCGAAGATGTTCCCGAACAGCCGGACTGTCAGGGACAAAGGCCGGGCCAAATGACTCAGAATCTCAATGGGCAGCATGAGCGGACTGAGCAGGACGATAGGCCCGGTGAAATGCTTGATGTATTTGGCCTTGTGCTGCCTGATCCCGATATAGTTGTAGAAGAGAAAAACGCAGATGGCCATGGAAGCGTTGGTGTTCAGATTGGCCGTCGGAGCCATGCATCCAGGCAACAGCCCGATAAAGTTGCAAAACAGGATGTAAATAAAGAGGGTCATGAGAAGAGGAAAGACCTGACGGCCCTGCTCTCCCATGTTGGCGACGACAAAGTCTTCCATGCCGTTGACCAGGGTCTCAAGGAAGTTTTGCACCCCTCCTGGCACGAGTGACAGTCTCCGGGTTCCGAGCCACCCCAGAATGATCAAAATGAGCATGACCACCCAGGAGTACAGAATGTGCACAGGGATGAGGCTGTGTCCGGCCTTGTCCACCAGGCCGACCACATCCATCAGCTTCTCCATCAACAAAACGTGCGGGGCAACTGCAGCCATTTGGTTACGCCTCCTTGTGTTTGTTGGTCAGGATATACCGGCCCCCCCAGACCACAAAGGTCACGAGAACCGTCGACAACCCTGCCAGCAAGACAACGACTGAAAAATCTGCCACGACAATGCCGAGGACCAGAACCACGGCCGTCAGGACCAGCCTGAGATAAAAGCTGCAAAGCAGGGAAAACGTCCCCCCCTTGCGCATCTGGACGAGCTTGGGGACCATTCTGGCCAGCACTGCAAAATTGAACGTGGCCAGTCCTGCTCCAACCGCAAAAGCAGGCAGGGCATCAAAAAAGCCGCCCAGGCCGAAAAGGACGGTTCCGGCTGCAGCCAGACAGAACTGAAACTGGACCATCCATTTGATTTCGGGATGTTCCAGTCCATGCCGTTCAAGAATGTGGTCCATCACTCTTCTGGTCTTTTTTGGCTTCACTGTCCTGAATACTTTTGACTTCCTGATACATGTTCTTGAAACCAGCAGCAATCCCCAGCAAAAGGAAAATCATGGTCAGCCAGGGTTTTGTCCCCAGCCACTTGTCCAGGAAATACCCCATGGCCAGCCCGAGAAAAGTGGCTGTAACCAGGTGAATTCCAACCATGCTTGCCTTGAGCAGATTGTTCCAGTAATCTCGGTCCAGGCCTTTAAAGAACATGATCTTGTGCCTTCCTTCACAAGGTTTAAGTGCCTATCACACGCCTTTTTGAAAGTCAACGCATGAACATCGGTGTTCTTGAATTTTATGAGCCCCGTTGTTGACGAGTTTCATGCTTGAGGAGGAACGTCAATGCCGAACACCTGGCTGCGAAACAAACACCCAGAGCTCGTGACCGACTTGCTGCGCAATTTCTGCCTCATCCATCAGTCCCTGGAGCTTGAATTCTCCCGCCACAGCAGGACCGGGCAGATCGATTTCAACGCCCTGTCGGAGCTCATAGGCCAGGACATGAACCAGGGACGATTGTGGCGCTTGAAGGATACCGCTCACCTTCTCTTTCGAGTCCTGCCAGATCCGCCTGCTGTAGGTCAATTGCTGGACTGGTCCATTGGCTACATTTTTCACGAGTGCATGAAGCTCAAGGAGGACGCTTACCAACTCCAGGTGTACGTCCCCTGGTTCAAATCCATTCAGCTCAACCCTGAATTCAATTCGACCGAGCAGCTCGTTGGAGCCGAACTCGACTCCCTGACCGCCCAGACCCGAAAAAGCATACGCCTTGAAGTGGAGAGGGTCACCTTTGTGCTCCGCCAATGCCGAAAGCTTTTTGTGCACTACCTCCCCCTGCATGCTGCCAACCCGCTCCTGGCCCGGCTGATCTACGACAACCTGGCTTTGATGCAGGAGGTCTTTAAAGACGATCACGCCCCCTTGATCAGGGCTGTCTACGGCGAACCACCAGGCCGTCTCTATCTGCTGGCTGCCAAAAGCTTCCGCCTGGGCGGATGGCTGGACAAGGCTGAAGTGGCTGTGCAGTCGGCCCTTGACATCGACCCAACTGATTCGCTGTATGCCGAAGAAAAAAAACGTGTTGCGGGTTTACTCAAAAAAAGGTAAACATATCCTGATGGTGATCATACAAATGTGTGCTGATAGATCACACAGACCTTCAGACCTGAACTGAGCAAAAGGAGGCAGGTTATGAAAAAACAGCTCGTGGTGATGCTCCTGATTGTTGCTTTCATGATAGGTGGTTTTGGTTGTGCCAAGAAGCAGGTCCAGACTGAGCCTGAAAAAGTCGAGCCTCAAAAAAGCGAAGTGACCCAAAAAGCAGAACCAGTCAAGAAGGAAGTGCCTCAAAAAGAAGAAGTGCCTCCTACCCCGATGGAGATGTATGAGCTCGACTACGCAGACCTGACCCTCCAGCACACCGTTGAAAAAGGCGAGTGCCTGTGGTGGATCGCCGAGTACAAAAAAATTTACAACGATCCTTTCATGTGGCCGCTGATTTTTAAAGCCAACAGAGACAAGATCAACGACCCGGACCTGATCTATCCCGGACAGGTGTTGTACATCCCCCGAACTTTCGACCTGGGTGAGCTCCGGGAAAGCCGTGGTTCTGCCGGTGCCCCCAAACCATACCTGCCTCCCAAGGACGCCAACATTCCGGCAGACTTGCGAGTGGAGCTCGGCTGGGGATTTTAGGACTCAGAACAGAGAACCTGTCAAAGCCCCGGTCATGAGCATGGCCGGGGCTTTTTTATCAGCCCAGCCCGAAGCTGCGCTGGTATGAATTCAACCCCATATATTCAGCGCAGCCAGAGGCTGCGCTGACATGGAGGAATGGCATGCCCAGTTCGCTCCTGCACACGAAAAAAGCCGGGGATGGCTTGGACCTCAAGAACCCTACCAACCCTGAGCTCTTCCGATCCCTGTATCCATACAAGAAGATCAGCCGGATCAACTTTGACGACACGTTCATCATGCCCCGTCCGGCTGACCCGATCATCATCACCGACACCACCTTTCGGGACGGGCAGCAGGCTCGCCCCCCCTATACCGTCAAGCAGATCAGCAGACTGTTCGACTTCCTGCATCACTTGGGCGGCCAGAGCGGACTGATCAGGCAGAGCGAATTCTTCCTCTACTCGGAAAAGGACAGGAGAGCGGTGGAGACCTGCCTGGCCAAAGGCTATACCTACCCTGAGGTCACAGCCTGGATCCGCTGCAACAAAGACGATCTCAAATTCGTCAAGAACATGGGGCTCAAGGAGACTGGGATGCTGACCTCTGTGTCCGACTACCACATCTACCTCAAGCTGGGCAAAAACAGGGAAGAGGCTCTGCAGGACTACTTGCGGGTGATCGAAAAAGCTCTGGAAATGGGAATTTCACCCCGCTGTCATTTCGAAGACATCACCAGGGCGGACATCTTTGGTTTCTGCCTGCCTTTTGCCCGCAAACTGATGGCCCTGTCCAGGGAGAGCGGCCTGCCGGTCAAAATCCGCCTCTGCGACACCCTGGGATACGGGGTTCCCTACCCTGGAGCCTCTCTGCCCAGAAACGTAGCCAAAATCGTGCGCGCCTTCACCGAAGAAGGCGGGGTTCCTGGCCGCTGGCTGGAATGGCATGGGCACAACGATTTCCATAAAGCCCTGGTCAATGCCACCACCTGCTGGCTTTACGGCTGCTCCGCAGCCAACGGGACCCTTCTCGGCTTTGGCGAACGGACCGGGAACGCCCCAGTTGAAGGGCTGGTCATCGAGTACATTTCCATGACCGGCGAAGACGATTCAGCCTACACACCTATCATTTCAGAAATCGCAGACTACTTCGCCAGGGAGCTCCATGCCCAGATTCCGCCGAACTACCCATTTGTCGGCCGGGACTTCAACGCCACCAGCGCCGGAATCCACATCGACGGCCTGAGCAAGAGCGAGGAAATCTACAACATCTTTGACACTGAACACATCCTCGGCCGCACTGTACCGATCATCATTTCCGACAAGGCAGGCCGGTCAGGCATCGCCTACTGGATCAACCAGACCCTGAAGCTGGAGGGCGAGTCAGCCGTCACCAAGAGCCATCCAGCCATCGGCAAGATCAATCGCAAGATTCAGCAACACTACGAGCAGGGCCGGAACACCTCCATGTCACACGAAGAAATGATCAGCCTGGTCAAGCGCTACCTGCCGGAGTACTTCATTTCCGAATTCGACCACCTGAAGCAGACCGCTCAGGAGGTCGCCGTCAAGATCATTGAAAAGCTCAGTCAAAGCATACGGGACAAACCACAGGAGGCCATCCTGGAACAGATGCAGGCCATCTTGGATGAATACCCCTTTATTCAGTATATCTACCTGACCGACAAGCATGGGCGTCTGGCCACCTGGGAGATCAGCCACCCCGAAGACAAGGCCAAATACGCCAATGCTGTCCAGTCCGGACAGGACCTCTCCGACCGGGAATGGTTCCATGTCCCCATCCAAACCGGAAAAGTCCATGTGACCGATTTCTATCGCTCCATGTTCACCGGAAAGCTGTGCCTCACTGTGGCCAGCCCGGTCCTGGACCGCACCGACGAGATCACGTCCTTGCTCGGGGCCGATCTGCGCTTTGAAGAGCTGGTAAAGCTGCACGATGAGCTCAAACACGAGCATACTGAGGACTCCGAGCTGGAATGAGCCCCTGTGTTGACTTTGACCACCCTGGTGGCTACAAAACAAACCAAGGTTGAGAGCGCAGGGATCTTCCGCGAAGTGCGCTCTTGTGGATTTCGCGGACATCGCCCTTGTATGAAACTCCAGCATGAGGAAGAACCCCCTCACACCGCAATCAGTTTTCTTGAATCACCACGCATGACCTGGAAGCCTGGATTTGGGGCTTGTTGTTCCGCCCCGCTGTCTCAAAAGAACTGAGTGAGAGGAGATGATCTTCGTGACACTGCCCTTGCCAACGAATGCACTGATCCTGATCATGCTCGGGGCTGTGTTGATCCTCGGAGCTTGTGCCGGACCGCAGGCCGGGCATCATGCCCCTTCTGCCGGATCCAGGAGCCCTGGCTCTCCGCCAGGTTCGTCAATCATAACTCCGAACAGAGGAGTGGCTTCCTGGTATGGGCCCAAGTTCCATGGGCGAAAGACAGCCAATGGGGAAGTCTACAACATGTACGCCCTCACTGCAGCCCACCGCACCCTGCCCTTTGGAACCCTGGTCCAGGTGACCAATGTGAACAACGGGCTTCAGGTTCAGGTGCGGATCAACGACCGGGGGCCCTTTATCAAGAACAGGATCATCGACCTCTCCTATACAGCGGCCCGGAAAATCGACATGATCGGTTCTGGTACAGCGCCTGTTCAGCTGAAGACAATTCGAACCCAGACGCCTGCCCTTCCAGACCGGTATTTCGTTCAGACAGGGTCATTCACCCAGCTGCAGAATGCCGAGGCCTTGCTGGCCCGACTGAAACAGAAGGGGTACAGAGAATCCAGGAAGATCAAAGTCAGGCTCGACGGGCAGACGTACTGGCGGGTTCAGGCAGGGGTTTTCCCCACGCTGGCCTCGGCAGAAAAGAACCTCAGAGCCATGCGCAAAGAAAACCCGGCCTGTTTCATCATTGCTGATTGAGTTCTGCCCGGAACTTTCGTGAAAGTCGAAAGACGCACACTGTCCTGGGATCCAGGATGATCGACTCTTCGGTCTGGGGATTCCGGCCTTTTCTGGCTCTTTTGTCATAGGCTTCAAACTTGCCGAAACCACTGATCAAGAGCGAGTAATCCTTTTTGATCGACTCCTTCATGATGAAGAGCAGATCTTCCACCTGCTTCTTCACTTCAGCTCGATTCCGTTCAGTCCGTTCGTAAATCTCTTCAACAATATCAGCTTTGGTCAATGTATTGGACATAACTTCTCCTGTGACTATGATTGACTGGTGTGGGCTGAAACGTCCTCAAGAAATCGAAGAGGACCGCCGCGCATACCGTACATCCGAGTTGGCACGCCGCCCGCTAGGACATTCGGTGTCGAATCTGCTCGGCAAGGGCCTCCATGCGCTGCCTTGATTCGTACTCTTTCTGCTGGACATCAAGCAGACCGTCGCCCTCAATGCGGGGGATCAAATGCCAATGGGCATGGGGCACCAGCTGTCCAGCAGCGGCTCCATTGTTCATGACCACATTCAGGCCGGAAGCCCCTGTTCCAGCCATGACGGCCCGGCCGACACGCTGCATGGCCTCGGTGAGCGCAGCACCCAGGGCAGGGGGGCATTCCCAGATATTTTCATAGTGCTCTCTGGGCACAAGCAGAGTGTGCCCTTCCACCAGCGGTCCGATATCAAGAAAGGCCATCACAGTGTCGTTGGAAAAAATTTCGGCACAGGGGAGCTGGCCCTGGATGATCTTGCAAAAGACACAATCCTGCATGCGGCTGCCTCCGGAGTGAAAGGGTTCACATCTCTTTGAGCCACGGTCGGCAACGCAGAATCGACTCTTACAAAACGTACACGACTGATTTTTTTTTAGCAAGTGATAACAACTTGAAATTCTATTTTTAATTAAAAAATTTCCCTTAGGTTTCACAGACACCATGCGTGCACGCACCAAGGCTGTCAGCCACAGTCCGGCTGTCCGATCTCCAGATCCAGCCAGGACCCTTGAATTCAGGCATCCGGAGCCTTTTTCGGCCAGAACCAGGATCTGGCCGGTGTTCCTGCCGTTTCACGGCTGCCCGGGCCGGTGTCTGTTCTGCTCCCAGGAGGTGCAGACCCGGACCAGCCCATCATCTTTGGACAAGCACTACGAGCAGCTGACCCAGGATCTTGAACAGGCCGTGCAGCATCAGAAAGCCCCTCTGGAAATCGCCTTTTTCGGCGGAACCTTCACCAACCTCCCTCAGGACTGGGCAGTCCGCTTTGTGGACCTGGCCCAAACATTCAAACAGCGATCCTTGATCACCAGGATCCGATGCTCAACCCGGCCGGACCTTTTGAATCCCGTTCGCCTGCAGGCCTTGCGCGCGGCAGGTCTGGACATGATCGAACTCGGGATCCAGAGTTTTTCCTCTCAGGCTCTCCAGGCCAGCTGGCGCGGATACGATGCAAGCTGCGCCCTGCAGGCCTGCAGCCTGGTCAAGGAGTTTGGCTTCCAGCTCGGAGTGCAGCTCATGCCAGGCCTTCCCGGCCAATCTCCTGCCGACTGGCATCGGGACCTCAAAGCCCTGATCCAGGTCAGCCCTGCCTGCGTCCGGCTCTACCCCTGTCTGGTCTTTCAAGGAACCAGGCTGGAAGACTCCTGGAAACAGGGACTCTATCGCCCATGGTCATTGCAGACCACGGTCAAAACCCTGTCCAGAGCCGTTCTGAGCCTCTGGCGTTCCGGAATTCCAGTCATCCGAACCGGCCTGCCTCCTGAACTGGGCATGCAGGATCATGTTCTGGCCGGACCGTGGCACCCAAGCCTGGGGACGATGATCAGGAGCCGGGTCCTGAATGCATTGATCATCACCAGGGCTTTGATCCTGGGTGCTGGGGAGAAGACCTTATTCTGCCCGAAAAAATATTCCGGGGAGCTCTATGGCTTTCAGGGAGAAAACAGGGAGAGGCTCCGCAAACACGGCCTGTCCTCCCAAAAGATCATTTTCTGGGACAGGCCCGGCTTTGCCCTCAAGCTGGACTGAACAGGCCGCTTTACCCCTGACCCTGAATCAGGTAGTCTCGTGAGCGTTTTGCAACTCGAGCATTTCAGTCCAGCGAGCTGACCAGCATGGCTCAGGCCTTCAGATCACGTACCATTCAGACCATGGTCCCCGGTCGTCCACCCATTCAGGACGGACTTCTGGTCACAGCCGACAGGAGGATCCAGGCTGTCGGGCCTTACAGAGAACTCAAAAAATCCTTGACCGGTCCCTTGCGCGACCTGGGGGAGCAGGTCATGATTCCCGGGCTGATCAATGCCCATAGCCATCTTGAGCTCAGTCACCTGCATGGAAAGACCACTCCGGGACAGGGCTTTGAGGCCTGGGTCCAGAGCCTGCTCGGAAACGATCTCCAGAGTGTGGATTCACAGACCCTGCACAATGTGACGGCAGAACTGTCAGAGGCCGGCACTGCTGGAATCGGGGACATAAGCGGGCATGCTCCCACGACAATGTTTGCACACCACCGGGACGGTCCATTCCAGGTCAGGCTTTTCCTGGAGCACATAGGATTCTCCGGGCATCATCACTCCAACCTCAAATGGCCCCCTGGCCTGAATCCAGACCAGCACGACTGGCTCAGTGCCGCCGGGCACGCTCTGTACTCCACTCACCCCAGCACCTTGCAAGTGATCAAAACCTGGTGTACCCAGAATGGACGGCCATTCTCCATGCACTTGGCTGAACATGCCGGGGAAATGGAACTCTTGACCACTGGCCGGGGACCTTTTGCTGAGATGCTCAAAGGCAGTCTCTTGCCTGCAGACTTCGTCCCCCCCGGCATTTCTCCGGTTGCTTACGCCGACCAATTGGGCCTTCTGGATGAAAAGACACTGACGGTGCATTGCGTTTTTCTGAACAAGAATGATATGCAGACCCTCCTGGAAAGGAAGGCGACAGTCTGTCTCTGCCCCAGGAGCAATGCCTACATCAATGTCGGCCAGGCCCCTGCGGAGCAGCTCTTTACCGCCGGCGTCCCCATTTGCCTGGGAACAGACAGTCTGGCCTCGAACACTGATCTCAACTTGTGGTCCGAGGCTCAGGCCCTGCTCAACACTTGGTCGATCCCTCTGGCCCTCAACGAACTGCTCAGCTTTCTGACTCTCACTCCAGCTCGGGTGCTTGGCCTGGATCATGCCCTGGGGACACTGGAACCTGGAAAGAGAGACAGCTTCACCACTGTCCCGGCATCAGTTCTTGAGATGACCGGCCCCGGTACACCTGCGGAGACCACACCATGACCTGGCCTCATGCCCACCTGCTCTCCATCGCCGATCTCTCTGCCGCCGACATCAAGGTGGTCTTTGACCTCTCATCCCGTTTTTCAGAAATCAATACCCGGCCGGTCAAAAAAGCCCCGACGCTGAAAGGCAAGAGCGTCATCCTCTTCTTTGCCGAGCCGAGCACCAGAACTAAAACCTCCTTTGACATGGCAGCCAAACGGATGTCTGCAGACTCCTTCTCCCTGGCTCAATCCGGCAGCAGCCTGCAAAAAGGAGAGAACCTCAAAGATACGGTCCTGACCCTCCAGGCCATGAATCCAGACCTGATCGTCATCAGGCACCAGCTCAGCGGAGCGGCAGCCTACATCGCCCGGCACCTGAGCTGTTGTGTGCTCAATGCTGGAGACGGCTGGCACGCCCATCCCACCCAGGCTCTGCTCGACGGCTACAGCCTGGTTCCCCACTGGTCGGATTTCTCGGGCAAGACCCTGCTCATCCTCGGCGATGTGGCCCACAGCCGTGTAGCCCGCTCCGATGTTGAGCTCTTCACCAAACTTGGCGCCTCGGTTCGGGTCTGTGCTCCGCGCACCTTGCTGCCCAGGAATATTCAGAGCTGGCCGGTGGACGTGTTTACTGACGTGGACCTGGCCTGCCAGGGGGTAGATGCCATTCAGTGCCTGCGGCTCCAGCTCGAGCGTCAGGAAGCAGGGCTTTTGCCTTCGATTGACGAATACTCCAAACACTTCTGTCTCCAGGCCAAGCACCTCCGGCAGGCTGACCCCGGAGTCAAGGTCATGCACCCGGGCCCCATGAACCGGGGTGTTGAAATTTCCTCTGAGCTGGCTGACTCCGACCAAAGCCTGATCCTGAACCAGGTCAACGCCGGCGTGGCTGTGCGGATGGCCCTGCTCTACCTCTTTCTTACGCCGGGGCAAAAGGAGTGACCATGCCTGGACCAGACCTTTCCATCCGCAACGTCCTCTGGAAGGGGACCCTGCACGACCTGGCCGTCAGACAGGGCAAGGTGGACAGTCTGTCCCCCAGCCCGGGGGCCGAACCAGCCCCCGGCTGCAAAAGCCTTGATGCCGGAGGCTGGGTCCTTCTGCCCGGCCTGACGGATTGCCACGTCCACCTGCGGGAGCCCGGCTTCGAGTACAAGGAAACCATCGCCACAGGTCTCCAAGCTGCGGCCCGAGGGGGATTTGTTCAGGTCATGGCCATGGCCAACACCAACCCTGTCAACGACCACGGGGCTGTGACCACTTTCATACTCAGCCAGGCTCTTGCCTCTCACCCCAAAGGGCCGCGGCTTCTGCCGGTGGGCGCATTGACCAAAAACCTGGCCGGTCAGGAGCTGGCCCCGATTCGAGAGCTGCTTCAGGCCGGGTGCGTGGCCATGTCCAATGACGGACTGCCTGTCCAGGACAACGAGCTCTTCAGGCATGCTTTGGAATACTGTTCTGACCTGCAGGTCAAGGTCATCGATCATTGCGAGGACCCGTTTCTGGCCAAGGGGGGCATGCTCAACGAAGGCTCCATGAGCGGGGCCCTGGGCCTCAAAGGGCAGCCCACCGTGGCCGAGAGCCTGCAGGTCGCCAGGGACATCCTCCTGGCCGCCTACCTTGGCCTGCCCATCCATCTGGCCCATATCAGCTGCAGAGAATCCGTGGAGCTCATCCACTGGGCCAAAGCCAAAGGGATTCCGGTCACGGCCGAAACCTGCCCCCACTATCTCATCTGGGACGAGGCCATGCTTGCAGGTTACAACACTCTGGCCAAGGTCAACCCTCCCCTGCGGACCTGGGATGATGTCCTGGCGGTCAGGCAAGGGGTTCGGGAAGGGGTGATCGACATCCTGGTCACAGACCATGCCCCTCATGCCGACTTTGAAAAGGATGCCCCTTTTGCTCAGGCCCCGAACGGCATTTCCGGGCTGGAAACCGCTCTGCCCTTGTCATGGAGCCTTGTGAGCGATACTATCCTTTCCCAGGAAGACTTGATCCGGGCCTGGAGTTCAGAGCCCTGCAGGATTTTCGGGCTGAAAAACAACTCTTTTGCCCGGGGTGATCCAGCGGATTTCGTGCTCTTTGACCCGGACACCTCCTGGGAAGTGACTCCGGAGACATTGCTCTCCAAGGGCAAGAACACCCCCTGTCTTGGATCCAGCCTTCAAGGAGCGGTGAAAGTCCTCTGCATCCAAGGGGACTGCATTTTTGAAGATCACAACCTGTCAACATCAAGCTGAGGCACTATGCCGACTATTCTCATCGTGGACGACGACCCCAGTCTTCGGGACGTCCTGGAAATCGCCCTGGCTGGTAACAAACACCGGCCCCTGAGCGCTTCCAACAGCCGGGAAGCCTTGGAGCTGGTCAATGCCGAAGCTGTGGACCTGGCCTTGCTTGACTTGCGTATTGGCCAGGAGAGCGGAATCGACCTGCTGGAGAAGCTCAAGCACCTCCAGCCGGACCTGCCGGTGCTCATGATCACGGCCTATGCAGACAGCAAGACAGCTGTCAGGGCCATGAAGCTGGGGGCCAAAGACTACATTGCCAAGCCATTCGATATTGACGAACTGCTGCTGCAGGTAGACCGCATCCTGGAAAATTCCCGCCTGGCTGAAGAAAACACCTGGCTGAAGCAGCAGATGCGGGGGCGTTTCGGACCTGTCCTGGGCGAAAGCGCCAAGATCAAAGAGGTCTTCAACATGGTCCACCGCATCGCCCCCACCACTATCAATGTCCTCTTGACCGGGGAGTCTGGAACCGGAAAGGAGCTCATTGCCAGGGCCATTCATGAGAACAGCCCCAGGGAGAAAAATGCCCTGATGATCATCAACTGTGGAGGCCTGCCTGAAAACCTTGTGGAAAGCGAACTCTTTGGCTACCGCAAGGGTGCCTTCACCGGGGCGGACAGGGCCAAGAAGGGTCTTTTGGAAAAGGCAGACCAGGGGTCTTTCCTCCTGGACGAGGTGGGCGAGCTTGAGCCGAGCACCCAGGTCAAGCTGCTTCGCTGTATTCAGGACGGCAGCTTTCTTCCGGTTGGCGGCACAGAGTCCATCCACTGCGATGTCAGATACATTGCCGCCACCAATCGAGAGATCGAAAAAGAAGTGGCTGAGGGCCGCTTCAGGGAGGACCTTTTCTATCGACTCAGTGGTGTGATCATCAAGATTCCGCCTCTTCGGGAACGGGGCGATGACCTCTTTTTGCTGGCTGAGCATTTCCTGACCAGATTCTGTCAGGAACAGAACAAGGACTTGAAAGGATTCAGCGCCAAAGCCAAAGAAAAACTGAAGAACTATCACTACCCAGGCAATATTCGAGAGCTGGAGAACATCGTTGAGCGGGCTGTGGCTCTGGAAACCAGCAAGCACATCACCCCGATCTCTCTGATCATCTATGACCAGGCCCGGCCTGAGATGACCCAGGGGCCTGAAAAAGTGCTCAACCAGGAAATTTCCATTGACGAGTACCTGGAGCAGGAAGACCGCAAGATCCTCTTCAATGCCCTGGAGCGGACAGGCGGACACAAAGGGCAGGCAGCGGATCTGGTCGGACTGAGCTTCAGGCAGTTCAGGTACAGGCTGAGCAAGTACAACTCTTCAGGCAGGGATGAAGAGGCTTCCTGAGCTTGCCTCCAGCCCTCAATCAGTCCAGCCCCATTTCCTGTTCCAGTCTGGAAATCTCCTCCTGGACGGCCTCTCGTTCCTTGTCTGTCAGTGCGCCCTTTTCCAGGCGCTTGCGCAGGGCCAGAAGGATCATCTCAGAACGGTAGTCCTTGCAGGTCACCTTCATGGTGGACTGGTTCATGCATTCACCTCACAAATCGGTTCATCTCCCCGCATGCCGTCCTTTCTTCGTGGAGCTTCACAGCCCGGCTCCTTTGGCACCGCAGCAGAACAACCTGCTTTTTCGTGCAGCCTTCAATCATGGAGCCGCGTTCATACGAGCGGGGATATCCTTGTCATTTCAGTCTGGCCGAGCTACATTCACCTCTTCAGCCACATTCAACACGCGGAGGTCGTATGAGCGACAAGCTCCCCCGACACTATGCCAAAATGCAGGAAAGGTTCCCGGGAGTCCTCGATGCAGTGGCCCATCTGGGCAAGTCGATCCGGGAGGCAGGCCCCTTGGACGAAAAGCAGTCCCAGCTGATCCAGCTGGCGGCAGCAGCCGCCTTCAAATCTGAAGGTGCGGTACACAGCCATACCAAAAGAGCCCTCAAAGCCGGGGCCTCGCCGGAAGAGATCCGCCATGCCCTTGTTTTGCTGGCATCGACCATTGGCTACCCCAATGTGGCAGCGGCCCTTTCCTGGGCCGACGACATCCTGGACAGGCTCCAGGAGGACAAATCGTAAGATGATAAGGACAATGCACCCATGGATATCAAGCAGATATCGAATGTCGTGGTCCGCCTGAACGATGGGACCACTTTCAAGGGATCGACAAACCTCAAAGATTTCAATCGGCTTTCAGACTTTCTGAACCGCAACGAGGACCCTTTTTTGACCCTGTTCAACGTCACCCAGTCCGATCATTACTCAGATGTGGTCTTCATCAACAAAAACCAGATCATGTGGGCTATGCCCATCCAGGACGAACACTGAGCAGAACACGAATAACCAGACCCAAATATTCAGCGCAGCCAGAGGCTGCGCTGACTTACAGGGGGGGCAGCCAGGTGGAACGCCCGGCCACGTAGCCCCACTGACCGGCCACGCCTCTTCGGATCTGATAGCGCGGCTTCTTCAGCCAGGCCAGGAGCTCAAGGTAGGCCTGATGCACCTTGTGAAAGCTGGCTGCATCGCCTCCCGAGTCAGGATGGTGTTCAAGGGCTGCCCTACGGTAGGCCCTCTTCACTTCTCGTTCCGCATCATCGGACCGGAAGAGGACCTCTTTAGGAATTCGTAAACATTTAAGATGCTTACCTACGGTAACTCCCTGCAGGAGCTCCACAGGTCTGACGGTTTGCAGCGAGGCGACGCCGGTCTGACCCCGGTTCAAGGTCAGTCTGGACGCCCCGCGACGGCTTTTGGTCCTCTCTTTGTGTCCCCACCAGATCTGCCCCAACTCGAAAATCATGTGATTCATGTCCAGGCTCGGTTTGGAGCCGAGCCTGCGGGGATAAAAGTATGACTTGACCTCTGTGGACGTGGCTGGAAGGACGTTCAGAATGAGCATGCTGTCGGTGAAGAAGAAGGTTGCAAATCTGGCATCCAGAGCTCGAAGAAGATTGTTGAACCATTTCAGCTTGAAAACGAATTCATCCTTGCAGTCTCGTCTGCAGTAGCGTTTTTTCCCTTTCTCCAGGATCCGCCCGCAGCTCTGACACATAGTGTGGCCTCCGGCCAGAGACCTGGGGAGGCAGTGACTTTCCTGATCAAACATGGCTCAACGGTAGCAGCCGGGACCACCCTTGGCAAGCCGGCTGACCCTACGAGCTCTTGCGGCCCTTGACGTAATACACCGGGTCGCTTGCTGCCAGCTGAGAGGCCCAGCGATCGTCCCAGGGCCGCCACCAGTTCCTGATGGACACAGTTTCAAGGTCTTGAAAAGCGCCGCTTCTCAGGAAGTGTTCCAGGACCAGCCCCATCCGTTCAAACTCATGCAGCTCAGTCCACAAGCGGGTCACCTTGGGAGGAAACCAGCGATTTGAAAAACTGATCCCAAACACGCCCCCTGCCTGCAGGACCCTGGCCACCTCTCTGAAGACGCTTACCGGTTTGATGAGGTGCTCAATGGACAGGTGGCAGAAAACGGCGTCAAAGGAACAGTCACTGAACGGCAGCTCCGGGGAACTGTTCAGATCATGCACGGTCAGGGACTCCAGGGCCGGGTTGGCCGCCATCTCCTGTTCGTTCATCCCCAGACCGGTGACTTTAAGGTCGCCTGAGTCTGGAAGGTGGGACTGGACGCTGCTCATCAGATCCAGCACTCTCATCCCGGAATGGAGATCCTCTCCGGTCACCTCTCGGATAAAGCCGGAAGCCTGACTGTCCACATGCCCAATGAGCCTTGGAGCTGTATAAAAATCAGAGTCCAGGGACTCATCCGCCCGGCTCAGGTCCTCCTTGAACCGAAAATCAGTGGGCTGATCCTGCCAGCGGCACTGCATGCCCGGCCCCTTGTCACAGATCTCCACCATCCATTCAGCGCACCGGCCGCCGACATCACCCTGCTTTTGGGCCACATTGAGTACTGTGGCCCTCAACTCCAGGGGTGCCCGGGCCATGGGGTGGTTCAGATCGGCAGTGAACGCGTTGTCCTGGAGACCGATGACCCTGAAGGGAGAGGCGTTTTCAGGGTAAATGCCAATCACGCCATCCAGAAAGCCCTTGGGATAGAATCGGCCAAAACAGGGCTCATTTTTTGCCCAATCCAGCCCTCTGGGCTTGAATCCCCTCAGGGGAAGCTCAAGGACATGCTTTCGAGAATGCTCCGGGACAGCTTCCCCGGGTTGATAGCTCACCCTGGCCTGCTCCCCGATACCCAGGCCTACCAGGCTCTCCTCCAGCCCCGGAGGGAAAAGGTCCCGCCAGATATTCACCTTTCTGGCCAGGTAGCGCTCCCTGTGCCTGGCGACTTCAGAGGACCATTCCAGCTCAAATTCCAGAGTAGCATAAGAGTCCTTGTCCACGTGTGTCATTGTTCGATCACCTCTGTGCTCTGCATGAATGGGTGGAGCCTCTTGGATATTGCCTTCTC
>CAYOID010000070.1:0-17322 GCA_964403955.1 uncultured Desulfohalobiaceae bacterium | reverse complement strand
CCGGTCCGGGAGTCGACCTGGAGCAGGGGCTTGTCCTCCTCGGTCCTGTGCAGCTTCTGGCCTGTAGCCATCTCCAGGAGTCCGCTCATGAATTCCAATCCCTGGTTGAGCACAGCCTCCATCTGTTCCGGACTCTGCCTGGGCTGCCCGGATCCGTTCCCGGCAGGCTCCTCACCGGAAGATGTCCGATTTCCGGCATGTGCCCCATCAGGATCCCCCTGGGAAGCAGCCGCAGCTGCTGCGGCCTGAGCTTCATCTTCCCGCTGGCCCTCAGTTTCCCCTGGGGTTCCGGCATCGTCCTCTTCTCCGGCCAGAGCTTTGGGATTCAGGAAATGGGGAGTGTCCTCGGGGATGTCCTCAGTGCTCTTGTACTCGGCATCTGAGAGGTCCTGATCAAGCTCTTCGCCCATCATGGCCCGCAACTGGTTGAGCATCTGGTTGCGCTTTTCCCGGGAGAACTCCACAGTGTCCACCCCGCCGTCAAACACGCCGGTGAACAGCTCGGTCTTGAGCTGAATTCCGGCCAGGATCTTTTCCTCAATGCTGTTCTTGCTGACCAGATTGATCACGTTCACGCTGGAACTGGCCTGGCCGATACGGTTCACCCGGCCGATGCGCTGATTGAGCCGGGCCGGGTTCCAGGGCAGCTCAAAGTTGAGCACGCAGTCCGCGGCCTGCAGGTTCAGCCCGGTTCCGCCCGAATCCGTGGACAAAAAGACCCTGCACTGGGGGTTGTGCGTGAACTCGTCGATCAAGGCCTGCCTCTTGCCCACGGGGATCTTGCCGCTGAGCTCGACAAATTTGATGCCCATCTTGGACAGCTGTTTGGCAATCAGGTAGGTCATGGTCGTCCACTCGCTGAAGATGACCATCTTCCGCCCGCTCTGGATGACCAGCTCGTCCAGGATGGATTCCAGCTCCTTGAGCTTTGGCGAGATCCGGGTCCTGCGGTCGATGAGGTAAGTGCAGTCGCAGACCCGGCGCATCTGCATCAGAAGCTCCTGGATGCGGCGAACATCCATGGGGGTCAGGAACTTCTTGTTCAACAGGGGCAGGAGGTTGGACATGTACCCCCTGTGCATCTTGGCCTGCTCGTCAGCCAGTTCCAGGTAGTAGGTGTTGGTCACCTGCTCAGGGAGGTCCTGCAGCACCTCTTCCTTCCGCCGTCTGATGACCAGGGATGTGAGCTTGTCGTGCAGCAAACCCAGGTTGCAGTAGCCGATGATCTTGTCCTTCCTGTCCCGGCTGAGCATGAAATGGTCGGCGGCAAAGCGCCACAAAGGGGCCAGCTTGTGGGGGTCCAGAAACTGGACGATGGAGTAGACATCCTCCAGCCGGTTCTCCAGGGGGGTGCCGGTCAGGACCAGGGCGTGCTTGCGGGGCAGGCTCTTGACCGCATCCGCGGTCTTGGTGGCGAAGTTCTTGATCCGCTGGGCCTCGTCCAGGATGATCAGGTCAGGCTTGAACCTGCGCAGGATGGTCACGTCCCTGAGGACGGCCTCGTAGTTGGTGATCTTGAACAGGCTCTGGTCCTGAAAGTAGGTCTGCTCCCGCATCTTCGGGGTCCCAGCCACGACCACGGCCTGCTCCTGGGTGAACCGCTCCACCTCCCGTTTCCACTGCTCCTTGAGCGAGGCCAGGGTGATCACCAGAATGCGTTGAAAACCAAAGACCTCTTTTTTCAAGATGCCCAGGGCAATGGCCTGCAATGTCTTGCCCAGGCCCATTTCGTCCCCGATCAGGGCCGCCTTGCGGTACAGCCCGAAGCGCACGCCTTCCAGCTGATAGGGATACAGGACGGTGGCCAGACCCTGCAGGGAGGGCAGCTCTTCCCGGGAGAGCTCTTCCACCTCCTGGTGGAGCAGGGCGTCCTGGACCCGATGATGGACCTCCTCCCTGACCCTGACCTGCTTGCACTCCTGCACCGCGGCCAGGAAGTCCAGCATCCGGCCCAGGTCGGCAAACCGAAACAGGCCACTGGGGTCAAAATAGGTGTCCAGCACCTCCTTGACGGCCGCAATGTCCTTTTCCGGACGTTCGTTGAACAGGCGGGGAGTTCCCTGGGCTGCATCCCAATACACGTCCGCGAAGGGAAACAGCTCCTTTTCAGCCTGGCCCAGGTCTTTGGGTTCCAAAAAACGGGTGGTCAGAGCCAGGAGGTGCTTGCACGTTCCCAGCTGATTGGTGTTGAAGTCGGGGCAGGAGCAGTGCCCCAGGCCCCGGGCCGGATCGTGCAGGGTGACCACGTACTGACGGCCGCTGGTGGTCTCCAGGATGTGGTCCCCTTTGACCATCTCGCCGCGAATGAGCTTGAAGTCCTCCTTGTGAGCCCGGTTGCGCCGGTCTTCCAGGGCCTTGTCCCTGATTTCCTCCGGGGACTGAAAGTCAGCAGGCGGCGCAGGCTCGTGATCAGCCGGGCCGGCGTTCCAGCCCTGCAGGCGATCCAGAACGTCCAGCATCACCGCGACCACATGCTTGCAGCCAGGCCCTGGATAGGGGCAGTCGCAGGAGGCCTGAAGCCCCCCGTCATCAAGGGCGATCTCGATGGTGTAGTCCCCGTAGTTGCCATCGACATGGTAGGTGAACTCGCCCTTTTCTAAAGCGGCCTCGGTGCACATAAAGGCTCCGTTCTCATAGAGCCTGCAGCCGCGTTGAAAGATCACGCCGCTGTCTGCAACCTGATTCTGGATCGTGGTCTGATCGATACTGAGCATCAGAAGCTCCTGGATGATGGTTGTGCTTGAACCGCTGTTGCGGCCGGAACCCTGTTCAAGGCGAATCACTGTGCCGAGATCTGAATCTTCATGGATGAGCTTTCTCCTTGTCAAGCCTGGGCGGGCAGTTCTCAAGGATTTTGGCCCATACGGCCGCTCTGGTCTGATGCGTGCTTTGACAGGTCATCACCCGGGGTTTACATTCGTCCTATGCCTCATCCCAGCCCGGTATCTGAAGCAGACCTCTTTTCCGCCCTGGAGCAGGGGGCCACGCTGGTCACCGTCAACCGCAGGCTGAGCCGGGGACTCCTGAACCGTTATCATCTCCGTATGCAGTCCAAAGGGCACTCGGCCTGGGAAACACCGGACATTCTGCCCTGGGGCGGCTGGATGTCCCGCTGCCTGGACAGGGCGTCCTACCTGCACCCGGAAGTCAGCCACCCGGTTTCTCTGACCCAGGACCAGGAGCTGGCCCTGTGGGAGGATGTCATCCGCTCCTCGGAGCAGGCCCGGGGGCTGATGCATGTGAGCGAAGCCGCCAGGCAGGTGCGCCAGGCCTGGATCTTGTTGTGGCACTGGAACCTGGAGGACAATGACGACCCCCTGCTCTGGAGCTCGCCTGAGCATGAGGCCTTTCGATTCTGGAGCCGGGAGTTTCAGGCCCGGGTCGAGAGCCGCGGCTGGCTGGAGGAAGCCAGGCAGCCGCATTACCTGGTCCAGCTCCTGGGGGCCGGCCGGCTGCCCTGCCCGGAGGGCTTCTGCCTGGCAGGGTTCGAGCAGCTGAGCCCCATCCAGGAGCGTCTCCTGTTCGCGCTGGCCGCCCAAGGGTGCCCAGTGATGACCCTCGAGCTCCAGCCCCGGGCGTCCCGGGTCCGGGCCGTGGCCCTGTCCGACCGCCAGCAGGAAATGTCCGCTGCAGCCCGCTGGGTGCGCACCCATCTTGAGTCCAGTCCGGATCAGCGCATCGGGGTCATTGTTCCGGACCTGACCCAGGTGCGGGCCGAGCTGGAACACACCTTTGACGCCGTCTTGCATCCGGACGCCGCCCCGAGCCCCGTGTCGCCCCAGGAGCGGATCTATGACCTCTCCCTGGGCCGGCCCCTGAGCGTTTACCCCATGATCCAGGCCGCCATGGGCATTGTGGACCTCATCCAGGACCCTCTGCCCCTGGCTGCCGCGAGCGCTGTGCTCACCTCGCCCTTTATCCATGGGGCGGATTCCGAGCTGTGCGCCCGGGGCCGGCTGGAGGCAGCCCTGCGCAAGAGGCGCGAACCGGCCATTACCTGGAAGCTCCTCCTTGGTCTGGCTCAGCCGGAGGACGACCATCCCGGTCCCCGGTCCTGCCCCCTCCTGGCCCGGGCCCTGCGCTCTTTTCAGTCCAGGTGGCGGGAGTTGCCAGGGTCTCAGCCCCCCAGCGCCTGGGCCCAGGACCTGGAGCTCTTGCTCCGGGATATGGGCTGGCCTGGAGAGCGCAGTGTGTCCAGCCCGGAGTACCAGACCCTCCAGGCCTGGAAGGCTTGCCTGCAGCGCCTGGCTGGACTGGACAGGGTCAGGCCGCACATGACCCTGGCCCAGGCCAGGGACCGTTTGCAGGCCATCCTGGGCCAAACTGTGTTCCAGCCCGAAGGCCCGGATGTCCAGGTGCGCATCATGGGCATGCTGGAGGCTGTGGGTGAACGCTTTGACCGCATCTGGGTCATGAGCCTGACCGACCAGGTCTGGCCGCCAGGGCCTGATCCCAACCCCTTTCTGCCTGTCACAGTCCAGCGGCGCCTGAACATGCCCCGATCCAGCCCGGAGCATGAGCTGGAATACGCCAGACGAATCACCGCCCGGCTGCAGGAGAGCTCACCCGAGGTCATCCTCAGCCACCCCCAGCGCGAGGAGGACCGCGATCTCCTCCCCAGCCCCCTGATTCAGGGAGTGCCCTACCTGGGTTTTGATGATCTGGGGCTGGCTCCCTGGCCAGACCCCTGGCTGCAAAGGGGCCTCCGCCAGGATCTGGAGTCTTTTGTGGACGAGCAGGGTCCGGGGCTGCCTGCACCCGGTCGAACCCCTGGCGGTTCAAGCCTGCTCAGGGCCCAGGCCGCCTGTCCCTTCCAGGCCTTTGCCCGCCATCGCCTGGGAGCCAGAAGCCTGGAGGAGCCGGTCGCCGGGCTGGGCCCGCCGGAACGGGGGACCATCATGCACAGCGCCCTGGAGCACTTCTGGCAGAGGTGCCGGGACCAGGCCACGCTGCTCGGCCTGTCCGGCCAGGAGCGCACCAGCTGGGTCAGGCGGGCGGTGCAGCAGGCCATTGAAGGCCTGCGCACACAGAGGCCCCTGACCTTGACACATGAGTTCACTGCCCTGGAAGAGGAACGTCTGGTCAGGCTCCTCCTGGAATGGCTGGAGCTGGAGACGCGGCGCAGGCCTTTTCAGGTTCAGGACCTGGAGAGACGCTTCGATATCTCAATCAACGGTCTGCAGCTCAACGTTGTGGCCGACCGCATCGACCGCCTGGACAACGGCAGGCTGGTGGTCATCGACTACAAGGCCGGCCGGCACTCACTGTCCGAATGGTTTCAGGAGCGGCCGGTGGAGCCCCAGGTCCCTTTGTACAGCCTGTTCTGCCCTGAACCGGTTGCCGGGGTCTTTTTCGGGGTGGTGCGCAGAGGGGAGTCCTGTTTCGTGGGACTGGGGGAGGAGCCGGATATCGTTCCGGGGTGTCAAGGGTTTGCCGAGCACAAGCTGACCCGGGGGTTTGCCTCCTGGGAGAATCTCCTGTCCACCTGGAGAAACAGCCTGGAAGCTCTGGCCGGCGAGGTCCTGCGCGGCTGGGCCCGGGTGGCCCCAAGCACGCCCCAGGCCTGCCGGCAATGCGACGTCCAGCCCCTGTGCCGGGTATTCGAGTCTCAGCGCAGCCTCTGGCTGCGCTGACTTATAGGGTTTACTCTGCAGAGATTACATAGTGGTTCGCTTGCAGGAAGTGTCAATGAGATGTCGACAATGTGATCATTGAAGAAACTCCGTCACATCGTACTTTGAGAGATTGCTTCGCTGCGCTCGAAATGACGAGCCAAAGACCCTCTCCGTAGCTGAGACTCTGCCCGTCATTGCGAGGAGTCTTCGACGAAGCAATCTCAAGGAGTAATAGCGAGTTTCATACGAGAAGCCTGAATAATCAAAAACTTACAAACAACGCTTGACGCTGAAAAACCGCTGCTTGGACTTTTTGCACTGACGTCTAAGAAGAGAGAGATCAACAGCCGCGGCTCTCAAGGTCTCAGGTACTGTCATTGTGACTGCAGATCAGAGTGTTTTTGACAAAGCCCAGCATATGGGCTCAATCACTTTCCTTGGAAACGTATCCGCACCATGAACGATTCCCATGCCAGCCAGGCCCACCAGGTGGTCGACGCTCAGCAGCGGGCCGCGGCCCTGGACCCGACCCGGTCGTTCATTGTCCAGGCCCCGGCCGGTTCAGGCAAGACCGAGCTCCTGACCCAGCGCACCCTGGCCCTGCTGCAGACAGTCCAGGCTCCGGAAGAGGTCATTGCCATCACCTTCACCCGCAAGGCGGCTGGAGAGATGCGGGCCAGGATCATGCAGGCCCTGAGCCGGGCGGCCCAGGGGGAGCATCCCAGGGCCGAACACGAGCGCATGACCCTGGACCTGGCCGGCCGGGTCCTGGCCCAAAGCCGCAAACACGGCTGGGAGCTGGAGTCGTCTCCGGCCAGGCTGCGCATTCAGACCATCGACTCTCTGAGCTCCGGCCTGGTCTCCAGAATGCCGCTGCTCTCCAGGCTGGGCGGACCTGGGCAGATCAGCAAGGATCCGGAAGCGATGTACATGCAGGCTGCCCGGACCACAGTGGCAGAGCTTGACCGGGACTCCCCCTGGACCTCCTCGGTGCAGACCCTGCTCCGCCACCTGGACAACGACCTGGACAAGGCCTGTGACCTGATCGCCGGGATGCTCCCCCAGAGGGAGCAGTGGCTTCGCCACCTGGCCGACAGGAGCAATCGCCGGCTGCAGAAGCACCGCCTGGAGCAGGCCCTGGAACGGGCTGTGGAGGAAGCCTTGAGCGAGGCCAGGGAGCTCATCCCGGACCAGGAAGCCGAGCAGTTGCTGCGATTGGCCGATTTTGCCGCTTCCCGCCTTCCGGACCCGGAAAAAGTACCTGGGTTGGGGCTGTGCGCCGATCTCAAAGACCTTCCGGACTGCCTCAGCCAGGAGCTGCCTGTGTGGCTCGGGCTGGCCCGGCTCTGCCTGACTGGGTCAGGGCAGCTCCGCAAGAGGGCGGACAAGAATCTGGGCTTCCCTGCCCCCAGCAGCAGCAAAGACCCAGAGCTCAAGGTCAGGTATCAGGGGATGAAAGAGGAGTTTGCCGCCTGCATGCAAGCCTTGTCCGCCATCCCGGGCCTGGAGCACAGGCTGAACGAGATCCGCTTCCTGCCCGGCCCGGAATACTCCCAGGCCCAGTGGACGGTCCTGGAGGCCCTGTTCGATGTCCTGCGTCTGGCTGCGGGCCACTTGCACCTGGTCTTTCAGGAGCGGGGGGAAGTGGACTTTGCCGAGATCTCCTCCCGGGCCCAGATGGCCCTGGGCCCGCCGCAGGAACCCACGGACCTGGCCCTGGTCCTGGATCATGCCGTCCAGCACCTGCTCATGGACGAGTTCCAGGACACGAGCATCTCCCAGTTTCTGCTTCTGCAGTCCCTGACGGCGGGCTGGACCCCGGGGGATGGGCGGACATTCTTTGCCGTGGGCGATCCCATGCAGTCCATCTACAGCTTCCGGGAGGCGGAGGTGGGCCTCTTCCTGCGGGCCCGGGAGTCCGGACTGGGCCATATTCCTCTCCACCCCCTGACCCTGTCCGTGAACTTCCGCTCCCAGGCAGGGATCGTGGACTGGGTGAACCAGGCCTTTCCCCAGGTTCTGCCCGAAGAGGAAGACCCGTTGACCGGGAGCGTGCCCTACTCCCCGGCCCATGCCTTCCTGCCCCGGTCCGAGCCCCCGGCCGTATGCGTGCACCCGTTCTTTGACCCTGATCCCGGACCTGAAGCCCGGACTGTCATCTCTCTCATCCAAGAGGCCAGCCAAAGGGATCCCCAGGGCACGACCGCAGTCCTGGTCCGCAGCCGCCCGCACCTGCAGGCCATCATGCCCGAGCTGCGCCGGGCCGGACTGCGCTTTCAGGCCGTGGACATCGACCCTTTGAGTCAACGGCCGGCCATCCAGGACTTGTGCTCTTTGGCCAAGGCCCTGCGCCATCCCGGGCATAATCTGGCCTGGCTGGCCGTGCTCCGGGCTCCCTGGTGCGGTCTGGATCTTGAGGATCTGCACCTGCTGGCTGGAGATGCCGACAGTCCTTCCGTGCTCAGCCAGATCCTGGATGACGGAGCGGCCGGCCGGCTCAGCAGGCCGGGCCAAAACCGGCTGGGCCGGGTCAAAACGGTTCTGGCGCATGCCCTGGAGCAGCGGGACCGGGCCGGGGTGCGCCGGCAGGTGGAGTCCTGCTGGCTGGCTCTGGGCGGACCTGACTGCCTGCATGACGACAGCGAGCGCCAGGATGCGGAGATCTTTTTCCGTTTGCTCCAGGAGCGGTTCGAGTCCGCTCCGGATGAACTGACAGACGAGCTGGACCAGGCCGTGGACCGCCTCTTTGCCCAGCCGGACACCCAGGCGGACCAGAGCCTGCAGGTCATGACCATGCACAAGGCCAAAGGCCTGGAGTTTGACACGGTCATCCTGCCCGGAATGGGGCGCACCCCCAGGCCGGATGAGCGCCAGATCCTGGCCTGGCTGGAGCGTTCAGGCAAGGATGGCCGCAGCGACCTGCTCCTGGCCCCCAGGACCGGAACCGGGGAGGAGGCCGACCCTGTCTACAACTATATCCAGCGCCTGAACCAGCAGAAGAGCCGGCACGAAGACGGGCGTCTGCTGTATGTGGCTGCCACCCGGGCCAGAAAACGCCTGCACATTCTGGGGCACACCTCCCTGAACGAGGATGGCCGGCCGCGTCAGCCGGGTGCCAGATCGTTGCTGGCTGCCTTGTGGCCGGCAGTCCGGGAGGAGTTCGAACACCAGGCCGGACTGGACAGAGACCCCGACCCGGAGCCTGAACACCGGAGCCAGCAACCTCCTTCCCAGGTCTTGACCAGGCTGACCCCGAATTGGCAGCCCCCTGAGCTCCCTGCCGGCCTCAAGCCTTCCGTGCCCTTGAAATCCGACCCGGAGCATCAGGATCTGGCCTTTGACTGGGCCGGAGAGGTGGTCCGCTGCGCCGGCACCTGCGTGCACGGGTGGCTGCTCGTTGTGGCCAGGCAGGGGCTGGATGCCTGGGATGCAAGCCGGGTGCAAGGGTTGCGCCCGGTCTTTGCCCGCCAGCTTTCAGACCTGGGCATGCTGCAATCAGACCTGGAGCAGGGGGTGGAGCTGGTTGAAGAGGCCCTGATCAACACTCTGGCCCATCACGTTGGCCGGTGGATCCTGGCTCCCCGCCAGGAGGCCGGAAACGAGTATGCCTTGAGCGGGCTGGACCAGGGCCGGGTCACCTCGGTGGTCATGGACCGGACCTTTGTGGACGAAAAGGGGAACCGCTGGATCATCGACTACAAGACAAGTCGGCACGAAGGGACCGATCTGGAAGCATTCCTGGAGCAGGAACGGGTCCGCTATCAGGGGCAGATGGCCACTTACGCCCGGCTGATGCAGGCCCGGGACCCGCGGCCAATCAGGGTCGGCCTGTACTTTCCCCTCCTGTCGGGCTGGCTGGAGTGGGGCGTGAGCTGAAGGGCGTGAAACTCAGGAAAAGAGATCCGGCCTGGTGTGACTGAGAGTCGGCACCTTGGAGCGAACCTGCTCCACCCTGGCCCTGGCTATGTCAACGGTGAGCAGCTCCGGCATCTCGCCTGCAGAGGCCATGACGACCCCGAACGGATCGATGATCGAGCTCCGGGCGCAAAAGCGGGGCCCAGTGAGGCTGACTCCGGCGACATAGGAGGTGTTTTCAAGCGCCCTGGCCTTGAGCAGGGTCAGCCAGTGGTCTTCCTTGAACGGCCCGCTGTACCAGGCCGCCGGGACCAGGATGAGCTCGGCCCCTCGGCCGGCCAGCGACCTGAAGAGCTCAGGGAATCGAAGATCGTAGCAGATGCCCAGACCGGTTGGAACCCCTGCCAGGTCCAGAACAGGCGGCAGGGCGTCTCCCGGGCTCATGACCCTGCTTTCAGTCACATTCAAGGCGTCAAAGAGGTGTATTTTGCGGTAGCAATCCAGGAGTTGCCCCTGCTGGTCGATGACCGCTAAGGCATTGTAAACCTTGTCGTGACCCGGGATGGCTTCCCACACTCCAGCCACGACAGAAAGCAGATGTGTGCGGGCTATGTGCCTCAACCCTTGGACAAAGGCCCCGTTCGCCTCTTCCGCCAGTGCGGGCAGGTCTGCTGGGTCGTCTGGCGCAGCCATGAACATCTCGGGGAAAACCAGGAGCTGAACACCCTTTTCGCTTGCCTCGGCTGCCATCAGCCCGGCTGTTTCAAGGTTGGTCTCCGGATTGCTGCAGGGTTCCACTTGGGCCAGGCCGAGTCGCATGAAGTCCCCTCTCTTTGAAGCTGTTCAGCGCAGCCTCTGGCTGCGCTGAATATTTGGGTTTGAACCGAAGAAGTTTCCTTGCTTTTGATCAGAGCCTGTCGCCTTCATACAGCCAGACTGAATTCTGTATTCTGACTTCTGCGGCTGCATCTTGGGTTTTTGCAGCCGCACCTAAAAAATGGACATGTCCTGATCCTTGAGGTCTGAGACAAACATGTGCCCTGGGGCGTGAGTGATCACAAGAGGCGGTTGGGCGGACAGGGCGCCCAGGGTGGAGGTCACTCCGCAGGCCCAGAAGACGGGGATTTCATCTGGGTTGATGGTCACCGGATCTCCAAAATCGGGCCGATCCAGGCGCTTGATGCCGATTTTTTCCGGGGACCCCATGTGGACAGGCGCTCCGTGGGTGATATGGAATCTGGTCGTGATCTGAACCGCCCGGATGGCATCCCTGGGCAGCATGGGGCGCATGCTGACCACGAGCTCTGTTGAAAAGGGCCCTGCTGAACGGCAGGGTATGTTCGTGGTGTACATGGAGACATTCTTGCCCTCTTCAATGTTCCTGACTGGCACGCTGGACTCCATCAGGGCTTTTTCAAACGAAAAACTGCATCCGATCAAAAAGGTCACGGTGTGCTCTGAAAACAGGTCGATGACGTCTTCTCGCTCTTCTTCAAGCTGACCGTTTCTGAATATCCTGTATTTTGGAAGATCAGTCCGAATGTCTGCATCAGGCGCAATGCCCGGACAAGTCTGCCCGGGTTCGAGGACATCGAGGATGGGGCAGGGCTTGGGGTTGCGGGTGCAGAAGAGCAGAAAATCAAAGGCCAGGTCCTGGGGGAGCATGACCAGATTGGCCTGGACATAACCGGTTGCCGCTCCAGAGGTCTGGCCGGTCCAGGTTGTGTTTCTGATTTCTTTTCGCAAGGCTTGAGCGGTGGTGGCAGAATCGGTCACACTGGTCTCCTTTGTCCTTGAAGTGCTGTGAACTCAGACATGCTGCGGAAGGATGTGCACGGCATACTGGTGGCTGATCCTCCGGTTCAAGACCGGGTCGTGAATCTCAAAAGCAAAGCCTTCTCCGCAGGTGATGCCGGTCAGGGAGGGCAGGGTCCCGCAAAAGAGGCAAAGGTTCCCTTCTTCAAGCCTGGTCGGCATTGCGTCCAAAAGGGTCTTGGGAGGTGTGTTCAGGCCCAGGCTGCCTTCCTGGTACAAGACCTCTCCCTGGCCGTTTCTGACCCAGGAGCGCAGGATCACCTCGTCCAGATGCGGCTCCACCTCTTCATAGTCCCAGACAGTCGGGGCCAGGACCTTGGCGCACATCTGCTTTGAGGTCGGGATGTCGTACTTTTCCACTTCCCGGTCGGTGTGGTCGCTTCCTGCCCCGAGGTAGAACCTTCCTTCATGACGGATCAAGACGCTTTCCACCTCCCCTGAGGAGTGAGGGCTGATGACCTGGACTGACTCCGAGGACGTCAGCAGGTAAGGGCTCAGATGCATGTAGGTCGGGGTCCTTTGTGGGGCAGGGACCCCGTGTTGTCCCAGTTCTTGAATGTGTTTCCGGACCGCTTCCTGGTCCCGGCCAACCCATCCAGCAACAACAAGGTGCTGGACTGCAACCTGGATGGCTGGCTGCCCTGTATTGGAGATGACGGTGAATGAAAGGTCTGCTTGGCTGCTCATATCAATCCCTTTTTAGGTTTGCCTCTGGCAAAGCTGAATCCTCGTCGTTTCAATTGAAGAATCTGTTCACCTTCCTCCAGGTCCGGACAACGGGTGTGTCCTGTCCAGGGCAATCCTGGCTGCAGTCTTCTTACCCGACAAGGGTTGAGGACAGGATCAGAGGAAGCCCTGGAAAGATCATCATCAGGATGATCATCATGACGATCATGACCACAAAGGGGATACTGCCAATCATGACCTCAGAGATGGTCCCTTTCTGACGGACGCCTTGAACCACATAGAGGTTGAGGCCGACTGGCGGGGTGATCAAGGCCATTTCAATGAGCAGAATGAGCAGGACGCCGAACCAGATGGGATCGAATCCCAAATTGATGACCACCGGGGCAATAATGGGGATGGTGATGACCATGAGCGAGAGAGTCTCAATGAAGAAGCCGAGAATGATGTAGATGCAGATGATGACTCCCATCATTCCCATGGGCGAAAGCCCCAGGTCGTCAAGAAAGGTCGTCAAGCGCTCCGTCAGCCCGATCGAGGCCAGGATGAAGTTCAAGAAGTATGCGGCGGTGATGATGATCATGATCATGGCGGTCGTGCGCATGGTTCCCTCGATGACCTCCTGAAAGAACCGCCAGCTCAACTTGCCATGAGATGCCGCCAGGGCCAGGGCAGTGAGGACGCCCAGGGCTGCAGACTCCGTGGGGGTGGCGTACCCGGCGTAGATGGATCCGATGACGATGAAGAAGATGCCAAGCACAGGCAGGAGGTCTTTCAGACTGATGAATCGTTCCCCCCAGGTGGCATGCTTTCGGGCACTGCCGAGGCTCGGTTTGATCCAGCAGAGCACCAGGATGCAGAGCATGAAGATGATGGCCAGCAGGATGCCGGGAACGATGCCGGCCATGAAGAGCTTGGGGATGGAGGTGTTGGTCAGAAAGCCATAGACAATGAGGTTGATGGACGGCGGTATGAGGATCCCCAGGGTCCCTCCTGCGGCGATAGAGCCGGCGAAAAGGCTTTCGTTGTACCCCAGCTTTCTGGCCTGGGGCAAAGCAACCGTGGTCACAGTGGCTGCAGTTGCCACACTGGAGCCTGATGTGGCGGAAAACATGGCGCTGGTTCCGATATTGGCATGCATGAGGCCCCCGGGCAGCCAGGACAGCCAGCGGTCCAGGGCTTTGTAGGTGCTCTCGGCAATGCCTGCCTTGAGCAGAATTTCACCCAGGAGGACGAAAAGAGGGATGGCCAGGAGAATGAAATCCGTGCTTGCTGTCCAGGATATCTCCCCGATGGATTTGTAAAGGGGAAAAGGGGAGAAGATGCTCCCGATAGAAAAGCCGAGGATGGCCAGTGTGGCTGCAACAGGCACGCTGAGCAGCAAAAGCAGGAGAAGCAGGAACAAGGCGATGACAATTGGCATAAGTCTTACCTGTCAGCACAGCCTCTGGCAGGGCTGAATCATTGGGTTTGAAATGAAGAACACAATTTTTTCATTCCCTTTGAAGTTTCATCCGGGACAAGGCTGGGGGGTCTTGAAGGGGTTAGAGGTCTTTTTCCGCTTCAGCTGTTCCGCTGGAAGCCAGGTTCAAGGCAGAGGATGTCTGCCCCTTGATCTGGAAGATCACTGTTCCTGCAAGAATGGCGAGAATGACCAGGGTGAAGGAGACAAGTCCGAAAAACCAGATGCCCTGGGGGATCCACATCGGGGTCTGCAGGGGGGTGTTTGCGGTTGACCCTCTCTCAACTGATCTTTTCAGGACCTGGAAGGCAAAAAAAGACAATGTGGACATGTAGATCAAAAACATGGCCAGGGCGATGGAGTCCAAAAAAGCCTTCATTTTGGGCGGAAGCTTGATGTACAGGATGTCTATCCTGACATGGGCCCTCTGGAACAGGGCATACCCAAAAGACCAGCTGCAGGTGATGGCCAGAACATAGCTTGAAATTTCATCCGCACCGCCCATGGATACGGAAAAGACTTTTCGCAACACGACTTCAACAGCAATCATGAACGCTGTCGCAAAGAGCAGGACGCCGCATATCCAGACGCAGACCCTGGAAAACCGTTCAGTGTATTTCAAAAGAGGAGGCATAGAAAGCACCTGATGTTGGGACTGTGGTCTTTGAAGGCTGAGAGTGACATCAAAGGGCTGCCGGGGCATGCCCCGGCAGCCCTTCGGACAGCAGGCTCTTATTTGGCCTCAAGGCCTACAACCTGACCGATGGTTTCGTTCCACTCCTTGACCACGGCTGGATCCACCTTGGCCGACCAGGCAGGCAGAACGCTTTCCAGAAGGACGGTCCGCGATTTTTGAAGGTCCTCGTCGGTCACCTCAACCTCTGTAAGCTGATTGGGCTCCCCATGAGGGCAGTCTTGACCGGTCAGGCAGGCCACCCCCTGGCGGGTTTCATCCTCGGTCACCTTCCAGGCGGGCTCTTCGAGCTTTTCCTGGATGAGGTCCTGGATCAGCTGCTGCTCTTGGGGGCTGAAACTGTTCCAGGTGTCCAGGTTCATGCACCCGATGACATGATCCCATCCGCCCATGGGCAGAGGGTAGATGTAGTTGGAGACTTCCCCCCAGCCAGCTGAGTATCCTGACAAGCTGCCGGTGATGGCGCAGTCCACGACACCTCGCTGCAGGGCCTGAGGCACCTCGCTGAAGGACAGGGTCACACCGGTTGCGCCCAGGGCTTTGACGAACTCAGCCGTTGTCCAGCCGCTGGCTCTGATCTTCTTGCCTTTGAGGTCGTCCAGGCCGGTGATCTTGTCCCGGCTGAATAAGACCTGAGCCGGGTAGGGAGCTATGCTGAGCAGCTTGGCGTTAAAGTTCTTTTCCAGATACTTGGCGACGATCGGCCGGTAGGCATCGGCTATTGTCCGGGCCTTGTCAATCTCCGGGGCCAGGGCCGGGAGATCGAGACCGGCCAGTTCAGGAGAGTCAGAGACCACATAGTCGGCCACAGTGTGCACGACATGGAAGACCCCCATGTCCATCTGGCGCAGGACAGCCGGACCTTTGAGATTGACCTGCCCAAGCGAGGTCATGCTCGTTTTCAGCTCGCCACCCATGGCCTCAGGAAGCTCCTGGGTCCAGAATGGTTTTTCAAAGTTGTTGAACATGGTCAGGCTGCTCCAGCTTCCAACCACCCGGAGCTCCTTTTCAGCTGAAAAAGCCGGAGAGCCGGCAACAGCGAGAGCGGACAGCAGGACCGCGGTCATCAGCAAGAGTCTTTGCATTTTTTTCATGGTATCCTCCAATGTTTCGGGTTGAAGACTTGAATCACCAAGGCTTGCGTTCAGCAAAAATTGAGTCCTTTGCGCTGGGTGATCGTGAGATGATATTGGATGGCTTTTCTGGAGAGGGCTGGGTCTTTGCTCCGAATCCCTTCAACAACAGCGATGTGTTCCTCGATGACCTCCTTCATGCGCCCTGGTTCATGCAGAGGGTAAATCCCCATGACCTGTATCAGGTCCAAAAGGTCGGTGTAGCTCTTGATCAGTCTCTTGTTGGCGGTCAGTTCGCAGAGCAGACCGTGCAAGAGACGGTCCTGGTACAGAAAGCCATCACCGTCGTTTCGGGCTTGGCACGTTCGCTGCTGATCGATGATCGACTCCATGGCCTGGATGTCCTGGCTGGCCACTTTTCCAGTGATTTTTTCCACGGCGGCAACTTCCAGGGCTTGCCGCAGCTCAAAAATTTCCTCCCAATCGTTTCGCTGGAAGGTCTTGACCTTGATCCCTTTCCTCGGGACCAGCACCACCAGGTCCTTGGATGCCAGCTCAAGCAGGGCTTCCCTGACCGGGGTCCTGGATATGGAGAGCGTTGTAGCCAGCTCCCGTTCGGTGTAGATTTTCTCCTGGACCAGCAGCCCTGATAAAATGGCCTGGTGCAGGCTTTCATAGGCAGCCTGCTTCAAGGATTTGGGCTGATCCACTGGGCCCAGCCGGTGGCCGGCCCTTTGGGAATGGGGGTGGAGAACAGTGCAGGATTTCATGGGCGTGATGCTCAGATGCTTATTTTGGTATGTGGTATACCTTATGCCAAAGAAGGTGTCAACCGCCTTTTCAAGACCTGCTCAGTCAGCTATGGTGAGGGCCCATATCCGGTAGACCGCACACGGCGCGTGAGATGAGGCGGGTGGAGATGGAAGGGCCAAGGGAAGACAGACAGGGCGATCGCATTGTCGTGCACCTTGAGGGCCGCCTGGATGACCGTCGGAGCGCGGAGCTGTTCCAATGGGCCACGCATCGCCTGCAGGACAAAGACGCAACCGGGGTTGTCCTGGACCTGGGCGGGGTGAGCTTCATCAACACCGCCGGCATTGCCCTGCTGCGTGAGCTTGAGCAGTGCTGGGCGGCTCATGGCAAGGATCTGCGGTTTGAGAACCTTCCGGCTACGGCCGAACGCTTTCTGGACCGCCCCGGCCAAGGACCAGTCGCCGCAGAAGAAGCAACCCCGGTTCCCGGTTCCGGAGGGGTCTCCAGGCTCGGGAAATGGGTCCGGCGCATGCTGTCCAGCACCGCAGGCGTGGTCAGCTTCATCGGCAGGTTCATCTCCTCCTGCCGGCTTGTGCTTCAAAATCCCCGGCAGTTCAAGGTCCGGGACTTCCTGTTCCACATCCGGGAGGTGGGCACCACGGCAACGGTTTTGATCTGCGCGATCAACGGGCTGACAGGCATGATCCTGGTGTTTCAGGGTGAAGCCATCGCCAGCAAGCTGGGGTCCCCCATCTATGTGGCCAACATGGTGGCCCGTTCCATCACCGCCCAGATGGGCCCGGTGCTGACTGCCATCCTGATAGCCGGCCGGACCGGAACGGCATTCGCGGCCAAGATCGGGACCATGAAGGTCAGGCAGGAGCTGGAAGTCCTGGAGGTCATGAACTTCAACATCTTCACCTTCCTGGTCCTGCCCCGGGTCCTGGCCGTGACCCTGGCCACGCCCCTTCTGACCATGCTGGCCGACGCCTCGGGCATCCTCGGGGGGATGCTGACCGGCATGGCCTTCATGGACCTGTCCCCAGCGGTGTTCACCAGCGAGGTCATGACCTTGGAAAATATCGCCACCCGCTGTATCATGCTGGACGAGGAGGCCAAGGGGATCATCGCCTCAGGGCCCCTGGAGGATCTCCAGCACAGCTCTGAGGATCCCAGGGTACAGGCCTTTTTCAGACGCCGCATCAGCACAGACAGGTTCACCGCAGGACTCTGATGTTTCTGGGTCCGCAAACGCAGTGCGCGTCCACTTGCAGTGATTGTCAGCAGTGACCTCATGACCAGAATGAGCGACTTCAAAACCGGCCTGTTCTTCCTGGCCTCTGTTGTCCTTATCGTGGGCGGCCTTTTCTG
>CAYOID010000069.1:0-17494 GCA_964403955.1 uncultured Desulfohalobiaceae bacterium | reverse complement strand
TGAGGGGAGCTCCCCCTACCCCTCAGTCCTTCGGACAGCTCCCCTTGGAAAAGGGAGCAGTCAGAGGAGCAATCCCAAAAGTTTCTGCCCTGATCAAACTGGCTGTATGAAGGCGACAGGCTCTGATCAAAAGCAAGGAAACTTTTTCGGTTCAAACCCAAATATTCAGCGCAGCCAAAGGCTGCGCTGACCTCCGACCTCTGACCTCTGTCCTCTATCTTCGATCTTCCATCTTCTGACCTCTGTCTTCATCCTCCTGCCATCGCTCCCCTGCAGCCCAGGCCTTCACCGGCCCGGCCAGATCCCTGGCCAAAGCATTCATGACCATATAGGCCGGGGATGCCGGCATCCGGGTCTTGCGGGTCAAGACGATGAAATCCTGGTCAGGTGGCTTCTCCATGGTCCCGGCATGGCTCATGGACCAGATCACGTTCTCCTCCCTGACCGACATGATCTCGATCTGCAGGGCCAGGTTCGTGGATCCCTGGGATCCGGAGGTGAAGAGGTACGTTGTCCTTGGTCTGACGATGAGATCAAAACCTCCTTCCTCTCCAGCCCGCAGGGCCTGCTCTGTTCCCGGCCAGGGCTGATCCCGGTCGTAGACCAGTCTGGGAAAGACCCCCTGTTCCTGCCATGTCTGGGAGAGGACCAGCCCAAGATTGCCCCCCAGCGCATCAGCATGCTGCATATCCTGTTCAAGGCCCATGGAAAACATCAGGGCCGATGGGGGGCTCTGAGGCAGGGCCTGGGGCACTACAGGGAAAGAGGCTGGAGACCTGTGAACGTACTGATCTGCGTAGACCACCTGGGGGCCGAGCTTTGGTTCCAGAACCTGATCAAAAGGGGTCTGGCTGGCACATCCGCCCGCCAGGAGACACAGGGCCAGGCCTGCCCCCAATGTCCACAACCCTCTGCCAGGTCTCACTGTATTCTGTCCGTGGGGCATGGTGCAGCCTGAATGGATTTGATCAGTTCTTTCCTGGACAACAGAAGGCTGTCCCGAAGCTCCTTTTTTTTCTCAATCGAGAGTTGGCGAAAGGCTCTCTGTTTCAAGAGGGTTTCCAGCTGATCCATTTCGGTGTGAATCCTCCTGACCCGATCCTGAAACCCATTGTCCTGAGCCCAGAGCAGGCCGGACAGGGTCGCAATCTCGCGCACCTCGGCGGAAAGTTCCTGAAAGGCTTCAGAGGAGAGGTCTTTGGCTCTTCTGCGCTTGGCAAGGCGCCTCTTCCACCAGGCAGCCACTTTCCTGAACACAGCTCACTCCAATGCAAAAAGACAATGCCCACATGAAGCCACATCACTGCTGATCCCGACCATATCCCGGCCGGCTCAAAACCTTGTCAGCCCTTGAGCCATGAAGATGAGCGAGCTCACGACCATGACGATGATCAAGGGCAAAAGGATGGCCAGCAGCACCCTGGCAGACGAGGTGCGGTGCACGACCTTAAAGCCCAGGAACGTGCAGACCAGCGTCCACAGTACTCCGATCAGCGGACCGACTCCAGGCACAATGGCCAGGACCATGGGGGCGTTGGCATAGGCAACTACCCGAAAAGTTCCCTCAAAGCCCCGCGAACCGGCTTTGACCGCCAAAAGGCACAGGTGGTTCAAGCCGCTTCCGACGAACAGGACCAGGGTCAAAAAGATGGGATACAGGACCAGCAGCAGCAAGGAGCCAATCCCGACCATCCCGATGCCCAGGATGCTCTCCGGTCTGCCCTGCATCTGGGGCACCACCCCGAGCATCTGCCAGAAAAACTGGGCCAGAGCCTGAATCTCGGCTACCAGCAGGTAGAAGATCAGGGGGCGGTTGAATCCTCCGCCGATGGTCAGGTCGTTAAAGAACTGCCCGGGGCTGAGCATGACCTTTTTGATGGTCTCAAAAAAGCCGGGAAAAAAACCGTATTCATCGAGATGCTCCCAGGGAGTGCCTTCAGGTCCAACTCTGGCCCTGCCCCTGGCCTCTTGAGCAAAAGATCGCTCCTCCTGCTCAGGCTCTTCATCGTTCAAAGATTCCAGGGCAGACCAGATGTCGGAGTCCTGAGGAGGCTCGGAAGGCTGCTCGGTCTCCTGACCCTGGCTTTCCCCCTCCAGATCGATATCGTCCTGTTCTTTTTTGAAATGAAACTTGTGCCCGCATTTGGGGCAGGTGGCCAGCCGGGCCTTGGCCGGAATCTTCTCGTCCGGGACCTCTCTGGCAAATCCGCACTCTGGGCATCGTATGATCATAGGGCAACCTCGTGAGTCAAAACTCTTTTTTTCTACCTTCTCCCCAATTGAGAATCAAGTCGGCGAGGCTTTGAGCCTCGCCGACTTGATTCTCAATTGGTTGTTTCTTGATCTCAAAATCCACATAGTCAGCGCAGCCAAAGGCTGCGCTGACTTCGCGCTCCTGTCACATGTTCACTGGCACGATGATGAACCGCCAATCAGCTCCAGAGGCGGACAAAGGTTCTGTCGTGGGGACAAGGTGAACCGCAAAGAAAGCCCAACCTGCCATTCTTCATATTTGGATGTGGTGTTGAGCCTTCCGAAACCGCCAAAAGCCAGGTGCTCGTTCAGTCGATGCCAGCCGGCAAAGGCAGCGTTGACCCCAATGCCCTGATCCCCATCAGCCTGGTAACGCCCTGTGAGGTTGTCCCTGGCCGTTTCTCTGATCAGGTCAGCTGCCACCTGATCAACCTCATGGTAAAAGTCGGCCCCATCAGTGGAATAATCAAAGTAGCCGCCTCCAACCTGAACATCGAACCAGGAACGCTCGCACACCCTGGAGGTCCAGCGAACAAAGGGTCCGACCATCCAGAAAAGGTCTGGGCTGAAGTAGCCCCCATGGCCGAAGGTGACAAAGTCCGTATTGCGCTCATAGTGCTCGGCCATGGCAAAGACTCCGACGTTGAGATCCCCTGCAGCAAAGGTTCTGGTCTGGCCAAGGCTTATGGTTCCAGAGACAGAGGAGTTCTCAACCACGTTCTTCCCCCAGTAAAGGTGCCCGCCCAGGTCGAGCGACAGCCAGGCCCTGCCGGGCAGTGGCAGCGTCCGGCTGCCTTCAAGCCCTGTCTTCAGGACCCGCCCCCATTTTCGATCTGAGTAAGGATCTTGCTGCCCCGCATAGGAGAGGAAAGAATCCTGAACTGAGCACTGGTGCAGCCGCACCGACCAGGTGTCAGGCACAAAGGCCCGCACCGAGAAGGTGGGCCTGGGATCGATGGGTCCACCCAGAGGTGTCAGCCCGAGCTCGAACTCAACACTGGGGCGACCCTCAATGCGAAGACCGACCCCGGGTTCAAGACCCCACAGCTCGTCTTCCAGGTCATGCTCAACCTGATCCGTCTCCAAATGCTGAAAATATGAGCCTGCGAACGGGGCCGGGTCAGTGGGGCCGGCCTCGAGCTTGAGAGGCGTCAGGGACAGCGACCAGATGCGGCCGAGCTCCTGAGGTACGTTCACACTGAGGGGGATCCTGACCTGATCCAGCCCTGAAAATCCTTCTTCCGCCTCCCGGTGGCTGAAAAGCAGACCTGTTTCCAGCCACGGTCTGGAACATCCTGAAAAACACATCTCCGGGCCGGATCGAACCTGATCCGTAAGAACAGGCAGTCTCCAGGCCTGATAGCGCCTGGCCGCTACCTTCCTGATTTCGGGGTCGTCAAAGCCCCGCCAGGTTTGAAGCCACTCCGAGACCCTCTCATCTTCACCGGTCTTGTCCAGGGCCAGAAGCAAATTTTCAGCCTGTTTTCGGGACGGCTGCAGCTGGAAGGCTTGTTCAAAGGCATTTGCAGCCTGAACAAACCTGCCCTGCTTGAACAGGCTCCAGCCCAGACCATCCAGGATCTCCAGGCTCTCCGGCCTCTGGGAGTTCAGGCGAACAAACTGTTTGTGGGCACATGCGTACCTGCCCCGCTTGAAGCAGGCCCAGGCCAGCTGCAGACGCAAGCTCCGATCATTGGGTTCCAGCTTCAGAAGCTCTTGAGCAGTGGGGATAAACCCCTTGGATTCTTCAGGGAGCATGTTCAGCTTGGCCCTGAGAACCTCGGCCTGAACCCGTGATCGCTGGGGCTCTTCAAGAAGCCTGGCCAGCCTGGCGACCTGATCCCAGGCCTTCTTGTCCCTCTTGATTCGAATCAGGGCGGGAACAGTTTCAGAGAGCTCATACCCCTGGTCCACGAGGCTCTCAAAAACGGCTTCAGCCTGAGGATCGTTCAATCGGATCAGCGTGTAGCCAAGACCGAGCCTGGCCTCCATGGCCGTTTCCTGATCGGCCTTCACTATCGCTTGGCGAAACAACCTCTTGGCCTGGACAAACTCCTGAGCGCTGTAACTGGACCAGGCCCGGCCCAGCACCTCTTGAGCTGAAAAATCCTTGAGCTGGTCGGCATCGCTGGCTTGCTGCCAGGATCCCTGGAGCTTCTGCGATTGAGGCTCTGCAGATTCCCCGGTCAGGGTCAAGCCGACCAGGAAAACCAGGTTGAAGATGATCACTGTCTTGATAAGGGTCATGACCGGTTCAATTTTGAAACTCCAAACCAGCCAGCAGATAGAGGACCACCGAGTAGTAGTCGCCCCTGTCCTGCTCGACCTTGTCCGTGGCTGTCCTCCACCATTCCTGGCTCAGCTCTGTGCGGCCAAGCTCCGCACAAACCCTGGCGAAAACCGCATACGCGCCGCCGCTGGCTGCAAACAGGGAACAGGTGTCTTCGCTCAGATCGACAAAGGTCGGGATGTGTCCCAGGGCCTCAAAAACCTTGATGGCCCGGTCAAAGCTCTGCAGGGCCTCCTGGTTGGCATCCCAGGCCAGGTAGAGCGGGACCCGGACCGCCTCGTGGCCGAACCTGGTGCTCCGGGCCTCGTCGAGCTCAAACCCGCCTTCCTCGACCAGGACCCAATCCGCCGGCAGATCGAGGTGGCCGAATCTCAGGGCTGAGCACAGCTTCAAGGCGTCTGCCTTCAGTCTGGACCACAGTGCATGCCCTGTCCTGCCGGCAAAGCAGTCGTAGGCCCCATAAATCCAGTACGAGGGGTTGAGCACAATGGTCTCTGGCTGATCAAAGCCGTAATAGCCGGGCAGCAGATACAGCGTCCCATTTTTTTCCAGGATCAGGTGCTCTTGAATGCTCTGGGCCAGAGCCTCCCCGGCTTGGCCATAGCCCTGTCCGGGCCACAGACGTTCTGCAAGCATCAAGGACCAGGCCACCAGGGTATCGCCGTCAGAAGCATTGTTGTAATCTTTGACTTCCCACCCCCCGGTTGGGCGGCGCCCCCAGCTCCAGGCCAGCAGGTCATCCCCGTTGCGGACATCGATGTTGGTCCGGGTCCAGGTCCAGATCTTTTCAAATGCCGCCTGGTCATCGTTTTTGACCGCCAGGAGCATGGCGTATCCCTGGCCCTCAGAATGACTGATCTTGTCCTGCCGGACGTCAATGACCCTGCCATCCTGAGCCACAAAACGCTGCTTGAAAAAATTCCAGTCGATGTCCGCCACGGCTGGACAGGCCATGAACAGACAGCCAGCAAGGACAGGCCACATCAGGACTGCGCGTCTACACATGGGAAAGCCTCTTTTTCCTTCTGCCCCGCAAAAGGGCAGTGAGAATCAGGGCCAAAACGGCCAGAACCAGGACACAGACACCAATGAAAGTCCAAAGCGATCCAAGGAGCAGGTCCTGGAAAAGGGGGACAGGACTTTGCTGCCCATAACTGTATGCATCCTGGACCTGGTGTGCATAGACCCGAGGCTCGGCATGGTCGAAATCCACCAAAGCCAGGTCATGCTCGACCTTGGATGAGACCCCGGGATCGACAAGCATGCTCACCCCCTCCATGAGATCAGCATCGGTCCTTGCAGCGATCATGACCACGGTGCGCTTTTCAGCCAATGGAGAGGCAAACTCGCTGACGAGCAAAGCATTTCGGGGCAGGCTGTGTTTGGCCGCCACGTGGCTTGAGGGGGGCGCTTTCTGGACTGGTTCCCGCTCACGGGCCGGCCTGCTGCCAAAGAGCTCTTGCAGCCCTGCGCGCCACCAGCTGAACTCCTTCCAGGTGATTGTGGCTGGTCGAGAAGGAAAAGGAAAGCTCAATGTTTCGTCCAGGCGTGCTGTCTGGACAAGCTGATCCGGAAGATCTGCTATCCGACCCAGAGCCAGGACATGCTTTTCCTGAGCCTGATCCAGGTCAGTGACAAAGCTGATTCCAAAAGGCGCTATTCCGTTCTTCTGGCTGATCAGCCCGATCAACTCCAGAACAGCACTGACACTCCCCGGGGTTGGCTTTGGCAAAAACACCGCTGTCTCCTTCCAGTCCGGACTGGCGGTCAATGGAAAGCCGTCCTGAAACAGAAGACGCAGCTCGGGCAAGACCGCCCACCGGCTCAACTCCGGCAGCTCCAGGGTTGAATCGCCCTCAAGAGTCAGGCGCAGGTTGCCTTCCTGGATCAGGGTGCACTCCCCGGTGATCAGCGGAGTCAGAACCGGTTCAAAGCTGACTGTGTTTTGACCCGCCTTGAGCAGGGACACAGGCAGCTGCAGCTTGTAGTCTTCATATCTGGCCCCTTGCTGGTCGCGAAGCGGGATGGCTGCAGCAAACCTGTCATTGACAACCACATTCAGGACCGAGTCGGCCCTCATCTGCCCCCCATAGGCCAGGTCCATGCCCAGGGTGAAAAATCTGCTCTCATGCAGGGCTGCCTGGGAAGGCAGCTTGAACCTCAGCTCACCTGGTTCGGGCTGCATCCCTTGAAATGTTGTTGTTTTCAGTCCGAGATGTTCAAAAGAGGTCTCCATGTCCGGCTTGAGCCTGTTCTGACCCGAAAACCACCTGATGTCTGGAATGCCCACCTCGCTCACGTTGAGGAAAGCGTCTCCAGGCCAGGGCCTGTCCAGCACGCAGAGGGCCCTGGCCGCTTGGAGGCGCTCCTGGTGGTCCTGTCCCTGAACCGAGATCAGCACATGAGTCTCATCAAAGGCAACCTCTTTGCGCACAGGGCCATTGTCTTCAAGAGTCCTGACTTCAGGCAGATGCATCAAGCCCAGGTTTCCCTGGACCCGGACCTGGGAATCCAGGAGCTTGTCCTGGAGAAAATCCTGACTGCCGATAGCGATGGTATCCACCCCTTTGCGCAGGTCGGTGCCCACACTCAGATGCACCGGTCGGTAGTCATAGCGCAAGGCCGCTGCACAAGCGGCCAGGCAGGCCTCTTTGAGGGTTTGCGGGGAAAAGTCCTCCAGAATGAGGTGCACCCTGCCCTCATTCATGTTCTTGGGGTCAAAAACCATGCCCGGGATGGAGCGCAAGGACTCCGGAATCGGCTTCAGCTGGTAGGCCAGAGTCAAGAAGGACTGATCGAGCTCCACGGTGGACCACAGCTCAGGATCCCCCCTGTCCTGGCAGGCTTCGGTAGAGCGATGCATGGCAATGAGCTCAAGATCGTTGTAGCCTGGCTCCAGCAGGGCTGCGGGCACCTCCAGGCTCAGTCTTTGGGCCCCGGGGTCACTTCCAAGCCGGACCTGTCCCAGGGGATGGCCATTGAGGCGAACGCTCATCAGGGAGCGCTCCTGAAGCAAAGCCACAGAGCTGACCACTTTGAGCTCCAGGGTGCTTGAGGTCACTCCCCAGCGGTTGGGAATCGGAACCTTGATTCCAAAATGGGCTTTTGCTCCGCGAAGATCTGCTGTGGCAGCAGGTGTCAGCCTTGACAGTGGAAGCGATACCCGGGCTGCACTGACAAGAGTCGGATTAAAGCTCAAAAGGCCCATCAGGGCCAAGAGGGGCAAACAGAACATGGCGCATTTTTTCATCTCTTCAATCTCCAGTACAACGAAGCCCAAGGCCTTTTGCGGCTCGATTTTCAACGGTTACCATACCAGCGCAGGCTCCGGCTGCGCTGAATGTCTGGATTGGACATGCTGTCCGGTCTTTCACCGGAGTTGAGTTCCGCATGGGCAGGAGCGCTCCTGCCCCCTGCCCTGGCCCAACGCCTCAAGACAGAGTGGATCAGGAGGCCCAGAAGTCCGTAAAGGTGTCGGATCGTCCCCTTGAGGCCAAGAAAAAAGAGCCTCCAGCTGCCCAGAAGAACACCGACCCGACTCTTGCGCCGCTCCATCCAGAACCTCTCCCAGCGGCTGCTGTCACCGAACACATAGCCGATAACCGCAGCTTTGGCGGGCACGTCCTGGATCACAAACCTGCATCCCAGTCTGAGCCGCCCCGGACCGGCCTTTTCGGTTCGGACCACCTCACAGGGCAGGACGTAGTCCATTCCATATGAATCCGTGACATGCAGAAGACATGTTTGACCCGGAGAAAACATGTGCGATTCAGCAAGGACAAGGCCGAGGCCGTCTTCTGAGATATTCTCCACCGTGACGGGGATCAAGGGATGCTCTTGATCCTTGACCTGCAGGGCTCCAGCCTCCTTGGTCGGCAAGCGATGTTTTCGCCGGTACTGATGTTTCTCCCAGACCACGCCCAGGCAGAGCAAGACCAGCATCAGGTTGAATGTGGCCCAGAAAAGACAGATGAGGATGGTGTCAAGCTCGGCCGGGTGGGTGATGAACCTGTGAATCGCCCCTGGATAGGCCGCCAGGGAAAGAAAGAGTAAAGGATAAAATGGCCCGGCCAGAGGGCTGAGTCGATCCTCTGTCATGTCCTGAATCTTGGGAGTGACGTGAAAGCTTGGGGATTTTGGCCGCATCAGGGTGCTGAGCAGCGCGGGAACATTGAAAAAGCTCTGCACCGCCTCATAGAGCTCTGAAAAGAACGGGTGGCGGACATGCCCGTAAAGGAAGTCCGAGAGCATCACCGCCCCGAAGACGTGAGGGAGGGTATAAGCCAGAACCTGAGCCAGGGAGGCATTGTAGACCTTCAAGCCGAACAGGAGGTACATCAAAGGGGCGATGAAAAAAATCGCCCTGGCCATCCCGAACAGCCAGAACATGCAGTTGTTGGTGTAGCAGAGCCGCTGATACCAGGAGAGGCCTTTCTGGAACAGGGGGTTCTTGAGCAGAAAGATCTGGGTCATGCCCTGAGCCCATCGACTCCGTTGGGTGATGAAATCACTGAATGTCTCTGGTGAAAGGCCGCAGACCATGGGTTTGTTCACGTAGACGCTCTTGAGCCCTTTGGCATGAAGGCCCAGGGCTGTTTCAGCATCCTCGGTGATGGTCTGCCCTGCGATGCCGCCGTTGCTGTCCAGGTGGGACCGCCTGAGCAGTGCGGCTGACCCGCAGAAAAAGCTTGAGTTCCAAAAATCCAATCCAAGGTGAACGACCCCGTAAAACATCTCGTTTTCTGCCGGGGACTGCTCAAAGGTCCCCAGGTTCCGCTCGACAGGGTCAGGGTTGACAAAAAAATGGGGCGTCTGGACCAGAAAAATCTCCTCATCCTCCATGAACCAGCCCACAGTGTTGATCAGGATGTCTCGTGTCGGTGCATGATCGCAGTCCAGAATGAGGATGATCTCTCCCTGGCTGGCCTTTGCTCCCATTTCCAGACAGGCCGAGCGGGTCAACATGCCGACGGTCTCTTCGGTGCAGGTACAGAGCAGGGCCTCTGAAATGTTGCCTGCCTTGGCCGCCTGGTTCTTTTCCCTGGTCAGATAATGAACTCCAGGGGCGTACTGATTGTTCAGCTCCCGGGCCAGGCTTTTGAGAACCTCATGCCTCTGCCTGGCACTCTGGGCAAGGGCCGGGTCGGAATCGTTCCTTTTTTGAACCGTGCCTCCGTCGTCCAGAATATAGATGTTGAGCTTGCTCGGGGGGTAAAAGATCTGGGCTGCGGCTGAAACTGTAGAGGCTACAATCCCGGAGGGTTCATTGTAGGTTGGGATGTAGATATCAACGCTTGGCAGGTCGTCACGGTCCAGGTCAACCGTCTTCAGCTGTCTTCGAAGGGGAAAAGCGTTCACAAACATGCCAAGCAGTAAAATCATCACCGCATAGAGCTCGGCCATGTACAAAAGGCTCATGCCCAGACTGTCCCAGAGTCCTGTGTAGAAGATCGTCTCGGTGGAGCGAAACCACCAGTATCTCGATGTCAAAACCAGGGTCAAAAGAATGACCAGGACCCTTTGCAGGTCGGCACTCAGGACGCTGACCCTCTTGAAGATAAACAGCCCGAGCACAAAGATCCATCCCAGGATCATCTGTTGCTTGAGGGAAGCAAACGTGGTGAAGAGGACAAAGAGAAGGACGGCGCAGGTCAGAGCCCCGAGGATGAGGCATGTCTGCCTCCATGGGCCTTGCACTCTTTGTACAGGAAGCATAGAAGGGGTTCACCGCACCTTCGAGAATGTCTGAGCCTGCGAACGAATCATCACAGGGGATGTCCTTGATGGGCCCATAGGCGAACTTCATGAAAACATCTTTGAATCATCGGGCATTCCTCCCATTAACCCTGAACCCGAAACCATCGATTTTCAGCCGGGCCGGAAGCCAGGCTGAACGATGCCTGCAGGAGCCATGCCATGCAGTATGCACAAGCCAGTCAGGGCAGGACCTTTGTCCTGCGCCTGGAACACGGCGACATCGTCCATGAAACCATTGAAGGCTTTGCCAGGGAGCACGCGGTCAATGCTGCAGCCCTGATCGTTCTCGGCGGGGTGAACGCAGGAAGCCGGCTGGTGGTCGGGCCTGAAGACGGCGCAGCCCGTCCGGTCAACCCCATGATTCAGGAGCTGGACAACGTGCATGAGGTTGCCGGAACCGGAACCATCTTTCCAGACGAATCAGGTCAGCCTGTCCTGCACATGCACATGGCCTGCGGCCGGCAGGGTCAGACCAGGACCGGGTGCATCCGGGCCGGAGTCAGCACCTGGCAGATCCTGGAAGTGGTCCTGTTTGAGCTGGTCGACACGTCCGGGATCAGGCGCAAGGATCCAGGACTGGGTTTTTCTCTCTTGAGTCTGTGATGTGTCCCGGCCGCGGCCGGTAGACATCAATCGCAGACCGGGGCCGACCCGGGGGGCAGCTCAGCCAGATAGGCTGTCACGGCCTCGAGCTCTTCCTGGGTCATGTCCATGCCTTTGTCCATCATCCGCTTGTTTGTGGACATCCAGTAGTCTTCATCCTCTCCCAGTCTCTGGCAGGTGATCAGGTTGGCATGGCAGGTCGTGCACTTGGTCATGAGCACCTCTTTGCCCAGGGAAGCCTGGTCCTTCCCGGCACAGGCCCAGGCTGAAAACACGACCACAGTCAACGTGAGCACAACAAACATACCCCGCATAAGGCCTCCTTTCAGCCCGACCCCCTGATCGCGCTGAGCACATTGTGATAGGGCACGATATCGAAAATCTCGATGGATTCAAAACCGCTCTGTGTCAGCAGGGACTGGATTTCCGCCACCTCCAGCCGCTCCCTGAGCGGAGGGCCAAAGTCCATAGCCGTCTTCTTCCAATCCACAATACCCACCGTCTTCCCCGGCTGCACAACCCTGAAGACTTCCCTGAGCATTGTCAGCGGGTCATCAAACTCATGCAGGACGTTGGCCGCCAGAACCAGGTCCGCGCTCTTGTCCTTCAGCGGCAGATGGAGCTCTTCCATCAGCACTGGCAGGGTCTGGTTCAGATTTTTTCTGTTCAGGATCTCGAGCATCTTCTCTGACACATCACAGGCAACAATGACCCCTTGCGAAACAATGATCTTGCTCAGGTGGGACGTGTAATAGCCTGAACCCACACCAATCTCCACCACCACCCGGGCAGTGGTCACGCCCAGGGCATCCAGTATCCTGCCCGGGGGTTCGGACGTGAGCCTCCTGGGGTCGTCGAGTTTTCCCGCATGCACCGGGTCAAAGCGATGCTTGCCCATTGTTCTGCAACCGTATCCTCGCATGAAACCAAAAGAATACAATTCAGCTTTGCCGAAGCAAAGCTGAATTGAAGAGGAAAAGCGGCACAAGCCGTTTTTCCTCGTGTTGACACTGATTCGTACACTATTTATAGATTGAAATGATTGTCAATCTCAAAAGATCGCTTGCCCGGCACCAGGAGGAGACGACAATGGGCAAACCAATTCCAGGCTTGGCCGTCATTGTGCTTCTGATCAGCCAACTCATCGTCTGCACAGGAGGTTTTGCCATGCAGATCACAACCACAGCCTACGAACACCAGGGGCAGATTCCACAAAAACACGTCATGCCAGGAGCCGGGGGCGACAATGTTTCCGTGCCGTTGTCCTGGTCCGGGGCGCCTGCAGGCACCAAGTCCTTCGCCCTGTCCATGGTCGACCCCCATCCAGTGGCCAACAACTGGATCCACTGGCTGGTGATCAACATCCCTGCCCATGTGACCTCATTGGAGGAAGGGGCCTCGGGTTCCTCCATGCCTGAAGGGTGCCTTGAGCTCGCCAACTCCTTTGGCAAGCCAGGCTACGGAGGGCCTCAGCCCCCCAAAGGAACCGGGGAGCACCCTTACGTGAGCACGATCTATGCCCTCAGCGTGAACAGTCTGGATCTGGGGGCCAGGGCCAGCCTGGAGGAGTTCAAAAAGGCCCTGGAAGGCAAGGTCCTGGACCAGGCTGAGGTGACCGGGGTCTTTGAGCAGAAATAAACGCAAAGGGCGGTCTGGCCGTCCTTTGCATTTACCGCAGGAGCTTGACAGCGCAGAACTCCCCGCACATGGCGCACTCTTCCCGGGTGGCGAACTGCTCCCGGCGGCGGGAGACCATGTCCGGGTCCAGGGACTGACTGCTGATGCTGTCCCAATCCAGGTCTTTTCTGGCTTGGGAAATGGCGTTGTTGCGCGCCACGGCCATGGGTCTGCCCAGGGCCACCTCTGCTGAATGTGCTGCGATCAGAGAGGCCTTGACCCCCTGCCAGACGTCGTTTTCATTGGGCAGGGTCAGATGCTCGGCCGGGGTCAGGTAGCAGAGGAAATCGGCCCCGTAATAGGCGGCCAGCGACCCTCCGATGGCGCCCGAGATGTGGTCGTACCCGGGAGCTGCATCCGTGGTCAGGGGGCCGAGGACGTACAAAGGGGCGTTGTTGCAGATCCTCTTCACGCCCTGGATCTGGCTCTGGATCAGGTGCAGGGGCACGTGCCCTGGGCCCTCGATCATGACCTGGACACCGGCCTGCCTGGCCTTTTCAGCCAGCTCCCCAAGGACGACGACCTCTTCCCACTGGGCCCCGTCCCCGGCGTCCATGCCGGCTCCCGGGCGCAGCCCGTCCCCCAGGCTGATGACGACATTGTGCCTCAGGCAGATCTGAAGCAGGCGCTCATACTCGGTGTACAGGGGGTTCTCCAGGTTATTGACCTCCATCCACCTGGCCAGGATGGATCCGCCCCTGGAGACGATCCCCAGGCAGCGCCTTCCCTCCCTGGCCAGAGCGGCAGCCCGCCTGGTCACCCCGCAGTGCAGGGTCATGAAGTCCACCCCCTGCTCGGCCTGTTTCTCGATCTCATCCATGATCTCTGCGACTGAGATCCCGGCTGGATCCTGGCCTGCGGCAATAAAGGGCTGAGCTACGGAGTACAGGGGCACCGTGCCCAGCGGAAGGGAGGTCTCCCCCAGGATCCGGCGGCGAAGCATATCCAGGTCCCCTCCGGTGGAGAGGTCCATGACCGTGTGCGCTCCAGCCTTTTCCGCAGCCCTGGTCTTGGAGAGCTCCAGGTCCGGGTCGTTCAAAAACGGAGATGTGCCCAGGTTGGCGTTGACCTTGATCCCGGCCGGCTGGCCGATCAATGTCGGCTGCACCCCGGCATGGTTTGGATTGCCCAGCAGGACCATGGACCCCTGTTCGATGCCCTGCTCGATGAGCTCCAGCCCCAGACCTTCATGAACAGCCAGCTCAGGGCCATGGGCGCGCAGGAGGCGCTTGAGGCGCTCGTTGGCCATGAGCAGTGTGCTTGTGTCAGTGCTTTGGTGTTTCACAGCTTTGTCTCCATTTTTTTTTCAGCCCTGCCGGCGGGCGGGTCTTGTCCCACAGTGTGGACAGTGGGTCTGAAGAAAGAGAAAGAGTTCTTAACCGCCCGCTCCCCATGGTCGCTTGACAGAGAGAACAGGGAGGGGCGGGAATAAGTTGTATGTTGTAAGTTGTAGGTTGTAAGCAAGACACAAGACAGAAAGCAGCCGGGCGACCCTCCCCGGGGCAGAGCTGCCCGCCTGCGGCACCAGCCTTATCTCAGTTCCCCTATCGCGCCAGCGAGGCGCGGTTTGCCCTGATCAGCGTCGAGCAGGGCAAAGAATCGTTCCCGTCCGCCTTTGTGTCTGCCTTATCGTCAAGTGCAGCGCCAGCGGAACGAGTGGCGAAAAAAGAAGGTTGAGAGAGTTGAGAAGGTTGAACATGAACAGCAGAACACAACAACCGGCAACCTCGTTTCCCCAAATAACTCAATGACTTTTCACATAATCACTCTGCCATTTCCGCCCCTGCAACAGGCACCCAGAAACCATCCGCCCCTGCATCCTCAACCACCAGCCGTCTTCATCCCGAAGAAATGATGAGTCGGCCCGTGCCCTTTGCCGATGTCCAGCCCATGGGCTATGGCTTCTGAAATGTAGCTCTTGGCCTGGCGCAAGGCTTCCGGCAAGGGCTTGCCCAGGGCCAGGTTGGCGGCAATGGCCGAAGAAAACGTGCATCCGGTGCCATGGGTGTTCTTGGTCTGGGTGAACGTCCCAGGCAGTTCGTGAACCATCTTGCCGTCAAAAAAGACATCCGTTGCCCTGTCCCGGTCCAGATGACCGCCCTTGACCACCACACTGCCCGGGCCGAGACCGCAAATGGCCCGAGCGGCCTCCTGCATCGCCTCCACTGTCTGGATCTGTGTGCCAAGGATGGCCTGAGCCTCCATGAGGTTCGGGGTCAGGACATCGGCATACGGTAGCAGGATCTCGACCAGGGCCTGCCGGGCCTCTGGCTGCAGGAGGGAATAGCCGCTCTTGGAGATCATCACCGGGTCGATGACCACGTTGTCGGGCTGCGCAGCTTCAAAGGCCCGGGCAATGGCCTTGATGATGGCAACATTGAAGACCATCCCCACTTTCACGGCCTGGATCTCGATGTCCTCGAACAGGCACAGGACCTGGTCCCGGACGATCTCCGGGGGCATCTCCTGCACCCCGGCCACTTTCTGGGTGTTCTGCACGGTCACGGCGGTAATGGCGGTCAGCCCATAGACGCCATGGGCGTGAAAGGTCTTCAGATCGGCCTGGATTCCGGCTCCGGCACAGGAGTCAGACCCGGCGATGCTCAAGGCTGTCTTCATCGTAATTCTCCAATTCAACGCAGCCAGAGGCTGCGTTGAAATCCGTCATTGAACCTCTGAACGGAGCTTTTCCCCGATCTCCCGAGCCGCCTTTTCCCCGGACAGAAGCATCCCCCCGAAGATGGGCCCCATTCTGTAGGAGCCAAAGGAGGCGTTGGCCGCCATCCCGACAACATAGAGCCCGGGAAAGATCTCCCTGGTGTTTTCCACGGTATTTTTTTCCGCCACTTCAGCCCACATGGACTGCTCACCTTCAATGCCACCAGTTGGGGTCATCAGCTGGACATCGTTTTTGCGCACCAGGGTGTGCAAGAGCTCCAGGGGGTGGCCTGTGCTCTCGATCACCCACTTGGCCTTGATGACCACTGGATCCACATGCAGGCCGGCCATCTCCACCGGGCTGGAATTGATGACCAGTCCGGTGATCCGTTTGGCCCCGTCCTGCTCGCGCAGGACCACATCCTCGACAGTCATGCAGTTGAACATCCGCGCTCCCGCCAGTCCGGCTTTGGAGGCCAGTGTGGTCGTGGCCGTGACCGCATCGGCCGTGAGGTAGCCCGGCTGGTACTCCTTCAGCGGCACGCCGGCCTCTTCCAGGATATGCCTGCTGCCCTCCTGGACCACGATGATGTTCCAGGTCATGCCTCCGCCCCACATGCCCCCGCCAATGGACAGCTTGCGCTCGTACAGGGCCACTTTCCAGCCCTGCTCCGCCAGCTTCCAGGCCGCGGTCAGGCCGGACGGCCCGCCCCCGACCACAGCCACATCCACCTCCAGGCAGGATTTGAACTTTTCCATGTACTCAGAAAGGATCGCTTCCGTGATCACGGTTTCTTCAAGTGCCATACGGCTCCTCCAGGTTGTAACTTTCAGGTGAGCAACGATTCAGCCCTGCCGACGGCTCTCATGAGCCGGTTTGATCATGGGAGAAACTTTCGGGATGGCTCCTCTTACTGCTCCCTTAGCTGCTCCCCTAACTGCTCCCCTTTTCCAAGGGGAGCTGCCCTCGGGGCTGAGGGGTTCATGGGAGCTGGCCAAAGGCCTGAGGGGTAGGGGGAGCTGCCGAAGGCTGAGGGGTTCATCCGCATGAAGTTTCATACGAGGGCTCCACGACTTCTGTGATGCGGCTGCTTTCGAGATTGTGCAGCCGTATCGCAGTCAACTACTCGCGAAAACGGTCGATTGGGGAGTTTCGAGCTGAAAGGGAGAAAAACAGACTGGACGTGATACGGAAGTGTCTTCAGGAGGTTCCGATTCCCTACGACAGTGTGAACTGTATCAGGTTCGATGGGTCTGCTCTCAGTTCTGCCTTTTCAGCAGAACACCCCAATCGGATGTATCAAGCCTTAGCACAAAGGGCAGATCCTGGCAAGCTGCAGCTCATGCCACATCCTTTACATTTCGCGCTAGGCGCGAAATGTAAAGACATGAATTTGAAATCGCAGGGGAATCAATAGAGTTAATGCGGACTTTGGTACAGATCGTCATGGTCAAGGATGCGCAAGATGTTTAGTGGCGATGCCCAGTCCGGTGTCCCTGATGGGTGGCAGAGCGTTGGTTCGAATGAAATTCGATATTTTTTGTCAACTCTGGCGGACCAAGCTGTGGGGTCGTTTGTGATACGTTCAATATGCAATCCGGGATGAAGAGGATCTGCCTCCAGAAACTTGAGGCACTTTGCAATCTTTTTGACCAGGGCTTTATTCTTTTTCAGTTTCTCAAGGTCGGAAACAAACTTCTTATTCGGTATCAGCTCGGGCATGTGCAAGCTCCTGATCAAACCAGTCCGGCATGGCGCTCTTTTCCGAAGCCCTGGCTTCTTTGAGCTTGGCTAGTCCAGAGTCATTGAGCTTTATTGTCCGATAGATTTCAACTGGATGAAGAATGATCGCCCCACCAGGTTCTATCGTGAGCTCCAGATGGGTTCCTGGTTGGATGCCAAGATCTTTTCTCACTGAAGCCGGCAGACTGATGCTTCCTCTTTTGTCAATGGTAACCAACATATTCCTCTCTCCTTTGCTTCCGGCTCCAAGGGCATGACCACAACTTGAACATAATGACAATATTTAAAAAATGACAAAATGTCAAGATAAATAAAAAAAATGCGACGTTGAGTTCAGTTTTTGCGAAAACATGCTCTCCGCGAAGATCTGCGTGATCAGCGGATAAATCCTTCACCTTGATTCTTTTCTGTTCCCAGTCTTTGCATTCCCCATCAGTGGACAACACCCACATCTTATCCCAAGTTTACGGCAACGAAGGCCGATTTTTAAAAAAATTGACCTTTATTGCCTT
>CAYOID010000068.1:0-18807 GCA_964403955.1 uncultured Desulfohalobiaceae bacterium | reverse complement strand
ACCGTGTCTTGTGAACGATCCGGGCCTTCATGTCTGCATCCCTCAGGTCTCGGGGCAGCTCCCCGGGCTGGGAGACACCCGACCGCCATCTGTTCTGAAACCAGGCGCCGCTGCTTTCGTCCCCGGCAAAGTCCCCGTCCGGGCCCACTCGGGCCGTCACCTCAGCAGCCATGCTCTCTTCAGTGACTTGCAGCCCCTGGGCCAGGTGCCGGCCCATGGAAATGATCTCGTCAGCCAGAACAAGCAGATCCAGGGAGCCGGTCATGCCGGACTCGAGAAAGCCGATGTCATGGACCAGAGTGGCTCCGCTCAGGATTGCGGAATGGATGGACAATGATGCTTCCAGGGCCGCCTGCATATCAAAGGATTTGGAGTCGCTGCATCCTGCTGCAGTGAACACTGGCAGACCAATGAACTCTGCCATTTCGGACAGCCCCGCTCCCAGTATGCTCAGCTCGGGAGCCCCATAGGAAAACGTCCCGTAGTGCATGTCAAGGATGGATTGGGTCCCTCCGACGATGATGCAGGAACCAGGGTTGACCAGCTGGGACAGAACAACCCCGATCAGGGACTCGGCCAGGGTCACGGCCAGATGGGCCCCGTGCGTGGCCGGCACAGTCGCTCCAGCGGTGTTGGTCGGGGCAAAGATCTGGGGAATCCCGTTTTGAGCGCAGTACATGAGCTTGTCTGTTGCTGCTGTATCGCAGCTCAAGGGCGAGATGGGCTCATTGTAGAAGATGAAGTTCGGCCTGTGCAGAAAGGCCTCTTCTGATCCGGCCATGGCGCAGGCGATGCGGTGAATGGCTTCGCAGTTCTCTATGGAGTGACTCCAGGCCACAACGGGTTTGGAGCTGTTCTGAATCAGCTCTGCGAACTCGTGGACATCTTCGAGCCCTGCGGTCACATCCGATATGGAGCCAAGGGACATGACAAAGCCGATCCGGGGCAAGGCATCGCAAACCCGGGCCACCAGGGCAGCATCCCTTTTGGTGTAGGGTCTGCGCTCCCCGGTCTCCGGGTCGATGAAGTTCGGACAGGTGGGCCCTGGCCCGAAATGGGTCCGCCCCAGCTCGATCCTCAGCTTGCCCTGAGCGTCCCAGTGATGGATGGTGGTCACCGGGGGGACGCTGGACAGGGCCTGATTGACCAGCTGAGAAGGGATGGTCACGGTTCTGTCCCGGACCGTACACCCGTTCTTTTTCAGCAGCTCCCGGGCACTGTGGTGATGGATCTTGGCCCCGGTGTACTGGAGAATCTCCAGAACGTCACTGTAAATCAGCTTCTTCTGGCCTTCAGACAAAAATGAAAACTGGACATACTGCTCTTCGGTCAGATTTGTTCTCCAGCCCATGGCCCGCCTCCGAACCGGTTCCCACAGGGACAGCTCACCCCTGAACCAGCCTTGTCAGTTTTTGATGCACCCCGGCCTCGAGAGGTTCAGGGACATGGTCCCTGAGAATGCTCCGTCTTGTATCCCGGACCCGGTCGAGCATGGTCTTTTTGCCTTCATAGATCCAGGTGCTCATGTCCGAACGGCTGCAGAACTCCGGCTGAAACCAGCCCCTGAAGTGAGTCAGGGTGTGCTCGGCTGTCAGGTACTCCCCTCCCGGGCCGATCGCTTCGATCACATCCAGGGCCATGAGCTCGTCCTCAGTGCTGATTCCCTTGCCAATGTGAGCGATCATCCCGATGACCTCGTTTCCCAGGACCAGTGCGTCAAGGGACATGGACCGGTCGGAATTCAAGCATCCCAGCCCCTGGATCAGGCTGGCGCCTGAAAGGTACCCGTAGTAGAGGGCTGGGGTCATCTCCAGGACGGCCTGCTCGTCCAGCTCTGGGGCGTCAATGCAGCCTGAACTGCACGACACAGGGAGATTGAGCCACTTGCAGATATCGGTCAAGGAGGCCTGGACCAGCCAATTTTCAGGGGCTGCGTGCAGGGATCTCTGACTGCGGGGAGAAAACATGCTGGTCCTTCCCCCCATGACCAGCGGCATGCCGGGCTTCCTGAGGGTGCTCAGGATCGAGCCCAAAAAGCAGTCCCCAAGAACGTGGACCAGGACGCCGGCCAGTGATGCAGGCGCGTTCTGTCCGGCGCTGCAGCTCGAAAGGAGCGCACAGGGGATGCTTTTGTCTGCGCAGAAGAGAAGAGTGTCCAGGGCCTGTTCAGAAAGGCCCAGGCGGGACGGAGGTCCGAGCTGGACCAGGAAAAGGGGGCTGAGGCGCAGTCTGTCCTCGCCGCCGCGGATCACTGAGGCCATGGCCCACAGGTCCTTGACCGCCTGGAGGCTCTCTGTCCTGAGCACCAGGGGTTTGGAGCACTCCTGCAGCATCTGCAGAAGGGTTGGTCCATGCAGGCCTGTCCCCTGACTGTCTCCCTGAATAGTTATCGTGAGGCAGTCCAGGTTGGGCAGGCTGTCCACAATCCTGGCCGCCATAGCCAGGTCCTCGGGCGTGTTGTGACTCAGCCGGCACTCAGGCACCCCGTTGGTGAAATGGACCTGATCTTTCTGGAGCCTGACCCTGGCTCCCAGGGAACGGCCCCTGAGGTTGATCTTTCCGGGATGCCCCTTCAGGGACCGCTCAACAAGGCCAGGCGGAAAACGGACCAGGTTGCCGTCGCTGACCAGAGCCTCGGAGTTCTGCAGCAGGTCGAGAGCCTCTTGGCTGTTGACCCTGAGGCCGGTCCTCTCCAGGACATCCAGGGCCGAGTAGTAGATCTGCTCGATCTGATCTTCTGACAAGACCTTGAAGGAAGGTGTGCTGTGAATAGTCTGGTTGATCTTCATACCCGTCTCCTCCCGGCCCTGCCCGGCATCAATGCCCAGCTGCAACCGTCAGGTCAGTTGCTCCCGGACATGCTCGATGAACCTCCGGGTGTGCTTTTCCAAAAGCCTGGCGCTCTCGTCCTCATCTCTTCTTTCCAGGGCATCGATGAGGGCTTCGAACTCTGCGGCCACTTTTTCGAAATATTCGTCATCAGATGGGGAAAAGGTCCAGATCCGAACAGCCTGATCCCGGAGCATGCCCAGAATCTTGACCAGCATCTCATTCTTTGTGGCCTGGTTGATCAAGTCATGCAAGGAGGAATCCAGGCGCATCATTTCCTTGATGTTGCCGCTCTGATTCTTCATTTGGGCCACATGGGAGCGCATCTGATCCAGGTCTTCCCTGGTGCACCTGGCGGCTGCCAGCTGTCCGGTCAAGCGGACCAGGTACTGGCGGATCTCGATGATGTCCTTGAGCTGTTGAAAGCTGACTTCGGAGACGATGGTTCCTAAATTGGGAAAAATGCGCACCAGCCCCTCGACTTCGAGGCGTATCAAGGCCTCCCGCACCGGAGTCCGACTGACGCCGAACTCCTCGATGAGCTCTTTTTCCCTCAGAACCTGGCCTGGCTCGTAGTCCAGCAGGACGATTCTTTTTTTCAACTCATTGTAGATACTTGTTTTTTCTTCCATGGCCCCTTCTCAAGTGTCAATATATCGGTCAAAAGCAAGCAATATTGACTCACCAAGGCAACACTGTCAACAGGCCGGACACAACGTCTTCATCACATCCGGAGCTCAAGCACGTATGCCCCGCCAGCTCTGGTGAAGGACCAGGCCGGGCCACCAGGGCATCACATGGTGCAGGGTCTGTCCAGGACCATGTTTCATCCAGGAAAAGACAGCCCGGCTTTTCACTGGGCTGTCTTTTCCTGGGTCAGGAATTTTTTCTGACTTCTTCAATGATGGCCGGCAGGACCTGGTGCAGGTCTCCGACAATCCCGTAGTCGGCCTTGGAGAAGAACGGCGCTTCAGGGTCCTTGTTGATGACCATGATGTTCTTGGCCCCTTTACAGCCCACAAGGTGCTGGATCGCGCCGCTGATGCCGCAGGCGATGTACAGGTCCGGGCTGATCCGGTTGCCTGTGGAGCCGACCTGGTCGGCATGGGAGCGCCAGCCGTTGTTCGTGGCCACCCTGGAGCCGCCTACGGCCCCGCCCAGGAGCCCGGCCAGCTCCTCCAGGACCTGGTAGCCGTCAGCGCTGCCCACGCCCCGACCGCCGCCCACTACCACCGGGGCGGTCTTCAGGGTCACGCCTTCGGTCTCGATGGCCTGGCGTTCGGTGAGCCGGACCCGGAGTTCCTGGTCCGAGAGCGCGGGTTCCAGGGTCTGGACCTCTTTCTCCTCAGCCTGGCCGGCTTCCAGAGCTTCAAACACATGCAGGCCCAGGGTGATCAGCCAGGGATCCCCTTTCAGCTCGGCCTGCTCCAGCAGGCTGCCGCCCCAGCGCAGGCGGGTCACCTGACAGGGAGGTCCCGGCTGAACCTCGATGCAGTTGGCGGCCAGCGGGAGATCGCTCATGGCCCCGACATGGGCCATGACCTCGCTTCCCCGGTCGGTCGCAGCCGCCAGGACCATCTTTGGCTTGTGGGCCTCAAGAAAGTCCACAACGCCCTTGGCCCAGGCCTGCGGGGCATAGTCCTGCAGCTGGGGATGCCGGACCCAGACCACCCGGCTGACCGGATACTGCTTCATGTCCTGGACCACCCCTTCAGCGTCCTCGCCGATCACCAGGGCTGCGATCTCAGCTCCGGTGCTTTCAGCCATCTGGCGGGCAAAGGCCAGCATCTGGAGGGAGAACTCGCTCAGGACCCCCTGATCATGTTCGATGAGTGCTGCAATCATAACTAGAGCACCTCCAGGGATTTGAGAATCTCGACCACTTTGGGGGCCGCTTCCGGGCCTTCACCCAGCATCTGGACCTCTTTCTTCTGCTCCGGGGGATTCTCCAGGGCCAGCATGGCCAGGCCGGCTTCGGAGGCCGCGGGCTGGAGCTTGTCCACCTTCTTCTTCTTGGCCTTCATCGTCCCCCTCAGGCTCGGGTAGTGAGGCAGGTTGATGCCCTCCTTGGCCATGATCACAGCCGGGAGAGCGGCTTCAAAGACCTCCCAGCCGCTGTCGACCTCACGCTTGCCGATGACCTTGCCGTCCGAGATCTCCAGGTCTTTGAGCCCGAACAGGCATGGGATGCCCAGGCCATGAGCCACGCGGATGCCGACCTGAGAGTCTCCGCTGTCCCCGGTTTCGTTGCCGAAGATCAGCAGATCAAAGGGCCCAGCCTGCTGCTCGCGGTCCTTGATGGCCTGGACCAGGGCCCGGGCGGTCTGCCCGGGGTCCCATTCCTCGCCGCCGGTTTCCAGGAGCATGGCCTGATCCACCCCCCTGGCCAGGGACTCCCGCAGCTGCTCCTCTGCAGCGGCAGGGCCCAGGGTCAGGACAGTGGCTTCTCCGCCGTGGCTGGCCCGAAGCTGGACCGCCTCCTCCACCGCGCACTCTTCGTGCGGGCTGATCGTGAAGCCCAGATTTTTGGTCACGATGGACTGACGGTCCGGGGTCAGCTCGATTTTGGCCCCGATGTCCGGAACCCGTTTGACACAAACGAGAATGTTCATACTCCTCCTCCAGGATCAGCCCTTCATCCTGTCGTTGTTCGGATCGAACAGCGGGGTCGGCCCGACCTCTTCCACTGTGACCGGATACTGTTCCATAAAGTATTCCACTTTGAGCTTGGTGCCCTTCTGGGCCTGCTCCGGGGGCAGGTAGGTCATCAGGATATGCTTGCCCAGGGAGGGTCCTGCACCGGCCGAGGTGACATAGGAACGCCGGCCCTTGCGGTCCACAATGGGCTCCCCATCCAGGGTCAGCACGGGCTCGTTGCCGAGCATGTAGCGCTTCTCGCCGCTCTGGGAGGTGTGGTCGTCCACGGTCAGGGAGCACAGGATCGCGGCCGGCTCCTCGTCTCTGGCCTTGAGGTAGGCCTCCTTGCCGATGAAGTCCTGGGCCTTGATCTTGGGGCGGTTCATTCCGGCTTCAACCGGGTTGTACTCGGTGTCCAGCTCATGCCCAAAGAGGCGGTAGCTTTTTTCCAGGCGGGCCGTGGTCCCGTAAACCCCGATACCGGCCGGCACGACTCCGAACTCCTGTCCTGCTTCCCACAGGGAATCCCAGACCTTCTGGCCCTGCTCGAACCAGGCGTAGAGCTCCCAGCCCAGCTCGCCCACATAGGAGATGCGCAGGGCCAGGACCGCAATGCCGTTGATGTGGATGACCCGGGCGGTCCCGAACGGGAAGCCTTCGGCCGACATGTCGTCCTCGGTCACTGACTGGACCAGATCCCTGGCTCTAGGTCCCCAGACCCCGACCGTGCACAGGGCTGAGGTCTTGTCGCACAGCTGGACGGTCCCGTCTTCCGGGAGATGGTCCAGGAGCCACTTCTTGTCCACCGCACCGTGCCCGCCCCCGGACACGACCCGGAAATGGTCCCTGCCCAGGCGGATCATGATCACATCGGACCTGATCCCGCCGAACGTGTTCAGCAGCAGGTTGTAGACCGCCTTACCCAGCGGCACGTCCATCTGGGCCACGGACATATACTGGATGTAGTCCAGGGCCCCGGGGCCCACGAGGTCGAAAATGGCAAAGGCGCTCAGGTCGATCATGGCCACCCGTTCACGCATGGCCAGATGCTCGGCGTTGATGATCGGGGACCACCACCTGGCGTCCCACTCGTTGGGCCGCTGGTTGACCATGTCCCCGAACTCCTCCACCAGCTTGGCATTGGACTCGTACCAGTGCGGGCGTTCCCAGCCCGCGGTCTCGTAGAACACGGCCCCCAGATCCTTTGTCCTGGAGTGGAAAGGGCTCAAGCGGATGTCCCTGGCGGACAGCCACTGCTCATGAGGGTGGACAATGCCGTAGGTCTTGGGGAAGCCCTCGTTGACCCGGGCCCGGACGTAGGCCGGGCTGCGGGCGTAGTCGTAGAAGCGGGAGATGTCCAGCTCGTTGGGGTCGATCTCCGGGGCTCCGTCAGTCATCCACTCGGCCACCAGACGCCCGATGCCCGGACCTTCCTTGATCCAGATCGAGGCCACGGACCACAGATTCTTGACCTCAGGGGTCTCGCCGACCAGGGGGCCGCCGTCAGGTGTCACCGAGATCAGGCCGTTGATGGCGTACTGGATCTCCACACTGTCGTGGTCCAGCATCTCAGGCAGGAGCTCCAGGGCATCTTCCAGCTGGGGCTCGAAGTCCTCCATGGTGAAGGGCATCTCTGTTGGAGAGAGCTTGGCCTCGTCGATGGACGGGATCTCGTCCGGTTCGTACATGATGGTTCGATGGGCGTAGGACCCGACTTCCAGGTTGTGCCCGCCCTGGCGCTCGTACATCAGGGTGGACATGTCCCGGAGGATCGGATACTCGATCTCCCCCTTGGCCTGGGCGAACTGGGGGATGGGGCCGGCGTCGATCATCTGGTGGGCCACCGGCATCAGCGGAATCGAAGCCCCGGCCATCCGGGCGATCCTGGGACTCCAGACCCCGCAGCAGATCATGACGACCTCGGCCTGGATGTCTCCCCTGTCCGTCTTGACCCCCTTGACCCTGCCGTCCTGGACCTCGATGTCCAGGACTTCGACGTTGGGAAAGGCCTGCAAAGCGCCCATCTCCTTGGCCCGGTCCCGAAAGATGGTTCCTGTCTGTAGGGAGTCCACCACGCCGCACCTGGGGGAGTAGAAGCCGCCCAGGATCTTGTCCGTGTTCACCCAGGGGAAGAGGTTTTTCACCCCTTCAGGGTCGAGCAGGACCGACTCCTCGCCCCAGGCCTTGGCCGAGGCCATCCGCCGCTTGAGCTCGTTCATCCGTTCCTCGGTCTGGGCCAGCTCGATCCCGCCGCACTGCCTGTAGAGACCGAGCTCCATGTACTGGTCCATGCTGTCCTGGGTCAGATGGGTGTTCACCCGGGAATGGTCCACTGGAAAGATGAAGTTCGAGGCGTGACCGGTCGACCCCCCAGGGTTGGGCAATGGGCCTTTGTCGATCATGACCATGTCTGTCCATCCTTTCTGGGCCAGATGATAGGCCACGCTGTTGCCCACGATCCCTGACCCGATGATGACCACCTTAGCCTTGTCCGGAAATGCACTCATGAGACGTCCTCCCTCGGCTTGAGGTTTGTTTGATCCCGAAAACACTGTTTTCCTCCTGCCAGTCTGGCTGTCGCCTTATCCCTTGACACCCGGCAACCGCTGATCAGATCGGCAAACACCACCACCCAACTCTGTTCATATGACCGATATATTGATTTGTTAAAAAATAATATCAATAAAATTTTTAGTTTTGTCAATCATTATTTTTAAATTTTTGTAAACCAATATTTTGGTTTGACATGTCTGATCATTTTTCCCTATACTCTGAGCAAAATGATCCAGACCAGGAGGGTGCACCATGGCAAGCCGCGAAATTTTCTGGAACATCCCCTTTTTCGGAGAAGTTCTGCTCTATGTCCTGGCCTTTGCGGCCATTGGGATTCTGGCCTTTGGGGTCTTCAAGCACGCCCGGCGAATGCTCAAAGGGCTCAAGACCCCTTTTTCGTGGTCCCACTTCTGGGCCCGCCTGGGTTCGGCCCTGGGCGTGGCCCTTTCCAACCGGGCCGTCCTGCGCCGCTATCCCCTGGCCGGGGTGATGCACCTCCTGATCATGTGGTCCATGATCGTCCTGTTCATCGGGACCTTGATCGTGTCCATCGAGTACGACCTCTTCCACAAGCTCATGGGCCTGGAGCATGGCATCCTCAAAGGCTGGTTCTTCCTCGGGTTCGAGCTGGTGCTGGACCTCTTCGGGCTGGCGCTCGTCATCGGGCTGGCCATTGGCCTGGTCCGGAGGTATATCCTCAAGCCCTCCCATTTGAACCAGGGCCTCCGGGACCTCATCTTCCCGGTCTGGCTGCTGCTCATCGCCCTGAGCGGCTTCGCGGTGGAAGGGGCCAGGATCGCTGCTCAGACCGGCGAGCTGGGGTATGACCCGGCCTGGTCCCCTGTGGGTCTGGCCTTTTCCGCCCTGTGGCCCGGACCGGCTTCCGAGAGCCAGACCGTCTGCCACGCCTGGCTGTGGTGGTCCCACGGCTTGCTGGCCCTGGTGGGCATTGCGGCCATCCCCTTTGCCCCCAAAACAATGCACATGCTCACGGCCGGGGTGAACACCTTTTTCAGAGACCTGCGGCCCCAGGGCAGGCTGGCCCCCCTGGATGTGGAAGGGGCCTTTGACCGCGACGAGATCCTGGGCCTGGAAAACATGGCCCAGCTGGACCGGAAGAACGGGCTGGATCTGTACAGTTGCACCGAGTGCGGGCGGTGCCAGGACAACTGTCCGGCCAGTATTTCCGGAAAGGAGCTCTCTCCCAGAACCGTGGTCCTGGAGCTCAAGGCCCAGAACGAAAAGGAAATCCCCCTCCTGGGGGATCCGGGAGAGCAGCAGTCCATTCTGGAGGCCTCCGGCATCACCCAGGACATGATCCAGTCCTGCACCACCTGCATGGCCTGCGTCGAGGCCTGCCCGGCCTTCATCGACCCCCTGGCCAAGATCATGGACATCCGCCGCAATCTGGTCATGATCCACGACCAGTACCCCGAGACTTTTGAGGAGGTCTTTGCCGGCACTGAAAAGCGGAGCAACCCCTGGAACGAGCACCCCTCAGCCAGGATGGACTGGGCCAAGGGCCTCCAGGTCACAACCATGGCCGAGGCTGCAGAGGCGGGGAAAAAAGTGGAGATCCTCTTCTGGGTGGGCTGTGCGGCCGCCTTCGACCCCCGGAATCAGAAGATCGCCCGGAGCATGGCGGCCATCCTGGAGCAGGCCGGACTGTCCTTCGCTGTTTTGGGTGAAGAGGAACGCTGCACCGGGGACCCGGCCAGGCGTATGGGTCATGAGTATCTCTTCCAGATGCAGGCCGAAATGAATGTTGAGACCCTGGGCGGCTACGAGTTCGACCGGATCCTGACCATCTGCCCCCACTGCACCAACACCTTTGTCAAGGACTATCCCGAATACGGGGGGAACTACACGGTCATCCACCATACAGAGCTCATCCTGGAGCTTCTCCAGACAGGAGCCATCGAGCTCACCCACCCTGTTCAAGGCCTGGCCGCCTATCACGACTCCTGCTACCTTGGCCGGCACAACCGGATTTTTGAGGCCCCGCGGCGAATTCTGGACCTGATTCCCGGGCTGGAAACCGTGGAGATGGACCGCAGCCGGGAGTTCGGGATGTGCTGCGGAGCCGGAGGAGGCCTGATGTGGGTGGAGGAAGAGACCGGCAAGCGGGTCAACGACCACCGCATGGCCCAGGCAGCGGCAGCCCTTGCCGGAGGCAACAGCGGACAGGGCTGCCTGGTGGCCTCGGCCTGCCCCTTCTGTCTGACCATGCTCGAGGACGCCCTGTCCTCACAGGAGGCTGAGATCGTCGACCGGGACATCGCCGAGCTGGTGGCCCAGGCCATCGGCCTGGACATCTCGTGAGATGGCCGCGAAATTCCTATGAACTGATGAAAACGAATCTCTTTGTGTGTCAAAGATATTTGACACTTATGAATACATGTCAATCGCCAGAGCTTTGAGTGGAAAAATCCTTTGACACCAGGAGATTGGTGTAAAAAAGGCCCTTTGAAAGGCAAAAAAAATCATTGTATATCAATGCATTAGAATTTAAAAAAAAGTGATTTCCCCCCTCTGCTTGGCACTGTTTATGCATTGAAATCATAAACAGTGTTTCGCTCACAGAATCCCCGGACCAGTCTCAGGGAGAGAATCACCCCATGGCCAATCCAATCTTCGATTTTCCTGAATTCCCTCAAGGTTTCAAACCCCGTTCAGCCGCTGCAGTGGACCTGTTGCTCAGTGCCCTGCTTCGTGAAAGGTGGGCTGAATTCGAAGCCGCCTACCGGACCTATCAGAAGCTGATCGACTATCGCCCCAAAACCCCGGAGGCCCAGTTCGCCAGGGAACGTTCCGTTGTCCTGGAGACACTGATCATGGAAAAGGCCCTGTACGAAAGGATCGACCGCCAGGCCAGAAAAGTTCTGAGCACTATCGGGATGAACCTTGGCGACAGTCCGGAGATCCTCCAGCTCCTGATGGACGCTGACGCCATTGACTTTGACAACACCACCTCCGGACTGATCCCCCTCAAGACCGATTACGTGGAGCACTGTCTGGAGCTCGTCCCCCGCGACCTGCCTGGAGATCCGGGTCCGAACTCCTTCGGAACAGGCGGAACACCGCCTTTCTACCGGGTCAATGGCGAAAACACCCTCCGTCCGGCGAACCGGCAGGAGTTCGAAACCATTGTCAACGAAGCCGACAAATGGACCAACGTGATCGAACTGCTCAGTGTTCCGGTCCAGACCGACAAGAGCATGACCGACTATGACTGTGCCCGGTTTATGGAAAAGGGATTTCAGGGCCTGAAAATGATTTCCACCCGGAACATGTCCGACGATGAGACCCGCTTTTTGTCCGGCAAGGACGACTGGCTGGATGGAACGTCCCTGATGACCAACCTGACCCCCATGAGCACCATGGTCAGGTCCTTTATCCGCAGCGTACAGTCCGGGAACAACCTGCTCCTGCTCGATTTGTCCATTGCCGGCGCCTCTGGCCCCAATTCCCCTGAAGCCCTGCTGACCCACATCCACGCTCAGGTTTTGTTCATGATGATCCTGGCCCAGACCATCCGCCCCGGAACCATCTGTGTCCACGGGGGCATTCCCGGGGTGGTCGGACCCGGAGGCGATCTGAGCTACAGCTCCAAGAGTCAGGCCCTGATCAATGAAGCCATGGCCAGGATGAACCTCTGGGTCACAGGGTACCCCTCAGCCCAGTCCGGGGGGAGCACCAGCCTGTCCGACGACACCGACGAAGCCATTGAGGAGTCCCGGGTCAACCGGGACCGCATGCGCAGGTACGGGACGCACATCATCCGCCACGCCTTTGGGGCCCTCGGCAATCTGAACTTTTTCAGCCTGCACAAATTCAACGAGGACTGCAGGATTGAAACCGAGTCCAGGGCTGACTTCCGCAAAAATGCCATCGGCGGCCTGGACGTCCTGCCCAATTTCATGCCCAGGGACGACAAGGCCTTCCAGGGCATCCAGGAAGTCGCTGAAAAGGGCAACCCCATGGTTACGGACCATTCGCTGCGCAACGTGGATGCCTTCATGAAGTGGGAAGCCAGATTCGATCAGGAGATTGAGGAGCTGACCAGCCCTTGAATCAGGACGGCCGACCTGATCAGCGAAAGGATTTTGGATCAAGGCCCATTTTTTTGGCCTTGTAGTACAAGAGCTGTCTTGAAATACCCAGTTTTTTCGCCGCCTGGGTCATCCGTCCCCGGGTGTCTTCCAGGGTCTGACGGATCATTTCCACCTCCTGCACGTCGCGAAACTCCTGCAAGGTCATCTCCTGATCAGGCCTGGAGTTCGAAACATGCTCCACGGGTCCGGCATTTCCCTGACCGGAGTCATCTTCGCCAGGATCATTGGAAAACAGCCCTTGCTGGAGATGCTTGACGTCGAGCACGGTCTCCTCCCCGACCTCGTTCATGGCCGATTCCAGAGTGTTTTCCAGCTGGCGAACGTTTCCAGGCCAGGGAAAATGCTGTAGAAGAGCCATGGCCTCCTTCGAGATGCTCTGAATTTCAGTCCCCAATTGACAGTTCAGCTTGGCCACGAAGTGCCAGGTCAGAATGCTGATATCCCCATGCCTTTCCCGCAGGGGCGTCAGATGCAGGATGACCACCCCGAGGCGGTAGAAAAGATCCTGGCGCAGCGTGCCTTCCTGGACAGCGAGCCTGGGATTCCGACTCAACGAGCTGAGCACCTTGACGTCAACCCGCACCTCCCGGGATGAACCCAGCCGTCTGACCTTTTTCTCCTGCAACACCCGGAGCAGCTTGGCCTGAAGCATCTCCGGCATGGCATCCAGCTCGTCCAGGTACAGGGTCCCGCTCTGGGCCTCTTCAAACACTCCGGGTTTGTCCAAGGCTCCGGTAAAAGCCCCTTTGACCGTACCGAAGAGAATGCTCTCCTGCAGTGATTCCGGGAGGGCGGCGCAGTTGATGGCCACAAAAGGCTTGGCCCGGCGCGGACTGTAGTTGTGGATGGACTGGGCTACCAGCTCCTTTCCGGTCCCGGTTTCACCCCAGATAAGAACCGGGGAGTTGGAGGCCGCAACCTTGCGGGCCCTGGAAATGACTCCCAGGAACAGGGGATCGGCCCCCACGATATCGGCAAACATGAACCTGGTGTTGTTGCCCAGGTCTCGCTCGCCCTCTCTGATCAAGGCTTTGGAACTGGCGATCTGCTTTTGCAAAAGCTCCTCGTCCCAGACGAAGCAGATGGCCCCCTGGAGGCTCTCGCCGGAGAAGAGGGGATAGACGCTGTGGATGACCTTTTTCAGCGGTCCTCTGCTCAACCGATAGTAGAAGACCTGCCCGGTGATCGGCTGACCTGTGCTCAGGCAGCGCATGATCATGCTGTTTTCGTTGCTGAGGTTATAGACCTCGGTCACTCGCTGACCCAGGGTCTCCTGCACTCCGAGATCATCGATGGCGGCCTGGGCCTTGTTCCGAAAAACAACCCTGCCTTTGGCATCAGCGATGATCACCCCCTGGGGAAGATCAGAAAAAACTCTCAAGTAGTCGACACCGCAGAGAAACGATGCCAGGTCTTCAGTGTGCTGAGCTGAATTTTCCATGTCCGTCCATTGTCAATGCAGCCAGTGGCTGCATTGACTATTTGGGTCTCGTAAGGTTCCGGCAGAGAGAGCCCCGCTCCGGAACCACGTCTGATCTATAAAAAATCCACTCTGGATCGAACAGCTCGATCCCAGAGTGGATTATATTTTCAAAACGATCTGATCCTGTACTCATTCCAGGGAATGGGCTTCTGGCTTGATGTCACTGTAGTGCACTATTCTTCAACTCATCACCCCTTGTCAAGGAGGCAAAAAACAGGAGCCTCCGGGCCGGCCAGACAGGCCGCAGGTTTCAAAACAGTGCTGCTGCCACATCAGCCAGGCCGACCCGCTCCAGGGTGGCCTGAGTGGGGATCCCGTTCTGGTCCCAGCCTCTGGCCTGATAGTACTCGTCCAGGAGAATGTGCACCTCGTCCATGGAAATGAAGTGCCCCTGATTCGGGCCGGTCGTGACCGGGTCCTGACACAGCCTGGGCGGGGGGAAATCCATATGCCGGCCAAACCCCTCCACCTCACGGACCGAAAAGGCCCTGGTCAGATGCCAGATCATCTCTGAGACCCCGAGCAGCTCGTCCCAGGAACAGCGCTGGCCAGTGATCAGTTCAAACAGCTCCTCATAGTGCTCCACCTCGAAGCCCAGCTCCATCATCTGCAGCCTGCAGGTGCCCAGGACGTCGAACATCGGACGCAGGTGCTGGGAATCGATCACCCCCTGCGCCTTGCCCCTGACCTCTGACTTGGGCAGCTTCTCCCCGCTGCCCCCGGCCTGAATCAGGGAGTGGACATCGGCATCGGTCCCGGTCACGTCCTTGCCCAAAACCCAGGCCCGGTTATGATGGGCCCCGATGTCGGCCGTCAGGTAGGCCAGCATCATGCCCGGGGCATTGCGGCACTCGTACCCGGTCCACTCCAGGCCCTTGACGTGGACCGCAAAGTGCTCCGAGCCCTGCTTGATCGCTTCCGCGGCCAGCTTGACCCCGTCAGCCAGGGCATCGCCGATCCTGTCCCGTTTGGCGATGAGGTGCAGCAAATGAACAGCTGACTCCAGATCTCCGAAAGCCACGTCCCGGCCCACGTCCTCAGTGCTGATCAGGCCGCGCTCGAAACACTCCAGGGCAAAGGCCACCACCGCCCCACCGGAGATGGTGTCGATCCCCAGCTCGTCGCAGATGTAGTTGGCATAGCCCACATCCTCTATGGTCGGCAGGACGCAGTTCCCCCCGAACAGGGAAATGGTCTCGAACTCCGGGCCTTCGACATAGGCCTCGCCCAGCTCGGTCACGGCCTTGCCGTACTTGCCGCAGGGAATGGGGCAGGAAAAGCACCCCTTGTGGGTGATGAGCAGTTTCTCCAGGATCTGCCGTCCATTGATCTGCTCATAGTGTTCGGCAAAAGAGGACTGAAAGTTGCGGGTGGGAAACGCCCCGACCTGGTTGATGAAGTCTGTGATCCCGGCGGTGCCCTCCGGCTGCCAGCCTGTGAATCCAGGCTTGGCGTAGATGTCCTTATAGGAGCGCTTTCCGGCTTCAAGGGCCTTGTCAGGGTCATAGACCGACAGGCTCCCTGTCCCCTTGACCGCCAGGTACTTGAGCTTCTTGGTCCCCCACACTGTTCCGATCCCGGTCCGCCCGCACTGGCGCCCAAAGTCGTGGGAGATGCAGGCGAATCGGACCAGGTTCTCGGCAGCCGGGCCAATGGTGCAGATCTCGAAGTCCTCGCCCAGCTCCTCCTTGAGCTCCTTTTCAAGCTTCAGGGACCACTTGCCCCAGTGCTGGGAGGCATCGCGTATCTCCACCCGGCCGTCCTCGATGACCAGGGCACAGGGCGCGTCTGACTTGCCGGTGATGACCACCATGTCATAGCCTGCATACTTGAGGACCGGGCCCAGATGCCCGCCTATGTTGCCGTCCCCGTACATTCCGGTGGCCGGGGACTTGGTCCCGAAATGGGTTTTTCCGCTGCCCGGGAGGTAGTGGCCGCTCAGGGGCCCGGTGGCGATGACGATGATGTTCTCCGGGGAGTAGGGGTCAGTCCCCTTTGGGATGTGATCAAAGAGCATCCTGGCCACAAATCCCCGCCCGCCGACATACTTCCTGGCAAAGTCCTCATCCAGGGGCTCCTTGCGGACCTGGCCGCTGGAAAGATCCGCCCACAGAACCTGACCTGCATAACCGTACAACATCATGCCTCCACTTTCGCTTCTTCATCAACCAAAACGATGGCCGCCCTGGGGCAGGCCTCGACACAGGCCCCGCACATCGTGCACTTGAACGGAGCTTCCACTTCGGGGTGGGTGCACATCACTCCGTTCGGGCAGGCATCGACGCATTCCATGCACTGGATGCACTCTTCGTTACGGACCTGATACACGCCTTCTTCCAGAACAATGGCCTCCACAGGGCAGACCTTGGCACAGGCCCCGCACTGGTCGCAGAGCTGAACCCGGTACTCCCCCGGAGCCGGGAACAGGCCCTGGATGCGCAGCACGGCCAGTGACGGCCGGACCTGATGAAAGTTCTCCAGGGCGCAGGCCAGCAGACAGGTCCTGCATCCGGAACAGTTCTCGTGAATGGCTTTGAGTTGCAAACCAAAAACCTCCTTTTCAGTTTTGCTTCTGGCAAAACTGAATCATTGGGTTTGGGTTGAGGGTTCAGCCTGGCCTCTGGCTTGGCTGACTGGTTCAAGGCTTCCTCACTTTCCCCATCTTTCAGCCATGCCCTGGATCTCTTTTTCGATCTCCGAAGGCAGGGGCTCGGGCTCATGCTCCATGACCTTCAGGGTGTACTCCTTGAGCCGCTCGTGGAACTGCTTGCTCCCGGCCGCACGCCAGTCCGCCGTGGTGGAGCGGTCGAAGAGCTTGGAGTACCAGATCTCCCTGAAGTAGGTCATGGTGTGCTCCTCCAGGAGAAAATGCCCTCCAGGCCCGACCTGGTCGATCACGTCCAGGGCCAGCCGGTCCTCGTCCACGATCATGCCGCTCATGTAGCGGTTGACCTTTTCAATGACCTCGTTGACCAGGACCATGTACTCCGGGGAAATCAGGGTGGCATGATCCAGCCAGCCGTTGTCGTGAACCATGTTCGCCCCGCTCATGGAGGAGCACAGGCAGGAGAAGGTGGCCTCCACCGCGGCCTGGGAGTCAGGGAACTTGGCGTCCGAACACCCGGACATCCCGAAAAACGGAATACTGTAGTAGTGGGCCAGTTGGGCCATGGCCGAGGCCATGATGTTCATCTCCGGGGCGCCGTAGGAAAAGACCGTGGTGGACATGTCCATGATCGTGGCAAAAGCCCCGTAGATGAATGGTGCGCCAGGGCTGACCAGCTGGGCCAGGACGATCCCGAACAGGGACTCGGCGCTGCCCTGGACCACAGTGCCGGCCAGGGTGGCCGGTGAGGTGCTCCCGGCCTGGGGCCCGGAGTAGCAGACCTGGGGCAGGCCTTTTTCCGCTGCGAACAGCAGCCGGTCGATCAGGGCGTCGTCATAGGTCAGGGGGGAAATCGGAGCCTCGAATCCGATGATGTTCGGCTGATTCAAGAGGCGCTGTTCGTCCCCGGCAATGGCCACCCCCATGGCATAGATGTCTTTCATGGCCTGCAGGCTGTTGCAGCAGAAGAGCAGGGGTTTGCTGGTCGTGGTCAGGACCTGTTTGGCGATGAGCCGGTCAGCAATGGCGGATGGGGCATCAGCGCAGACACCGATGGTCATGACCCAGCTGAAATTGTCCAGGGCATCGGCAATGATCGATGTGGTCCGGCAGTCCTGGAGGGTGAATGACCGCCGCTCTCCGCTCACAGGATCCAGATAGTCGTAGGCGTCAACAGTGGGACCGTACCAGGTGTCGTCGTCCTTGAGGACCACGGGGGTGGTCCTGTTGCGGTCAAAAAAGACCACCTGGGAAGGAACAGTGCTCAGTGCCTTTTCCACCAGCCAGCCCGGAAGGCGGACCCGGTCGCCGTCAACAGAGCAGCCGTGCCCATGCAGGATTTCCTGGGCCTTCTTGTGAGTGACCTTGAAACCGGTCCGCTCCATGAGGGACAGAGTGGCCCCGTGCAAGCCCTGGATCTGAGCGGTGCTCAAAAAACGCTGCCTGGGCTTGATGTGCAGCATGGACTCCCATGCAGTGGGATGGTCCTGCTGAGTTGCATCAGTACTGGACTGTGCATGGAATCGGGCTTCGAGATTCATATCCCAGTCTCCGTTGCAAAGAGGTTACTGCTTTGATCAAACTGGCTGCCTTGGTGCTCAAACATTTGGCGCAACTCCCATGAGTTAAATCCCTTTTAAATTCAAATGACTATAATTCAGCTTTGCCAGAGGCAAAGCTGAATTCCTGCTCCTGCATCATGAGCTCTTGCAGCCGCTCCTATTCAGGTTGATGGTCAGCTGAGGGCAAAGAGTAAAACATGGTGTCGATCTGGTCTCTGTAGCTTTCAGCTTCGGGAATCAGCCGGATCAGCTCGGAGGATACGAGATTGAGGTGCTTGACCATCTCCTCGCAGGCCCGCTCCGCATTGCGCTCTTCGATCCAGTCCACGATCCGTTCGGCTGTCGCCACCGCCTCCTCCGGCCTGCACAGGGCATCAGGCATGAACTTCATGTAGTGGGCATGGGTCTTGGCAATGATGATCTTGAGCATCTCAGACATGACCTCATTGTTCGTGGCTTCGCAAATGGCGTTGTGGAAATCGAAATCGGCCTGATAAAACCCTTCCAGGTTGTCGGTGTTTTTTTTCATCCGGTCCAGCGTATCCCTGAGCCTTTGAATATCCTGCCGATCGGCCCGCATGGCCGCCAGCTTGACCAGGCTGCACTCCATGATCTGGCGGGTCTCGATCACATCCAGAGTCCAGTAGGCATCCAGAACATCCCTGAGGGCGGAAGAGAAGATGTACGGCGAAGGGATGTCGTCTTTGACAAAAATTCCCTTGCCCTGGGTGACCTCCATATAGCCCACCAGGACCATGGCTGAGATGGCCTCCCTGACCGAGGACCGGCTGACCCCGAAGGCCTGGGCCAGCTCCCTTTCCGGGGGCAGCTTGTCCCCGGGCTTCAGAGACCCATTCTTGATGTTCTGGAGCAGCTCCCGAACCACGAGCTCCGGAGTTGAGGCTTTCTGAATGGCGGTGATCTTCATTCCTGATGTCCTCCCGGTCGGGCCTCGTATAAAACTCAGTTGTTGGGGAAGGCCAAACCGCTTCTCTTCGGCTTCAAATGGTGCGGGGCCTTGGT
>CAYOID010000067.1:0-19023 GCA_964403955.1 uncultured Desulfohalobiaceae bacterium | reverse complement strand
GGCAGGTGATGGATTGAAAAACAGGAACGAGGAAACGGTGAGCCAGGGATTGGTCAGCATTAAATACCTGTCGCTCCAGAAAGGCGAACATCAGGGCTCCAGATACAATCAAGGCCGCAGTTGTCAGCAGAACTGTCTTGGTCTGGATCGAAAGCCGGACTCTTCTTTTCTTACGCTCGCGAAACCAGGATTGAACATCATAGAGTACCGGAAAACCAATTCCGCCTATCACGATCAAACAACACATGGTCGTGTTGAGAAGGAAGCTGTCGCTGTAGCGCACCATGCGTCCGAGAACAAAGCAAATCCGGCATTGCAGAAGGCTGAAATTGAATGAAAAACAGCCAGATAGGCAGCCTGGTGAAAGGGAAATTCCAGGCTCCAGTGCAGAGTGAAAAAGACAGTGCCCAGAAGTTCCGCCCCAAGGGTGAAAACGATCACACTCTTGATGAGGTCGAAAATATCCTCCCTTGGAGTATGGGCGAACAGATCCTGCATGACCATCCGGTGTCGAAATGAGACGCTGCGGCCGATCAATCGGAAGAGGAGCACGGAAACGGTCATCACCCCCAGGCCTCCGAGCTGGATGAGCACCAGGATCACACTTTGCCCAAAGACCGAAAAGGTGCTCTCGGTATCCACCACAATCAATCCGGTCGCACATACTGCTGAGGTAGCCGTAAACAGAGCGTCGATCCATGGAATATGGCCGGAGCTTGTCGCCACAGGCAGCTTGAGCAGCACTGTGCCTGCACAGATGGCCATGAGGAAGCTGATTCAGACGAGTGTGGCCGGATGAAGTCTGAAAGCAGTGGTTTTAGAATCATGGGCTGTGCAGATCTGAAATGCGTTGATATGAAGACCAAGACTGGTTACAAAGCCTTGCACTGGGTGGAATCCACCATGGCCCGTCTGTGCTGCCAGTGAGGCGTCTCCCATGTGATTGCCGGTCTGAAAAGGATGCAGCCCAGCAGCAGTGAGGCCAAAGAGCAGATCCGAAAAACGATCGATTACCTGGAACGGAACAAAGAGCGCATTCATTATCGTGGAGACCGCTGGAAATGAACTCCGGCCTGGGGTAATGGACGTGGCCCTCGTCTGAGAACTGGTGCAGGACGGAGAGGGTGCCGGCGGAGGTGGCCGGTGTCCAGCACTCGCAGTAGACAGACTTGAATTGCTCGCCGAACTTGGGGTGGTTGGTCCATTCCCCCTTCATCTTGAGGACCTGGCCGGCCAGCGGAGAGGTGATGTTGCCGACAGCAGTTACAAGGTCACGGCGGCCGCGGACCTTGACCTTGGCCACGGTGGTGCTGTTTTCCTCGTTGACGTAGGTCACCCGTTCGATCTGGCCCTGCAGATATTCGAGGGACTTTGGAGATGCTTTGTTCATAGGAGCTGAGGCCGTTTTGGTGCTCAGGTTGAGCTGAGGATGGTTTGAGAGGGGTGGAGTCTCAAGGGGCTTGGGTGAAGAATGGCGGTTGAAACGGGGTCACGGCCGGGGGGCGGGGAATTCTGCCAGACTTGGCACGAAGTCTTGATCTTAGATCTCATAGTATAAATTATTATAATCATTATTGAAATATGAAATAATATTTCATTGTTGCATAAAAGCATTATGAAAAAAATTGCACATCCATATGTTATAGAAAAAACCTCAAGTATAAAATTATATGATTCCAAGAAGATAGTGCAAAAAACAACATTTAAAAGCATGGTATTTTTTTTGCAATTTGAATTAAATGTCAATAGTTACTAAATACAAAAATTAATAAAGCGATTTTTTATGAAAAATAGAACCTATTCACATTATTTTCCATACATATTATTATGTATTATTCTTATATTTTCTTTTACAAATGGTAAGGCAAATGGCACATTAATTGAGAGAGATATTTCGATAGACCTTGAAAGTGATTGGAACTATGGAAAGATTAGTGTTTGGCCTGACCATGACGCATGGGAAGGAAAGGTTAATATAGACGATATTATTATTAAAGAAGGAGATATTCTTAATATTAATATTAAATTTAAAAACAAGAAGGCTCTTCAGCTAAGTCATGTTGATGGAGCACGAGATTATGAACTGACAAAGTTTAGTATGCTCACCCCAAATGATAATACTACTGTAAGTTATGTAGCTAAAGGGCAATATAAATATTTTTTAGTTGGTGGAGATTTGCTATGTAATGATATTCATTTTATGGTTTCTGGGGGGGGTGGGATGATACAAGCTCCATTCAATAGAAAGAATTTAACAGATACATCATTTTTATATACAGGTATCAATATAAAAACAAAATTTACTTTCTATGAAGTAAACTCAGGATCTGGTATATTTGACCAAATTGAATGGTCTTCCGCAGCTGGAGATGTTCAGATTGTTCCTGCCCCAATACCCGAACCCACAACCATGCTTTTGTTTGGTACAGGCGTGCTAAGCTTGGTTGGCTTTGGCAGGAACAAGTTCTTCAAGCGAACTTAGCAATTGAATTACTGTTGTATATAGCAAGCGCCATAGGCTCGGGCTTTTTTAAACCACACTATGGCTATGGCCTGACAGAACTCTGGTTTCCCATCCGCCAGGAATACACCTACCTATTCTTGACTGGGACAAGCCGAAAGACCAGCCCCAGTTTTTTTTCAGCCCCACCTTCGTCAGCTTTCCCTTGAAATTGACCTGTCCAGGCCAAACTAGCTTCTAGAACGAGCAATATTCAAGGGTCTTGGCAATGCTGTCCGTCCTGGCACGTTATGTCCTTTTTGCTATGCGCATCTTACTCCATTGACGCCGAATTGCCTGAATGATATCCAAAAAGACAAAATAACATCTTGTTGCCGGACGCTTACCGCCCGGCAACAATCGCCGCGGATTCCATCCGCTGGATGATTGGCGCGAAGCGGCTTACTTGAACAAGGCACTTCACCTGACGGCTCGGCCGGGAAGCCAACGGCTAGCCGTCCGCTCCGCAGGTGAGCGCCCCGATTACCTGTCAAGGAGAGTTTAGTGCCCTATAAAAAGGCAAATATCATTATAGCTTTCTTTTACATGATATTTTCTAAACATAGATATGTCACAATGGCACTAGATAATAATATGTGGATAAATCTCCAAGCGGAGGATTTAAAACGGGCTTACGATAATGGTACGTACCCTAAGGATGGTTGGCGTGAAGATGAGCAATTCAAAGTACTAAATGACCTCGCGCAAATGAAGCGAGCATTATGGAAATCATTTTTTATTACATTACTAATACCCTTAGCTGTAATAGGATTAGGCTTGGCTATAGGTTCTTTGGACTTAAAACTTAGCATAAATTTCGTTAAGGTTATATCCTTCGTAGGTGGTTGCGTTGCAGCATGGGGAGCCATTTTTCAGCTGACATGTCCAGATATAGGAACATATAAAAAGCAGACCCTTAATGAGATAATGCAGAAGTCCATATTTTTTATTCTATTTGTACTAGGTGTGTTTATATCACTATCAAGTTTAGTGCTATAATCACATAACATCGGCTTTCAGATCGGATTCGGTTTCCTCGCCGCTGAAGCCAGACGTAAGAGCCTATGCGAGCCTGGATTGACTATCGCCGAAAACGGCGCTCCCTTGAAAGGAGTATCGACAGTATTGGACGAGCGCACAGCGAGTCTTTAGCGAAGCTCCAGTCGCCAACGCACGAGGATAAAGAGCAGTTGCACTTTGAATTCCATTCAGAGCAGCAGTTGTATGAGGATGAACTTGCAGTCCTGACGTCACGTTACCTTATTTCTGTTGCTCGACGGATGTTCATTCCAGTGCCGGAGTTCAAAATGGAAGGCGGTGCGTGGGAAAAGGCGTCGACGACCGGCCAATACCATTTGAAAGCGGAAGCGCTTTCGGCTCTGCGGTCTGCCATTCGCCGAGAGCAGAAGGAAAAGCATGAGATATGGATTTTGTGGTTGGCAGCGCTTACTGGGTTGGTTGGTGCCATAACGGGTTTTGTGGCTGTGCTTCAGCAATGAAGGCCGGCTCTAACCAATCGCGTGAACTCGGATGGCCAAAAGCGGCGCCGCTTCGCTCTGTCGCTTTCGGCCGGGGGTTCATCAGATTTGTCCTCGGGCTTTCTTTTTCACGACCCCCATCAAAACACCCTTGAAATTGACCTGACCAGCAGGACTCGCTGAAGAAACCTGCAACATGCCCAAATGCTTGGCCGTCTGTCAGTTCAGGCTCGTAGTCCTGCTTTGCCGTGGACATCTCAATGTATTGACGCCGAATTGCCTGTATGATATTATAAAAATTATAATATTTTTTTTTTTGGAGCTAAAAACATCCCATGTCTCAAGTGAAGGAAAAACAAGTCAGCATTATTGGATCGGGGTATTTCCAACCCATTGCAAATCTGATCGAGCATTGGCAGAAATTCACTCCTCACAGACCTAATGCAGTCCAGTCCGGCTATCATCAAAGTAGTTACGCAGCTTCGGTTATCTTACTTTTAGTAGCAATGTTTGAATCCTATATTGTGCGGATAAGTTATATCAACGCACAAAAATTGTCCGTTTACAACAAGAAAAAAACACTAGAAATACTATTCCATCTTTATCCCCAAATTCGATATACTAAAGCCTTAAAAGAAATTTATGTCATAAGAGATGCTTTAATCCATAATCACCTGTGGGAAATTGATTATTCTTGGGGTGGCAACCCTTCATTGAAATTACATGGTGCCCAGAAAGATTCACGATCTGGTGATAGTAAATTTAAAGACAGAGTGAATACTAAAACTAGAAAGACGAAAGCATTAAAGCTTTCTGTAGTTCCAACACGTGTCAGTCGTATCGATGCTCGTAAGATTTTTCAAACAATCTGGAGAACACTCATATTTTTAGAGTCACAAAATAGATCCCAATGCTATGTGTCACATATTCATGTGAGGTTCAAAAAGAAAACTATATTGTTTAGCGACTTAATAGATGAACTGAAATAAGCCTCCAACCAACCCTTCGAGCGGACTGGCTGAAGCTTGCCGCTCAACTCTACGTTCCAGGCGGCTTCACCGCCGCGATTTGACAAGTTACTTAGCCGAGGAGGTGTAAGATGAGTAGCAATAGCAAGAAGGACTACCACAACAAAGGGCAAGAGGATGCAAAGAAAGGTCGATATGAGACACCGCACGGGGTCTTGGACGATCTGACTACTTGGTCCGAATCAGGTATGAAAAAGAATAACGAGGACAACACTGCTTATAAAAAGGGTTATTCCAATACAAAAGGGCAGAAAGACGCCACCAAAAATAAATATAATAATTTATTTAAAGAAACTACTGAGGAAGGGAAGGCCTATAAAGATTCATGGCGTGAATCTTATGACAACGAAAAATCAAAAAGTGGGTGTTTTATAACGTCTGCTTGTGTCCATTCTATGGGGCTTCCAGATAATTGCGCTGAACTACGTGTGTTGCGCAAATTTCGAGACACCTATTTGGCGCGCCAAATAGCAGGGCGGGAGCTAATTCAAGACTACTATCAGTTCGCACCTCGAATCGTCCAAGCGATTGATCGCTCGTCAGACTCGCGCGGAGTTTACGAGGGATTATTTACCGATTTAGTAAAACCGACTGTGAGCTTAATAATTGCGGGGCGGCACGAAGAAGCAATTGCGCATTACAAGTCTCAAGTAAAACGTTTGCGTAAGGCATATTGCCCTTATGAAGTGTCATAAAAATGCCCAACAAGGGGCTTCGGGTCAGCTGAGCCCAAGCGTTCCCAGCGGTTCCGCCGGGAATCGCGGCGCTGACTCCGTCAAGCGTCTTGCCCCGCCGCTCCGCGCCGGAACAAGCCACTTGACCCGACTGCGCGCGCCGGCTGTGATCAGGCCTCCAGCCTGCTCCCATCCTTCGTGCTCGCGGGTCAGCGCCGCGATTAGACCGTACAAAGGAGAAGCACTGATGAAGAATAAACTGAAATTGATAGCATTAATTATCACAATTGGAATGATAGTCGCTGGGTGCATGAATATGCCCACTCCCCCATCCCAAATTACGAGCTCATACACGTCAGGGCTTAACTATAAGAATTTCACTTGCGAGGAGCTTGCAGCAGAGATGGCCTCTTTGGCTCGTCGAGAAAATCAGTTGGTCATAGCTCAAGAACAAAGGATTAAGACAAGCGAAGTCCAAGCGTTTTGGTGGGGTTATGGCCAAGGTGATGGCGTAGAAGCTTCTGAACTGGCGAATGTAAGAGGTGAAAAGGAAGCGGTCAGAAAAGCAATGGAATCCAAAGGGTGTAAGCAATAATAATATTTGGGCAACCGCATCAACTCGGACTGGCAATTCCGCTGCGCTCCAGTGCCAGCCGGTTATGCGGAGCGTTGGAAACTGGAGAAGAATATGAGAATTGCAGCAATCATCCTGAATCTCACCCTCATCGTGGCCACCATCGTCCTGTTCATAGACAATGGGTTACCATCGCCAGATGACGGCTGGTTCTTCGTCTACTTCCTCCTTCTGATCGTGACACCAGTACTCACTGTGTTCTCATTGTTCCTTTCCAAGTCAGAGTCCTGGCTGTCTCTGTTTTTCAAGCGCAAGGCTGCGGAGGAGCGGCAGCGCATCAGCCAGATCGAAAAGCAGCGAGCTTCCCAACCACAAGATTGATCCGTATTTCATATGGCTGCGGACGGCCATTTGAAAACGATCATCTTCACGTTAGACTAGATAGCTTTAAATAAGTTTCCTATTGGAGAATCAATGCTGGTATTTCGAAGGTTCAGTTTCGCTTTACTGACTATCTTTTTGCTCCCTGTCCTTTTGGCTGCCAACCAGTCTGAGGCTTTTCAGTGTCCTCGTGGATACCAGTCTTTGAATGGAAAGTGCCAGACCATTCAAGTCCCTCCAAATGCTGAGTTGGATTTCACGGGTCACGGATGGGTGTGCAAACGTGGATTTCGGATAGTAAATGGGAAATGTGTGCCCGTTGTAGTTCCTGAGAATGCGGAGCTCGATTTCACCGGCCATGCTTATGTGTGTAAACGCGGTTATTATCTGTCTGATGGAAAATGCAAACCTATCATCGTTCCTCCTAATGCGGAACTTGACTTCACCGGTCATGGCTGGACATGTAGACGTGGGTTTCGGTTATTTAATGGCAAATGTATTCCCGTCGAAGTCCCCGAAAACGCAGAACTAGACTTCACCGGGCACGCATGGGTCTGTAAACGTGGCTTTTATATATCTGAAAGAAAATGTAAACCTGTTATCGTTCCGAAAAACGCAGAATTAGACTTTACTGGACACAGTTGGGTATGCCGATCTGGATTTAAGAAGGTTAGTAATAATTGCGTACCAATGACGCCAGAGGAACTAAGGAAGCAGCAGGAACAGATGAAGAAGGCCTATAAACAGATCCAAAAAAAGCGTATGTACATCCATGACAGATGCGATGCAGCTTACCGAAGATGCGTAAGTGAGTGTGAGGATGTATCCATTTTTGACTATGAATCTGGAAACTACATAGCTGTTGATAATACAGATTTTATGGATGGTTGTGAAGATGCCTGTGCACGTGGCAGGAGATACTGCGAAGATGAAGACGATGCAGACGAAAAGTGTTACGAATTCAAGAGAGCATGCCGAAACGATTGCCCATCAGATGTTTATGACTATAACTCGGGAGAATATCGATTGTTGACCGACGCTGACAGTCAGTGTGAAGATGCTTGTAGGGCTGGAGAGAGAGAATGTGAGTCTTGGTAATCGAGGACAAGCTATTTTGGTCTAACATCTGTGTCCAGCGGAACAAAAGACTGTCCGCTGACACAGGGCGTTATCCCTAAGACTATGGCTATACGTCTTGTCCTCAAAATGCGGTGCCGCGGTGTAGAATACCAGTTTAGACCTGCTCACTGGTCGCAATGAAATCCTGTTGGCAGGGGAGACCTCCTCAGCGACCTGCAGAGCGTTCTTGAAGTAGAGATTGATAACTTGGGTCATAATGATCGTTAAGGCTGCTGTGGGCGTCTATCTCGCGCTCACAGCAGCCTTTTGTTGTCATGCCTGCCCCATGTGTTTATGACCGCCACCCTTATGCCCTCAAGCCGTGACCCTCGGGATATCCATCCAGCGCGTGGTGTACTCAGGCGACATTTTATCCCGCGGCCTTCCCCACCCCTTGTTCAGCCCGGCACTGGCATATTGCAAGGTGTCTTTGTCGTACCTGGCATTGATATGGTCAAGGGTCTTCATCAGCTGGCCGGCATTGTCCTGGTTTTGCCTGTCGGCTTCCCAAAAGGTGAGCTGCCGGGCTGACTCCGGTTGCAGGTTTGTCAGCAGCACTCCCGTCTTCTTGAAGGCATATCCCTCTTCGTAGATCTGCTCCAGAAACCCGAGGGCCGCAGCGAGCAGGGGGCGGCTATGGCTGAATCGGGTGAAGGACATAGATCACTTTTCCCCAGAGTTCACCTTCGGTCTGGTCGATACGGCCGGCCTTGTCATCGCCGCAGCAGAGAAAGTTCCTGTCCTGCCGGCGACTGACCTCCCGAAGGACCATCTCCCCCTGGACCACGGCCACCACCAGGCACCCGTGGACGATCTCCGCTGCCCGGTCCACCACAAGGATGTCACCGCGATGGATGCACCCGCCCAAGCTGGAATCCTCCTCAGCCTGGAGAAAGAAGGTCGAGGTGGGGTTGTCGATGATCAAATCGTCCAGAGTGAGACGGCTGCCCCTGAAGTCGCCACCGGCTGCAGAGAAACCGGTATACCCCTGGGATGGCTGGTTGAACCTGGCGTTGTCCATTTTGATGATGCTCATGACTGCCGATCCGGGTTATGCCTCAGGAGAAATTTCGCCACATCCCGATCACCCTGCCGATGATTCGCACCGTCTCCAGCTCGTCGCCCTGCAGGACAATGGGAACGTAGTTGGGGTTGGCGCTCAGGACCACCAGCTCGCCCGGATGCTTGTCCAGCCGCTTGACCATGATGGTGTCTTCCAGCCCCAGGGCGTATATGCCGCCGGCATAGATCTCCTGCTGGGACTGGTCAATGAGCACAAAGTCCCCCTCATGGATGTCCGGTTCCATGCTGTCCCCGATGACCTGCATGAGGACCATGTCCCGGGGGCGGCCCTTCTTGTGCAGCCACTCGGAGCGGAAGCCAACATGACCGCGCACATCGGCATCAACGATGTGGGATCCGCCCCCGGCCCCAAGCCTGGCTGTCACAATGGGAATTTCGACGAACCGGTTCAGGCTGGTTTGGCCCTCGCGGAGCCAATCCGGGTCCAGGTCGAAGAGTTCACTCAGCCTGGCGATCCAGCGCTCCGGCACCATGTCCCGACTCTTGGCCCGGGTTATCGCCGAGCGGTTGAGCCCCAGGGCATTGGCCAGCTCGGTTTGGGATTGAATCGGTGTAGCCTGAGTCAATCGACGAATGAACCGCCCGAAATGATTGGCCGGCATGAGTGTGCCTCCTGTTTACTCCAGAGTAAACAAGAAGCAGCAAAAATGCAACGTTTTGATGGTCACGCAAAGATGATTTTGCTACAGTGTCTGGCCGGAAGGAGACGGACAGACAAGGGGTTGAGCGGATCGGGCAGGCAGAGATCCTTGCGATGCGCCTGACTTCCTTGCTTTTCAGTGCAGCCTCTGGCTGCGCTGAAATATTTGGGTTTGAGCTGAAGAAGGAATCTCTCTTTTGCGCAGGATGTGTCACCTTGATACAGCCAGTTTGATCAGGGTAGAAACTTTCACAGGATTCCGTACTATGACCAGAGCCACTGCCGGGAGTTTCGAAAAGGGGCTGGCTCTGGGACAGAGCCGCCCTGCCAGGAAGAACCTGGGACTGTCCCTCTTTAAGGTGGCCGCCGCTTTTCAAGCGGTCGGCCCTGGGCTAGGTTGATCAAAAGAGAACAGACCCTGGGAATGATTTTCACACGAGGGACAACAAGACCAGATACAAGGAAGGCATTGGCCTTTCCGAGTGTCTGACATGGCCACAGTGTTGCAGTTCACTCAGGGGCAGCCGCGGGCATCGCTTTTTGATTCAATCCAATGGACACCTCCCAAAATCTTGAATGCCAACCTGAGCCGATTCATTTCCTGGTGTTTAACGGCTTTTCCATGCTCGGGCTCTTCTCTGCCATGGAACCCCTGCGAGTGGCCAATCAACTGCGAAATGATCTCTACAGCTGGCATTTTCTTTCTCTTGACGGCCAATCGGTCAAAGCCAGCAATGGCATGGACTTCAATGTTGATCATGCTATTGAAGATGTCTCCGAACTGCCTACACTGTTCATTTGTGCTGGGTTCAATCCGGAAAAGGCCTGCACCCCTGAGCTTTTGTCATGGCTACGGGCCAGGGCCGCCGAATCCATCATTTTGGGAGGAATCGACACTGGAAGCGTCATTCTGGCCAAGGCCGGGCTTCTCAAAGGTTACCGGGCAACTGTGCACTGGGAGCACCTGGCTGCATTTCAGGAGGATTTTTTGGAGGTCAAAGTCACCGGTAGCCTGTTCGAGATTGACCGCAACCGTTTCACCTCATCGGGCGGGACATCGTCCCTGGACCTCATGCTCCAGCTTATTTCCCTGAAACATGGCTACAACCTTGCGGTTCAGATTTCTGAACAGCTCATCCACGAGCGGATCAGGGAACCCCATGACGACCAGCGCATGCCTGTCAGTCTCAGGCTACAGATCCATCATCCAAAGCTCATCAAGATCATTGAGCTCATGGAGAACCACCTTGACGCTCCTTTGGCCTTGGACAGCATAGCTGAACACCTTGAGCTGTCCTCCCGTCAGATTTCCAGGATCTTCCGTGACAACCTTGAGATTTCGCCGGGGAAGTTCTACCTCAAGCTGCGCCTGGACAAAGCCCATCAGCTCTTGAGCCAGACGAGCATGTCTGTTCTGGACGTGGCCATGGCCTGTGGGTTCTCATCCAACGCTGCCTTCAGCAAAGCCTTCAAAGGTTTCTTCGGCCTCACCCCACGCCAGGAACGTCACCTGGGTGATCAAGACTGATCCAGCAGCTGGTTGATCACATGGACTGACTGCCCTCCCTGGAAGACCTTGCATATTGTCCTAAATAAACAATTTTTTGTCTTTTTTAGACAAACAAGCCTCCCCTGAAGACCCTATGGTTACAGTCAGCACGCACACGACTTCAGGTGTGCCCAACCTTCAACCGGAGGACAATCTCATGAAGAACCTCAAACGTGTTGGTGTGTTCGCTCTTTGTTTCCTGTTTATGTTTGCAACTGCGGGAGCCGCTGCCAAAAAAGACACCCTCAATTTTGGAGTTCCCTCCTGGCCTGGTGTGACGGTCAAAAGCGAGGTGGTGGCCCAGCTACTCGAAGCCATGGGCCACGACGTCAAGCAGACCACTGCGGCTCCGGCCTTTATCTTCAGCTCCCTATCAGCCAACGACATGCAGATCTTCCTTGGGGGATGGTCACCCCTGGAGGACCCCATGATCGACCCCCTGGTGGCCAAGAAAAAGATCATCAAGGCCGGGAAAAACATCAAGGGGGCCGTGACCGCCCTGGCTGTACCCAAGTATGTAGCTGATGCCGGGATCGAGTATGTTGAGGACCTGGATGAACATAAAGACAAGTTCGGCGGGGTCATCTACTCCATTGAACCGGGCACGGGCATCAGTGAAGATCTCAACGAAGCTGTGGACAATAATGCCGGAGGGTTAGGCGACTGGGACCTCAAGGAGACCTCGACAGCCATCATGCTTGCTGAAGCCAAAAGCATGTTCGATCAGCAAAAATGGGTTGTCTTTTTCGGTTGGGAGCCGCATTGGATGAACATTGCCATGGATCTCTCCTACCTGAAGTCCAAGACTGAAAGCACATCCGATATCGGGGCATCTGAAAGCATTGTTTACACCATCACCAGCGCTGCTCTTCCGGAAAGCCATCCAGAAGTCTTCAAGCTCATGCAGCAGCTCCGAGTTCCAACCAAAGTGCAGAGTGCATGGATTTACGAGTATCAGCACGAAAACCGCAAGCCCAAAGACGTGGCATCCGAATGGATCGCCGCCAATGTGGACAACGGTTTGATTGCTGAATGGACCAAAGGGGTCAAGGCCAAGGACGGGCGGGAAGCCATCGAGGCCATTCGCGCCGCGTATCAATAATCAGAAAAAGCAATGATCAAAGCATCGCGGCTTAGGCCGCGATGCAACGAAAAAAGGACAGCTTATGCGACAGGAGGTCATTGTGACCTGCGCTGTCACCGGCGCAGGCGACACCTCAGGGAAAAGTCCCCATGTTCCGGTGAGGCCAAAGGACATTGCCGAGTCGGCCCTTGCGGCCAGAGACGCTGGAGCAGCCGTCGTGCACATTCACGTCCGCGATCCGAAAACCGGCAAAGGGGCCAGGGAGTTTGAGCTCTACGCAGAGGTGGTAGAAAGGGTCAGGGCATCAGATTCTGATGTGATCCTCAACCTGACAGCCGGCATGGGAGCCGACTTTGTTCCCTCCAGAAACAATCCCGCGTTGGGAGGTGAAGGGTCGGACATGGCCGATGCCTTCGAAAGAGTGGCCCATGTCCTCGAGCTCAAGCCAGAACTGTGCACCCTGGACTGCGGCAGCATGAACTATGCGGACATGGCCTATGTGTCCACGCCGGATCAGCTGAGAGAAATGGCGACCTTCATACGTGACGCCGGGGTCAAACCGGAAATCGAGTGTTTTGAGCTTGGCCATATCTGGCTGGCCAGCACCCTGATGGCCGAAGGGCTCATTGCTGAACCACCGCTCTTTCAGCTCTGCATGGGCATTCCTTTTGGTGCTCCGGCCACAACAGCCAACCTGCTGGTCATGCGGGACAACCTGCCTCAGGGATCCCAGTGGGCGGCATTCGCCATCGGAAAGATGGAGATGCCATTTGTCGCCCAGAGTCTGCTCCTTGGCGGCCATGTCCGGGTTGGACTGGAGGATAACCTCTATCTGGAGAAGGGGGTCCAGGCCACCAACAACCAGCTGGTGGACAAGGCCCGGACCATTGTGGAAATGCTCGGCGCACGCACCGTCACCCCGGACAGGGCTCGGGAGCTTCTCAGGCTCGGGTGATACGATGCGGCTGCAGAAGCACACTGTACGGTCAACCTGTTGGACACCGCACTGACAAACCATCACAAACCAAGGTGTCAGCGTTGCTGCAAGTATTTTGTCAAGGTTGTTTCTTGATCAAAAATCCAAATATTCAGCGCAACCAGAGGCTGCGCTGACAGAGGAAATGAATATGCGTACACCCCCGGACCACGTTCGCAAGGTCGGCATTGTGGGAGCCGGAGTCATCGGCGGAGGCTGGGCCCTGCACTTCCTTCGCCTTGGCAAGGAGGTCCTCGTCTGGGACCCTGCTCCGGATGCGGCAGACTGTCTCCACTGTCAGGCCAGGGAGGTCTGGCCCACCCTGGAGAAGCTGGGGCTTTCCCCTGAAGCCTCATTGGACAACCTGAAATGCGTCCCTTCCCTTGGGGATCTTCGGGAAGCAGAGGTGATTCAGGAAAACGCCCCTGAGGATTTGAGTCGCAAGCAGGTCCTGTATCAGGAGTTCGATTCCCTTATCCCTGAAGAGGTACCCATCCTGTCCTCCACCTCAGGGTTTGCCATGACCGATATCCAGGCGCACTGCTCCACAGCAGCCAGGACCTGTGTCGGGCATCCTTTCAACCCTCCCTATCTGGTCCCTTTTGTCGAGGTGGTCGGAGGCGAACACTCCGATCCTGAGGTGGTCGACTGGGTCGAACGCTTCTACACCGCCCATGGCAAAAAGGTGATCAAGATGAAGAGCGAGGTGCCCGGGTTTATTGCCAACCGACTGCAGGAGGCTTTGTGGCGGGAAGCCCTGCACATGGTGGCCAACAACGAAGCCACACCAGAGGAAATCGACGCCTCGATCAAATACGGACCCGGTCTGCGCTGGGCCATCATGGGACCATGTCTGACTTTTCATCTGGCAGGGGGAGAAGGCGGAATCGCCCACATGCTCGACCATTTCGGACCTTCCCTGGAAGCCCCGTGGACCCGGCTCAAAGCCCCTGAGCTGACCAACGACCTGAGGTCAAGAATGATCGAAGGCTGCGGCAACATGACTCAGGGCAAAGAGATCGGCGATTTCGTCCGGGAAAGGGACGAATGCCTGATCCGGATCATGCAGGTATTGGAGGACTATCGAAATGAAAAGAGAGGAAACCATGGGTCTGGTGCATGAGGACACGGTTCGCCGGAAATGGATCGATTACAACGGCCACATGAGCGAGGCCTTCTATGTGCTCGTGTTCGGCCACGCCACTGATGATTTCCTGGACGCTGTCGGGCTTGACTCCACTTACAGGGATAAGCAGGAGGTCTCAGCGTATACTGTGGAGGCCCACATCCGCTACCTGGACCAGGCCAGGCAAGGGGATCCATTGCATGTGACCACACTGCTGACCGATTGTGATGCCAAAAGGGCTCGGATCTTCCATACCATGCGACTGGGGCAGGTAGGCCCGGTGCTGGCCACTGAAGAGGTCCTCTTGCTGCATGTCGATACCGCAAGAGATAAGGTCTGTCCTTTTGACGATACAATCCGAGAGAAACTTTCAGAGATGGCTTCTCAACACGGTGAACTTCCGAGACCCAAAGACCTGGGACGCGCCATCTCCATGCCAGGATGACCAGGTCTTCCTGGGCATCGAGGCCTGGCCGGGCTTTGTTCGGACCATTCAAGGAGGTATTGGCTTGTTTTCTGGATCAGACATGAATGAAGGGCTGCATAAAGAGAGAAGGCCACTTTCCCATGGGAAGCCCTTTTCGGGGCCGCCAGGGCGCCTGGAACAGCGCAGAGATATTCTGAAGAATGGCTGGCAGATCCCCCGCGCTGGCCTCTGGTCTGATCCTGGAAGTGGAAGGCTCCACCTATGGTAAAATGCGTCAGATCGGCAATGTGGCTTGGCTTTCAGACGATCGAGCAGCGACTCAAAAAACTGGTCCAGTCAAGGCGGATCTTGAGTCTTTATTGAAAGAACCGTTGCGCAACAATGGACATGCTGGGAGCGGCTGCTGGCTTGGAGGGGTGAAAGTTCTTGACCTGACGAATGTGATCGCTGGTCCGACAATAGGTTCCACCCTGGCCAGGTTCGGAGCTGAAGTCACTTCAGTACAACCTGTGGAGCCTTCGCTTGATCCCTGGAATGCGGTGGTTTTCGGACTGCAAGCCCATCGCGGGAAGGAGAGCCTGCTGCTCAACCTCACGACCCAGAAGGGGCAGGAAGTCCTCCAGAGGCTTATTGCTGAGGTGGATGTGATCACGATAAATGCCACTGACGAGCAGCGTGATAAGCTCGGCATCACGCCTGAGACGCTTGAACGCATCAATCCCAGGTTTATCCTGATCCAGCTTGATGCCTACGGTGGGCCTCTGCCGGGTCCCAAATCCAACCATCTCGGACATGAGATTGACATTTCAGAGGCTACTTTCCGTGTTGTCCGACATGATCAACATCCCATGGGGCGTTGGGTTGACCTTGTTGCTCCGAATGCGGTCCGGTCAAAAATTGGGAAGGTCACAATGCCGGATCCAATGCCGAAATATGGGCAGGAATCCGTGTCAATTTTGTCGCGGCTGGGGTATAGCGAAGCTCAAGTAACAGAAATGCTCGAGGAAAATGTGGTCAGTCAGGGCTGGTCAGAAAAATACCTCCCAGAGTAACGTCAGGAAGCAAAACAAATGCATCCGAGATGTGACCATGGAGTTTTCAAGTCATCTATGTCCTGGATCATCTCGTCCTTGACCAAAGGCATCTTGAAGTCATACGCCTTGGGAGCAGACATTCAATTTTGAGCCTCCCACAGATCCGAAACCTTCTGGGCGATCATTTCAAGTTGAAAACGAAGAACGCCGTCCTTCTTGCCGTCTTTTTTCAGCAGCTGGTCGTGCCATTCATGATGTCCGGCATTGCTGTGGCCATCCCTTCCATTGGCCGTGATTTCGGTGTCGGGGGAAACATACTGGCCTTGCTGGAATCTTCGTATATCGGAGCGGTGGCGGCTTTCCTTCTGCCTTTCGGGCGACTCTCCGATATGGTCGGCAGGGGAGGGATTTTCATTTACGGTCAGGTCCTGTTCACCCTGGCCACAATCGCTTTGGGGCTTTCCCCGAACACGGCCTTGTTTATCGTGTTTCGGATCCTGCAGGGCATCGGCGGGGCCATGTTCGTGTCCACAGGCCTGGCCATTCTCACCGAGGCGTTTCCAGTGCACGAGCGGGGCAGGGCTTTCGGCATCGCCATTGCCGCCGTCTATCTGGGATTGTCCATGGGACCGACCCTTTGCGGTTTGATCACCACCCACTTTGGCTGGCGGTTCGTCTTCTTCATCGGAGTCCCTGCCTGCCTGGCCTCAATCGGTGTTTCCCTTTCAGCAGTTGATCGAAAGATCCAGAAGGGTCCGGCCTCGGAATTCGACTGGCAGGGCACACTGCTTTCCGCCGCTGGGATCGGCCTCTTCGTAATCGGTGGGACGTTCTTCGCCTTGCCTTTGGGCAAAATAGCCCTGGTCATGTGCATCCCCCCGCTCATCGCTTTTGTCGTCCGGCAATACCGATCCGCCGCCCCACTGCTCGACATGCGACACCTGCTGGGAAACAAGACCTACCTGGGAAGCTCTCTGTCCCTGTACATCAACTACTCCGCCATCTTCGGGATCACCTTTCTGATTTCGGTTTTTCTGCAGAACGTCTACCTCATGACCGCCCTGCAGGCCGGGCTGATCATCATGATCCAGGCCCTGGTCCAGTCGGTCTCAAGCCCGGTGGCCGGAAAGCTGGCGGACAGATGGCCGGCCCACCGTATAGCCGCACTTGGGGCAGGGATGTGCTCAATCGGCTTGTTCATCCTGACCATGGTCGTCAGGCAAGAGGCAGAACACAACCTCTGGCCAATCATCCTGGCTATGGCCATCGAAGGGGCAGGGGTGGCTGCATTTGCGGCTTCGAACACCAAATGCATGATGAACAGTGTCCCCCAATCGCGGAACGGCGAAGCCGGAGCCATGAACAGCCTGATGCGTTCCAGCGGCATGATGTCCAGCATGGTTCTGATCACCATCGTGCTGGGACTGGTCATGGGCCACGACGTCGAAATCACTCCCGCCACGAGTGCGGCTTACACAAAGGCCATGCACATGATTCTGGCCGTCTTTACCTTCTTATGCTTTCTGGCTACCGTTGTATCGGCAAAGAGTTTCGATTTGTCACATGCTGTTCAAGGAACTGGCGGATGAAGCCTGATTGTGATGACAGGACTTGCTGAAGCAGGCTCCATTACCTTGATATACCTGGCCAGAACTGGCACGTAGGCTTCAAATTTGACTCTTTTAAAAATCATGTACATCATGTGGATTGGAAAGATATTCAGAAACTTCACAATCATTTGTTCTGCACGATAGAAAGCCACGCCAGGAGATAACCAATGGCTAAAGTCTACACGGGCAGGGTGTCCATCCCAGGGGACAAACTCCAAGAGTACTTTGAGTTGATGAAGGCAGCCGAAAAGGAGCGCGCTCCCTTCCGAGAACATCTGATGACGCTTCAGGCGGATTTTTATGACCACCTGGCCGACCGCTACAGTGAACGTACGGCCCGGAAACACGCCTCCATCATCGAGATGTTCGTAGAGTTCATTTGCCGCCACACTGACGTACAAGACATTTCGGAAATCACCCGTGGAATGGTCAACAGCCATTTCCGGGCGTGGTGGAAGCGAAAGGTCTGGGACTCAAGCACACCCGACGACCTACGGGTAGCCCTGAAGAAGTTCTTCGCCTTCCTCGCCTCAGAGAAGGGAATTGTGAACGAGAAGGTGCTCAAGGCACTCGGGTAGGAGCAGATGGGAGCAGAACCAGACAGATGCACCAGACGGCCTACGCTGCGCTCCGGCCACAGGTGATCTGCACGTTAGCCTGTAGACTACGGCTATACGTCTTGTCTTCAGACGGCGTCTCCTTCTGTGCAGAATGCTGGTCTAGTCCTGTTCACTGGTCGCAGTGAAATCGTTCTTGCGGGAGGCCTGCTCAGAGATCTGCAGAACGACTTTGAAGTAGAGATTGATACTGGACCCTGACAGGCCATAGGACCGCTGTGAGCGCCCCTCTCGCGTTTACAGCGGTCTCTTTTTTTTGACCTGAACTCCATCGGGCAGCCTTCACGCCTTGACCCGCGGGATATCCTTCCAGCGCGTCGTGAACTCAGGCGACATTTTGTCCCGCCGCATATCCCAGCCCTTGTTCAGCCCGGCACTGGCATACAGCAGAGTGTCTCTACAGTTGGCTTTTGATTGTGTGAGTGATAGTGCTCACTCACATTGACATTCCGCTTTACACGTGTTATTGTACGTATATAATAAAGGAGGTGCTTCCAAATGCAAAAGAAGCTTACCGTGACCATAGACGAAGAGGTCTACGAAGGTTTGCGCACAGTCATTGGGCCACGAAAAATAAGTCGTTTTATTGAAGAGCTTGTACGGCCCCATGTTCTAAAGAAAGATATGTATTCCGCTTATAAAGAGATGGCTACTGATCAAAGAAGGGAATCTGAAGCCCTTGAGTGGGCCGAAGGCACAATTGGAGATTTTAGCGATGAAGAGAGGTGAAGTATGGTGGATTAATTTCGAACCTTCCATCGGGGGCGAAATCCGCAAACAGAGACCGGCCGTCATTGTAAGCAATGATGCAGCCAATCACCATCTTAACAGAGTTCAGGTCGTACCTTTAACGAGCAGTGTCGACAAACTTTACCCAAGTGAAGCCTATGTGACATTCCAAGGTAAAAGGACCAAGGCGATGGCAGATCAGCTCACTACTGTCAGCAAGAAACGTTTCATCAATTCAGCCGGATCGGTCTCTTCGATTGAGATGAAAAGTATCGGCAAAGCGATTACTACTCAACTCGACCTGTAAGGCGGAACCAGCCAGTCCACGGGACGGCAAAATGTTACCGCCGACACCTACCGGACCCACCTATGCCGGAATTTAAAGAGACCCGCT
>CAYOID010000066.1:0-19407 GCA_964403955.1 uncultured Desulfohalobiaceae bacterium | reverse complement strand
CTGCAGAAGATCAAGAAGGACTACAACGTCCTGCCATCCCTGAAGCAGCAGGCCAAGCAGGAAAACGCCCAGAATCTCTGGACCAGATTGGAGGCCGAGGGCCGGCTGGAATGGGATGACAAGAAACAGAGTTTCAAGGATCCATTGCAGCCCTACAAGCAGATGATGGCCATGGCCTTTTCCAACCTGGGCAAGATGGCCGAGAAAGGGGAGCTCGAGTATTCGGATGAATGGAGCGATGTGGTCAAGGATTTGATCGCCGGCAGCGGCATGGATCAGTTCAACATCGATGCTCCAAATCCGGATTTGACACATCGGGTCAAGCACGAAATGTATAGATCCTTTTCCTGTCTTTTGCTCCTTTCCAAGGAGGGGCAGGGGTGGTTGTCTTCATGAGCCGCCAATAGTTGCCCCCCGGCTGTCTTATCCCTCAAGAATGGAGAGAAAAAAGCTGGACACGGTCTGGATCACAACACCTTCGGTTTCCGAAGCCGGTCCATGAACGGTCCTGATTGTTTCCTGTCTCCGGTCAGCAAGTGAGTTGCCCTAATTTGTAAAGCTGCCAGAAATATCGGTTGGTCCTTGAACGGAAGATCGAGAGGGCAGGCCTTGCGGGGAATGCGCGACATGATGCGGATGTTCCAGGACAATATGAAACAATGATTTTTGATGAGAGGAAAGAGTTCTTGAAAATTGTTTGACCGGTCGGTCTGTGATTGGTAGAAAAAAATGAAATCGTTTCAAAATCATTGAATTTATCATTTCATTGACTTCTTGATCTGCCTTAAAGCCGCTTCAAGCATGATTGGCTAGAGCCCATCAAGCCAGTTATGGACTATCTGAACAAACTGACCTATCTGCGAACAGATACAAATCGCACCCGCTGGACAGAAGCGACTGCCTTCCGGGCCCCGCACAAGCCCTTTCTGCTCCTGTCCATACTGGATCTGGCCGCCCAGGGGCAGATTGATTCTCCTTTCATTGATCCTTCATTTGACCTCATGGAGCGTTTCGCCCGTTACTGGGATCTGGTTCAGCCTCCAAGCGGCAAGTGCAACATGGCCTATCCCTTTTATCATATGAGGAGCGAGGGCTTCTGGCGGCTTGTTATCAGGCCTGGTCAGGAAAAGAATCTGGGAGAGAAGATTACGAGCTCCATGACCAGGCTTCAAAGTGTTGTCCTGGGAGCAGAGATCGATCGGGAGTTTTTGGGTCTGGTCAGCGATCACAAGAGCAGGGAAGAGCTCAGAGCTGCACTCTTGAAGTTCTATTTTGCTCAGGATATTCGCCAGGTCCTGCTTCGTGAAGTGCTGGAGAACCAGGAGGCCTATGAATACAGCCAGCGCTTGCTTCAGGCAGCGGAGGCAGCCATGCCCTTTGGCCAGTTGGACAAGCCTCAGCAGGTCAGGGACCAGGGATTCCGAAAGGCAATCATGAACCTGTACAGCCACCGCTGCGCCCTTTGCGGCATCCGTATGATCACTCCAGAAGGGCACACCATTGTCGAAGCCGCACATATTAGGCCTTGGACCGACAGCCAGGATGACAGGCCGGCCAACGGCCTAGCCCTGTGCCGGCTCTGCCATTGGAGCTTTGATCGCGGATTTATGAGTGTAGGCAATGACTATGAAGTCCTGGTCTCGCCTCTGGCCCGTTCAGAGCAAAACAATCCAGGGCACATCATGACTTTAGAACAGCGGTCAATTTTCCCACCCCAGGATGAGCGGCATAACCCGGATCAGGAGTGTCTGGGATGGCATAGGAGAGAGGTGTTTCGAGCATGAGCATACCCGATAAGACGTCATGCCCATCAAAATAAGTGATAAAAGCATGCCCCACATTCATGTGACCTGCGCGATTATTGAGAGCAATGGCCATGTTCTGGCTGCCCAACGAAGCTCAAACATGAAACTGCCGCTCAAATGGGAGTTTCCTGGGGGCAAGATCGAATTCGATGAGGAACCCAAGGCTTGCCTGCAAAGGGAAATCCTTGAAGAATTGAACCTGGAGATTGCCGTTACCTGTGAGCTGGCTCCGGTCTCCCACCAATACCCTGATTTTGTGATCACCTTGTACCCATTTGTGTGCACTGCCCTGTCAGATGCTTTCAAGCTCCAGGAGCATGCCCGGGCCCTTTGGCTCAAGCCGGAAGCACTTCATAGTTTGGATTGGGCGGAAGCAGACATTCCTGTGCTTGCAGCCTACAAAACCTGGCTGGAGAATGGGCGGTAATGAGCAAGGACCTGCCCCATGGCATTTATGATGCCCTTATCGACACTTCTCTGCAGGATGCGCTGGTGCGTCATCCTGAGCTGCGTTCAGTCCTGGGAAAACTTGATCCTGAGGAGCAGCCTGCAAGGTATGCAGATTTTGCAGCCAAAGTGATTCATCAGGTACTTCGGGAGGAATCTGATCCTCACAAACGGCGGGTGATATGCAATGCCCTGCTTGATCATATGGTCAGTCGAAAAGAGAATAAACTTGAGTCCAGGCAGCTTGTTCCGGACAAGAAGTCAGTTCTTTTGGAAATAACCCCAGCTCACTATGCCCAGCCAGGGATTCCCAGGCCGCACACATCCATTTCAGAAAGCAGCCTGTTCACTGGCTCACCACGAGATCCGCAACTGATTCACGAATTACGAGCTGAAATGAAATCTGCTGATGCAGTGGATGTATTGGTTTCCTTTATCAAATGGTCCGGCCTGCGCCTTTTGATGCCGGCATTTGAAGATCTGCGGGATCGAAACATTCCCGTGCGTCTGATCACCACCTCGTACATGGGTGCTTCAGATGCCCCTGCTGTGGAGTGGCTGGCTCGGATGCCCAATGTGCATATTCGCGTTTCGTACGATACCCAGCGAACCCGGCTTCATGCCAAGGCCTATCATTTTAAGCGTCTTTCCGGTTTTTCCACTGCCTACATCGGGTCAGCCAATATGTCCCATGCAGCCATGACCAGCGGGCTGGAGTGGAATCTGAAGGTCACTGAGCCGGACATGGAGCATATTCTGGAAAAGTTCACGGCTGAATTTGAAACCTATTGGAACAGTCGAGAGTTTCTCCCTTTTGATCCTGACAATCCACATCAGCTCAGATCGGCCATTTCCAGGGCTAGAAACCCCCAAATCCATACTCAGGTCTTTTTCGACCTCAGCCCTCATCCCTTTCAAGAGCGTATTCTGGAAGAGCTGCAACAGGCTCGAGATGTCCACAAAAATTGGCGCAACCTGGTTGTGGCTGCCACGGGGACCGGCAAGACGGTCATTGCTGCCTTTGATTATCAGCGTTTTTATGAATTGAAAAAACGGCAAGCCCGACTTTTGTTTGTGGCTCATCGGCAGGAGATTTTGGAGCAGGCCCTGGAAACATTTCGGAACGTATTGCGAGATCATAACTTTGGCGATTTACTTGTTGGCCAGTATCAGGCTGAGCGTCTGGATCATCTTTTCTGCTCAGTGGGCATGCTCACCAGCAGGCGTTTGTGGGATCAGGTGGGCAAGGACTTCTATGACTTTATCATTATTGATGAGGCCCATCATGGAAAAGCTGCCAGCTACAGGCCAGTGTTTGATCACTTTGACCCTGGGATCCTTCTCGGTCTGACCGCAACACCGGAGCGAATGGACGGCGGCAATGTCCTGGCCGACTTCGGCAACCGCATCACCTCTGAAATCCGGCTGCCGGAAGCCTTGGAAGAAAAGCTCCTCTGTCCTTTCCATTACTTTGGGGTGGCTGATCCTGTTTCCTTGAACGAGGATCGATTTTGGAAGAATGGACGCTACGATCCGGCCGAGCTTGAAAAGGTCTATACCGGATCCCACGTCCAGGCCAAGCAGCGCCTTGATGCCGTCTTTAAAAGCCTGAAACGCTATGAGCCGGACCTGGAGCAGGTCAAGGGAATCGGGTTTTGCGTTTCCATACAACATGCCAGGTACATGGCTGAGATGTTTGATCAGCAGGGTATACCTTCAGCTGCCCTGGTTTCTGGCATCGAGAGTGCACAATGCAGTAGACTTGTGGACCAGCTCCGAACTGGAGAACTGACGTTCCTGTTTACCGTGGATAAGTTGAGCGAAGGACTTGATGTTCCCGATATCAACGTGGTTTTGTTTTTGCGGCCAACGGAAAGCCTGACTGTATTCATGCAACAGCTTGGACGGGGATTGCGTCACGCTCCAGGCAAGGACTGCCTGACGGTTCTTGATTTTGTCGGCCAGGCCCATCGCAAATATCGTATAGACAGAAAATTTAAAGCCTTGCTTCCAACGCATCGATTTTCAATCGATCGGGAAGTGGAGTTTGATTTTCCTCATCTTCCCCCTGGATGTTCCATCCAGCTCGATCGTATCTCCCGCACCCACGTCTTGAAAAATATCAGGGAAAATCTGCGCAATCTGGCTGTCCAAGTCCCTGAACGGTTGCAGACCTTTCACAGCGAAACCGGCCAAGAGCTGACCTTTGCCAACTTTATACGGTACCACGATTATGAGCCCGAGCGATTGCTGGTTAAAGAGACCTGGACCGGGTGGAAGGCCAGGGGACATTTGACCAACCCTCCATCAGATCAGGATAGTTTGCGTTTGAAAAAAGCTCTGATCAGAATCGCGAGCATAAGCGGTCCGCAGGAGATTTCCAGGCTGCAGCAGATCGTCAGGTATTTACAGGAGGGCAATATTTTCAAAGCGGTCAACGTTGCCGGAGACTCAGCTCTCGCAGTGCATTACAGGATTTGGGCGGATAATGGGGAAAGACTGCAACTTAAAACCCTGGAAGATTCATTCAAGCGCCTGTCCAAGAATCCTACTATTCTGGACGACATGGAGGAAATTTTGGATTGGGCAGGTGATGAGTCCAGAATTCAAGGGCAACATGTGCACTTGCCGTTTGACCACAGTCTGGAGCTCCAAGCAACGTATGCCAGCAGGGACATCAATGCAGCCCTGGGGCTGGCCGATATGCATACGACCGGCCCAACAGGCACTGGAGTCCTGCATGCTCAGCACTTAAAGACGTATGCCCTCTTGCTCACATTTCAAAAAACTGAGCGGGAATTTTCCCCGACCACCATGTACGCCGACTACCCCATAAGCCGAAGACGCATCCACTGGGAGTCCCAGTCGACAACTGGCCAGAATGGCCGAACTGGCCAAAATCTCATTCATCATCAGGAAAGGGGATACACGGTGTTGTTCTTTGTCCGGGAGAAAAAGAAAAATTTGGATGTGACCGTACCCTATACCTTTTTAGGACCGGGAGATTTGGTGAGCTATGAGAGCGAAAAACCGATCAGAATGACATGGGATCTTCGTTATCCCATGCCGGTGGAAATGTTTGAGAAGAACAGGTTGGGTGGATAGAGTACATCATAAACTGTAGGCCCGACCCCAGCCACTGGGCTGTTGATCAATGACCTCAACCTGGGGTTCACTGCCCTGGACCCGACCTGGGAAAGGATCGACAAAAATATCTATGCCTACTTGGATGGACCGGCCTTCCTGGGAGTCTGGACGTTTGACCCACGTTGGTCTGTATCGATTCAGCTTGAGGCGGTCGTTGCTCCCATCAGGATTTTCATTTGCAAGCTCACTGGGGCCGCTGACAGCCAGGAGGACCTCACTCTGAAAGTTTCCAGCATCCAACTCCGGAGAAGGAAAGACTAACCCACATACATTTCGGTCGTGGTTCCGGATGTCGCAAACTATGAAGAGCCCGTTTCCTTGAGGCCCAACGGTGAGCTCGTCGTTTACCAGGGAGTTCGGGTCCAGGACGGAACGGTCCTCCTTGAAGAACTGGATCGGGTCAACTTGGAAGGGGTCCGGAAAGACCGGGGAGGCCGGTCCAGCCGCATGACTTTGACAGGCCGGAAGGCAACGGATTACGGAACGCCTGGAATGATCACCCTTGAAGGCTTGCCCTCCAGGAGCATATCCGAAGGGCTCCGGAGGTATCGGGCCAAGATCGAGTCCCAGATCCGGCCTGGGGGATACGGTCGTTGGCCTGGACGGTGAGACGTTCGAGGTCGGGACCGTGGCCTATGTGATCGGAACGAACTTCGAGGTCATGGAGCTTCAGTAATCTTGATAAGACATGAAATGAGGAATGTTGATAGAAACGGGCTCACGGCCAAGTTCGGGGGAAGCTTCAGATTATGGCTATGACTGCTTGGTCAAACTTTGAAATATGGTGTGGAGTATTCGTTCGAAGTCCTTCACAGGACATAAGTTCCTGGGCCGGGGAAGGCTGTCAAACTCCGTTTTCACCTACCCTTCCAGACTGAAGATTTTTGTCATACCTTATACAAAACCTTATACAGGCACGAAAAAGGGGTTACAGCTGAAGCTATAACCCCTTGAAATCTGGTCGGGAAGCCCGGATTTGAACCGGGGGCCCCCTGCTCCCAAGGCAGGTGCGCTACCAGACTGCGCCACTTCCCGACAAAGCAAACACCCTACCTGAATTTGCCTTCCAAGGCAAGAGTTGAAGCCGCGAGGCGATCAGCTCTCCAGCCAGACGCCCGGAATCTCGGCTCCGCAGTTCCCGCACCGGCCATGCTGGACATGATGAGAGCTCATTGAGAATCCGCGCCGGTCAATGACAGTTTGGCCGCACTGGGGGCACTTGGTGGATGCGGAGTCGTGGCCTGAAACATTGCCCAGGTACACGAACTGCAGCCCGGCATCTTTTCCGATCCGGTAGGCCGTGTTCAGGGTCTCCAGCGGGGTGGGGGAGCGGTCCAGCATGTGATAGGCCGGATGAAACCTGGAGATGTGCCAGGGCGTTTGCGGCCCGAGCTCTTGGGCGATGAACCCGACCAGCTCGGTCAGCTCCTTGTGGTCATCGTTCAGTCCGGGGATGATCAGGGTGGTCACCTCCAGCCACCAGCCCAGGTCCCGAATGTGCTTGAGGTTCTGCAGAACCGGCTTGAGCCGGGCTCCGCAGGTGGTGGTGTAGAACTCGTCGGTGAAGGCCTTGAGGTCCACATTGGCCGCATCGACCAACGGTCCGAGCTCCTGCAGGCAGTCCGGGCTCATGAACCCGTTGGTCACCAGGGCATTCTTCAGGCCCTGCTTCTGAGCCAGGGCTGCAGTGTCCTGGATGAGCTCGAAAAAGATGGTCGGCTCGGAATAGGTGTAGGAGATGCTGGCTGTCCGGTATCTTTGGGCGGCAGCCACGATCTGTTCCGGTGTGGCTTTTTCCCCCTGCACCCGGTGAGTCTTCTTAGGGGACTGGGACAGGGTGTCGTTCTGGCAGAATTCGCAGGCCAGGTTGCAGCCCATGGTCCCGATGGAGAAGCTCTGGGTACCGGGCAGAAAGTGGTAGAGGGGCTTTTTCTCGATAGGATCGACATTCATGGCCGCCACAGTGTCGTAGACCAGGGTCATGAGGCTGCCGTCCTGGTTTGCCCGAACTCCGCACTTTCCGTATTCGTCCGGTTCCAGCTTGCAGTAATGGCTGCACAGCCGGCACTGGACTGTCTGGCCTTCTTTATGACGCCAGAGGCGGGCGGGGTGCATGGCTGATCCTCCTTGTCCATCCATTCGTTTTTTTGACTTTGAACCTGAAACCTTGAAGATTCTGATCGAACACACAAACAATCATAATGCAGGCACATCTGCAGTCAATCGATGTCCGAGAAGATTGGTGCGGCAGAAAAGCCCGGGATGCGGGAGCCAGAATTCAGCAGCATCAAAGGGTTTGAAAAGAGTGCCATTGATGTCCGAACGCCTTTTGATTTTTGTAAAAAAGAACCCCCACCCTGGGGAAGCCCCAGGGTGGGGGTTCTTTTTTCCTTGAAATCTGTGGTTCAAAAAATTATACTTCGGTCCAGAAGCGGGACAGGTTCAGGTCTTGGCAGTCAGACCTGGTCGGCTTGACAACACCAAACAGCATGCCTGGGCATGAGGGAAGGACTCAATGGACGATCGGAGCAAGGCCTACAGGGAAGCCGGGGTCAATCTGGAAGCGGCCAATACTCTTGTGGACCGGATCAAGGCAATGGCTGCCTCGACCCACACCAAGGGGGTCGTCTCAGATATCGGACTCTTTGCCGGCATGTATAAGCTCGATCTGAGTCAAACGTCCAGCCCGGTCCTGGTCTCATCATCCGACGGCGTCGGGACCAAGCTGAAGATCGCTTTCGAGGTGGACAGGCATGACACGATCGGCATCGACCTGGTGGCCATGAATGTGAACGACATTGTGGTCCACGGGGCCAGACCGCTTTTTTTTCTCGACTATCTGGCCACCGGGGGCCTGGATGTCCAGCAGGCCGAGCAGGTCATTGCCGGCATCGTGGAGGGGTGCAAACAGGCCCAGTGCGCCTTGCTCGGCGGAGAGACCGCCGAGCTGCCCGGCTTTTACCAGCCTGGGGAGTATGACCTCTCGGGCTTTGGCGTCGGGCTGGTGGACAACTCAAAGATCGTGGACGGGTCGAGCATAGGGGTGGGGAACGTGGTCATCGGCCTGGCTTCGTCCGGTCTGCACTCCAACGGTTTTTCCCTGGTGCGCAAGCTGCTCAAGGACCACAATGTCGACCTCCAGCAGACCCTCCCCGGGGATGAGATGAGCGTCGGCCAGGCCCTGCTGGAGCCGACCAGGATCTATGTCCGGACCGTGCTCAACCTTTTGCGGGATTTTGAGATCAGGGGCATCGTGCACATCACCGGGGGCGGCTTTTACGACAATCTGCCCCGGATTCTGCCCAGAGGGGTCCGGGCCAGGATCGACTTCAACAGCTGGCCCAAAGCGCCGGTTTTTCATTGGCTCAAGGAGATCGGGCAGCTGAGCTGGCCGGAGATGCTCCAGGTCTTCAACTGCGGACTGGGCATGGTGCTCATTGTGAACCGGGACCTGCACGAAGACGTCATGCTTCGTCTGGAAGGCCTCAAGGAGCAGGCCTTTGTCATCGGGGAGATCATCGCCAGGAAAAATAATCAGGATTCGGTGGACATCGTTCTCTGAGAGCAGGTCCAAAGCCTGCTCTCAGAGAACGATATGTTTCGATTGACCCGTCATGAATAACGACAAGATGAAGATGTTCGGGATTTACAGGATTCACTGGATCAAGATTTTTCGCTGGCAGGCCGGATGCCTGCCAGTGAGCCCATCCGCCTCCGGCGGCCTCTAGAAGCAAGGCAAGATCCCTCCCCTTTTTTTGGCTCCTCACCTTTGACGCATTTTGGATGATGTTGATCCCAGCAGATCAACCCGTTTTGCTGTGCGATCGAGACTCTTGACGTATCATGCAGTCATGCTATCATGAATTCATATTTTCATGAAGGGGGGACATCATGGGTGCGATCAAGACAGTCGGTAAGAGCGGACAGATCTCTCTGGGCAAACAATACGCTGGCCAGCAGGTCATGGTTGATGAAATCGAGCCCGGGGTCTGGGTTCTCAAGGTCGGCAGGTTCGTTCCGCAAAGCGAGCAGTGGCTCTATGCCCCTGAGGTAGAGTCCGAACTGGATCAGGCCATTGACTGGGCAGAGAAGAACCCTCCGCAGGCCAGCAACCTCTCTGACCTTGAGGAACGGATCACGTGATGGCTGCACAGAGCCAGGGCAAGGTCCAGCTCGATCTGAACAACCCGGTTTTTCAAAGGCATCTTTTCAAGCTGCAAAAAAATGAACAGCTGGCTGTGCTTGGAACATTGCGAAAGATCTCAAACATGACCTGGCAGCAGGTCTACGAGGATCGTGGGTTGAAATGGGAAGCCGTTTCCTCCCGCTCCGGCCCCCACGGTGCCAGGCTGTATGCATTCAGGATTGGCAGAGGCTTCCGCTGCGTCGCTTTCAGAGAAAAGGGGTGGATGCGGATGTTGTCTTTGCATCCGGACCATGATGCAGCGTACAAAAGATGATTTGATTGGACTCATAAAAAATACGTCACCGAAATTTCCAGTCAGCCCTGCCTCTGGCCTGGTCTTTACCCACACAGGGCACAGTGGGACCGAAGAGAGAGTTTCAAGAATTTTTTAACCACCCGCTCCCGATGGTCGCTTGACAAAGAGGACCAGAGGGACGGGATAAGCCTTTTTGCCCCGGGCGACCCTCCCCGGGGCAAAGATGCCCGCCTGCGGCGCACACCTCAGTTTAATCCCCATGTCGCTTTAGCGAGGCACCCTTTTGCCCTGATCAGCGTCGAGCAGGGCAAAGAGTCAATCCCCGTCCGCCCCTGGGTCTGCCTTGTCGTCAAGTGAGCGCAGCGAACGGGTGGTTCAAGACTTCTTTCCTGAGACATCTGCTCGATGACTCGATCGAGCCCACTGTGTTCTGTGTGTGCCATGCTCATGTCAGTGGCTGCGCTGACTATTTGGGTTGCGTGTCACTTCAAGGCCCCGCACCATTTGAAGCCGAAGAGAAACGGTTTGGCCTTCCCCAGCAGCCGAGTTTCATACGAGAGCACTCAGCTCCTGCGGTGCACCCAGCGCATCCAGCCCACAGTCCCCAGCCCCCAGACAGCATTGAAGACGACCACCAGGAGCGGGGTCAGCAGGCCAAGATCCAGTCCCAGGTACCCTTTGTGCAGCTGGTGTGGAAAAACCACCAGGAGCATGACCAGGGTGGGGCCAAGGCTGAAGAGCAGGCCGCGCTGGACAGGGTGGCTCTTCTTGAAAGGGATGAAGAACAGCCAGCCCCAGATCCCTCCCCAGACAATGCGGGGATAGAGCCACTGAGCCGTCAAATGGGGCGTGATCGCCACCCCCAGGGCACCGCTGAGGCCATAGGCCCCAAAGGCCCAGACCACGATGCTGTTCAGCAGCCCGCCAAAGCAGCCGGCAGCAAAGGTGATGCTCAATGTGCGCAGGACGTCTCTGATCATGGCTCCTCCAGGTCATTTTTTTTGGGATCGGCTTGAGGCCGATCTCAAAAAAATGAATAATTTCATTACCAGTCCCTGTGCACTTTTCTTCATTGATCATCGCGAGGTCAGGCCTGGGGTGAGCTTCTCTTGAGGGCGATCCTGAGCAGGCTCAGGGCTGCCGGGGTCATGCCCGGAATCCTTGAGGCCTGGCCCAGGGAGCGGGGCTTGAGCTCGGAGAGCTTCTCCCGGAGCTCATTGGTCAGGCCCGGGACCCGGCCGTAGGGGAAGTCCCCGGGGAGAGAGATCTGCTCCAGGTCCTTGAACTTGCTGACTTCCGACTCCTGGCGCAGCAGGTAGCCCTCGTACTTGCACTGGATTTCCACCTGCTCCTTGACCGGCCTGGAGAGGGCTTCCGGGGGCGGGGCAAAGGGTTCCAGGTCTGCGTAGTGCAGCTCCGGGCGCTTCAGGAGCTTGGCCAGCATGACCCCGTTCTGGACCGGCTGCGAGCCTTTCTTCTCCAGGGCGGCGTTCAGCTCCCGGGTTGGGCTGACAAAGGTCTGCCGGCAGCGTTTGAGCTCTCGCCCTATGGCCTCTCTGCGCTCCCTGAGCTCCAGCCAGGTCTGCCTGGAATGCAGGCCGAGCTCGAAACCCTTTTCCAGAAGACGCAGGTCGGCGTTGTCCTCCCGGAGCAGCAGCCGGTACTCGGCCCTGGAGGTGAACATGCGGTAGGGTTCGCTGACCCCTTTGAGCACAAGGTCGTCGATCATCACCCCCATGTAGGCCTGGGATCTGTCCAGGACAAAGGGCGGACGGCCCTGGACCTGGCAGGCCGCGTTGATCCCGGCCCAGATGCCCTGGGCCGCGGCCTCTTCATACCCCGAGGTCCCGTTGACCTGCCCGGCCAGATACAGGCCTCTGGCCAGCTTGGTCTCCAGGGTGGTGTAGAGCTGGGTGGGCAGGATGTAGTCGTACTCGATGGCGTAGGCCGGGCGCATGATCTCAGCTTCCTCCAGCCCGGGCACGGTGCGGATGAGGCTGTTCTGGATTTCGACAGGCAGGGAGTTGCCGGTGCCGCTGGCATAGATCTCCTCGGTGTCCAGCCCCTCGGGTTCGAGGATGATGTGGTGGAACTCCTTGTCCGGAAACTTCATGATCTTGTCTTCCAGGGAGGGGCAGTATCTGGCCGAGACCCCGGTGATTGTGCCGTCATACAGGGGGGAGAGGGAGATATGCTCCTTGATGACCGCGTGGGTCCGGAGGTGGGTTCGACCGAAGAAACAGGAGACCTGGGGCTGAGCGATGGAATCGGTGAACAGGGAAAAGGGCCGGGGCTCGGGGTCGCCGACCTGCTCTTCGAACTGGGAGAAATCAATGCTTCTGCGATTCAGCCTGGCCGGGGTCCCGGTCTTCATCCGCCCCAGGTCGAAACCAAGCTCCCGGAGCTGATCCGGGAGCTCGTTGGACGGAAATTCCCCGGCCCTGCCGGCCTGGATGCAGGTGGACCCGATGTGGACCCGGCCGTGGAGAAAGGTCCCTCCGGCCAGGACAACGGCCTGAGCCGCCAGCGTGTCCCCGAGCTCATCCCTGACCCCGGCCACTGTCCTGCCTTCCAGGACCAGGGAGCAGACCAGGCGCTGCTTGAGCTCCAGATTGGGAGTGGTCTCCAGGACGTGCTTCATGATCGTCCGGTAGCGGACCTTGTCGTTCTGGGTCCTGGTTCCCTGAACCGCCGGACCTTTCCTGGTGTTCAAGCGCCTGAACTGGATGGCGGTGCGGTCCGTGACCCTGGCCATTTCCCCGCCCAGGGCATCGATCTCCTTGACCAGGTGCCCCTTTCCGATTCCCCCCACCGAGGGGGAGCAGGGCATGTGGGCCACGGTGTCCAGATAGATGGACAGGAGCAGGGTCCGGCAGCCCATTCTGGCTGCGGCCAGGGCGGCTTCGCACCCGGCGTGCCCGCCTCCGATGACAATGATGTCGTAGGAAGAATTCATGACTTGAGACTTGAGGGTTTCAGCTTAGGACCTGGAGGAACACTCTTCCGCCTGAACGCACGCGTGGTGTCGGTTGAGGATGTTGAAGAGGTTGAGAAGGTTGAAAGTGTGCCTTCCTCAAGCTCGCTCAACTTTTCAAACGTGTGCAGCCCGTTCAAGAGGAGTTCGGTGGTGGTCCTAGACAAGATCGCAACCCATTTTTTGCCAGGATCAGGCAGGCACGCGGCATGCTCCTGCCATGTTGCCTTTCCCCAAATGCCATGTCATAGAATGGACCAGCCGGGGAGTCAATGATGCAGCATAAACCCTACCGGGACTTCAACTCCTATCTCAGACAGGCATTCGGGTGCCGGGTCCAGAAGATCAGCCTGGATGCCGGTCTGACCTGTCCCAACCGGGACGGCACCGTGGGCCGCGGGGGGTGCATCTACTGCAATCCTCGGGGATCGGGAACAGGCGCGTCTTCATCAGGACGGAGCCTGACCGAGCAGGTCCAGGCGGCCCAGTTCTTTCTGCGCAAGAGGTACAAGGCATCCAAGTTCCTGGGCTATTTTCAGTCCTTCACCAATACCCATGCCCCGCTTTCGACCCTGCTGGCCATGTATGAGGAGGTCCTGGCCCTGCCGGACATGGTCGGGCTGACCATAGGGACCAGACCGGACTGCGTGCCTGACCCAACCCTGGACGGGGTGGCCGGACTGGCCGACAAGGGACTGATCTGGATGGAGTACGGCCTGCAGTCTGCCCATGACGCCACCCTGGAGCTGATCAATCGCGGCCACCGGGTGGAGGATTTCGTCTCTGCCGTGGATCGGACCAGACAGCGGAAGCTGCCGGTGTGCGCCCATGTCATTCTGGGCCTGCCTGGAGAGAGTCACGACCAGATGATGGACACGGCCCGGTTTCTGGCCGGTCTTGGCGTGGAAGCGGTCAAGCTGCACCTGCTCTACGTGATCCAGGGGACCAGGCTGCAGGCCATGCACCAGGCCGGGGACTACACGTGCCTGACCCGGGATGAGTATGCCCGGCTGGTGGGGGACTTCCTGAGCCTCCTGCCCCCGGAGATGATCATCCAGCGCCTGACCGGAGATCCCCACCCGGAAGAGCTGGTGGCCCCGGAGTGGGCTTTGGAAAAGCAGACCAACCTGCAGGCCATTCATGCTTCCATGGCCCGGAGACAGCTGTGGCAGGGCAAGTATTTCAGCTCGCGAGACTTCAACCAGGCATGGCCGCCTTGAGGCCGCTTTGGGCTGCGCAGCGCCGCCGTTCCAGGCAAGGGCGCAACAACGGAGCGGCCACCGGAGAGGAGCGTTCTTTCCATGCTTGCAAAGGGCGGAATGCACACCGTTCTCAGGAGGCAAAGAAGGGTCTGGCGGCAGCGGCCGTGTCCTCGGGCGGGCTGAAGGTGGTCATGTCCCCGAGCATGACCTCAAAACCGGTGTGATCGTTCCGGACCCAGGGGGCGTAATTGGACCGGGCCATGATTACGGTGCGCAGCTCCAGGCAGCTGGACGGGTCCTCGAAGGACAGGAGCCCGAGGTTGTAGCCGTTGCGGTTCAGGCTGCGGTAGAAGCGCTGAACATTGAGGATCCCCCTGGCCAGATCGTCCCAGACCCTGGGCTCTGGGGCGAAGAGGGAGGTCACCCCGGGCAGCAGGCCCCAGATCTCAAAGAATCCTTCAGGGGCGAAAGCGGCCAGCCACTGCCACTCCCCTGTTGTGCCAATGATCCTCGAGCCATGAGCCTTTTCCAGGCCCAGGACTTCAGAGAACAAAAGAGTGCCGGTACGTTCGTGCCATGAAGCAGCCTTATGACTGAGGGTGCGCTGGTGGTTGGCCGGGAGCGCATCGGCATTGACCTGCAGATGCGGATGGACCAGAGAGCCCCCGGCCGAGGGCAGGTGGTTCTGGGTGATGCCCATATACCTGATCTCTGGATCTGCGGCATGAATCCGGGCCAGGTAAGCCAGGCAGTTCTTCAGGCTCGCAGTGTAGGACTCATGGGAAGCCCGGCCGATTTCCACGAAATGGGTCTCGTCGAACAGGCTGACAGCTGAACTGGCTCCGTAGGGGTAGAGGTTGGGAAACAGCGTGGAGCTCTCAAGCTTCAGCCGATCGACTGCAAACAGGTCTGTACGCAGCCTGGGCGTCAGGGTCTGGACCTGCGGGGGGCAAAAAGGACATTTTTCCGGTTCCCGGGCCTCAGGCGGAGGCTGGGGCAGGCTTTCGGTCCCGGGTTCCCGTTCCCTGTTCCGGCTGAGGGCGATCCGGCAGGTCCGGCCGGTGACCGGATTGGTCCTGATCTCGACGGGCAGGTCCACTTCCTGGCCTGAGGGGGTGCGCAGCCTGGCCTGGACAGTGGTGGACTCAAAACGCAGGCTCGGATCAGGTGGTTCGTTCATGGCGGCATCACCTCAGCCCGGCAAAAAGCATGAGCTTCGCACCCGTTCGTATGAAACTTCACGAGGAAGAACCCCTCACCCCTCACCCCTCACTCAGTTCAGTGAGGTTGTTTAGTTTGAGCTTCAAATCAGGTACATGGACGCATCGTTGAGCAGCACTCTTCACGGAACTGAGTGAGGGGAGCTCCCCGGACCCCTCAGTCCTGCGGACAGCTCCCCTTGGAAAGGGGAGCAGCAAGAGGAGCAATCGCCAAAGTTCCTACCCTGATCGAACTGGCAGAATGAGGATCATCATTTGCCAAAGTTGAGCATCTTTTCTTCCCTCAACCCTCGACCTGTCAGCGCAGCTAGAGGCTGCGCTGACAGGGGGATAAGAGGAAGAGTTTTCACCCTCCTGCACCCACTTTTTGGGTTTTCATTTGGTTAGTCCTGATGGCCTCGACCGAAGGTAGAAGACAATAAAGTGTGTGCAGGATAGACGCCGCGAACAGAGAACACGGATTCAGACTATCACTGCCGGCTCGTTGAAACAAGGCAGCGGCCCTTCTTTTTCCGGGGCGCTGCCTGTCTTGACATTCCAAAGGCCAGCGCATAGGCCTGTTGGCAACGAGTATTCATCAACCCTCTGTGCAGGGCTGACAAAATGTCCGGGGCTAAAAAGGCCCGGATGGGATGTGTTGGTGTGTTTCAAGACAAAGGAGTGCGAGATGTCGACAATCATGGAGATCGTCAAGGCCAGGGATCCGGAGCAGAAAGAGTTCCATCAGGCCGTGAGCGAGGTGGCTGAATCGATCAAGCCGGTCCTGGACAAGAACCAGGAATACCGGCGGGTTAAGATTCTGGAGCGGATCGTGGAGCCGGAAAGGGTCATCCAGTTTCGAATCCCCTGGATGGACGATCAGGGCGAGGTCCACGTCAATCGGGGCTTTCGGGTTGAGATGAACGGCGCCCTGGGACCTTACAAGGGAGGGCTCAGGTTCCATCCCTCGGTCAACCTGGGGATTCTCAAGTTTCTGGCCTTTGAGCAGACCTTCAAGAACGCCCTGACCTCCCTGCCCATGGGCGGGGGCAAAGGCGGTTCGGATTTCGACCCCAAGGGGAAATCTGACGCTGAAGTCATGCGTTTCTGCCAGAACTTCATGCTCGAGCTCTACCGGCACATCGGCCCGAACACGGACGTCCCGGCCGGAGACATCGGAGTTGGCCGGCGGGAGATCGGCTTTTTGTTCGGGATGTACAAAAAGATCAAGAACGAGTTCGTGGGAGTCCTGACCGGAAAAGGCCTGGACTGGGGCGGCAGCCTGATCAGGCCTGAGGCGACCGGCTACGGCGTGGTCTACTTTGCGGCCGAGATGCTGGCCCAAAAGAGCGACACCCTGGAGGGCAAGACCTGCCTGGTGTCCGGTTCCGGGAATGTGGCCCAGTTCACCACTGAGAAGCTGCTTGAGCTCGGGGCCAAGGTGGTCACCCTGTCCGATTCCGGGGGATACATCTACGATGAGGGCGGCCTCGACCGGGGCAAGCTGGAGTACGTCAAGCTCCTGAAGAACGTTCGCCGGGGAAGGATCAGCGAGTATGCGGACAAGTACCCTTCGGCCCAGTTTGTGCCTTTTGATGCCGGCCTGGGATACAATCCCATCTGGGATCATCCCGCGGACTGCGCCTTTCCCAGTGCCACCGAAAACGAGATCAACGGTCAGGACGCCCGGAACCTGGTCAAAAACAATGTCCGTCTGGTCTCTGAAGGGGCGAACATGCCCACCACCCCGGACGGGATTGACGTCTTCCTGGACAACGGGGTCCTGTTCGGCCCGAGCAAGGCCGCCAATGCCGGCGGCGTCTCTGTTTCAGGACTGGAGATGACCCAGAACTCCATGCGCCTGAGCTGGACCAGGGAGGAGGTGGACGACCGGTTGAAGGTGATCATGAAGAACATCCACCGCATCTGCCTGGAAGCGGGCGAAGAGTACGGGACCCCTCTGAACTACATGAACGGGGCCAATATCGCCGGGTTCGTCAAGGTCGTGGATGCCATGATCGATCAGGGCATTGTTTGAACAGCTCCCTGGCGGCAGGTGATGAAAACACAAGGGCCTGGAGGGGTGAACCCTCCAGGCCCTTTTCAAAACTCCCGGCAGCAGCTTTGGTTACAGCGACGCGGGCTGTGGAATTTTCCAGAAATGAAGAAAAACTTTTTTTGACAGGATTTACAGGATCTCTTGGATTATTTACTGCCCACATGCCGGAAGCATGCGGGCAGGGAATCCAATCACGCGTAGCGCGTGATGGAAGAACCACCTCCTCCATCGCCGATAGGCGATTGGTTCCTTCTTGGCGGGTTTCCGGCACGCCAAGAAAAGATCCTGTCAATCCTGTCTCACTATCTTTTGTTTTTGAGTATTTTCAAAATTACAGACAATCCACATGCTTCGTCAAGGAACTCAGTTTCTTGACTGGATCATACCGGCTGTATCCGCGTGATAGGCTCTGCTCAAAAAGAGCCTGTTCTGCCTCTGGTTTTGTTAAGAGGGGGCTCACGAGGTGAAGGCCTGCAGCCCTGTGACATGCTTGCCCAGGATCAGGGTGTGAATGTCGTCCGTGCCTTCATAGGTGTAGACGCTTTCGATGTTGGCCATGTGCCTGATCGGGGAGTAATCCAGGGAGATGCCGTTGGCCCCCAGGAGCTCCCTGGCCACCCGGGCGCATTTTCGGGCCACGGCCACATTGTTCTTCTTGGCAAAGGAGATCTGCTCCGGGGTGCCCTTGCCCTGGTCCATGAGCCGGCCCACCCTGTAGGATACGAGCTGGCCCTTGGAGATGTCCATGAACATCTTGACCAGCTTGTCCTGGACCAGCTGGAAGGAGGCAATGGGTGCATTGAACTGGGTGCGCTCCCCGGTGTAGGTCAGGGCGGTTTCAAAGCAGTCGGCAGCAGCCCCCAGGGCCCCCCAGGAGATGCCGTACCTGGCCTGGTTCAGGCATTTGAGGGGAGAGCGCAGCCCCTGTCCCTTGTCCAGCCTGTGGCTCTCAGGGACCCGGCAGTTGACCAATCCGAGCTCGCCGACTCCACCGGCCCGCATGGAGCCTTTCATGGTCAGCTCAGAGCGGGTGAAGCCCGGGGTGTCCTTGTCGACCACAAAGCCTTTGATCCGCCCGTCCTGCACATCCCTGGCCCAGACCACAGCGATGTCGGCAATATCGGCCTCGGTGATCCAGGTCTTGCTCCCGTTGAGGATCCACTCCTGGCCGTCCCAACGGGCTGTGGTCTCCATCCCGCCCGGATCAGAGCCGTGGTTGGGCTCGGTCAGTCCAAAGCAGCCGATGATTTCGCCGCTGGCCAGCTTGGGCAGCCAGCGCATCTTTTGCTCTTCAGACCCAAAGGCAAAAATGGGGTACATGACCAGACCGCTGGTTACGGCCACAAAACTGCGCAGGGCGCTGTCCACCCGTTCGACTTCCTGGCAGATGAGTCCGAACTCCACATAATTGGCTCCGGGGCAGCCGTACTTTTCCGGGAGAAAGGCCCCGAGCATGCCCAGCTCGCCCATGGTTCTGCCGATCTTTTGAAAGTCGAGGGAGGCTTCCTGGTGAAAGGCCTCATTGACCTGAGGCCGGATCTCTTTGTCCAGATATTCGCGGACAGATTTTTTGATCAGCTTTTCCTGATCAGTGTAGTCGTCGTCAAGTCTGAAGAAGTCCAAGCCCTTGATGGCCATGGCAATATCCCTCACAAAATCATGATGGCCGGCTGGCCGTCTGAAGGTCGAATCGAGTCCATGCCAGGGAAAAATCCTGATCAGGCGGGTATTGTATTCATCCATTCCGAAATGTAAACCCTCAATCTTGACTGGACCAAAACAAGGGGGCTACAAACATCCTGTGCCATTGCAGGCAAAGTCAGCTTTGCCGCTGGCAAAGCTCGTATGAAACTCAATTGCTGGGGAAGGCCAAACCGCTTCTCTTCGGCTTCAAATGGTGCGGGGCCTTGAAGTGACACGCAACCCAAATAGTCAGCGCAGCCAGAGGCATGAACTTGGCAGACACTTGAGACAGTGGGTGAGGTTGGAAGAGAAGAAAAGATTGGTCTCTCGCCCGTTCGTCGCTGCCGCTCCTCACTTGAGGCACGAAGGCACGGAGAAGATGAAGAGGAGGAGGAAGAGAGAGGGAATTGCCCTGGCCGCTGAGCCGGCGTCCAGGGCAAGCTGCTCCG
>CAYOID010000065.1:0-19427 GCA_964403955.1 uncultured Desulfohalobiaceae bacterium | reverse complement strand
GGGAAGCAGCTGGATTCCGGGTAGGCCGCCGCTTTCCAAGCGGCCGGCCCTGGGGAGATGCAGAGGACAGAGGACAGAAGACAGCGAACAGAAGAAAAGCAATAAGAGCAAGGACCTGGGGTGTTGAAAGTTGGTCGCTTGTCAGCCCTGCCTCTGGCATGAGCTTCGTACACACTTGACACAGAGGGAAAAGAGTCTTGAACCTCCCGTTCCCCTGCACCTACTTTGCATCTTTCAAACCGCATACTGAGGCAGTTATGAAAAGTTTCTGACCCCTGGCATCCATTTGAGGGCCTTTTACCGCGTTAGCGGTGGGCAGCTTCAGCCCAAGGAGCATCGCTTGGGCTGAAAAAGAACCTCTTCCATCCATGCCTTTATCCTCTTCATCAAGCGACCCTCGGGAGCGGGCGGTTAAAAAAATCTTTCTTCAGACCCACTGTCCTATGTGTGGGTAAAGACCAGGCCTCTGGCCTGGCTGACAGGTTCAAGGTTCAAGGTTCAAAGTTCAGGGTTCAAGGTTCAGGGTTCAGGGTTCAAGGTTGAGGAAAGAAAAGGCTCCCGAATTGTCGAGAAAAGTTTCGACTTGGCCGGTTTGATCAAGGGAGAAATTGTCTGGGCTGCTCGATGGTCGGCTCGAGCTCGGCCGCCAAACGATACAGCAGTGCGACCCGTTCGGGCGACATCCCGGAATGCAGCCCGCTGCTCGTTCCAAGGATCACCCCCCCTGCAGTACGGGCCAGGGTCAGCACTTCGCTCACCGCCTGGTGCAGCGACTCATGCCGTGTCTCGACGTCGTTCCGGTCAAGGGGTTCACAGAGCAGACCAGGATCGATCATCCCCATCAAGCAGAGAGATGTTCCGCAGTGGGCTTTGACATCCTGCACAGTCATGCCCGCTGTTGCATCGACGCACTGCAGACCGTCAAATCCGGCGTGCTCGATCAACTGCAGGACACCTCTCAGGTTTCCGTCGGAATGAAAAAAAACCGGAACCCCCAGCTCGTGGGCAGACCTGACCTGCATCGACCACAGGGGAAAGAGGAGCTGTTCAACAGCCTCAGGAGAGATGAACGTGCTCTGGCTGTAAGCGATGTCATCTGCAATGATCACCCCGTGAGCACCAGAGCGCACTCCAGTGGCCATGGTGGTGATGACTTCATGGGATATGTTCCGCAACTCCTGGCTGACATCATCTGGAGCTATGGCTAGATCAGTCATCAGCTCCATCATGCCCTTGCGCTTTACGACCAATTGAAAGGCTCCGTTGACCACCCAGAAGACAAACAGTCCCTGATCGGCAAGAGTGCTGAGGTCTGAAGGCCGAGCTGTCAAGTTCACATGATCATCCTCGGCATCTCCTGATTGGACGCAGACAAGATCAAGTCCCAGGGCCCGGCTGCACATGACGACCAGGTCAAGATCCGAGTGGGTCTGATCAATGCTGCCTGGCGTCTTCCAGTCCAAGAAAGCTCGAGCAAACCCAGGGTCCAGGGTCAGCTCCCCTTTGGCTATGAGGGCCCCCGGCCGACGGCGGATGACATCATGAACCCGTGAGATACTGCTTTTCATAGTCCATCCGTAGAGTATCAAAAAAGTGTGTACCCGGACACTCTGCTCCCTTTCCACTCATGGAGCAGGTATCACATCCGGCAAGCCCTGGAAAGGACATGACGGTCCAGACTGCCCGAGCTGATGCGGCTGCACGGTACGATCACGCACTGACACCACTCCAGACCAGGCGAACAACTCCCACAGTTCAATCTCTGAACTGATTTTTCACAACCATGTTGATTAATCAACAAATTATTTTTTCAGAGTTGACAAAAAAAAAAGACATGGTACAACAACACAACTTTGTGTATACACACCTTGTTGGTCATGCGGGAAACTCCTCTTTTCGGCAAACCTCCTTTTCCTTTGTTCGCTTTTGAACCGATCAGCAATTGCAATGGAGTCATTTGCTGTGTCCTGCGAAATGAACGAAACCTGGATCTGTTCACCCATAAAAATGATATCACAATGCAACAGCTCACAATGGTTGAAAATATGTTTATTCGAACTCATTTTGATCTCTGTACCGGTTGTTCCCTGTGTCAATTGGCCTGCGCCCAAAAAACTACCGGAGGGTTCAATCCCCGCCGGTCTGTCCTGAAGATCGAACACATCCGGGAAAATCTGGTCCACCTGCCGATTGTCTGCAATCAGTGCCGGAACGCCTTCTGTGCCAACGCCTGTCCAGTCCAGGCCATCACCCAGGCCCAGGACGGCCGGGCCTGGATCGTCGATTCCGAGCTCTGCACCGGATGCGGCTTGTGTGCCACCTATTGCCCCCTCGGAGTCATCCATCTCGACCATGACACGAACAAGGCCGTGAAATGCGACCTGTGCGGCGGGGAACCTGAGTGCGTCAAGGCCTGCCCTACCGGGGCCCTGGAACTCATCACTACTGGAGACTATCATGACTGAAGGATATATGGGCCGATTTCTGGTGGTCAATCTGACCACCGGCCAAGCTGACACTGTTCCTGTTCCAGACTGGCTGCGCCAGGGCTATCTCGGCGGCAAAGGGTTCGGGGCCAAGCTCTTGTCCGACTTGCTGCCGACCGGGACTGACCCCTTGAGCCCGGACAACGTCTTCATGGTCATGACCGGACCTCTGACCGGGACCACGGCCCCGGCCATGCGCGGCTGTATCGTCACCAAGTCACCGCTGACCGGGACCTTTCTGGATTCCTATTTCGGCGGGTATTTCTCCCCGGAGCTCAAGTATGCCGGCTACGACGGGCTCATTGTTCTCGGCCGCTCTTCAGAACCGGTCATCCTCCTGATCGAGGACGACGCGGTCCGCATTGAGAGCGCTGCTCACCTCTGGGGCCTGGACGCCCTGGAGACCAATGCCCGGATCAAGTCTGATCTGCAGGATGAGACGTACAAGATCCTGAGCATCGGGCAGGCCGGTGAGAATGGGGTCCTCTTCGGGCTGGTCAGTTGCGAGTACAATCGCCAGGCCGGCCGGGGCGGGGCCGGGGCGGTCATGGGGTCCAAGAATCTCAAGGCCATTGCGGTGAAGGGGAACCAATGCGTCCAGGTGGCTGACCCGGCTGGATTCTCCAAAGCCTGTATTCAGGCCGATCAGGACCTGGAAGGGTCTGAAGACGTCCAGGGCCTTAAAGCCACCGGCACGGCCATGGCGGTTGAGTTTGCCAGCGAGACAGGCCTCCTGCCGACCCGAAACTTCTCGGACGGGACCTATGACAAAGCAGCCGCCCTTGGCGATCCCGGACAGAAAAAGCACCTCTGGCTCAACAGCGCCGCCTGCCTTGGCTGTCCGATCGGCTGCAGCAAAATGGGAGCGGTGCGGACCGGAAAGTTCGCCGGGACCATCACCGACATTGTGGAGTATGAGTCAGCCGCACTGATGGGGTCCAACCTGGACATTTCCGACATTCGGGCCGTGGCCCACCTGGTCAAGCTCTGCGATCGTTTCGGGCTGGACTCCATGTCCACCGGAGGGGTGATCGGCTTTGCCATGGAGGCGGCTGAAAAAGGGCTCCTTGACTCCCCTCCCGGGGTGTCCCTCGAGTTTGGCAGCATCGCGGCTGCCGAATACCTGATCAGGGCCATTGCAGCCAATGAGGATGAATTGGGGCAGCTTCTGGCCCAGGGAGTCAAACGGGCTTCCGAAGCCCTGGGTCAGGACAGCCAGGCCTTTGCCCAGCATGTCAAAGGCCTTGAGTCCCCGGCCTGGGGGCCTCGGGGGGCCCCAGGAACAGGGCTGGCCTTCATGACTGCCGACCGGGGGGGCTGTCACCAGCGCGGCCTGCCCGCGCCCCTGGAAGTCACCCAGGGGGAATGGGAAGGTCAGCCGGTCAAGGCCCTGGCCCTGGAAGGCAAAGCGGCCATGCTCATCCAGATGCAGAACACCCTGGCTGGGACCGATACCCTGGTCAAATGCGATTTCGGGGGGTTCGGCATCCAGCCTGAAACCTACGCCAGCCTGCTCAATACAGCCACAGGACAGTCCGCCCGGGCAGAGATCTTTGAGCGCATTGGAGAGAAAATCTGGAACCTGACCAGGCTCTTCAACCTGCGCGAAGGCATCTCCCCTACCTCGGACACCCTGCCCAGACGGTTCGTGGAAGAGCCCCTTCCCAGCGGACCTTACAAGGGTCACCGCATCAGCAGCCAGGATATGGAGGCCTTGCGCACTGACTACTACCGTCTTCGGGGCTGGGATAGCGATGGCAGGCCAGGGCAGGAGGCCCTGGACAGGCTGGCCATCACTGATGAACCCACCTTCACCCTGAATGTGGCCTCATAGCACCAAGAGTCAAACCCCAGCATGAACAAGGAGAAATGATATGGACAATTACTACAAGCTGCGTGAATTTCAATGCACCACCAAAGCCAAACACGGTGTCGGGTCTCTGATCGCCCTGCCGGATTCCCTCCGGGAGCTGAAGGCCACCAAGCCTTTGATCGTCACCGATCCAGGCGTGGTTGCCGCCGGTTTGCTGGACCGGGTCACGGCCACCCTGGAAAAAGCGGACATCCCTTATGCCGTCTTTGACCAGGTGGTGCCCAACCCGTACATCCAAACCGTGGGACAGGCCACGAAGGCCTATCAGGACAACGGCTGTGACGGAATCATCGGCCTTGGCGGGGGAAGCGCCATGGATACGGCCAAAGGGGTCGGGGTCGAGGTCACCCATGAAGGCAACATTTTGACCTGGGAAGCTGCAGAGCGGGACCTGGAGAACCGCATCGCTCCATTGATCACCATTCCCACAACAGCAGGGACAGGCAGCGAGATCACAGTCTGGGCCGTGATCACCGACCCTGACCGCAAGTTCAAGTTCAATGTCGGCGGGCCGCTTCTGGCACCACACATCGCGATCGTCGACCCGGAGCTGCATTTGTCCATGCCCCCTCATGTGACGGCCGGAACCGGCATGGACGCCCTGTGTCACGCCATCGAGTGCTTTACCTGCCACTTTGCCCAGCCGCACACTGATGCCGCAGCTTTGCTGGCCATCGAGTACTGCGCCAATTACCTGCGCCGGGCCGTAGGCAATGGTCAGGACATCGAAGCCCGATACTACATGGCCATGGCCGCCCACCTGGCTGGAATCTCCTATGGCACGGAGAGTGCCGGGGCTGTGCACGCCCTGACCCAGACCCTGGGCGGGCTCAAGCCCGAGATTCACCACGGTCCGGCTGTCGGGGCCACTCTCGGAGCGTTCATGGAATACAACTGGATCGGTCGGCCCAATAAGTTCAGACGGGTGGCCAAAGCCATGGGAGTTGATGTTGAAGGGCTGCCCGACCGCGAGGCCTGCCTGCTCGGGGCTGAAGCTGTGTACGAACTGGCCGAGGACATCGACATCCCCAGCCTGGCTGATCTGGGCGTCATCGAGGACGACATCCCCAACCTGGCCAGAGAAGCCTTCAACGACCCCCAAACCCCAGGCAACCCAAGGGATATTGACGTCGCCGGATATGAGTGGATGTACAAGCGCTGCCTGGGATGCATCTGAATGACCTTTGAACGTCGAAGGAACAGAATTCAGCGCAGCCTCTGGCTGTGCTGAATCTTTGGTTCATATGCATCATCAACGCCCGGTGCCGGTTCGTGCCGATACCGGGCGTTTCTCTTCTTTCCACCGATCAAGCCGCTACGCCCCATCCAGACACGTTTGCCAAATAAGATCTCTTCATTTACTGTTATCCCTTTGAAATTGGACAGGGCGAAGCTGCGGGCAGGTTCAACTGTGCCAGCAATCATTGGGCATTGAGCTTTTTACAAAGACAAGAGATGAGGGAGATTCATGTTCAGATCCATCTGGAAACCCCTTTTGCCATGCATCCTGTCAGGCTTTCTTGCCTTCATTCTGTTACCTCCGGCCGGCACAAGCCATGCCCAGCAAGCCCAGAGCGAGCCCCCAGCCTATTCCACCCTGGCAGATCTCCTGGAAAACGAACAGGCCCGTCAAGCGCTGATCCAAGACCTTCGAGCCCTGGCGGAAAAGGAAAGCGGGCAGCTCGCTGCTGCTGGTCAAGCCCTGGCCCAGGAGGAACCTGAAAAACTTTCCCTGCCCCGCCGCCTGGCTGAAGCCGTAAGCGGCTTTGCCGGCGAGGTCGGCAGCCGTTTCGAACAGATCACCGCCAGCGTGACGGCCATCGTCACATCCAGGCCAGGGACAGAACGGGCCATCGACCTCGAAGCCCTGGCCCAGGCATCCTACAACCTCGGCCTGGTCATCATTGCCGTTGTAGCCGCCTTCTTCATCTTTCGACGCCTGGCCCGGCCCATATTTTCCCGCTTGAGCCACTGGTCCCTGCATGGCGGGGGCAAAAGCACTTTGCTGCGGATCGTTGCGGCGGTTGTCCTGGCCGCTCTCGCTGACGTCCTGGTGGTTGTTCTGGCCTATGTCAGCGGCAACATCATCGCCACCTTTGCCATTGGCGAGTCCGGAGCCCTGAACACCAGAATCGCCCTGTTCCTGAACGCCTTCCTGGTGATCGAGCTGCTCAAGGCAGGCATCCGCATGCTCTTCTCGTCCCGCTATCAGGGGCTGCGCCTGATAGCGATCAGCCCAGATGAAGCCGCATACTGGAATCGCTTCCTGGCCAGACTGACCGGGTTCCTTGGCTATGGCCTGCTCCTGGCGGTCCCCCTGATCAACTCCAATCTCTCTTTTGCCCTGGGGCAGGCTGCGGGCCTGCTCATCATGCTCCTGGCCTTTTTCTATGCCGCAGGCGTGATCCTCAAAAACCGGATCAAGGTCCGGGATGCCATCAACGTCCGGGCCGGCAAGGCCAGCATGGGCAGCTCGCAGGTTCTGCTCCGTATTGTATCCCGCAGCTGGCATATCCTGACTATCGCCTACTTCCTCATCATCCTCTTTGTCACCATCCTGCGCCCGGCAGACGCCCTGCCCTATGTCATGCTGGCCACTCTGAAGACCCTGATCATCATCGGGGTCGGGCTGCTTCTCTCTGGCGTGCTCTCCCAGCTCATTGGACGCCGCATAACCCTTTCCCCGGACATCAACCGCAAAGTGCCGCTTTTGGAGACCAGGCTCAACTCTTACGTCCCCCTGGCCCTGAAATGCATTCGGGTGATCATTGTCATCGCGGTGGTCCTGTTCGTCCTCAATGCCTGGGGCCTCTTTGACCTGCCCGCATGGTACGCCAGCCAGTCGGGCCGCAATCTGATCGGCAAGGCATCCAGTGTGTTCACGATCCTGATTGTAGCATTGGCGGTCTGGGTCACTCTGGCCAGCCTGATCGAACATCGCTTGAATCCCGAAACCGGCAGCGGCGAACCCACGGCTCGGGCCAAGACGCTGCTCAGCCTTTTCCGCAATGCCCTGATCATCACCCTGGTCACCATAACGGCCATGATCGTGCTTGCTGAAGTCGGAATCAATATCGGTCCGCTGATAGCCGGTGCCGGGGTCCTTGGTCTGGCCATTGGTTTTGGGGCCCAAAAGCTGGTTCAGGACATCATCACCGGAGTCTTCATCCAGGTGGAAAATGCCATGAACACCGGGGATGTGGTCACTGCAGGAGGCTTGACCGGAGTGGCCGAGAGGTTGAGCATACGCTCGGTGGGCTTGCGGGATCTCTCCGGGACCTACCACATCGTGCCCTTTTCTTCCGTGGACACGATATCGAACTTCATGCGCGATTTTGCCTATCACTTGGGGGTCTATGGCATTGCCTACCGGGAGGACATCGACGAGGCCATCTCTCACCTTCGGGCAGCCTTTGACGAGCTGTGCACTGACGAGGAACACAAACACAACATCTTGGAGCCCCTGGAAGTTCATGGGGTGACCGCCCTGGGCAGCAGCTCGGTGGACCTCCGCATCCGCATCAAGACCAAGCCGGGAGCCCAATGGGCCTTGGGCCGGGCCTACAACCGCCTGGTCAAGAAGCATTTCGACGCCGCCGGGATTGAAATCCCCTTCCCTCATACCACGCTCTACTTTGGTCAGGACAAGGATGGCTCAGCCCCTGCCGCCAACCTGCGGCTGCTTGAACACGCCCAAGACCGGCAAGAGAGCGGACCGGACAGGACGCACCCGCTTGACCCGGGACCGGAGGGGCAGAAAAGCTGACCTGACGGGGCACCCTTGTTCATCGGGCTCAGCCTTGACCATAGCCTGTTTTGCATATATAAAAGTTCTATGCATAAATGCTCAACCTATGATCAAGAGCGCCAGGATTTGTATCTGGACGAGAAGTACTGGAACGGCCTCCTGAAAATGGCTTTGTCCCGCTTCTTCATCTTGCGGGCTCTGCATTCCGGCCCTGCCCATGGCTATGCCATTGCCAAAATGATTTCCGATCTGACCCAGGGATGCTGCTCGCCGAGTCAAGCTGCCATCTATCCGGTGCTCAAGGACTTCATGCAGGGCGGCTATGTGACATGCCACAAAGAGGTGGTCTCCGGCAGGCAGCGCAAGGTTTACAGCCTGACCCTCAAGGGCAGGCAGGCGTATCATGTGGCTGTGGAGGCCTGGCGGGACACCACCGAGGCCTTGATCCAGGCCAGGGAGCACATGGTACCAGGGCTTTGTTTCAAAGAAACGCACGGGTATCCGGAGGCTTGATGAGACAAGCAGAGCAGAGACCGATTCCAAAACAGACCGGAGAATCTGCAGGTTCTGCCTGAAGCTGTGCATCCTCCGCGCAGGCGGCGCGGGATGAACTGAAGGTGAACCTGGAAGATCGGACAGGACGCGGCGAAGTCCAGAACCCTTTTTCAGCCTTGACTCCTGCCCCCCCTGAGGCTGGAACCCTCCAGAGGCTCGAGGACATATCGGCCGCTCCAAAGTCAGCTCAAACTGACGCTCCATGCTGAGGCCCTGAAAACAAGCTGCCGCCGGAGGCGGCAGGCGAAAGAGCCGGGCTCAGGGCCTGGCACTTTGTGCACGACTGGCTGAGAACTGCGGCCGGACCGGTTCCCCGGGTGACATCCACCTGGCATCTGCCCGACTACCTTCAGGCCTGCCTGGTGCGCCTGGGCGTTGGCCGGGATACTTACCGCATACCTCCGGGAGTGTACGCCCTGGGCAGCCCGGAAGAGAACAGCCCGGTCCTGGTCACCTGCAACTTCAAGCTGACCTTTGACATCCTGCGCCGCGAATTGGCCGGACACTCCTACTGGCTTCTGGTTGTGGAAACCTACGGCATCAATGTCTGGTGCGCAGCCGGGAAGCAGAGCTTCAACACCGAGGAAGTGGCCAGGAGAGTCACGACGTCCGGCCTGGGGCAGATCGTCTCCCACCGCACCCTGATCCTGCCTCAGTTGGCCGCTCCTGGCGTGGCCGGGCACAGACTGAAAAAGCTCTGCGGATTTTCTGGCCTTTTTGGACCGGTGCGCATCAAGGACCTGCCCGGATTTGTAGACTCGGGAATGCAGGCCAGTCAGGCCATGCGCACAATAGGGTTCCCCCTCGTTCAGCGCCTGGAGGTGGCCCTGGTCGAGATTTACGGAGCACGTCAATTCCTGCTCGCAACTCTTTTGGCCTGCCTCCTTCTGGCCGCCTTGGGGCCGGGCTGGCTCAGCCTCACAGGAATTCTGGCCACTGGATCAGGGGCCTTTGCCACAGTGTTGACCGGTTTTGCAACCGGGGTTTTTCTGGTTCCCGCCCTTCTGGCGCATATCCCCATGCGGGCCTTTGCCGCCAAGGGTCTTGCTGCCGGGGCCCTGACCGGTCTGCTGCCGGCAGCGCTCATGGCAGGAACGGCTTCCCAGGCCCTGGCCCAGGTCGCTGCCTGCAGCGCCTTTGCTTCCTGGTTCGCCATGCACTATACTGGATCGACCCCTTTCACCTCCCTGTCCGGGGTGGATCGGGAAATGCGGCGATACATGCCGGTTCAGGCAATGCTCCTGGTCATGTCTGCTGGAGTCTGGCTGCTGGGATCCTGGGTGTAAACAGATGCGGCTGCAACATCCCGGAAGCAGCCCCAAGAGCTGAAGTTCATACGAGATCCATGGGTTCATGGAGAGCACCTGAGGCACAGAGGTGAGATTTCGATGCAAAGATTCCGGTATATCGAGGAGACCGTGACCCTGGATTACGATCCCGGGCTGTGTATTGGCTGCGGCAACTGCCTTGCGGTCTGCCCGCATCAGGTCTTTGCCCTGCATCAGGACAAGTCGGTTTGCCTGGACCCCGGCGGCTGCATGGAGTGCGGGGCCTGTGCCCTGAACTGCCCGGCCGAAGCTATCCGCGTCCGGCCGGGAGTGGGCTGCGCCCAGGCCATACTCTACAGCTGGCTGGCCAGGGTGCCGCTTTTGCGGCGAGTCTTCACCCCGGATGCCTGCTGCTCATAAAATGGGAATGCTCACAAAATTTCTGATTGTCATGCTCGGCGGCAGCCTGGGTGCTGCGAGCCGCTACGGGATCGGCCTTCTGGCGGCCAAGGCCTGGGGAACCCGATTCCCCTGGGGAACTTTGACCGTCAACCTGATCGGATGCTTCTGCATCGGCTATGTCTTTGCCCTGGCTGATCGGGCCAGGCTGCTGACTCCGGAAATGCGCCTTCTGGTGATCACCGGCTACCTTGGAGCCTTGACGACGTTTTCGTCCTTTTCCCTGGAAACCATCAACGCGGCCAGGGCCGGCATGCACTTGCAGCCTGTTGTGAACATCCTCTTCAACAACCTGGGCGGCCTTGTGTTCACCGTTCTTGGATTGTGGCTGGGGAGTCTGAAATAGGGGCTGAGATGTTACAGTACAAAGCCGTTGAGATTTTCACCAGCGAGAAGGCGCGTTATGGCAAAAAACCTGTTGTGGATGCCGTCCTGGAGTATGTGCAGGGATTGAAACTCGCTGCCCGGTGCATCGTGACCCGAGGCATAGCCGGCTGTTACGAGAGCGGGGAGCTGGCCACCGGACGGCTGGAAATCCTTTCTTTCAACATGCCGGTCCGAATATATATCGTCATCCCCGCTGCTGAAACCGAAAGGGTTTTGGATGGACTGAACGGGATGATCAGCGACGGCATCTTGGTCCTGCATGATCTCAATGTGCTCAGCCACAGGGCTCAAAACACATTCTTCCCCCGCCAGCTCATGGTCCGGGATGTCATGACCCCCGAACCCAAAGCGGTCGCTCCGGATACGCCCTTGGATGAGGCGGCCGGATTGCTGCTGTCCTCGATTTTCACCGGGCTTCCAGTGGTGGACAAGCACCATAAACCCATTGGGGTCATCACTCAGGGGGATTTGATCAGAAAAGGCGGACTGCCCCTGCGCCTGGGACTGCTCGCAGAATCCGGCCAGGATCGCCGGGAAGCGCTCCTGCAACACGTCTCCTCCCGGCAGGCTTCCGAGGTCATGACCGCTCCGCTGGTCACCATCGGCGAAGACAGGCTCCTGATCAAGGCTGTCGAGCTGATGCTGAACAAGGGCGTCAAACGGCTCCCAGTGGTCGACAGCAAAGGGCGGCTCACCGGCATTGTATCCCGGCTGGACATTTTCCGCACGGTCATGCGCGAAGCACCTGACTGGAACGCCTTCAAGGCCCAGGCCATCGAAGTGGGCGCCATGAAGCGGGTGGGAGACATCCTGCGCCGGGATGTGCATGCTGTCTCGCCGGAAACCTCTGTCAGCGAAGTGATCCGGGTCATTGACGATAACGACATTCAGCGCGTGGTCGTGGTCGACGCCGAGGACAAGCTGGTGGGCCTGATCTCGGACCGCGATCTGCTGCGTTACTTCACACCGGGGAACAAGGGGATCTGGAATCTGCTGGCCAAGGTGAAGCCGACTTCCGAGCACAATGAGGAGGGCGCGGATTTTCACCAGCGGATGAGTGCAACCACTGCCGGTGATGTCATGAACACCTCCTTGACCACTGTCCATGACCGCATGCTGATCGAAGAGGCCATCGGTCTGATGGTCGACAAGGGCCTGAAGCGCTTGCCGGTGATTGATGCCGAAGGCCGCTTCCAGGGCATGATCAGTCGGGATTCGCTGCTGCGAACCGGTTTCACCGGCACTGGTCAAACTGATTGACCTCCGCGGTCGAGGCTTGATGGGTTCACCAGCCAGGAGCACCTTCATGGCCTCTGCGCCAGGCCGCAACGCCCTGCCCGGTGGCCGGAAAACTCCTGGGACATCGATTCCGGGACCTTGAAGGGCAGGCTCACGTGAACTGCCGTCCCCTTTCCTTCAGCACTGTCAATGGCAACGTTCCCTCCCATGAGGCTGACAAGGCGCTTGACCAGGGGAAGCCCCAACCCCGCCCCTTCGTACTGTCTGGCAAAAGGGGAAGAGGGGCTGCTGGCCTGGCTGAAGGTCTCGAACATGGTCTCAAGCCTGTCATCCGGAATGCCTGGCCCTGTATCGGAGATTGTGAACAGGATCCGGCAGGTGTCTTTGTGAACACTGGGCAAGCAGAAGGCCTGAACGTCAATCCTCCCCCCGGCTGTGTACTTGACGGCATTGCCGGTGAGGTTGAACAAAACCTGGGTCAATCTGATGCTGTCGCCGAGGAGTATGCCGGGCAATTCCTGATCGGAGCTGATAGAGAGCTCATTGTCATTTTCTATGAGCACGTGAGTGAAGATGTCGTGGATCGATTCCATGACCTCTGAAAGCTGGAACTCCTCTTCTCTGAGCTCCATTTTGTCCGCTTCAATCCTGGACAGGTCTAGAATATCACTCAAGAGACTGGACAATCGCTTCGAGGCCTTGGTGGCCATGGACACGTATTCCTGCTGCTCCTGATCGAGATTTGTGATCTGCAAGACCTGGAGCATGCCCATGATCCCGTTCAACGGCGTTCGAATTTCGTGGCTCATGTTGGCCAGGAACTCCGACTTGGCCCTGTTGGCCGCTTCGGCCTGCCTCTTGGCTTCCTGCAGCCTCGCCTGAGCCAGCTGCCATTCCGTGACATCGTGGACCATCCCGATGGATCGGATGACCAGACCATCGGCATTGCGGATGCGTTCGCACTTTTCGTGCACGTGACGGACCTCACCGGTATCCTTGCGGATGATCCGGTGTTCGAGGTCATAGGCCTCTTGCCCCTTGGACATGGAATTGCGGAAAAAGTCGTGCACCCGGGCCCTGTCTTCAGGATGGACCAGCTCCAGAAAGGCCTCGTAGTTGGCTGTGAACTGCTGCGGCGGGATGCCGAAAATCCTGTAGACCTCGTCGGACCAGAAGAGCTGATGTGTTTCATGATCGAACTCCCAGCTTCCCAGATGGGCGATCTCCTGTGATTTGGCCAGGAGCTGCTCCCTGTCCTGCAGAACTTTCTCGGCCCGCTTCTTTTCCGAGATGTCCGTGTGGGCGCCGACCACCCGCACCGGCCGGCCCTCCCGGTCCCATTCCACCACCTTGCCCCGGGAATAGATCCACTTGTAGTCCCCGTTTTTGGTCTTGAGCCGGAACTCGATTTCGTAACCCTCTGACCTCCCCTCCAAGTAATCGGCAAAAGCCTTGTGGAACCTGTTCTCGTCGTCCGGGTGGGTATTGCCTTCGCAAAAGCAGCCGAAACAGGTCACCTCGCCCTGGGAGTAGCCGAGCATTTCAGCCCAGCGGTCCGAGTACCGGAACTCGCCTGTGACCAGATTGTAATCCCAGATCCCGTCATTGGTGGCTTCCAGGGTCCTTTTGAGGTGCTCTTCAGCCTGCTTGCGCTGAGATATGTCAGCGTACATGGCCACCAGACCCTTGAGCTCCCCATCGATGAAGATCGGAACGGCTGAAGCAAGGACACACACCTGGGTACCGTCCCTGGCATACCGGACCGCTTCGACCGGGTGCAGGGTCCGCCCCTCGAGGATCCAGGCGGTGTTTGTGCGGGCTTCGCAGTCCACGCCCGGTCCGCTCACCAAGTCGTCAAGGTCCAGGCCGCAGACCTCATCCCTGGTGTAGCCGAAGAGCTTCTGAGCCCCCGGGTTCCAATCCACAATCCGGTGCTCGCAGTCCAGGGTGATGATGGCCGCCGGGCCATTGTAAAAAACCGTCTCCAGGTACTTCGTGCGGGTCATGCGGTCCGACGTGTCCCGAGTGCATTGAGCGAGCCGTTCTTCCAACTGCCTGACCTGCTGTTCCAGTTCCTGATAGGAAGGGTGTCCTGTCTTCATTTCCAGCATCCTTGCAGTGTGATCATGCTTTCCTGGATATGGTTCTGCCACATACATGCAAGCAAATTCCAGACCACTCCACCTTAAAATTAAAGTCGATACATTTCAATCTGTTGAAATTTTGTCCAGAAAGCCGGGCCCAACTTGCAGAGACGAACATTCAAATCGAATTTGAATCCAGTCAAGCCAGGCTTGACTCATTCGGCAGTGCGGGAGGCTCGCAACAGCATCACCCTGCCCGGAACTAGTCCACTCTCTATGCCAGAGTTGCCTTTTTATCGCTCTTTGTTTACCCTGATGTAAACAAGGAGGCACAGCCATGACGTCCAATCAGTTCGGACAAGGCGGAAGCGATGAATCGGGTCAACTCCAGGCCGCCGTCACAGGCTTATACGGGCTTCTCAGCAGCCGGCGGGGATTTCAGGGGCCAGCGTTTGACCCTGGACGAGCTGATCATTGCCCACCCCGCATCCACCTTCTTTCTCCAGGCCGAGGAGGAGTGCAGCCTGGGCGGCTGCATCCATCCAGGCGACATTCTCGTGGTGGACCGGGCAGCGGACATCACCCATGGGTGCCTGGTCGTGGCTGTGGTCCAGGGCGAAATGGTCCTGCGCCAGGTCGTCTCCCGGGGCGGCCGGAACTTCCTCCGCTGCAGCCGGGGCCGCGCCGAGCATGGGGACCACACCCAACACGAAGTCTGGGGAAAGTGATCTATGTCCTGCATCCGGTCTCCCCGTAAGCGCCCCCTGTTCGCCCTGGCGGACTGCAACAACTTCTACGTGTCCTGCGAGCGGGTCTTCCAGCCCCGTCTTGAACATAAGCCCGTGGTCGTCCTCTCCAACAACGACGGCTGCGTGGTGGCCAGGTCCAACGAGGTCAAAAAGCTCGGACTGCCCATGGGCGCCCCGGCCTTCAAGTGGCAGGGCTTCTTCATCCAGCACCAGGTGCACGTGTTTTCATCCAACTATGCCCTGTACTCGGACATGTCCGACCGGGTGATGACCGTCCTGGCCTCCTTGTGCCCGCAGATCGAAATCTACTCCCATGACGAGGCCTTTCTGGCCTTTTCCGGAGACTGGCCCGTCGATCTTGAAGAACACGCCCGCAGGATCAGGCATGAGGTCAAAAAGCGCACCGGGATTCCGGTGTCCATCGGCCTGGCCGGGACCAAGACCCTGGCCAAGGCGGCCAACAAGCTGGCCAAGTCCTCCCCTGAATTTCAGGGCGTGCTCGACCTGGGGGCGCACCAGGACAGGGACCGCTTCCTCAGGTCCCTGCAGGCCAAAGACATCTGGGGGATCGGCCCACGGTACGCCAGGCTGCTCCAGGGCTACGGCATCCGCACGGCCCATGACCTCAAAGAGGCTGATCCGGCCTGGATCAAAAAGAAGCTGACCATCTCCGGCCTGCACACCGTGCTGGAGCTGCAAGGGGTGCCCTGCCTCGACCTGGAGACCCAGCCCCAGCCAGCCAAGAGCCTGGTCCGGTCCCGGTCTTTCGGCCGGCCGGTGACCGAGCTGGCCGAGCTGCGCCAGGCCCTGAGCAGCCACGTCCAGAGCGCCGCCCGACGACTGCGGGCCAACGGCCAGATCGCCGGCTGCCTGCATGTCTTCCTGCAGACCAACAGGTTCAAGCCCGACCCGCAGTACTCCCCCTGCATCTCCACCTGCCTCTGCCGGGCCACCAACCATACCCAGCCCATGCTTTCGGCGGCTCTGGGGCTTTTGCAGCGGATCTACAAAAAAGGCTATGCCTTTCAAAAAACAGGGGTGCTACTGACCGGCCTGCAGCCGGAATCGTCCCGGCAGCTCACCTTTTGGGAAGCCGCTGCACCAGATCAGGAGTCAGCCGGACGGCTGATGAAGACCCTTGACCGGATCAACGCCAGATACGGCAGGGACACCGTGCAGTATGCCTGCGCCGGGATTGAAAAGGGCTGGGAGATGCGGCGGGAAAAGATGTCCCCGGAGTTCACCACCCGCTGGCCGGACATCCCGAAAGTCAAGGCATGATGCGGCTGCAAAAGCTCAAGAGGCAGCCGCATGAATTCAGAACCCAGGATCAAGGCATCAGTATAATCAAAGGGTTACAAAATGCAGTTCGTGACGGAAAACTCCCAACGGGGCTTTTTGCATCTCCGCCAGGCATGAGGGGCACAAAACCGGCACACATTTGGTTTTAGCCTCATGAATGTTGACTTTGTGCACGCTGCACGCAGCAGCGCGGGAAGTCACTCCCCGCTTGCTTCGTGCGCGAGTTGTGCCATCGGGCCTGGCGCCCCACAGGGGAGCTCGATGTCAAGATTTTTTCGCTCCCCTCAGGAAAGCAGGTCCCGGGCAGCCTGCAGGACTTCTTCGTATTTCGGGGGATCGGTGACTTCAGGGACGAGTTCGTAGTAGGCCACATGCCGGTCGCGACCAATGACGAACACAGCCCGGGCCAGAAGGCGGAGCTCCTTGATCAGGACGCCATACGACATCCCAAATGAAGCGTCCTTGTGATCAGAAAGTGTGGTCACGGACGTGGCCTGATTTTCGTCGACCCATCTCTTTTGGGCAAAAGGCAGATCCATGCTGATGGTCAAAACGGCAATGTCCTTGCTGAGCTTGGCGGCTTCTGCATTAAAGCGGTTGGTCTCTTCAGAGCACACTGAGGTGTCCAGAGACGGAACACTTGCAAAGATGAGCACGGGTTCCCTCAACGAACTCAGGCTGACCGGCTCCAGATCGGCATTCATGACTGTAAAGTCCCTGGCCGGGTACTGGACCTCAATGGGATTGCCCACTAGGGTCAAGGGATTGCCCTTCATGGTGATCAAACCTGTCCGCTCTTCCATGATCGCCTCCTTGAGTCGCTGCATTGATTGAGGATATCTCTATATTCACTCATCAACCCGATTTTGTCCAGACTTGTTCCACCTCATCACTCAAGCCTCTCCTTCAAGCCCATTATCCGGTCATACGATTCCTGGATGCGCGAGGCCGGTATGCACCCCTGGCGGACGAGATTGCGAATGATCCTGGCGGCCTTTCTGGCAATGTCCGGCTCATAGAGCAGGTTGTTGCCGAAAACTATGATGTCCGTTCCGGCCAGGATGGAACGCTCCAGGGCTGTCTCCAGGCTGTAATCCTCCCGGATGGCCTCCATCTGCATGTCGTCGGAAATGACGACCCCCTTGAAGCCCAGCTTTTGGCGCAGAAGCCCGGTCAGGGTCCTCGAGGACAAAGTGGCCGGCCACCTCGGATCCAGACGGGCATTGAACACATGGGCGGTCATGACCATGTCCGCTCCCGGGGATCCAATGAGCCGGGCATAAGGAATCAGCTCCTCCTCGGTCCAGGTGTCAGTGACATCGGTAAATCCGTGATGGGAGTCCATGGTGGAGCTGCCGTGGCCGGGAAAATGCTTCAGGGCGGTGAGGACATCATACTTTCTGTGGGCGGAGATCACTTCTGCGGCCTGTCTGGCCACGACTTCCGGATCTGAAGAAAAGCTGCGCTCGAGCTTGCCGATGACCGGATTGTCCGGATTGACGTTCACGTCGACCACCGGAGCGAGGTTGAGGTTGATACCCGCCTCGACCAGGGAGGCAGCGGTCCGGGAAGCAAATCTATGGGTCAGCGCAGGATCGTTGTGCCGGCCGAGCCAGGCCTGGGAGGGGGCCGAAGAAAACCCGTCCTTTTCCTTCAGCCGGGCGACCTTGCCTCCTTCCTGATCCACAGCAACAAGCAGAGTGTTCTGGCTGGCGGATCGCAGATCGCTGATCAGGGCTTTCAGCTGCTCGGCAGACCTGATATTTCGCTTCGCGCTGTCTAAAGCCACATCGTAATCAAAGAGGATCACTCCCCCGACCCGGCCTTTGCGAATGTCTTTGATGATCGGGCTGTCTTTGTCTACTTCCAGGCCCCGAAAGCCGACCATGATCATCTGCCCGATCCGACGTGACAGATCGTCATGGGTCAAACTTTCTGCGCTGCCGCCAGCTGCAAACAGGATACAGCACCACAGAAGCACGACCCCGGTAAGAAATCGATTCACATCACCCTCTCATGGCATTTTTCAATGTCATCATTGCCAACAGCAGCGGCGTCATTGCCGGCCCGTATGATTCCTGCCGAGTGTGAACCTGAAGTTCTCTCAGGGCATAGCCAGACATTGGTTATCAGAAATGTAAAAGTGCATTCAGGGGACCGTCTCAGTATAGGTTTTCTTCCATGATCAACTGGTTCACCCTGGAAGACCCAGCAGCGTGACTTTCCAGGGCGCAACCAGCAACACCGAATCAACCTGGCTGCAGTTACCCAAGAAACGCACCTCATCGGCTTGCCCGAAAAACGTATATCGAACTCGGGATGGAGCCGCAACCACGTCCATCACTGAGCTCAGCTCAATACTTCACGCCCTAAGAGAAATTTGACCTCGGCGTCATTCCACGCGTCTTCGATGAATCACCCAATGATCAACGTTGTGATTTCATATAATTTTCCAATAATCCTTGTTTTTTAGATGTTTCTTGTGTAAAAAAATATAGAATACGACTGGTTGAAACTGATGCAGACAGACCGGCTGGCACATGCTTCGCTCGTGCCGCGTCCACCAGTGAAGCCTCCAAGAGAGTATGCCCCAGGGAGAGCCGGCAGGCCGCCCGCACCGCCATTGGCGTCGAAAGCGAGCTGAAAACCGCGTTTTTCAGCGAAGCGATCTTCCTCGAAATTCATATGAATTTCGAGGACATCTCACTCTAGAAGTTTTTGCAGGACATGAACTCAATGACCAAGAGCACAGATTTCAATTGCGCGGATACAGACAATATCTCCCGCCTGTTTTTTGACAGAAGCGATTACGATCTCTTGCGTCTGGTGAACACGGTCTACACCCAGCCGGCTCTTCCCGATTACAAGGAGCTCCTGGCCCCATACCTTCATCCTCACGGAATCAAAGAGATGGCCGCTCCAAGGGCCCTGCGCATCGCCTATTCCGTCATCCAGCTCCTGGGTTCCCTGGAGAGCGGCCAGGCCGGGGACCGGATCAAGGCCCTGTGCTCTCTGCGGGACGAGGTTCTGTATACCTCCCACGGCCCGTTGCGCATGAATGCCGCCCGGGTCCTGATCGAGATCATGAAAAACCTGGTCCGCAGCCATGGCGATTGTCGGCAGCAGTTGGAACTGGCCAGGGATTTTTCGGCTGTAGCCCAAGGCAAACCCAGACAGGTCCGGTCTCAGCTCAAAAAGTACCACCTTCTGGAAATGCCGGAGGAATGGAATCAGGTGGCCTTTGACGAGCATGTGCACGATGTGAACACCATCGGCC
>CAYOID010000064.1:0-19759 GCA_964403955.1 uncultured Desulfohalobiaceae bacterium | reverse complement strand
TGAGCGCAGCGAACGGGTGGTTCAAAACTCTTTTCCCTCTGTGTCAAGTGTGTGCCATGCTCATACCAGCGGCAGGGCTGAAAAACAAATAAGCTTGCCTTGCGGCAAGCTTATTTGGCAATGACCCCGTAAAGAAAAATATCCACGATATTTTCCACAATGTCCCTGATTGACAGGGGCCTTTCCGGTCGATACCAGAAATAGAGCCAGTGGACTGCGCTGAACAGGGAAAAGGTCAAGACGGTCAGATTGCACTGCCTGAGGCGGCCCTGATTGATCAGATTGTGCAGGTAGGCCCGAAACTGGTGCAGGTTCGTCTTTTCAATGTCCCGGACGATTTTCCGCTTGTCCACCGGCAGGGACTCCACGTCGTGCAACAGGATCTTGACGTAGTTCTTGAACTTCAGATAGGTGGTCGTGTACTCGAGCAGAATATCGGTCAGCTGAGCCTGGGTGGAGGCGTTTGACCCTTCGTTTCTGGAGATGGCCTTGTGCATGTTGGCGGTGATGATCTCCCCGGCCTGCAGGCAGAGGGTATAGAGAATCTTTTCCTTGTTCTCGAAATGGTGATACATGGCCGCCTTGCTGATGCCCACCCTTTCAGCGATCTCCCTCATGGAGGCCTTTTCATAGCCTTTTTCAAAAAAGAGCTCATGGGCCTCTCTGAGAATGACCTGAGCGGTCTCGTGGAGCTGGGTGTGATCCCTGTTTCGCATATGCTACCACCTTGTTTTGACATGGCCAGCTCACCGGACCGTGAGCGGCACCAGCACATCGGTTGAACCCGAACTGCAACCTGAACACCAAACAGCGTTTACTGACTGGGCAGTCATTGTATTGACAAAAAATTTCCGTTGTCAACTGGGTTTTGATTTTTGGCTCCCTCACTGCCCCCACTTGACTGGATTCCCGCCTCCGCGCCTGTGATCAGGGGCATTGACAGAGGCAGCCATGCAGTCTTCTGCTCAGGCCCCCGGCAGACCCCCCTGCCATCGGTTGCCAGGCCTTTGCTGGTACGCTATAGAGAGTTTTTTGCTCGTATGAAATTTCATAAGGAAGAACCCCTCAGCCCTGCGGGCAGCTCCCCTTGGAAAAGGGGAGCAGTAAGAGGAGCATCCTCGAAGGTTTCTGCCCTGATCAAACCGGCTCACGGTAGCCGGGGGTAGGGCTGACAAGACCCGTCAGGGCAGGCGAAACACAGGACGAGATCCTGAACTGCTGCCGTATCTCTTTCAATTTTTTGAAGCAACCACGGAACTTCAATGCAGCTGCACAAAATCAAGATGCAGCCGCAAGCATTCAGGATTCAGCATCCAGTATTCAGCGCAGCCTCTGGCTGCACTGAATATTTGGGTTTGAACTGAAGAAAGAATCTCTCTTTTTTGCGCAGGATGTGTCACCTTGATGCAGCCAGTTTGATCATCGATGTCCATGCAGCGTACCGCCCACGTCATCAGTTGAGCACCAAAATCGGAGGATCATCATGAAACACGGATTGTATCTGCTCTTGTTCGTCCTGGCTATCCTCGTTGCCGGACCAGGCCCCGCTGCTGCAGCCGACGACCTCAAGGTCGGGTTCATCTATGTTGGGCCAGTTGGAGATCATGGCTTTAATTATGCTCATGATCAAGGCAGAAAGGCTGTTGAAGCGATGCCAGGAGTCACGACGTCATATGTTGAATCCGTGCCTGAAGGGCCTGACGCCCAGCGGGTTCTGCGCAATATGGCCAGAAACGGTTTCGATCTCATCTTTGCTAACAGTTACGGCTACATGGATCCATTGATCAAAGTGGCCAAAAGCTTTCCTGAAACCATCTTTATGCATTTTTCTGGGTTCAAACGGGCTGAAAACGTAGGGACCTACTTCGGTCGCATGTACCAGGCCAGGTATTTGACCGGCATGGTTGCCGGGGCCATGACCGAAACCAACACCCTGGGCTTTGTCGCTGCCTACCCCCTGCCGGAGCTCATCCGGGGCATCAATGCCTTCACCCTGGGGGCCCAGTCCGTGAACCCCGAAGTCCAGGTCAGGGTGGTCTGGACCAAGAACTGGTACGATCCAGCCACGGAAAAAGAAGCGGCCAAGAGCCTCCTGGATATCAAAGCCGACGTCATTGCCCAGCATGTCGATTCAACGGCTCCTCAAGAAGCTGCGCAAGAGAGAGGTTGCTACTCAATTGGATACAACAGCGACATGGCTGAATTTGCTCCAGAGGCTCATCTCACATCCGCGATATGGAAATTAGAAAATCTCTACCCTAAAATCGTTCAGCAAGTTCAGGAAGGGACCTGGGAAAGCACTGACACTTGGGCCGGTTTGAATGAGAATGCCATAGGCCTTGCCCCTTTCGGCCCCATGGTCCCTGACGACGTTCAAAACCAGGTTCTGGCCAAGAAAGAAGAGATTGTCGCCGGCGAGCTCGAGGTCTTTGCCGGGCCGATCAAGGATCAGGACGGGACTGTCCGGGTCAGGGACGGCGAAGACATGACCGACGACGAGATCTGGGGCATGAGCTGGTTTGTTCAGGGCGTCATCGGCACGACTGAATAAATTTCAGCGCGGTCAAAAGCCGCGCTGAAATTTAACTGAGCGCTTGAGACCATGCACATCAGAGTCCGCAAACGCCAAAGCCCCCTGGGATGGTCCTCAGGACTGATCTTTTGCGCGGCCATTGCCCTCTCTCTGGGATTGAGCGGACTGATTCTCACACTTCAGGGCAAGTCAGCCCTGGATGGTATGGCCATCTTCTTCCAGAGCGGCTTCGGCAGCCTCTGGGCCCTTGAGGACGCCTTGAACAAGGCCGTACCCATCTTTCTCTGCTCACTCGGCGTGGCTGTGGCCTTCAGGCTCCAGATCTGGAATATCGGGGCTGAAGGGCAATACGCCCTGGGGGCCATCGGGGCGACCTGGGTTGCCCTGCAGTTCCCCTTTCTGCCGGGCGTGGTCCTCATCCCGGCCATGCTCCTGGCGGCCACCATCAGTGGAGGAGTCTGGGGGCTCATTCCGGCAGTTCTCAAAATCAAGATGCGGGCCAATGAGATCATTGTCACCCTGATGCTCAACTACATCGGGATCCTCTTCCTGGAGTACCTGGTCTACGGGGCCTGGAAAGACGCGACCAGCTTCGGGTTCCCCATGACCCCGGAATTTGCCTCCAGCGCTGTCATCGGCCGGATAGGGTCAACGAATCTGCACTGGGGGCTCATGATCTGCCTGGCCGCAGGGATCATCATGGCCCTGTTCCTGAGCCTGACCAGGATCGGATACGAGCTCAAGGCCAGCGGGGAAAGCCTCAAGGCGGCCAGATACGCCCACATGCCTTATGAGCGTCTGCTGCTCCTGGTCCTGATCGTCAGCGGGGCCCTGGCTGGATGGGCCGGCTTTATCGAAACCTCGGCCACCCTGAACCGGCTCCAGCCAAGCGTCATGGCCGGTTATGGCTACACGGCCATTGTCGTGGCCTGGCTGGCCAGGCTGAACCCCCTGGGCATAGCCTTTTTCTCCTATCTCCTGGCCGGCATGCTGGTGGGGGTGGAAGGGCTCCAGCTGGACCTCCAGGTCCCGGCGGCTTTTGGTTTGATCATGGAAGGCCTCATCCTGCTCACCGTGCTCAGCGGCCAGTTCTTCAAGAGCTACCGCTTTGAGGTCAGCTTTGCCTCTGGCAAAGCTGACCGGTCGATGATTGAGGGTTGAAGGTCGAGGGAAGCAAACTTTGCCAGAAGCCAACCCGGATTCCCTTTACTGGCCGATGCGGCAAGGACAAGCCCGAGTCATGGACCGGGTTGCCCGAGTTCATGATTGCACATCAAGCACATGGGTCTCAGCACAGCCAAAGGCTGTCCTGAACCCCCTGCAACCAGGATCCGATGTCCACTGAAATCATCCTCCCTCTTCTGGCGGCCACGGTTCAGTCCGGGACCCCCATCCTTTATGCCACTCTGGGCGAGATCGTCACTGAAAAGAGCGGCATCCTCAACCTCGGTGTGGAAGGGATGATGCTGGTGGGAGCGCTGTCCGCCTTCTGGGTCAGCCAGGCCAGCGGCAATCCATGGATTGGATTTCTGGCCGGAGGGATCTTTGCCGCCCTGTTCAGCATGATTCACGCCATTGTCTGTCTGGTTTTTCAGGGCAACCAGGTCGTATCCGGCCTGGCCCTGACCATTTTCGGAACCGGAGTGGCCAATTTTCTGGGCACCCCGCTGATTGGAAGCAAAGCGCCGGGATTTTTCCACACGGCCATCCCGGGCCTGTCAGCCCTGCCTGTCCTGGGTCCGGTCTTCTTTTCCCAGGACATGCTGGTCTACATATCCTTTCTTGTCCCGATGGCAATCTGGATCTTTCTGCGCTACACCAGGTGGGGCCTGGCCCTGAGGGCCGTCGGCGAGCACCCCAGAGCTGTCAATGCCGCCGGTCTCTCAATCCTGTTCTACCGGGGCATGGGCATTGTCCTGGGCGGCTTTCTGGTCGGCCTGGGCGGGGCCTACCTCTCCCTGGCCTACACCCACATCTGGACCAACGGCATCACGGCTGGGCGGGGCTGGATTGCGGTGGCCCTGGTCATCTTCGCCTTCTGGCGCCCGGAGCGGGCTGTGCTTGGCGCCTATCTGTTCGGGGGAGTCATGGCCTTTCAGCTGCGCTTTCAGGCCATGGGGACAAACATCCCTTCGTCATTGCTGCTCATGCTCCCCTACCTGCTGACCGTGATCGTCCTGGCCCTGGCCTCCAGACGGTCCAGCGGCGGCGACGCCCCGGCCTGGCTTGGGGCTAACGTGGAGCCGGAGGAATGAAGACCGACGACCGCTACACCAAAGTCTTTCCGGTCAGCTGGGAGCAGCTGCACCGAGACGGCCGGGCCCTGGCCTGGAAGCTTCTGGGAGTGAGACCCTGGGCCGGCATTGTGGCCATCACCAGGGGCGGGCTGGTTCCTGCGGCCATCATTGCCCGAGAGCTGGGCATCCATGTGATCGAGACCGTCTGCCTCTCCAGCTACGACTGGCAAGAACAGGGCCAGTGCAGCATCCTCAAGGGGCTGCCCCCCAGGGGGGAGGACTGGATCCTGATCGACGACCTGGTGGACACCGGGAAGACAGCCCGGGTGGTCCGGGACATGCTGCCCCAGGCCTTTTTCGCCACCATCTACGCCAAGCCGGCAGGGCGCCCTCTCGTGGATCTCTACGTGACCGAGGTCAGTCAGGACACCTGGATTCTCTTTCCCTGGGACAGCGACCATCAATTTTCCCAGCCCATCATCAACCGGGCCCAACAGAGCAAGATATGACTCCTGAATCGGCCCTGATCCAGCTTCGGCACATCAGCAAGTCATTCGGACCGGTCAAGGCCAATGACGATATCTCCCTGGACATCACCCCAGGCAGGATCCTGGCCCTGTTGGGGGAAAACGGGGCCGGGAAAAGCACCCTGATGTCCATCCTGGCCGGGAGGTTTTTGCCTGACAGCGGCTCTATCAGCATCCACACCATCCGGCATGAGTTTCACACCCCCGGGCAGGCCATTGAGGCCGGAATCGGCATGGTCTACCAGCATTTCATGCTGGCAGGCGCCCTGACCGTGACCGAGAACGTCATCCTGGGACAGGAGGGGGGCTTTTTCCTCAAGCCCGGGCAAGCTGTCAGCAAAGTGCGGGATCTGTCTCTTCGCTACGGCCTGGCCGTGGATCCCCTGGCCAGAGTGGACACCCTGTCCATGGGGGAGAAGCAGCGGGTGGAAATCCTCAAGCTCCTGTACCGCAGCAGCTCGGCCCTCATCCTGGACGAGCCCACCACTGTGCTCACCCCAACCGAGATCGAGCAGCTCTTTGCCGCCATGCGCCAGATGGCGGACCAGGGCAAAGCCATCGTCTTCATCAGCCACAAATTGAACGAGGTCATGGCTGTGGCCGATCACGTGGCCATCCTCCGCCAGGGGCGGATAGTGGACAGCATGGACATCAAGGAGGTCAGCTCGAAACGCGAGCTGGCCCGGCGCATGGTCGGACGGGACGTCTTCCTCACTCCGGGCCGGGAGCAGGTTCCCCAAGGGGACAAGGTTCTGGACATCCAGGACCTCTGCCTGAACACCCTTGAACATGTCTCTTTGAGTGTTCATACTGGCGAGGTCCTGGCCATCGTCGGGGTGGCCGGCAATGGGCAAAAACCCTTGGTGGAGGCGGTCTGCGGCCTGGCTGCTCCGGAATCGGGCCGGATCGAACTCTTTGGCCAAGCCTGGAACGAGTTCTACTCCAGCCCAGCCGCACGGGGGAAGCTGTGCTACATCCCTGAAGACAGGCTCGGCCTGGCCACGTGCCCGAACCTGGATCTGGAAGACAACTTTCTGCTCACCACAAGGAACGGCTTTACCAAAGGGCCCTGGCTGCGGAAAGCAGAGGCTCGGATACAGGCAGCCGCAACGTTCTCCAGCTTCAATGTCCAGCCCAATCGCCTGGAAGCCAAGGCCGGCCAGCTCTCCGGGGGGAACCTGCAAAAGCTTGTCCTGGCCAGGGAGCTCTTTCGACAGCCCAGCCTGATCGTGGCCGAGCAGCCCTCTCAAGGCCTGGACATTTCTGCAACAGAAGAGATCTGGGCCAATCTGCTCCAGGCCAGAAACAAGGCCGGGGTCTTGCTCATAACCGGGGATCTGAACGAAGCCCTGACCCTGGCCGACCGCATCGCTGTCATCTTCAGGGGGCGGATCATGGACTGCTTTCCCAGTTCGGACCAGGACAAAGTCAACGCCATCGGGCCGCTGATGGCTGGAATTGAAAATCATGAAGCTCACTGTCAGGATTGAAGACACCCTGTACCACTTTCTCCGCCCGGCCGACCTGGAGACCTTGTGGGAGAACATGGACGATGCAGATCCAGGGGCAGAGGACAAAATCCCCTACTGGGTGGAAATCTGGCCTGCGGCCATTGTCCTGGCCAGGTGGCTGTCCGGCAGGGCGGACGAGCTGCGCGGCCGGACCTGCCTGGACCTGGGCTGCGGGCTTGGCCTGACTGCCTCTGTGGCTGCCCCTGCCGCCCGGCGGATCCTGGCCATGGACCTCGACTTTTCGGCCCTGGCCCATGCCAGGGACAGCGCCTGTCTGAACCAGACCCCCATGCCGTGCTGGCTTCAGATGGACTGGCGCCATCCCGCTGTGAAGCGGCATGCCTGCTCCAGGATCTGGGGGGCGGACATCCTCTATGAATCCAGATTCTTCTCTCCTCTCCTGGACCTGTTCGAGCATGCCCTTCAGCCAGGGGGAAAAATCTGGATCACCACACCGGTCCGAGACGTCTCCTCCCCATTCTGGGCCCGGCTGGCTGAGCACAACTGGCCATCGCGCAAGGTCATGGCCACTGAAGTCAGCCACATGGATTTCACTGAGATGCGCGTTGAATTATGGGAAATCAACAGACCCAGGCCATGACCTCTTCCCGGCCGGAGGCCGGGCCCTTGAATCAGGCCTCCCCCCTGCGCGAGTTCTGGCAGATTTTCAAGACCAACCGGCTGGCCCTTGTCGGCCTGACCATCTTCATCGTCTTTTTTTGTGTCGCCCTGACCGGGGTCATGCTCACCTCCGGCGACTCCCCCATCCTCGATCCCGCACAGATTCGACTTCAGGAAAAGCTGCTCCCCCCATTGAGCAAAGCCGAAACGTCAGTCCTGAAACCGGACCAGGTCCCGGCCATGGGGATCTATTTCCTGGGCACCGACGACCTCGGGCGGGACGTTTTCGCCCGCATGCTCCAGGGCGCCTGGGTCTCGCTGACCGTAGGCTTTGTGGCCGTGGGGATTGCCGTGATCATCGGGATCATCATGGGCAGCCTGGCCGGGTACTTCGGCCCCCATCTCTTTCGCTACCACCACCTCATCCTGGTCCTCGTGCTGGGGATCAGCCTTCTGGTCCTGGCAGCAGGCCAGATCCTCCTTGGCGCTTTCCTTATCCTTGCAGGCCTGCTTTTTCTGGCTGCAGTCGCCCATCTGCCCTCCGGACAGGAGACCTCTCCGTCCGGAATGGCCCTTGCTTTTCTGAAATCAAACGGCATCTCTGTGGATACGGTGATCATGCGCTTTGTGGACATCATGCTCTGCTTCCCCAGCTTCTTTCTCATCCTGACCGTGATCGCCCTGCTCCCGGCCAGCATCTACAACATCATGATCGTTATCGGCTTGACCAGCTGGATGGGCACGGCCAGGTTCGTCCGGGCCGAATTCCTGAGCCTCCGGGAGCTGGATTTTGTCACCGCGGCCAGGGCCCTCGGGGTCCGAACATGGCGGATCATGTTCAGGCACATGCTTCCCAATGCCGTGGCTCCGGTCCTGGTTTCAGCCACCATAGGCATTGCCACGGCCATCCTGACCGAAGCCGGGCTCAGCTTTCTGGGCTTTGGGGTTCCCCCGCCCCAGGCCACCTGGGGGAACATCCTGTCCGAGGGCAAGAGATTCATTTTTGACGCCCCCTGGTTGACCCTGATTCCCGGTGTGGCCATCCTGGTCATTGTCCTGGCCTTCAATCTGTTTGGCGAGGGGCTCCGAGACGCCCTGAACCCAAAACTTCGGCAGACCTGATTTTTGCACCAGACAGTGCAAAAATCAGGAATCAGCGCAGCCGGAGGCTGCGCTGAAAAGAGAGCACCATGAACGACCGGTATCGGACACATCAAAACCAGCTCCTGTCCATCCGTGACCTGGAAGTGGTCTTTGCCCATAACGGCCAGGTGTCCAGGGCGGTCGACGGGGTCAGCCTGGCGGTCGGACAGGGGGAGAACGTCTGCCTGGTCGGGGAGTCCGGATGCGGCAAGACCGTGACCGCCCTGAGCATTCTCGGACTGATCCCTCAGCCCCCAGGCCGTATCGTGCAAGGATCGATCGCTTTCCAGGGCACAGACCTGCTCAAGCTGAAGGAGCGTCAGCTGCAAACCATCCGGGGCAAATCCATCGGCATGGTCTTCCAGGACCCGCTGACCTCTCTGAACCCGGTTTTTTCAATCGGCGAGCAGATCGAAGAGGTCCTGTTGGCCCATGAAGATCTCACCCGGGCCGAAATCAGGTCCAGAACCCTCAAGGCCCTGTCTGATGTGGGCATCCCGTCGCCTGAGGAGAGAATCCACAGCTACCCTCACCAGCTCAGCGGCGGTCAGCGCCAGCGGGTCATGATCGCCATGGCCCTGATCTGCAAACCGGATCTGGTCATCGCCGACGAACCAACCACGGCCCTGGACGTGACCATCCAGGCCCAGATCCTGAAGCTCTTCAAGTCCATCCAGAAGAGCGCCGCCACGTCCATCCTCTACATCACCCATGACCTGGGCGTGGTCTCGACCATTGCAGACCGGGTCCTGGTCATGTACGCCGGGATCATTGTCGAGCAGGGAAGGGCTGTGGATATCTTTGCCCAGGCCAGACACCCCTACACTCAAGGGCTGCTGGCCTCCCTGCCCACTGTGGCCAAAAAAGGGACCCGGCTGCAAAGCATCCCTGGAGCAGTGCCCAATCCGGCCCACAAGCCCCCGGGCTGTCCCTTTCACCCCCGCTGCTTCGCTGCACAGGCCGCCTGCCGAAGGGATTTTCCCGAGCTGATCCGCTGCAGCCGGGATCACTTCACCCGTTGTCCGGTCCTGTCCTGCAGGCCGCCAGTCAGCGCAGCCTCAGGCTGCGCTGACTATTTGGGTTTGGACTGAAGAAGGAATCTCTCTTTTGCGCAGGATGTGTCACCTTGATGCAGCCAGTTTGGTCAGGGTAGAAACATTCATTGGAACTGTGATCAGGTAAGGGTTGCGCCATGGCGGCACAGGAAAGGCTCCTCGAAATCAAGGGGCTCAAAAAATACTTCCCGGTTCAGCAGGGCTTCTGGCAGTCAGTGGTCGGCTGGATCAGGGCAGTGGACGATGTGGATCTTTTTGTGCCGGCCGGCGGTACGCTGGGGCTGGTGGGTGAGAGCGGCTGCGGCAAGTCCACCCTGGCCAAGGTGGTCTTGAGGCTCCAGTCCGTCCAGTCTGGACAGATCCTCTTCCAGGGCCGGGACATTGCAGGGGCGACCCAAAGGCAGCTCCAGGCCTACCGCAGGGAAGTCCAGATCGTTTTTCAGGACCCCCAAGGCTCACTCAACCCCAAGATGACCGTGGGAGCCACGATTGAAGACGGCCTGAGGATCCTGGGAATGTCCCGCCCAGCCAGGCGGAAACGGGTTGGCGAGCTCCTGGAGATGGTCGGATTGGACCCGGACGTCGGCAAGCGCTACCCCCACCAGTTCAGCGGGGGACAGCGGCAGAGGATTGGCCTGGCCAGGGCCTTGAGCGTGGAGCCGAGCATGATCGTCTGCGACGAACCCATTTCAGCCCTGGACGTCTCCATCCAGGCCCAGATCATCACCCTGCTGCAAAATCTGCAGCACGAGCTCGGGCTGAGCTACCTCTTCATTTCTCATGACTTGAATGTCGTGGGCTACCTGTCAGACTGGGTGGCCGTCATGTACCTGGGGCAGATCGTGGAGTACGGCCCGGCAGACTCCCTGTTCAGCTCTCCGCTGCACCCTTACACCAGGGCCCTGCTCAAGGCCTCCCCTGGTTTGAGTTCCGGCCCGGAAGACGAATGGGCCACACTGAGCGGTGATGTGCCATCGCCCATGAACCCGCCTCCAGGGTGCAGGTTCCACCCCCGCTGCCCTGTTGCCGTTGCAGAGTGCTCTCAGCACGCTGTGGACCTGGTTGAAAAAAGACCCAGCCATCTGGTGCGATGCCCCTTAGCATGATAAATTTCATGAAGTCCGCTTCATGAAATTTAGAGAGTGATCTCGGTCCCGATCCCGGCCTTGGTAAAGAGCTCCAGGAGCAGGGAGTTCTCCACCCGGCCATCGATGATGTGCGCCTTTTCCACCCCTGCCTGCACTGCATCCAGTCCGCACCTGACCTTGGGGATCATGCCCCCGGTGATCGATCCCTGCTCGATGCCTGCCTGAGCATCCTGACGGCTGAGGGAGGAGACCAGCTCCTGCCCGGCCATCACGCCCGGGACATCGGTCAGCAGGATCAACCGCTTGGCTTCCAGGGACTGGGCCACTGCCGCAGCCACTGAATCCGCATTGATGTTGTAGGTCTGACCCTGCTCGTCCACACCAACCGGAGCAATGACCGGGATGAAGCCGTCTCGTTCCAGAGACCGGATCAAGCGGTTCTGAATGCTGACCACCTCGCCGACCCGGCCCAGATCGATGATCTCCGGCGGGGCATCCTTTTTGGAGATGACCATCTCCAGTTTTCTGGCCTTGATCAGACCGCCGTCCTTGCCTGACAGGCCCACACTCCGGCCGCCGTTCAAGTTGATCAGGTTGACGATGGTCTTGTTCACCCGGCCCACCAGGACCATCTCCACAACGTCCATGGTGGCCTGATCAGTGACCCGCAGGCCCTGCTTGAACTCGGAATCGATGCCCAGCTGACTGAGCATGGTCCCGATCTGGGGCCCCCCGCCATGGACAATGACCGGGTTGATGCCGATGTACTTCAAGAGCACGATGTTCAGGGCAAAGCCCTGCTGCAGAGTTTCGTCCCGCATGGCGTGCCCGCCATACTTGATGACCAGGGTCTGACCGTAAAACTCCCGGATATACGGCAGGGATTCGAGCAGAATCTTGGCCTTGGCTTTTTCAGTGTCCAGCGTCAACGCGCACCTCCTTATCAGCGCAGCCAGAGGCTGCGCTGATACATAGAATCTTGGGCCGGATAAAAAAAGGGCTCCGAAAGGAGCCCTTTTTTATCCTCAGATGGGTTTCCGGATAGCTTCGGTTTAGGCCACCATCTCCCTGCGGTCGGCCATGTCGAACAGGACCCGCTCCCTGGCCTTGTCAATGCCCAGGGCTTTGCGCTTCTTGTCGATGTGGGCGATCATCTTCTGGGCCATCTCGTAGGGATCGGCAGCAAAGTCCCACTTGCCCAGGTGCTGGTCTTCTTCCAGACCGTTGAACAGGAGGTCCTTGAACTTGGTGTTGTCGGTCACCGGGAAGGTGGCCCCGAAGATGGTGTACACCCCGGAAGCCACAAAGTAATGCCCGATGCTGATGGCCTTCTCGCTCATCCACTCCGGAGCGGCGCCAGCGGCAGGCAGGTCGGCGATGGTTTCGCCCAGGCCGCCCTCCTTGACCACTGCCGAGGCGGCAATCAGGATCCGGCTGTTGTCCACGCAGGAGCCCAGCCCCAGAACCGGCGGGCAGCCCACGGTCTCGCAGACTTCCTTCAGTCCGTCGCCGGCCACATGGGATGCGTCCGGTGTGAGCAGGCCGGCCTTGGCCAGCGAGATCTGGGAGCATCCGGTCTGCAGAACCAGGATGTCGTTCCTGATCAGCTCCTTGACCAGTTCCACATGGACCCAGTCGTGCTTGACCCTGGGGTTGGTGCACCCGACCACCCCGGCGATGCCGCGGATGCGGCCGTTGATGATGTTGTCGTTCAGCGGCTTGTAGGACGAGCGAAAGCTGCCGCCGAGCATGTACTCGATGTACTCGTGGGAGAATCCGTGGACGCCCACGTTCTTGATGTTCGGAATCTCGATCCTGGCGGTGCGGTTCTTGTACCTGGCAATGGCCTTCATGACCACCTTGTCCGTGCAGGCCCTGGGATCGAGCTCTTCGAACTCGATGTGCTCGGCACCTTCGATGTGGCACCTTGGGTTGGTGGTGAAGAGGTAGCTCTTGTAACAGTCGGCCACGGCTGCCAGTCCCTGCTTGATGCACTGGACATCAACGGCCATGGCGTCAACGGCCCCGGTGACCAGGATGGCCTCGGTGGACATGAAGTTTCCGGCATGGGGCACTCCGTGCCTGGAAAGCATCTCCGCCCCGGAACAGCACATGCCGACCAGGTTGATGCCCTTGGCCCCAACTTCTTTTGCAGCCTCGACCATAGTCGGATCGTTGACCGAAGCCAGCATGGTTTCAAACATGTTCGGCTCGTGACCGTGGACGATGACGTTCACGTGGTCTTCCTTGAGGCAGCCCATGTTCACATTGGCCTGAACCGGGGTGGGGGTCCCGAAGAGGATGTCCGAGATCTCGGTGGCCACCATGGACCCGCCCCAGCCGTCGGACAGGGCCGTCCGGCTGCACTGCTTGGTGATGTTTTCATAGTGCTGGTCCACCCCCATATGGGTCCGGTGCATGATCTCCATGATCTCGCGCATGGACCCTCTGGGGACGATGCCCAGTTTGCGCCAGTTCTCCAGGGTCTTTTCCGGAACCCGCTTCATGAAGGGGATCTCGCCTTCCACCTGGGTGTAGGTTCTCTCCAGCTCCTCGTAGAGGTCGGTGGCGATGTCTTCCACGCTGCGCCCGGCAGTCTCAATCCCGATGGACTGGGCCACCTGCTCCAGCTTGACCGTGTCCTTGATCTTGTAATCCGGGATCTCGCCCTTGACCACTTCCCGGAAGACATCCAGCATGGACATCCCGTGGTCGGTGTGGGCAGCAGCCCCGGAAGCCACCATGCGGGCGAAGTTCCTGGCCTGGATGGTGTCGATGGTCGCCCCGCAGACCCCGACCTTGCCGTACGGGTCCTTGGCGTTCAAGCGACAGGGCCCCATGGAGCAGTGCTTGCAGCAGGCCGAATCAGCTCCGATCGGGCAGGCCTTCATGCTCGCAGCCCGGTCAAAAGCAGTCTCAACACCATCTTTCTGGGCCTTTTTGAGCATTTGCTCAGTGGCCTGACAAACCGTCCAGTCCTTGGGGTTGATCTGTGATGACTTGGCATCAGCAGACTTTGTCGCCTTCTTAGCTTCTGTCTTTTCCTTTCCCATATTATCCTCCCTTATTGGTGGAACAATGCGTCATCGCTGCACATCTCTACAATGCACCAATGGAACGGGCCTGGTATTCCTCTTACGCGAACGTTTCAACTAACATCTTGAAATAATGATAAATTAAGTTATTTTACGTTCAAAAACACTCTTTGTCAAGAATTGATGCCCAAAACCTCTCAAACTTTTGAAAATCACTCATCTTTGAGCTCACGTTCCATCAGCTCCTGAACGGCGAGATACGGGTCCTTGTCATTGTAAAGCACCTGGTAGACCTGGTCCGTGATCGGCAGGTCCACTCCCAGCCTGGAGCCCAGCTGAAAAACAGCTTTGGTGGTTTTGACCCCTTCAGCCACCATGCGCATCTCGGTCTCGATCTGCGCACGACTCTTGCCCTGACCGAGCTGTTTGCCCACCTGCCTGTTTCGGCTCAAGTCGCCGGTCGAGGTCAAGACCAGATCCCCAAGCCCGGACAGGCCCATGAAGGTTCTCTCCCTGGCGCCCATGGCCACTCCGAGCCGGGACATCTCGGCCAATCCTCTGGTGATCAAGGCTGCCCTGGCGTCATGTCCGAACTCCAGGCCATCGGAGATGCCTGCCGCCAGGGCCATGACGTTCTTGACCGCACCACCCAGCTCGACCCCTCTGGCGTCCGGACTGGTGTAGACTCGAAAGGCCGCTGTGGACAAAACCGGCCGCAACTCCTCTCTGACAGCCTGATCGGCGCTGGCCAGGGTCACTGCCGTGGGCAGACCAGCACTGACTTCCCGGGCAAAAGACGGACCGGAAAGCACGCAGTAACGGACCCCCAGATCGCCGAGCTCGTCATGCACGACCTCGGACATGGTCTTGAGCTGCTCGATCTCCACCCCTTTGCTGGCACAGATCACAGGCTGGCCCTCTTGAAAGCCTGACCTGCCCTGCCTGAGCACAGCCCGCAGAAACTGGCAGGGCGCGACCATCAGCACGGCCTGGGCTCCCTCCAGCACTTTCAGGGGATCGTTGTCCATGACCAGGGAAGGGTTCAGGCTGAATTCAGGCAGAAACCAGGTGTTTCTTCCGGTTTTCTGCATTTCCTGCAAGAGCTCTTCTTCTCTGACCCACAGGGACACCCTGTGCCCTTTTCCCGCCAGAAGGTTGGCCAGGGTGGTCCCCCATGAACCGGCCCCCAGAACTGCAATCTTCATCTCATCTCCTTGTTAAGGATGTCAGTCCCTGAAGCTCAAACCGATCAACCTCATCACTCACTCCGGATAACGGCTCTGCTCAGCCAGGTCAAGGACATGGCTTGCAAGAGCCTGGGGAAACAGGTACACATTCGCGTACAAAACGTGTATGTAAATTCAGCGCAGCCTCTGACCTGGCTGAAGGTCGAGACTTGAGGGTGGATGGTTGAAGGAAGAAAGAAGCCACGATTTGTCGCGTGATACACTCAACTCAGCCAGGTTGATCAAAAAAGAATCTTGACTCCAAAATCAAGTTTCATACGCGCGCAGCTTTTGGCAAAGCTGAGACGTGAGCCAGAAAATGCATCAAAGTCCCCCGCCTGAATTCACGCCCCAAGAACGGGCTATCCTGCGCATGGTCCAGGGAACGCTTCCCGATTCGATCACTCCCTTTGCCGTGATTGCCGAAAAGCTGGGCATGGATGAAGAGTCCGTCCTCGAGTTCCTCAACCGGCTCAAAGACCGGGGCCTGATCAGGCGGTTTGGAGCGACCCTGCGCCATCAGGAGGCCGGGTACGACTGCAACGTCATGGTGGCCTGGCTGGTTGAAGGCGATGCGCGCATGGACCGGGTGAGCAGGGTCATGATGAACAGACCGGAAATCACCCACTGTTACCAGCGCAGGACCTGTCCGGAATGGCCGTTCAACCTCTACACCATGGTCCATGGCAAGAGCAGCCAGCAGTGCCGCCGAATCGTGGAGGAACTGCAGCAGGAGACAGGCATCTCCAGATATGAGCTCCTGTTCAGCGACAAGGAACTCAAGAAGACGTCCATGGTCTATTTTTAAGAAGGAGTCTGAGCATGTCCCGATCCAGCGAACTTTTCCAACAGGCCTTGAAGCTCATCCCTGGCGGGGTGAACAGTCCGGTCCGGGCCTGCCGGAGCGTCAACAGCGAACCTTTGTTCATCAAAAGGGGAAGGGGCAGTCGAATCACCACTGAAGACAACCAGGAGCTGATCGACTACGTCATGTCCTGGGGACCCCTGTTGCTGGGGCACTGCCCAGCGGACGTCATCCAGGCCGCCAGGGCAGCCATGGAGCAGGGACCCAGCTTTGGAGCCCCGAGTGCCCATGAGGTGGAACTGGCCCAGGCTGTGATCCAAGCCATGCCCGGGATGGACATGATCCGGATGGTCAACTCAGGTACCGAAGCCACCATGAGCAGCCTCCGGCTGGCCAGGGCCTTCACCGGACGAACCAAGATCCTCAAGTTTGAAGGCTGCTACCATGGTCATGTGGATAGTCTTTTGGCCCAGGCCGGCTCTGGAGTGGCCACCCTGTCCATTCCCGGAACTCCGGGCGTCCCCGAGCATGTGGCTGCAGACACCCTGCTGGCCCCATACAACGACCTCACCAGCGCTGAAAAGATCTTTGCCCGCCACGGCCAGGACATCGCGGCCGTGATTGTCGAGCCTGTGGCCGGAAACATGGGCCTGGTGCCCCCAGTGGATGGTTTCCTCCAGGGGCTGCGCAAGCTGTGCACCGAGCACGCCAGCCTGCTCATCTTTGACGAGGTCATCACCGGTTTCCGCATGTCCTTTGGCGGGGCCCAGAGCCTGTTTCAGGTCACCCCGGACCTGACCTGCCTGGGAAAGATCATCGGCGGCGGCTTTCCCGTGGGGGCGTTCGGGGGGAAGAAGGAGGTCATGGAACGACTGGCTCCCTGCGGCGAAACCTATCAGGCCGGAACCCTGGCCGGCAATCCTGTGGCCATGGCGGCAGGTGCGGCAACCTTGAAGGCCCTGGCCCAGTCGGACTATCCCGGGCTTGCGGCCCGCACCAGGTCCCTGGCTGAAGGCCTGCAGTCCATTCTGGAAGACAAAGGAGTCCCGGTCCAGCTCAACTGTCTGGAATCGGCTTTCACCCTGTTTTTCACAGATCAACCGGTGCTTGATTTTGCATCAGCCAAACAGTCCGATCAGGACCGTTTCCAGGCCTTTTACACCCAGATGCGTTCTCAGGGGATCTACCTTGCTCCATCCGGCTTCGAATGCACCTTCACCTCTTTCGCCCATTCAGATCAGGACTTTGAAAAAACACTGCAGGCAGCACGCAAGGTGGAGTTTTGAGCGGGCCTGTGAAGTCGCCTTGACAGGCTCTTCAGGGCCCATTAGTCTTGCCCACAGATGAGGGAAAGGGCTGTGGCTGATGTCTGCAAAAAGCAGCCCGGAAAGTTTCTGCTTTGATCAAACGGGACGATCATCCGAGGTAACCTATGGCCTTCAAGTCGAAAAAGAAGAACAAGAAAGACGATGTGCTCGAACTCACAGATGTGGTGGAAGAAGGCACCGAACAGCCCCGCAGCTCATCCTCGGATTCTGAAGAGTTTTTCAGTGAATCCGATCTGGAGAACGAGCTGAACGATCTCTTTGGAGATGAGGACACGACTGCAGAAGCCCCTCAGGACAGTCCCTCTCTGGAAGAGGACGACGACCTCGACCTGGATTCCCTGTTTCAGGAACTCGATCAGGCCAACACCGACCAGGGCGAGTTGGCCTCGAAATCCACTCAAGAGACCGGCGCTCAAGACCAGGGCGACGATCAGCTGGACGAGCTGCTGGGCGAGCTGGGGCTGGATGACGAGACTGAAGAGACCCCTGAGCAGGAACCGGAAGAGACTGCTGACGGACGTGTTCAGGAGCAGCTTGCGGAACCTTCGGCCCAGGCTCACCCCGAGGAAGCTGAGGAGGAGTCCCCCATCGAAAACCTGGAGGAAGAGCTCCAGCCGGATGAGGAACCCGGGGAAGAGCCTGACCAGGAACATGCTGTGGCCACGGATACAGGCCCCCTGGAAGAACGGATGGACGAGCTGGAAAAGGCTCTCAGCACCAGGCCTGAACATGAGGAAATCGAAACAAGGATGGAGAGCTTGCTTGAGGCCAGGCTTTCCCAGCAGGAGACAGGCGACAGCGAAGCCTTGAACAGGATTGAACAGCGCCTGGGCGAACTGGAAAAGGAACTGGAATCCAGGCCGGACCAGGAAGAGCTTCAGTCCCGGATCGAAGCCCTGCTGGAGGCCAAGCTCCAGTCCGCCGAGTTCCTGGAAACCCTTCGATCCTCGCTCTTGTCACACATGGGAGAAGAGCTGGACAGGCTGGTGGAGACCAAGCTGCAGGCCCTTGAGCCCGAGGGCGGCGAGCATGAGCACCCTGAACAGGAGCAGGCCATTCAAGAGCTCAAAAACGAGGTCTCCCAAATCACGTCTCAGAGCGTGACTGCCGAGTCCCTCCAGGTCATGGCCGACCAGATCAAAGAGGAACTCACAGAGCACGTCGCCAAAGCAGTGCCCTCAGCGGCTGCAGAGATCATCCGCGAAGAGATTCAAGCCTTGAGTCAGGAGCTTGAAGACTCCAGCGACGCATAAATCAAAAAAGCGGGGGGGCTGTCTCGGTTTCTCTGCATTCCCGTTCGGTGTCCTTGCCCATGTGGTTGGTCAAGATCATTTCCCCGCCGAACGGGTTTTTTTCTTAAGGGAACGGAGCGAAATAAACATATCACAGGGGACGACAACAAAAATTGACTCACTCGAAGGGCGACTGCCAGTCGCCCCCACAAGCCCGTCATCAACCATGAGGGGTCTTGCACATCCAGGGCATGACGCGATGATCGTGTTTGTGACACTCTCTCAGGACCTAAGCTATGGACAAGCATCAGAAACAGGCCATTCAGGTGACCAAGGAGATCGTGGTCAAATTCATTGAAATCGGCCGCATCTCGCCCAACAACTTCGACCAGTTCTTCGCCCCCATCTACGCCGAAGTCCTGCGGACCATCACCTCCCACGGTCTCTCGTCACCTGAGCCCGATGACCCCGCCCAGGACAGCTGACCCAGGGCCCCGGACTCACGGCCAGCAGGTGGCCACCATGTTCGGGCGCATTTCCAGGTGGTACGACCTCCTGAATCATGTCCTGAGTCTCGGCCTGGACATCCACTGGCGGCGGCGACTCGTTCAGTCGGCCACGGTTCACACCACCTGGACGCTCCTGGACCTGGCCGCCGGGACCATGGACGTGAGTGTTGAGCTCACCCGCCGTTTTCCGGATTCCAGAGTCCTGGCCGCCGACTTCTCGCTCCAGATGCTCCTCCAGGGCAGGGCCAAGATCGCCAGCCGGTCCATCTACCCTCTGGGCGCGGATGCCTTGCGGCTTCCCCTGGCTGACTCCTGCCTGGACTGTGTGACCATGGCCTTCGGGATTCGCAACGTCAGCCCCAGACAGGTGGTTTTTCAGGAGTGCCTGCGGGTTCTGGCCCCAGGAGGCCGACTGTGCATCCTGGAGTTCGGCAGCGGGCAGAAGAGGATTCTCGGCGGGCTCTACAACCTGTACCTGTCCAGGATCCTGCCCAGTATCGGGCAGCTCATCTCCAAAGACAGACTGGCCTATCAGTATCTGGCCGACACCATCCGGGACTTCCCTTCCGCCCCTGTCCTCAAGCAGGAGCTCATCCAGAGCGGGTTCTCCAAGGTCTGGTTTGCAGAGCTCAGTGCAGGCATTGTCTGCCTCCACATAGCAGAAGTCTGATCAATCTCACTGAACTGAGTGCGGGGAGCAGTAAGAGGAGCAACCCCGAAAGTTTCTGCCATCGGAATCAAACCGGCTCATGAGAGCCGGCGGCAGGACTCGTATGAAAATTCCTTCCCGGAGTCTGTTCTATGCCGATAGACTTGGCCCCATGGCCGGCCGCTTGGAAAGCGGCGGCCTACCAGGAATCCAGACTCCTTCCCAGGTAGGGCGGCCTTGTCCCTAAGGCCAGCCCAGAC
>CAYOID010000063.1:0-19955 GCA_964403955.1 uncultured Desulfohalobiaceae bacterium | reverse complement strand
GTTGCATACAGCAATTGACGCCGGGAAACCGCTGCATGGACTTTTTGCACTGGCGTCTACCCATATACCTAACTGAGAAGGTGAATGTGTGCAATGAGACGTGCAGGTAGCGCTCACTGCTGAGCAACAGCAGGGTGAATGTGTCCGGCAGGCCGAGAGAAGCCAGGGCGTGACCAGGAGGGCCCTTTTGAGCTTGCTGGTTGACAACCCCGGGGTTTTCCGGTTTGCTCTTGCCTGGCCTGCGTGCTCCTTAAAGCGGGGCCGAGCCTTGATCCAGCGTCTGTTCACCACAGGCGCGTCTGGCACCATTTACATTCAGGGGAGAAGGCTGATGCAAAAAATGGCAGTGACTGTTCTGGGGGCGGACCGGCCGGGCATCGTTTGCAAGGTGGCCCAGCTGCTGGCGGACCGGAACTGCAATATAGAAGATGTGTCCCAGACTGTTCTCCAGGATGAGTTTTCCGGGATCTTCATCATCTCCATGCCCGAGAACCTGAGCATGTCCCAATTGGATGATTTTCTGGCTCAAGGGCTGCAGGGGACGGACCTCTTTCATTTTCTCAAACCTGTCCAGGACAGAGTCGTCCAGACCCCCCCGGAATCGGAGCCGTTTGTGGTCATCGCCATCGGCCCGGACAGGGTGGGGCTGATCGCCACCGTGACCTGCGTGATGAAGGACTTTGGGGTGAACATCACCAATCTCCAATTCGTGAGCGGTTCACAGGCCTTTCCTGATCAGGCGGTGACCATTTACGAGGTGGATGTTCCCACCCAGGTCAAGCTGTCCGAATTTGTGACTCACTTGACTGAACGGGCGGCTGAAGTCGGACTGGAAATGAACGTGCAGCACAAGAAAATTTTCGAAGACATTTGCCGGCTGTAAAAAGATGCCCAGAGTTGCCCGGCAGCTTTGCGCATCTTTGTACTAACTGGAATGATTGACTCATAATGCCTGCAAGACTGGATGCAGATGCATTGACAGATTCTATGTGAAAACAGCGGTCCTGGGTGGGCCGCCGAGGAGCCATGCCATGCTGACTGAAAAAGAGGTGCTCTCGACCCTGGAAATGGTCAGGAACGAGAACCTGGATGTCCGGACGCTGACGCTTGGGGTCAACCTGTTTGATTGTGTCAGCTCCGATCTGGAGACCTTCATTGCCAGGATACAGGACAAGATTTTCACCACCGGGAAGGATTTTGTGTCCGTGTGTGATATGGTTGGTGAAAAGTACGGGATCGAGGTGGTCAACAAGCGGATTTCCATCAGTCCCATTGGAGTGGCTGGAGCTCCGTTTTCCTCTCAGCAGCTGGTCAAGGTGGCCCAGGCTGTGGACCAGGTGGCCATCGATGTCGGAGTGGACTTCATCGGCGGATTTTCCGCCCTGGTGGAGAAAGGCGCGGCCAGGGGCGACCTTGCCCTGATGGAGGCCATTCCAGAAGCCCTGGGCTCCACGGAGCGGGTCTGCGCCTCAGTGAACGTGGCCTCCACTCGGGCCGGGATCAACATGGACGCCGTGGTCACGATGGGGGAGATCATCGCCAGAACTGCCGAGAGAACGAGAGATTCCGGAGGGCTGGGCTGCGCCAAGATGTGCGTCTTTGCCAACATCCCCCAGGATATCCCTTTCATGGCCGGGGCCTATCTTGGGACCGGGGAGCCAGATACGGTCATCAATGTCGGGGTCAGCGGGCCTGGAGTGGTCAAGCGGGCCATTGACCGGGCCCTGACCAATGATCCGGATCTGGATCTGGGAGGGCTCTCGGAAATCATCAAGCGTACGGCCTACAAGGTGACCAGGGTTGGGGAGCTGATCGGCAGAGAGGTGGCTGCCAGGCTGGGGGTGACTTTCGGCATAGCCGATCTTTCTCTGGCCCCGACCCCGAATGTGGGAGACAGCGTTGGGGAGATTTTTCAGAGCCTGGGCCTTAAGAGCATTGGCGTTCCCGGCTCAACGGCCCTGCTGGCCCTGCTCAACGATGCGGTCAAAAAAGGAGGGGCTTTTGCCAGCCACCAGGTGGGAGGTTTGTCCGGGGCCTTCATCCCGGTCAGCGAGGACCTGAACATCAATCAGGCTGTGGAAAAAGGTTTTCTGGGGCTGGACAAGCTGGAGGCCATGACCAGCGTCTGTTCTGTAGGGCTGGACATGGTGGCCATACCCGGCGACACTCCTGCCGAGACCATCGCCGCGATCATAGCCGATGAAATGGCCATCGGCGTGATGAACAAGAAAACCACCGCCACAAGGCTGATACCGGTTCCAGGAAAGAAAGCCGGCGACCATGTCACCTTTGGAGGCTTGCTGGGGCGGGCCACCGTGATCGATGTGGCCCACATGGGGGCTTCACGGGATTTTGTTCGCCATGGCGGGAGAATTCCAGCTCCAATTCAGAGTCTCGTGAATTAAGAATTGATTTTCTTGATCAGAAAAGGTAAGGGTATGGTCTCGTGAAATGGCGACTTTTTTATTCTAGAGCAGGTCATGTGCTGACCGTTTCATATCTTTACCCGATTTTGGTCAGATTTTGAGAATTGTGGCCCATGGTTTGTAAATTATCTAAGAATGTTGGAAGGAGGACATTGCATGGCACACGTTGATAAGGTCAGAACGAGTCACCAGTCGGATTCAGATCTCAACAACCCCATTTCCAAAGATGCACGCAAGGATATGGGCAAAGTCGCCCTGCTGGTTTCCCTGCTCGTTGTGGTCCTGATCGTCATATTCTACTTCAGTCTTAAGCAGAACATCGCGACTGTGGAAAAGAACATGACTGACAGTCAGGGAGTCGAGGCCTCAGTGGAAGCCCTTGCTGAAGACATGAGCAGCGTTGAAGCGGATGTGAGGGTTTTTGAAGACGAAATGGCCACACTGCAGAACCAGGTCGCGGACATGGATGAGCTCATGACCCAAGTCCAGGCGTCTTTGTCGGATCTTCAGGATTTGCCTCAGAAGGCCGAGAAAATGGTCTATGCCTCCCTCTTGAATCAGCTTGCTCAACAGGCTGGCTATCTTGGCGATCACCTGCAGGGCCAGGATAAGGACAGAGTGCTCGAAGCCCAAAAGCTCCTGCAGCAAGTCCAGGAAGGCAGCTCGAAGTAAGCTCTGATACGTCCAGTCCAGAGACATGCATGGTGCGGCTGCAAAAACTCAAGATGCAGCCGTAGAAGCCAGAAGCCAGAATAATCAAAGGGTTACAGACAGCACTAGACGCCGGTAAGCCGCTCTTTGGACTTTTTGCACTGGCGACATGCATGGGCCTGGACGTGATGACTGAAATATGGATCAAGGCCGTTCACTTTGCGAAAGTGAGCGGCCTTTTGATTTCAGAGACCAAGGAGCTGAGTGATTCAGCCTTGCCTCTGGCAAAGCTGAATCATGACACCAGGAGCTTCCAGAGGGCAAGAGCCAGAGCGGCATAGGCCCCGGCCAGCAGGTCGTCGACGACGACCCCGAAACCGCCGGGGAGCCATTGTTCTGAGGCCCTGATCGGCCAGGGTTTGAGAATGTCGAACAGGCGGAAGAGGGCAAAGGCAAGTCCGAACTGAAAGGGGGACAGGGTTGAAAAGGGAAGCAGGGTCAGCCATTGGCCGCAGAACTCATCGATGACCACAGCTCCAGGATCTTTGAGCCCCAGGAGGTCTTCAGCCCTGCCGGCAGCCAGGCCGCTGATCAGAACCAGGAGGAACATCAGCCCGACCCGCCAAAGGATTGGCAGGGGGCACAGGCACCATGGGGCCAGAAGCAGGGCGAACAGTGAGCCCCAGGTTCCTGGGGCAAACGGGATCCGGCCTATGGGACCAAGTGTTGACCAGTTCAGGGCCAGTTTGGACAGACAGGTCATGCCATGCTTCGGCTGAGTTGAGGTGCGCAGGTTGCAGGACCCGCCTGGATGACTCCCCAGTCCAGCAGGGCCTGAATGGATTCATGCACCGGAAGTCCGACGATATTGGTGTAGGATCCGGAGATGCTTGCGACCAGGAAGCTCCCAGCACCCTGTATGCCATAGCTTCCAGCCTTGTCCATGGGTTCGCCTGTCTGGACGTAGGCGGCAAGGACCTGATCACTGTGCCGGGCCATGGTCACTTCAGTGACCACGCTGAAACTCAGGTGCCGGTCCTGATCCAGATCGAGAAGGCAGCACCCGGTCATGACCTGGTGGGTGTGACCGTTGAGACTGCGGAGTGTTTCCAGAGCCTGCCCCGGACTGACAGGTTTGCCAAGAACATCGGAGCCATGAACCACGATAGTGTCTGCTGCCAGAATGCAACCGCTTGAGGACCTTTTGCGGACATCTTCGGCCTTGAGGCCGGCCATCCTGCCTGCATACTCTGCCGGTTTTTCACCTTGCTCGGGTTGGGGTTCAGACAGGCTGCTGGGAAGAACTTCGAAATACAGTCCGCATGTGGCCAAAAGACTCTGCCTTCGGGGAGATGCAGAGGCCAGAATGATGGGGCGGATCGGCCTGAAGGGCCCTTGAGGGGCTTGAAAATCGAATGTCATGGGTTGTCTCGAAAAACCACCTTGAATCTTTAGAAATTCTTTGATATACCCTTTTAAGGCAAAAAGGGACTATAATAATGGGCAGAAAAAAAATCCAGTTTTTTGTTCTCGCCGTCCTGGTGATCATTGTTGGTTGCACAGCCTGGTTTCTGTTTCAGCAGAGCAGCAGGTTCAAGGCCCTGGATGAGCAGCGGAATAACGAGCAAAGCGTCTCCAACGTTCAAAAAGGGAAGTCGGAGTTCAAGATCGTTCATTCGGCCAACAGGACCGATCAGGCCAAAATGGGCCAGGAAATTCCGGCCAAGCATTCAGGCCCGGGGCAGCCTGCAGCAAATGCTACCCTGAAATCAGGTCTGGACGGGGAGGACCAGGAGCGCAAAGAGCCCTCCTGGATTAAAGACTTTGTGGTCACATCCACTTTTGTTCAGGATTTGGCCGATTATCTGGTCAATCATTATCAGCCTGCGTCCACAGTGGATAATCCAGGTCAGCAGGGCAGGATCAGTCTCAGTTTCAAATCCCTGAATGCCAGGTACGGCCTGGAGCTCATCGGATTCCGCCATTCTGGAGGGACCCTGAAAAAGGCTCGCGAAGAGGTTCTGGGCAAGCTCATGAATCCGGATCTGCTTCGTGAAGCCTATCATCGCTATGCCCAGACCTTTCTGGATACGTTGGTCTCCAAAGCCAGGCAAACCAGAAAAGAGACCCTTGATGGTGAGATGCGGCCCCTGAGTGACGACCAGATTTCCGAAATGCTCAGGTTAAACAGTGCCTATGTCCAGGATGTGGCTGAGGTGCTGGAGGCATTGAACAGTGACCCGGCTCTGCCCGAGCAGGTGGGATCCTACCTGCAGGCTGAAAAAAAGGCAGTTCATGCCAATTTCGTTCTCAACCAGGAGCGGAACAGGTATGAGATCCTGCTCCAGTCCAGCGAAAGAGACTCTGAAGATCCAGAGGTGGCCAGGCAGAAGCTCAATCAGGCGGAGTCCAGAAAGAAAGACGCCGCCATGGAGTACAGGGCCGCCCTCAAACAGAGGGAGCAGGCCAGGCAGGAGTTGCTGAACATGATTGATGCCCAGGCCGAAGGTGTCGACCTGGAGCAGCATGAGGTCCTCTACATTTCCGAGTGGGTTTTTCGGAGGCTTGAGTCAGGCCAGGAGAGCGAGGCACTCCGGGTCGCTGCACATTTGCTCCAGGAGCTGGCCGACCGTTTTTCAGCCCGGGCCCGGGCACTGAGCCGGTAAGTCCCTGGGCAGTGGTTCTTTCAGAGGTCTACTCCTCAAACAAGTAACTGTAGTCGTAATAGATTTGATCTGTTCGAGCTGCCAGAGTCTCAGCCAGGTCGGAAATGGAGTTGGCTGGGATGATCCCCACCTCGCTCTGCAGAAAGTTGCTCAGGACATCCTCCCCATACGAGTAAGTCCAGACTATGGAATAGATCGAACTCAGTCCCGGCCTGTCCTTGAATTCTTCCTGGCTGGTGATGACCAGTTTGATCTTTTTTTCTTTGTAGCCGGAAAGACGGAACAAATCTGAAGCATTGAACCGTTCCCTGAGGTTGAAGACCACCCTTCGCCCCAGGCTGTCCATGCCATTATGAACGACCATCACAGGTATCTTTCCGGTCAGGATCAGATCTTGGGGGGCGTTCTGGGTCTTTTTGACCATCTCCACCTCTTTTTCCTGGGCCGGGCTGGTTTCGTTCTGCTGCCCAGGAACGGGCCCTGCAGAGGTGAAGATGCAGAGCAGAAGAATCGTCAGACCGGTCAGTGCAGGACGGGGATTGACCTTGAGCACAACGTCCTCCTTGTTCATCGTTGGTCATGGGTGTGAAGTTCAATAGGTTCGATAACGTTCCCAGTCATACGCGGTCTGTACGATTTTATCAATGTCATCGTACAGCGGCTGCCAACCAAAGACCTCCATGATCCGGGCTGGATCCGAGACCAGTTGAGCAGGGTCCCCTGCTCTTCGTGATGTCTCCTGGATCGGGAATTCTGTCTTGCTGAGCCTCTGGACTGCGGAGACAATCTCCCGGACCGAGTAGCCGTGTCCGTAGCCGCAGTTCAGGACCTCTGATTTTTGACTCTGCTCCAGATGCCTCAGGGCCTGGACATGAGCCTCCGCCAGATCAGTGACATGGATGTAGTCCCTGATGCCTGTGCCGTCCGGAGTAGGATAGTCGGTGCCAAAAATGGACAGCGACTCTCGTTGCCCCAGAGCGGTCTGGCAGGCCACCTTGATCAGGTGGGTGGCATCTGGCGTGGACTGGCCAATCCGACCTTTCGGATCGGCGCCGGCAACATTGAAATAGCGAAGGGTGACGTGCTTGAACTCTGGATGGGCATGGGAGACATCTCTGAGAACCCATTCGCTCATCAGCTTGGAGCGGCCATAGGGATTGATGGGCGAGACTGGAGTCGACTCCGGAACCGGGATGGTCTCGGGCATGCCATAGACCGCAGCTGTTGAGGAAAAGACGAACGAGGGAATCTGGTGCTCGACGCAGGCTTTGATGAGCTGTGTTGTGTTCAGGGTGTTGTTGCGATAGTACTTGAGAGGATCGCTGACCGATTCCGGGACCACGATACTGGCTGCAAAATGAATGACGGCTGAAAAGGATTCCCTGTCCATGAGCCGGCCCAGGCGCGACGTGTCCGTCAGGTCACCGACCACCAGCCTGGCCGGCGATAGAACGGCCTCTTCATGGCCTGTGCTCAAGTTGTCGTAGACCACAACGTCGTATCCGGACTCGATCAGGGACAGCACGGTGTGCGAACCAATATAGCCGGCCCCGCCGGTGACCAGTACCTTGGCCATCTTTCCTCCGCTTTGGTTGGATGTGATCACATGTGCCTTTGACTTGCTTTCTGTTGCCAGCTGTTTTATCTCTTGTATAAGAATTTAAAGCTGTTAAAGAATCTGTGTGCAGGACTGCGCAAAGTTTTCGTCAAAACAGCTTGTTAGCTGGGACTGCTGCTGTTGTCAACTCTGAGCAAAGGATAGAGGTCATGACGCGCACACATGAGAGGCCTGGACAGAGTTGGGAGGAGGTGTTTCCCCTCTTTGCCGAAAAGATGAAAAAGGCCGGGCTCCCTGAAGCGATCATCGCTCAGTTTCAGTGGTACTACTCACAACTCTGGGCATCAACGAGCCAGGGATTGATACCTGAAGGCGATATCTCCCCTGTGCAGAAGGGCGACATTCCCAGCATGGATGCCCTCTCAGATGAGGACAGGGCTGCAGGACACGAGGCCCTGGATCAAGTGGTCATGGTCAAGCTCAATGGCGGATTGGGAACGAGCATGGGCATGCCCTTTGCCAAATCCCTGCTCAAGGTCAAGGACGGCAAGACCTTTCTGGATGTGATTCTTCTCCAGGCTGCGCAAGCCCAAAAATCTTCTGGAAACAGCGCCGCACAGCTCCTGCTCATGAACAGCATGAACACGCATCAGGATGTTTCAGATTACCTGCAGAGAACATCACTTCCCCTGAAGCATCCTCCCAGCATGTTTCAGCAGCACCTCTTCCCCAAGGTTCTGGCAGAGACGCTGGAGCCTGCCTCGTACCCTGAGAACCCTGACCTGGAATGGAATCCGCCCGGGCATGGCGATATCTACGCCGCTCTGTACACATCAGGCCTGCTGGATGACCTGCTGGAATCAGGCAAGCGGTACGCCTTTGTCTCCAATGCCGACAATCTCGGGGCAGTGATCGATCCATTCATTCTGGGCCATATGCTCCGCAATGAGTTCACGTTCCTCATGGAAGTGGCCCAAAGGAATCCTGCCGATCGAAAAGGGGGCCACCTGGCCATTCATCGGGACGGGCGCCTGATTCTCAGAGAGATAGCCCAGTGCCCTCAAGAACACCTGGACGCATTTCAGGATACTGAGCGGCACAGTTTTTTCAATACCAACAGCATCTGGTTCGACCTGCAGGCCCTCAAGGATGCCATTGCATCCGATGGGTTGCCCAGGTTACCGCTCATTGTCAATCCTAAACCTCTCAACCCCAGGGATGAACAGTCTCCCAAGGTGTATCAGCTCGAGACCGCCATGGGTGCGGCCATATCCCTTTTCAGCTCCAGCGCTGCCTTGCAGGTCAGCCGGGACCGCTTTGCCCCGGTCAAAAAGACCAGCGATCTCCTGGCTGTTCGTTCCAACTGCATGATCTTTGCCCCGAGCTATCAGCTCAAGGCCAATCCTGCCCGGAGCCTGCCGCCAGTAGACATCGAGCTGGACGAGACATTCTACAAAAAGGTGGATCAGTTTGAATCCCGGTTTCCAGGGGGGCCGCCGGATCTTCTGGAGTGCAGGACTTTGAAGGTTCAGGGAGATGTGCTCTTTGAGCCGAACATTGTCTGCCGGGGGGATGTCCTGGTGAACAACAGCACTTCCAGTCAAAAGCGGATCCCAACCGGGACTGTCCTCTCAGGTCAGACCGAGTGGTGAGCTTGACTGCCTGCAGATTCACGCCTGATCATCCGTTATGTGAAATCCTAAACCGCAGGTCAGCTTTGTCTCCGGCAAAGCCGACCTGTCTGCTATGGAGGATTTGATGCAGACCTATGGTTTTGAACACCTGTGGACGCAGGATATTCCAGAAATCAAGAGTACAGCTTCTCTGTACCGCTACGCCAAGAACGGCGCTGAGCTCCTATCGATCCAGAACAGTGACGAGAACAAGGTGTTTGGAATCACCTTTCGCACCCCGCCCAAAGACTCGACCGGGGTGGCCCACATCCTGGAACATTCCGTGCTCTGCGGTTCGCAGAAATACCCGGTCAAGGAGCCTTTTGTCGAGCTCTTGAAAGGATCCCTGCAAACCTTTCTCAATGCCATGACTTTCCCGGACAAGACCTGTTATCCAGTAGCCAGTCAGAACGAACAGGATTTGTACAATCTGGTCGACGTCTATCTGGACGCTGTCTTTTACCCCAGGATCACCCCGGAGATTTTTGCTCAGGAGGGCTGGCACTATGAGTTTTCAGCTCAGAGCGGTGATCTCCAATACAAAGGGGTGGTCTACAATGAAATGAAAGGGGCTTACTCGTCTCCGGACGGCCTCCTGCACGAGTACTCCCAGCAGACTCTGTTTCCGGACTCCCCGTATGGACTGGATTCAGGCGGTCACCCCGAGTGGATCCCCAGGCTGACCTACGAAGATTTTCTCTCTTTTCATCGCAAATACTACCATCCCTCAAACGCCAAGATTTTCTTTTACGGCGACGATGACCTGGAAAGACGGTTGCAGAAGGCCCATGAGTATCTGAAAGACTTCGAGCCCATCGAGCCCGATTCTCAGATTGGACTTCAGCCCCGGATCTCCGATCCGGTCAAGTTTGAGAGCGCTTACCCGGCCGATGACCCAGAGGCCAAGTGCATGCTGACCATGAACTGGCTTCTGGACGTGAGCACAGATGTGGAAAAGGCCCTGGCGTTACAGATCCTCGAGGTCCTGCTCATCGGTATGCCCTCGTCCCCTCTGCGCAAAGCGCTCCTTGACTCTGGCCTGGGAGAGGATCTGGCTGGAATAGGCCTGGAAAACGATCTGCGTCAGATGTATTTTTCCACAGGTCTCAAAGGGGTTGGAGCCCAGGATCTGGACAGGGTACCTGAGTTTGTGCTCGCCACCTTGCAGGAGTTGGCGTCCAAAGGGTTCGACCCCAAAGCTGTTGAGGCCGCGGTGAACACTGTGGAGTTTGAGCTCCGGGAGAACAACAGCGGTTCTTTGCCCCGGGGGCTGGTGGTCATGATCAGAGCCTTGACCACCTGGCTCTATGATAAGGACCCTACGGCACCGCTGGCCTTTGAGGAGCCGCTGTCCAGCATCAAGGCCCGGCTTGACTCGGGCGAGAGGCTCTTTGAACACCTGGTTCAGCAGGATCTCCTGGACAATTCGCATCACTCCGTGGTCGTTCTCAGGCCGGACAAGGACAAGGGCCGGGAATTGGAAAGGCGGGAGCAGAACCAGCTGCAGCAGACAGCTCGTGCACTGAGCGATGAGGACAGGGACAGGCTCAAGGCCGAGGCTGAGAAACTTCACAAGTCCCAGGAGGAACCCGACGACCCCCGGGATCTGGCCAGGATCCCCTCGCTCAAGGTCTCTGACCTTCCCCCTAAGGTGACCACGATTCCCATGCAGATCCAGGACCAGGATCGGGTCAGTGTCCTCTATCACGAGCTGGACACCAACGGCGTTGTCTACCTTGATCTGGCCTTTGACCTGAGGCAGCTCCATCAGAAGCTTTTGGGCTTCATTCCTGTTTTTGGGCGCTGTCTGGTAGAAATGGGCACCGACAAGGAAGACGAGGTCAGCTTCAACCAGCTGATTCAGTCCAAGACAGGAGGCATTCATGCTGAATCCTGGACATCCATGAAAGACGAAGGCCGGGACTTTGGAGCCTGGATGCTCTTGAGGGGCAAAGCCATGCTGGACAAGGTCCCTGACTTGGTCAGTCTTTTGGAGGACACCCTGCTTCGGGCCAATTTCGACAATCAAGCCCTTTTTCGTCAGATCGTCCTGGAAGAGAAGGCCAAAATGGAGCAGAAGCTCATACCGGCCGGCCATCAGATTGTGAACATGCGCCTGCGGGCCAAGTACTCCTTTGCCGACTGGGCCTCTGAACACCTGCACGGTGTCAGCTACCTTCTCTTTCTGCGCTACCTGCTGCAGGAAGTGGACACCAGCTGGGACAAGGTCCTGGCTTCACTGGAGGAGATCAGACAGGTGCTCATCAATGCTCGTTCCATGGTAGCCAACCTGACCCTGGACGGGGGCAGCCGGCCAGGGGTGGAAGCAGGTCTCCAGAAACTGTTCGCCAGCCTTCCGGATCGAGAACCCGGCCAGATCACCTGGCTCGCGGAGTGCCTGCAGGGGAATGAGGGCTTGACCCTGCCCTCCCAGGTCAACTACGTGGGCAAGGGGGTCGATCTCTACGCCCAGGGCTACACATTCGATCCATCAAGCCTGGTGGTGAACCGCTATCTGCGCACGAGCTGGCTGTGGGACAAGCTGAGGGTCCAGGGCGGGGCTTATGGGGCTTTCAGCCTCTTTGACCACTTCTCTGGAGTGCTGACCATGGTCTCGTATCGGGATCCCCAGCTCATGGGGACCCTGGACGTCTATGACCAGACCGGCAATTTTCTCCAGAATGCCCGGCTTGATGATGCCGAGATCGAGCGGGCGGTGATCGGGAGTATCGGAGATATGGACAGGCATCAGCTGCCTGATGCCAAAGGGCTGACCTCCATGTTCAGATATCTGACCGGAGAAACGGATGAAAAGAGGCAGCTGCGCAGGGAGGCCATCTTGAAGACGACCCGGGACGATTTCAGGGCCATGGCCCAGTGGTACTCCACGATCAGCCAGGCTGGAAAAGTGGTTGTCCTGGGGGACAAGTCCCGAATCGAGCAAGCAGTTCAGCAGGGGCTTTCCATGGAGCACATCTGGGAGCTGCTGTGATCGAAAAGATCCGGTGCGGGTAGACCGCACCGGATCTTTTTATTGCTTTTCCCGCCTCCTCTGCTTCAGCCAGGCGTACCAGTCCTCCATGCCTTCACCTGTCTTGGCCGAGACAGTCAGAACCTCGATCTCGGGGTTGATGGTCCTGGCTGCTTTTGCGGCTCTGTCCAGATCGAACTCAAGGTAGGGCAGCAGGTCAATCTTGTTGATCAGCAGGAGCTTGGACCTGGCGAACATGCTGGGGTATTTTTCCGGCTTGTCATCGCCTTCGGGAAGGCTGAGCACGGTGACCTTGAAGTCTTCCCCCACATTGAAGGCGGCCGGACAAACCAGGTTGCCCACATTTTCGATGAACAGGATATCCAGGGCGTTCAGGTCTGTCTGTTTGACCGCTTCCTGGACCATGGAGCTGTCAAGGTGGCAGGCCCCGTCGGTGTTGATTTGAATGGCCTGGGCCCCGGTGGCGGCGATTCGCTGGGCATCGTTGGAGGTCTGGACATCGCCTTCGATCACGGCCATGTTCAAATCCCTGCTGAGCCCCCGCAGGGTCTGTTCAAGAAGGGTTGTCTTGCCTGCCCCGGGGGAGCTCATGAGATTGAGGCACAGGATCTGCCGCGCGGCGAAGGTGGCCTGGAGCTCTTCGGCCATCTGGTCATTGGCTTCGAGGATTTTGCGGACAACGGGTATCTTCATGGTTGAGCGTCTCCTGCTGTCGTTGCTTCAATGTAGTCGATGTTCAGCTCCTTGCCGGCCAGAACGGTGTGACCAAAGTCATGTCCGCACGTGGGGCAGGGGAGATGGAAGAAGATGGTGTCATCGGTCCGGGCCTGAAAGGATGTTTCGCACTGACTGCACTGCAGGCGCAGTGGAACGGTCTCGATTTCCAGTTCAGCCCCTTCAAGGCTTGTCTCCCGGGTCAGGGTCTGGAAGGCGAACTCAAGGGCCTCGGGAACCACGCCATTGATCTGACCGCATTTGACCTTGACTTTTTCCAGCCGGGTCACCTGGTTGCGGACCATTTCCTGCTCCACAATGGACAGCAGGCTCTGGGCTATGGACATTTCATGCATGGCACAACCGGTTCAGGTTAAAAGGATGAGGGCAGAGGGCAGATTTGAGCATTTTCATGCTCAAATCTGAAACATGCCGTCTTCATAGATGACCCGCATCTCCCCTGAGCGCAGCTTGGCCTTGACCCTTTTGGGCTCGGTGTTCACAAGGTCCCAGTGCAGGGCCGAATCATTGAAACCCAGCTGCGTCTTCTTGTCCTCGGTCAGGTATTTCCCCCCCGGCGCATAGGTCTCTGAATAGGAGGCACCAAGGGCGATGTGACAGTTCCCATTCGGCCCGCCAAAGTTCTCGTCGAAAAGGGTGTGGGCCATGTAGGTGTCGATCCTGGAGAAGCGCTTGTCTGTGAGGGAAAATTCACCCAGCTTGTCGGCATTGCCGTCAATGGCCAGCTGTTTCTTGACAAACTCTTCCCCTTGCTCGGCCTGGACATGGACTGCTTCACCCTGTTTGAACTCCACCCGCAGGTTTTTGACCACATTGCCGCTTCGAAAGGAGGGCTGATCCATGAAAAACACGCCCTCGGTCCCCCGCCAGTCCGGGGAGGTGAAGATTTCAAAGCTGGGGATGTTGTGACCGGAGACTCCCACCCACTGCCTCTGTTCCCCGGGAGTGATTCTGAGGTCGCACCTCTCTGACTGAAGGTGGAGGGTGTCCACATCCAGTGCGTTCAGCCCCTCTTTGATGTGCGCTGCTCGATCGAAGATGTCCTCCCATTGGCTGATAGGGTCCTCATGGTCCAGATAACAGGCCTTGATGATCTGCCGGGTGTAGTCCTCCTCACTCAGCCCGGCATTTGCAGCCAGTTCCGGGGTGGTCAGAAGGCTCAGAGTCCAACCGAATTGTCCCTGATTTTCCCTGTGGTCCAGGATGTCCCTGAGCTTTTTGCGGGACAGGACTGCTTTGCCGATTCGGGCCGGGTCAACCTGCTGAAGATGAGTCAGGGACTCGGGGGCGAGCAGGGAGATGGACCCGTTGAGGTGGCGCATGAGCTCTTCATCTCCAGGAGGGAGAAAGGTCAATTGTGTGGTGTCGGCCTTGCTGAAGAATGCGGATTCCATGGCCGGCGAGGTATTGACCCTCTGCACCGGATGGTAGCCCTTTTCCAGGACGGACTGGAAAAGGATTTCTGCAAGCTCCCTGGCGGGATGGTCGTACCGGATGAGGACCAGGTCGCCGGCTTGAAAATCTTCATTTCTGGCCACAGTCATGCCCCACATCAATATTTGAGCATATTTTTCGAGCTGTTCACGACTGAACATGAGGACACTCCTTGTCAAAAAAAAGGTTGACCACGGAGGTCAACCTGTTTGTCGTCTTGTGGACGGGTAGACTCAGGGGTTGAGGTATCTTTCCCGCGGGAAGACAGGCAGATACCTGTAGGACAGGCTGACCACAATGGCTCCGTAGGCGACAACCATAAGGGAAGTGGCCCACTCTGTCCAATTCGGAATATAGGTCGCCCACTGATCAAAGGGCATGACCGGAATAGCCAGGGCCTGAACCGTGAACACGTACCTGTTGATGACGATGCCCAGGCAGGTCAGGATGGCAGCGGTGTGCAGCAGTGAGGACCGGTTGCGCCACTGCGGAACCACGAGAATCACTGCCGGAACAATGCCGCACAGACCGAGCTCGGCCCAAAGCAGCCATTTTCCGTAGACAGCATTGAACATTTCATCAAAGGTCAGACCCATGTTCGGCAGGACCCCGACTGCCCAGGCCCAGGTGTCGATGAGCTTGAAGAACATGTAAATGCAGAGCAGGAAGCCAGCGATTTTGCCCAGCAAGGCCTTGGTCTTGAAATCGACCATCTTCCGCCCGGTCAGTTTTTCAACCAGGGAGGCGATGAGCATGGTGAAGACCGGGCCTGAGGCGATAGCCGAAAGGATGAACAGGAAGAAGGTCCAGGGCCAGATGAAGAATCCGTCTCTGAAGACAAAGGGGCGGCCGAAAAGAACACCGTACATGCCGCCCAGAGAGCCCTGGTGGAAGAATGACAGAAAAGTCCCGATACCGGCGAATAGGGGCATGTAGATGTGCAGGTTGTGGGCAAAGTGGTGAAAAAAAGGAATTTTGTTGATTTGCCGATTTTCCAGAATGATGGGCACATACTCAACTGTCAGGACGATCAGGTAGCAGGTGATGCAGAAGATGACTTCGGTGAGCATGGAGTGCACGTTGGGATGCCAGTACCCGAACCAGGCCCGAAGCGGTTGGCCGATGTCCAGGGCCAGGATCATCAGGGCTCCGGAATAGCACAGGAAACCAATGATGACAGCCAGGTTGATGACGTTTTTGAGCTCGTCGATCCTGAGGATGTAGGTCAAAAAGCCGCTGAAGAAGGCCCCTGCCCCCAGAGCGATCACGGCAAGGTCAAAGGTGATCCACAGGCCGAACCCGAAATAATTGTCCAGGCCCGTTACCCCCAGTCCGTTCCAGAAGATGTTTCCGGCGGCCATGACCCCCCAGAGCAGGATCAGAGACAGCCCTGCGATCCAGATCACGAACTGCTGCAGAGAGCAGCGTTGCACTCCAGGGGGGAAGAATTTGGCATCAATCATGCTGTTTCACCCTTGTCCTGTTGGTGTTCAACAACGTTGTCGCCCTGTTGCCTGACCCAGGCCCGCCTGCTCAGATAGTAGACCTGCGGCTCCGTGCCCAGCTTTTCCAATAGGCGGAAGGCATACGGGCTCCTGGCCAGCTGACTGACCTTGTGTTCTGTGTTGTGCAGGTCGCCGAAAGTGATCGCGCCTGTGGGGCAGGCCTCGGCGCAGGCTGGTGTGTATGTGGCCTGATCAATGTGGTGGCCGCTGTGTCCCCGGGCTCTGGCCTCTTCTCTGGCGGCCATGTAACGGTGATGGCAGAAGGTGCATTTTTCCACAACACCCCTGGGCCGTATGGAGACAAAAGGGGTGAGAGTCTTGTCCATGCCCTTGGGCCACTGCGGGTCGTGCCAGTTGAAGACCCTGGAATGATAAGGGCATGCGGCCATGCAGTACCGGCACCCAATGCATCTGGGGTAGATCTGGCTGACAATGCCGCCTTCTTCATCTTTTGTGGTGGCAATCACCGGGCAGACGGTGGCGCAGGTGGGATTGCCGCACTGCATGCAGGGCCGGGGCAGATAGGCCAGCTCATGGTCGGGATAGGGCTTTCCGTTGGAGAGCTTGTAAACAATGAGCCAGTGCACGCTTCGCAGCCTGTCAAACGGGTCTGGATGGGGAGGGAGGTTGTTTTCTGCCTGGCAGGCCACCATGCAGGCCCCGCAACCGGTGCATTTGTCGATATCAATGACCATCCCCAGCTTGACTTCGAATTCGTGATGTATGTGCATAGATTCGGACATGAGCTGGACCCCGAGGAGCTAGATTTTCTCAATGTTCAGACGAGTACCGGACCAGGTGGTCAGCTGGCTTCCCTGCTCCCGTTTGAGAACAAAGAGCTCAGAGATGTTGTCGCCCTTGTCACGGCTGAATTCATCAAAGCTGGTATGCCCGAGTCCCAGTGGGGCGACGAGCACATCAGGCATGACACCTTCATCAAACTGGACCCGCCCAGTGCAGCTTCCCTGAGCTGAAGTTATTTTGACCGCATCGCTGTTCATCAGTCCCAAGCGTTTGCCTGTGGCGGTGTTCAGCCGAAACGGGGTCATGGAATCCGGAAGTTCGTTTTCCAAAAGGGTCTTGAGCCCAAAAGGCGGAATCGCTGTTTGCGGAGTGCCCATTTTGAGCTGGGTGTCAGCAGCCAGAGAGAGCGGGCGTGAATCATCCGATTCGGCCTGAGCAGCGCTGAGCATGTCTTTGATGGCGGTGTTCCAAAGTTCAAGGGTGTCTGGCCGGATCCAGGTAGAGTCGGTCCAGCAGTGGCCGTTGACCATTTTGGACCAGGACGCTCCCAGCAGGGCCGTCTTGTCCTTGAGCAGCGACTCGAAAGCATTCACGCCGAGATCGATGTTCAGCGATTGGGCGGCCTGGAGAATGAGGTCCGGAGTGGATTTGGCACTGTTGACCGGATCGATGACCGGTTTGGCCACGCTGTAGTTCGCCTTGCCTGAACCGAACGGAGTAAAGGCGTCATCGAAACGTTCCATAAACAGAGGGGCCGGGAGCAGGAGATCGCAGGCCGCGGCAGTTTCATCCATGAATGGACTGAAGCTGACTTTCATGGGGATCTGTTTCCAGACCTGGTTCAAGCCAGGAAGGGCATAGAGGGGATTGGCCTCGTAAACCAGGAGAACCTTGGGCACGGGGTGATTTCCCTGTATCAGTTCGTGGCAGTAGGAGCCAAGATCCCGGTTTTGAAGCTCCCGCAGGGGGGTTGCCGAACGAACGACTTGAGGCGGGTCAGGGATGCAGGTCATTCCCCCGGCAGTGTTGAACCGCTTGAGTATCAGATTCAGGCAATGGGAGGCAAAAAAAGTCAGGCCTGGTTCGCCGGAACCGGATGTCGAGCCAGGGATGACTACAGGTGATTTGGCCCGGAGCAGCTTCTTGGCCAGAGTATCGACTGTTTCAAACTTCAGACCGGTTTTGCCGGGAACCTGATCAGGAGAATAGTGTCTGAGCAGGAAAGCTTTGAGCTGGGAAAAGCCTTGGGCCTGAAGGTTGTCTCCATAGCCGTGACGGATCACGCATGCGGCCAGGCTCAAGGCGAAATGGCCGTGGGCTTCGGGCTTGATCGGAACCCATGTTCCAGCAAGGGCTGAGGTGTTGGTCTGATATGATCCGGCAAAGGCGAGTTCCGAGTGCCGGCTTTTCAAGAGCCCCTGGTTTCTGACTGCCGTACCCCAGGACTCAAGGAGGTCGGCTCCTATGGCCAGGATGAAATCAGATTCTTCCAGATCGTAGCCCAGGGCTCCCGGGGCTTGCATGGTGGAGTTCCAAATTCTGGCTTGTGTGCAGGAGTCGCTGGGCATCAGAAAGCAGGCCCCTGAGTTCAGCTCTGCCAGGAGTGCAGTCAGGACCTCATTGGCAGATCCAGTCTCATCGCCGCTGATCAGGGCTGGTGAATCAGCAGACCGCCGACTTTTGGACAGGGCGGTGGTCAGCTCTTTGAGGCCCTGCTCCCAGGAAATGGAGGTGAAGCGGCCCTGGGCATCCTTTTTCATCGGCCCTTGAATTCGGGCCGGACTGTAGAGCAGCTGAGCAGAAGCCGCTGCCAGAGGGTCGATCCCTCCCAGGCTCAAGGGGTGATCCGGGCTTCCGGATGCTGTGATCGGGTGACCGCCCACGGTCTTGACCTGAATTCCGTACTCCGGCCCGCCGAGCTTGACCAGTGAAGGGCTGGAAGAGACCTCACCATTTGGATTCCTCGGAATCCAGGGCCAGTTCTGGGTCCAGATGGAGATATCGTCAGTCAGTTTCCAGGGCAGAGGAGTCAGGGAGGTGCCGATTGCACCGCCGACAATGAACTTGAGGATGCCTCTGCGGTCCAGAAGGGCCATGTTGTGAACTCCTGTTCTTAGTTATGACACACAAAACAACCGTTGCTGGCCCCGTTTTGGGCATGACACCGTTCACACTCGTCCATTGTCATGGTGTAGTTGGTGTATCCGGTCAGCTTGTTTTCATGGTAAGCGGGCAAAATCGAGGAGTTGCCGACATCTGGATGGCACTGGGTGCAGTCATAGTTTTTGTGGGCGATGTGAGAAAAATAGACGTTGTCCGGCTGCTTCTGATAGATCTTCCAGGGAACTGGGCGATCTTTCTGCACATACTCATTGATGAAGATCTCTTCATCAGGGGTTCCAAACAGAATCTTGGGATGGCACGTTTCACAGGATTCCAGACTGGGGATTCCGCTGAAGGAACCGTCTTGGCGGTAGTCATGACAGTCTGTGCACTCCATGTTCTGTTTGATGTGGGCTTGATGACTGTAGTTGAAGGGCTGTTGCTGGGTGCTGAAGAGCACATGAGGGAAAATCCACCAGCCAAAGATAAGGGCGGCCACAAAGCCGAGCAGCAGAGGAGTATACCCGCCTTTTTTCTTGCTTCTCACGTTGTCCTCCCGCAACAGCCTGAGAGTGCAGAATCAGGCTGATTGTTCCGTGACTCGGGTTTCATGGATGGTGTCCTCAAGGGTACGATCCAGGGTCAAGCTGAAGTTGGCTCTGAGAATCGAAATTTTCACGCTACTTAGACATGAAAGCAAAAAGTTGTCAAGGGTGGCCACTGCTGAAGCACGAATCTGTGACCATGGCGGCCGGGTTCGTCCAAGGGGGCATTTTTTGCTGGTCGGACACGAAAAAGGCCGCTGGATGATGCACATCCGGCGGCCATGCTCTTCTTCTGGCGGAGAGGGAGGGATTCGAACCCCCGGAGGGCTTTCACCCTCAGTAGTTTTCAAGACTACCGCCTTTAGCCACTCGGCCACCTCTCCATAAACTCATATATTAGATTAAAAATGATACTTTTTCAAGTCAGCTTTGCCTCTGGCAAAGCTGAATATTTGGGTTTGAACCGAAGAAAGAACTTTACTTGTGAGCATAATGTGTCACCTTGATGCAGCCAGTTTGATCAAGAAAGAAACTGATGACATGGCCAGACCTGATTCGACGATTGTCCCGGACGGGGAAGGCCGGGCCGCTGAACAAAGGCTTCAAGACCCGATGCGTGAACAGAGGTGCACCCAGTGGGGGTCATCATCTCCAGAGCCGGTTCATCTGTTCATGCCGGCCAAGCTGCGTGTCACTTCAAGACCCCGCAGCATTTGAAGCCCAAGAGAAGCGGTTTGGCCTTCCCCAGCAGCTGAGTTCCTCTGAGACCATACTGTCACATCTGCAAGAGGCAAATAAGATATGCTGACCCTTAAGTGTTCAAAATGCAAGATTAAGCTCTTCAAATACAAGAAAATAGGCCCCGGCAGGGTCTTGCGCTGTCACAAAGACCGAATCACCAGATTCTATTCATGTTCCATCCA
>CAYOID010000062.1:0-20793 GCA_964403955.1 uncultured Desulfohalobiaceae bacterium | reverse complement strand
ACTCTTTCTTCGACCCCACTGTCCTACGTGTGGGTAAAGACCAGGCCAGAGGCAGCGCTGAAATCAGAGCAGAATCTCGAACCTGTCCCTGATGCTGGCGTCTACATCTTCAGGTATCCAGGATTTCTCAGGCTGCTCCAGCTTGGCCTTGACCATGGCCCTGGCCCGAAGCCAGGCATCGAGCTCTCCCTCCTGGGTCCAGGTGGCCCGGTCATTGCGGTCCGTGACCCCATTGCCCGGAAAGTATTCCGAGTACATGTGATCAAAGGTGTGGTCAGAGGTGATGAACTCTCCTCCCGGGCCAACCTCTTCAATCACGTCCAGAGCCAGGTGGTCCTTGTCCACGTCTATGCCCCTGAGGACCCGCCTGGTCATGCCGATGATCTCGTCATCGATCACGTATTGCTCATAGGCAATGCCGATCATGGATTCGAGCATCCCGGCAGCGTGATGGACGTAGTTGGAGCCGCCCATAGCCGTGAGCAGGGTGGACATGCCTTTTTCCCAGCCGGCCTGGGCATCCGGAATCTTGGAATCCGAAAGCCCGGACGAGTTGTAGTTGGGAATCTGGACATGGTGGGCCAGTTGATGGATGGCTGCATTCATGATCCCGCACTCCACAGCCCCCCCGCAGTAGCCCATGGTTCTCAGGTCCGCCCGGCCCGGAATGCCTCCATAGAGCAGCTTGGCCCCAGGATGGGCCAGCTGGCAGAGGGTGATCCCGGCCAGCTGCTCGGCATGGGTCTGGGCCAGGGCCCCGGCCATGGTCAGAGGTGCTGTGGAGCCGGCCATCGGGGCCCCGGACAGGGCCACCGGAATTCCATGCTTGACGCATTCGAGCATGATTCTGACCGGGTGGGTGCTCAGTTTGAGAGGACTGATGATGAACGAGGTGATGATCGAAAAGAAGGGCTTCTCCATGACCGCCTCCTGGCTCCCGGCAACCATGGAGGCCATCTCAAGGACATTGTGCAGCTCCTGGACATCGTTCACGCCGCCCATGACATGCTTGCCTGTGGACTTGAAGCAGGTATAGTAGATGTTCACGTCATAGGCATGTTCCGGGATGTCCGTAGGGATGCAGGGCCGGAGAAAGAAGTGGATGTTCTCCAGCTGATCCACAAGCCGACCCAGCTGGTACAGGTCCTGCAAAGTTGTCGAACGGGCCTTGCCTGTCTCCAGGTCCAGGATCTTGACCGCAGCCCCTCCAGTGCCCAAATGAACGATGTGCTCGCTCAGATCCAGGTCGTTCTGGCCGTCCCGGCTGTGAAGCACGACCTGGCTGGGTGCTTTTTCACAGCTCTGAGCCACCAGCTCCCTGGGAATGGTCACCCGGGACCGGCTCTGATCAACAGAGGCCCCTCCCTGTTCCAGGATCTTGGCGGCGTCTTCCAGGCCTGATTCGAACCCCACCCCGACTGTCTCCAGCAGGGTCAGGGCAGCCTCGTGGATGGTCTCGATCTTGTCGTCTGAGAGGGGCCGATACATCCCTCCAGAGAGTGTAGGAATAGTCATAGGGCGCTCCGGTTGCTTATTGGAGGTACTCCTTGGCCCTGTCCACAGCTGTGGCTGCATTCGGGGCATACCCATCCGCACCAATCTTCTTGGCAAAGTCTTCAGTAACCGGGGCCCCACCGACCATGATCCGCATCCCATCCCTGACGCCGGCTTCCTTCAGGGCGTTGATGGTCTCTTCCATCTTGGGCATGGTCGTGGTCAACAGGGCGGACAGCCCCAAGACGTCGGGTTGATGGGTCTTGACCGCATCGACTATGGCCTGGGCCTTCTGGTCGATGCCCAGATTGACGACCTCGAACCCGGCCCCTTCAAACATCATGGCCACCAGATTCTTGCCGATATCGTGCAGATCGCCTTCCACTGTGGCGATCATGAATTTTCCGGCCGTCTTGACATCCGCTGCAGCCAAAGCAGGCCTGAGGACCTCCATGGCTTTGTGCATGGTCTTGGCGCTGCGCAGGACCTCGGGGATGAACATTTCCCCGGACTTGAAACGCTGCCCGACAACGTCCATACCCGCCAGCAGACCCTTCTGCAAGACATCCTCGGCGGACAACCCGCTGTCCAGGGCCTGCCGAGTCAGACCGGCCATGTCGTTCATTTTTCCTTTGATCAAAGTTTCAGCAAGCGAATTGAGCATTTCTGTCATGGCATGCCTCCAGAATGTTTGAAGTGTGAAACTAACTCCCCTGCAGGGATAGGCCCAAACCTTCTCTTGTGATCTGCTTGAATCTCTCCGGCCAGGCAAAAGAATGTCACTCTGCAAAAAAATTACAAAATGAAATTTTTTTGTCAACATGAAATAATTACAACACTTCCATTCAGTCACTTAACCCTTTTGAAATACGTTATGTTTCAAGACTGAATCCTTCAAACGGCCCCAACAGGCCGCGAGCCGCACATGGCGTGCCTGCGCACAGGCCCTGTACCGATCAAAAGTCACGCCCTGCAGTGAACCCAGGTTGACAAACCAGGGCCCTTCATGAAATATTTATTTCAGTTTTGAAACAACTGCTGGTATCACAACCTTGAGGCCAGTGCAAAAAGTCCATGCAGTGGTTTCCCTGCGTCATTTGCTGCATGCAACCCCTTGATTATTCTGGCTTCTGAATTCTGTATTCTGACTTCTGCGGCTGCATCTTGAGTTTTTGCAGCCGCATCAACCTTCAAGCTCGGCGCGACTGCGAAGACTCGGCTGCTGCCGCACGAATTCGGCACACAGTATTCAGCGCAGCCCCTGGTTCTCATGAGCATGTGCAATCAGGAGCTTGTTTTTATGACTTTTTGCACCACAATCACGCTTCCGGGGGCCCAAACCCGCATCATCATGTGAGGAGGTTTCAATGTCCGCCCCAGCCGCCACCTCATTGACCACAACACTGTGGGAAATTCACCCCTCCCTGACCATCAAGGGGCAGCGGGTCAACGAGTTCATCCTGAATAACCCCAAAAAGGTTGTCTTCATGACCATCAAGGAGCTGGCATCGGCCTCAGGCGTGAGCGAAGCCAGCGTGGTCCGCTTTGTTCAGCGCCTGGGATACTCCGGTTTTCATCGTTTTCTCCATGACCTTCGGGATGTGGTGGACACCGAAGTCAGTTTCCTGGACAGGGTGGATATCTCCTACACCAAAGACAAATCAATGGACAGGCTGCAGCAGGTCGTGTTTGAAGGCATTGAAAACCTGAAGCACTTCTACAAGAATGTCGCTCTTGAAGACATCATCACCCTGGTGGATCTGATCGAAGGGCATTCTGAAATCCTGGTTGTCGGCTCCCGCCTGTCCTACGCACCAGCCTACTTCATGGGCTGGTGTCTGTCCAAAATCAGGCACGGAATCCACATTCTCCAGGGCAGCGACAGCACGTCCCTTGACTGGCTGGTCAACGCCTCTTTCCGGAGCCTGGTCATCATCTTCTCCACCACCAGGTATCCCAATGAGCTGCTCCGTCTGGGCAAAACAGCCAAACGGCAAAACAAGGATCTGGCAGTCATTGCCGACAGCTCGCTCTGCCCTCTGCTCTCCTTTGCCGATCACTCTGTTGTGGCCGCCTCCAAAAACATCCCCCTGTTTGGAGACATCACCATCTTCAACTCCCTGATCAGAATCGTGACCCTGGAGCTGGCCAAGCGGGCCAACGTCAGCCTGCACCAGTTTCAGAGCCAGCTCGAACAGGTCTATCTGGAAAACGACATCTTCTTCAACCTCTCATCCACTCCCTGATCTGCCGGACTGGCCCCGGACTCGTATGCAACTGTGACATCACGCTTTTGGAGCACAACCATGAATGAATCTGCAAAGCCCCCGCGCATCGGGCTGGGTATCGACGCGGGCGGCACTTTCACCGACCTGGCCTTGTACGATTTTTCAGACAACACCCTCCTGGACAAGGGCAAAACGCCCACGACCCACTGGGATTACACCAGCGGCGTCAAGAAAGGCCTGGCAGCCTTGAATCAGGAACTGCTGAAGAAAGTCCAGCTGGTGTCCGTGTCCACCACTCTGGCCACCAATGCGGTGGTCGAGGGCCGGGGGCAGAAGGTCGGGCTGCTGATCATGCCTCAGCAAGGCCTGTTCGACCCGGAAGAGATCGGTCATCACCCGCATGCTCTTCTCCAGGGGAGAATGGACATCAACGGCAACCAGCTGGAAGCGGTCTGTCCCGAGGAGGTCCGCCGGACAGCCCAGACCCTGGTCCGGGAGCAGAAGATCACCGCATGTGCTGTCTCGGGCTTTGCTGGATCCGTCAACCCCATGCATGAGCTCCAGGTCAAGCACATCCTCAGAGAGACCACTGGACTCAGTGTGACCTGCGGGCATGAACTGTCCAACATGCTCAATTTCATCACCCGGGCCAGAACCGCGGTGATCAACGCCAAAATCATTCCCTTTCTGGAGTCGTTTCTCGCAGACCTGGAAGGCATTCTGCTGAGCTACTCCATTCAGGCTCCCATTGCCGTGGTCAAAGGAGACGGATCCCTGATCTCCCTCTCCACTGCTCTGGAGAGGCCGGTGGAGACTGTGCTTTCCGGACCTGCGGCCAGTGTGGCCGGCGGCCGGAAGCTGACCGGGCTCGAAAACGCTCTGGTTGTGGATATGGGCGGAACCACAACCGATATGGCCTCAATCAGGCATGGACAGGTCCGACTGTGCGACTCAGGGGCCCTGCTGGGTTCCATCAGGACTCATGTCAGAGCCATTGACGTGACGACTCGCGGAGTGGGCGGGGACAGCCGCATTGTGATGCCCAAGGGCGAGATCGTCATTGGGCCTGAACGGGTGACCCCCCTGAGCCGGGTCCAGGTGCAATGGCCTTCAATCCTCAAGACCCTGGACGCCATGGAGTTCAGACTGGACGCCCAGCAGGGAGATTCAGGCTGGACCGAGATCCTGTATCTGACCGGATCCCGGCCGGAGCACGCCGAGCTCAGCCCTGAGGAAAGAGACATCATCATGGCCCTTGAGGAGCGTCCCCGCTGCCTGCCCGAGCTGGCTGAAAAATGCCGGGCCCTGCACTGGAACCTGCTTCAGGTGGACAGGCTGGAACAGCAGGGGGCTGTGGCCCGCTGCGGGCTCACGCCCACAGACCTGCTGCAGGTCAAAGGGGAAATCTCCCTGGGCCGACCGGAAGCAGCTCAGCAAATGATCCGGCTCCTGGCCAGGCAGAACTGGCTCCTGGACAAAAACCTGGTGGACCGCCTCCTGGACGCACTCATTCAGATCCTGGCCAGGGACATCTTCATGATCAATTTCCGGCCGGAACACGACAGGGCGCAGGACTCCAGATGCCCGGTCTGCAGGTCCCTGTTTGCGGCTGCCTTTGACAAAGACAGGGCTGACTTTTCCGTGCAGCTGACCCTGTGCCGTCCCCTGGTGGGCATAGGCGCCCCGGCAGAATCCTTCCTCAGACGTGCCGGAGATCTCCTGCAGGCCAAAACCGTGATCCCTGAACATGCTGAAGTGGCCAATGCCATTGGAGCGATCACCAGCTCAGTGCATCTGGAAAAGGAAGCCCAGATCAAGCCCAGCCCTGAAGGAACGTTCATGATTTTTGGGATCCCGGCCCCGGAACGGTTTGAGGATCTTGCTGCAGCCACCGAATGGGTCATGGACTATTTGGACCGGGAGCTGAAAAAAATCGCCAGGACCAATGGGGCTGCCGGGGCCAGGACTGATTTCACGGTCCAGGACCGTGAAGCCAGCACCGGCGATGGGGGCAGCCTCTTTCTGGGACGGGTGATCACGGCCACTGTCAGCGGGAAACCCAAAGCCCTGCATCGCATTGATACCGGGACCGGAATCTCTGAAAGCGCATAGGCTGGTGCGGCTGCAAAAACTCAAGATGCAGCCGGAGAAGTCAGCGCAGCCTCTGGCTGCGCTGACAGGTCGTGGGTTGAGGGTTGATGGTTGAGGGCAGAAAAATCCGCACATTTTCTATCTGCTGCCACTTTATCCCGGGATCCCGTTCTTGAAGATCGTGGCGGTCAACCTGGCCAGACGGTGCAGATGACGGCGGTCTTCCTCCTCTGATTTGCCCTCGTAATTTCGAAAGGCCATGATCAAGCCGAGCAGCGAGGCGAAAAAGGCGTGGGAAAAGAGGCGAACGTTGGCCGGGGCCGCTCCGGAATCGATCATGATCCGATCAAAATGGTTGAGGTAGTAGTCTCTGGTCTCCAGAAACCTGTCCATGGTTTCAGGGTCGACATCCTCCTTGAGCATGAAATGACTCAGGAGATGGAGCGTAGAATCCTTGTCCAGAAAAAAGTCGACGATCCCGGTGGCGATCTCCTCAATGCTCGCTGTTCCCTCTTCCAGCCTCTTCTTCTGTTTTTCCTCCCCTTCCTGAATGTCGTGTCCCAGGACCTCCATCAGGATCGCATCCCGGCTGGGATAGTACCTGTAGATTGAGGCCGGGGATATCCCCGCTTCCTTGGCAATGTCCCGCATGCCGATCTCTGAGAAAGGCCGTTCGGAAAAGAGTTTCATGGCTGCGTCCAGAATGAGCTCCCGCCGGTACTCCCGCTCCGTTTCCTTGAGCTGGAGAAAGGTCGATTTCTTTTCCACAACGTCTGACCTCCGGATTGTGCAGTGTGCCCCGCCCTGATTGAAAAAAGCGCTGAACAGCTTATCATACGTATATTAAAGAAATAAACTTGTTTCAAGAAAAAAAATGATGTTCAAGAAAAAAAACAGGCCACGTGTTGCGTCCCTGCCCTTCGTATGAAACTTCCTTTCCGGAGTCTGCTCTATGCCGATAGACCTGGCCCCAGGACCGGCCGCTTGGAAAGCGTCGGCCTGCTTGAAGTCAGCTTTGCCAGCGGCAAAGCTGACTTTGATCATCAATGGCAGTTGAGCTACACTCTGCCTCGTCCCTGGTCCCGGCCGAAAATGGGCCAGGGGGGGGAACCCTTTCTTCAATAAACTATCAATTTATTGAAAATGTTACATTTTCAGCAACTTTTCAACCTGCCAGCGCAGCCGAGCGACCGCTCCAAAGGCCAACCATCATGTCCATTCTGATCACAAATGTCCTCTGCCAGGGAGAGCTGCTGGACGTCTTCATTGAAGGCAACAGGTTCTCCCGCATCGGCCCCGACCTGAGCGTCAGGGCCGAACAGACCATAGACGGCTCGGGTCAGGCCATTCTCCCCTCTTTTGTCAACGGGCATACCCATGCCGCCATGACTCTGCTCAGGGGGTATGCCGACGACATGGAGCTGCACACCTGGCTCCACGAGTATATCTGGCCCCTGGAGGCCAGGCTGACCGAGGAGGATGTGACCATCGGGGCCAAACTGGCCTGTCTGGAAATGATCAAGTCCGGGACCACCTTTTTCAACGACATGTACTGGCACTATCAGGCAACGGCCAGGGCTGTGGAGGACATGGGCATCCGGGCGGCTCTGTCCTCGGTCTTCATTGATTTCAATGATCCGGCAACAGCCCGGAAACGCTGGCAGGAATGCCTGGACCTCTTTGCCCAGGACAGCCAGACTTCAGAGCGCGTCATCTTTGCCCTGGGCCCCCACGCCATCTATTCCGTGGGCCGGGATTCCCTGGTCAAGGTCCGGGACTTCGCCAGGGAACACGGAGTCCTCATCCATCTCCACCTGGGGGAGACAGAGAAGGAATTTCAGGACGCCAGAGACACGTGGGGCATGACCCCGGTCGAATACCTGGACAGCCTGGACATGCTCGGCCCAAACCTCTGCGCCTGTCACGCCATCTGGCTCACCGAGTCAGACATGGACCTTCTGGCTGAGCACCGGGTCAGTGTGATCCACAACCCGGCTTCGAACCTGAAGCTCTGCTCCGGCTTCTTCCCCTATGCCCGGCTCAGGTCTCGGGGCATCTGCATTGGACTGGGAACTGACGGGTGCTCGTCCAACAACAATTTGGACATGCTGGAAGAGATGAAGATCGCCTCGCTCATGGCCAAGGCTCATGCCAAGGACCCGACGCTGATGCCGGCTCAGGAGATCTTCAAAGCCGCCACCATTTCAGGGGCCCGAATCTTCGGTCTGGACTGCGGGGAGATCAGGGAGGGCAAGCTGGCTGATTGCATCCTGGTGGATCTGAACCATCCGCAGCTGGTTCCAAACCACACCTTGATTTCCAATCTCGTGTTCGCAGCAAATGGAGATTGCGTGAACACCACGATCTGCAACGGCAGGGTGCTCATGCTCGACAGGCGGGTGGACGGCGAGGAGGACATTCTGGACCAGGCCAGGCAGGCGGCAAAGCGTCTGGCCCGAAACTGACGGGCCCGTATGAAGATGCGGCTGCAAAAACTCAAGATGCAGCCTCTAGAATTCAGTGCAGCCTCTGGCTGCACTGAATCCTAGACTTGAGATTCAAAGAAATCAGATCACGGGCTTTCGCCATGTGGTTGACCATCAAGGCTGCCATTTTGATCAAGGAAGAAACTCTCCCTCTGAACTGCTCCCCTGGACTCACGGGAGCTCCCCTCACAATGGGGGGGCAAAGCTTTGCCCCCCATTGTGAGGGCCTCAGCAGCTGGGCAGGGTCTTTGGGCCCTTGCCTCCGCCATTTTTCAATTCTTTTTTGCACTTCTTGGCCAGCTTCTGGAAGTGGTAGCCGTAGATGGTCAGTTCGATCGCGGCCGGCAGGGACCGGATTCTGGTCAGGGCCGTGACCAGGATCAGCCGCCAGTAGAGAAGGCAGGATTTGGAGCACAGACCAATCCTCCAGACGCTCCTGATCAGGGCCTTGAGCTCATCCCTGGAAAAACGGCCTTTGGCAGTCGGCCTGTAGCTCTTCAGAAAGGTGTGGATCCGCTTGTAGTAATAGCGGGGCGTGTAGATGGTGCTGACCACGTTGCGATAGCCGTCCAGGAGCTGATTGGTGCCCATCCTGGGGATAAAGTTCAGGCTGCCGTCAGTGTTGTCTCCGCTGGTCTCTGAGAGCAGCCTCCCTTCAGCCCGAAGACGGTGCCAGAGCCGGGTCTGGGGTATGGCCCCCAGAATTCCCACCATGGCTGTGACCACCCCGATCTGCTGGATGAACCTGATCTGGCTCTCGAAGATGGACTCCGTGTCGCTGTCGAAGCCGACGATGAAGCCCCCCATGACCTGCATGCCATGCTGGTGGATAATCCGGACCACGTCCACCAGGTCGGTACTCGTGTTCTGCGTCTTGCCGCACTCCTGGAGGCTTTCCAGGCATGGGGTCTCCAGCCCGAGAAAGACCTTGTTGAAGTTGGCGGCACTCATCAGGTTCATGAGATGCTCGTCTTCGGCCAGATTGACACTGGCCTCGGTCAAGAAGGTGAAGGGAAAGCTGTGCTCCCTCTGCCAGGCGATGATCTCCGGAAGCATGGCCTTGACGTTCTTTTTGTTCCCGATGAAGTTGTCATCCACGATAAACACCGAGGCCCGCCATCCGTGATCGTACAAGGACTGGAGCTCAGCCCGCATCTGCTCCGGAGACTTGGTCCTGGTCTTTTTGCCGTTCAAAAGGTCGATGTCGCAGAACTCGCAGTTGAAGGGGCAGCCTCTGGAGTACTGAATGGGCATGGTGGCGTAATTCTGAAGCTCGATCAGGGACCAGTCTGGAATCGGACTCCTGGAGAGGTGCGGCCGCTCTTTGGAGCTGTAAATCCGCTTCATGCTGCCCTTGTCCAGATCCTCCAGGAAGAGAGGCAGGGTGACCTCGCCTTCGTCCAGGACAAAATGGTCCACCTCTGGAAACTGATCGTGCTGGGTCAAAAAGACCGGCCCCCCAGCCACGATTGTCCTGTCATAGGCCCTGGCTCTGGCGATGACCTCGCGGGCGCTCTCCTTTTGAACGAGCATGGCGCTGATGAAGACCATGTCAGCCCAGGCCAGGTCGTCATCCTGTAGAGGCTCGACATTGAGATCCACCAGCCGTTTGTTCCATTCTTCCGGCAGCAGGGAAGCCACCGTCAGCAGGCCAAGAGGGGGAAAAGCCGCTTTTTTGGAGATGAACTTCAGGGCATGCTTGAAACTCCAGAAAGTGTCCGGGTATTGGGGATACACAAAGAGAATGTTCATAACGACCTCCCTTGACAATCATCCGCAAGACGGATGCTTGTGAAACAGTTTCTTGCACTTCAAGAACCAGACAGCTCAAGCCTTCATGTCTGGCCGGGACTCAACCCGGCCTTCTCTGAACAGGCTTTTCGCTCACTTCTCATCAGGCCAGGGCGTGCAGCCCCGAGCCGGGGCATACCCTGCGGCAAAGGCCTCGCGCAGAGAGCGAAACTCGACCCGATTGCGGGCACTCATTTTTTTCCCATATCGGCAATCCTGGTCATGGAAGCGTTTGCTGCGCCTGTTTCCTATCCAGGTCTGCCCGGCCTCTTTCAGGCTCAAAATTCTGTCCCAGAAGCCGCGTTGCCGGGCCATGGCCTGTTTCTGGGCAGACAGCAGAGCTTCTGGATCCGTGAGCTTCTGTTCAGGATGGGGATAGTAGAAGGCCAGACCCTGCTCGAGCATGACCCGGCTCAAAAGCCTCCCGTCCGGCAAACGGACCTCGGCCAGCATCCTTTGATAACGGTCTGTTCCCACAGTGGAAGCCTCGACCTGCAAAGGTCTGTCCTGAACCAGGGACTTCAGCCCGTCTCTGGCCTTTCGGGCGAAATACTGATCCCGATCTCCTTCATGATCCATTTCAGGGGCATCAATGCCTTTGAGACGAATGACCTGTCCGTTGTGCAGGTACAGGGTGTCGCCGTCAGGGACCCATCTGACCCTGACCTGTCCTGAGCTGTCCCAGCCCCGAGCTGGCGACGTCAGGCCAACCAGGATCACGACAAGGGCCAACATCCAACAGACCATGACCCGCAGTTCAGGCCTGCCCCTCAATTCCGTAAGGGTCGGGCACGCCTTGCCTCTGTTCAGCGCTGTCTCTCGCAGCGCTGACATATTGGATTTCAAGAGAAGTGGATTCAATTTCCGGGTCTTGCCCATGTGGTTCGTCTTTGTAGTGTGGAATCTTATGGATAGGGTAAAACAATCTGCACCAGCAGACAAGGCGGTCCAGAAAAAGTCGCTCCCTGGAAAACCACGATTAGAAACGCCCCGTGTATCTCTTGTTGCCTTTTTTGACCTGCCCTGTGCGCGGTCTGCCAAAAGGCAAGCCCCGCTGGAAGTCCAGCGGGGCTTGAGTCATCGGTCTCGTCCCGGGGTGAAAAGACTGTCTGCTCGGCCTCAGCCTTCATAGTAGGAGCGCAGGATCTGGCTCCGGGAAGGATGTTTGAGCTTCCGCAGGGCCTTGGCCTCGATCTGGCGGATTCGCTCCCTGGTGACGTTGAACAGCTTGCCCACCTCTTCCAGGGTATGATCCGACTTCTCCCCCAGTCCGAACCGTTTGCGCAGGACCTGCTCCTCTCTGGGCGTGAGTTCGGAGAGCAGATGCTGGATCTGGTCCCCAAGCTTGGTGTGCACCACTTCATCCGCTGGAGCCAGGGCCCGCTTGTCTTCGATGAAGTCTCCCAGACTGGAATCCTCCTCGTCGCCAATGGGCGTTTCCAGAGAAATGGGTTCCTTGGCGATCCTGAGGACTTTCTTGACCTTTTCCAAAGGATAGTCCATCCGCTCCGCGATTTCCTCGGGCAAGGGGTCCCGTCCCAGCTCCTGGACCAGATACCTGGAGGTGCGGACCAGCTTGTTGATGGTCTCGATCATGTGCACAGGGATGCGAATGGTCCTGGCCTGGTCCGCAATGGCCCTGGTAATGGCCTGTCTGATCCACCAGGTGGCGTAGGTGGAAAACTTATAGCCCCGCTGGTACTCGAACTTGTCCACAGCCTTCATCAATCCGATATTGCCTTCCTGAATCAGGTCCAGAAACTGGAGGCCGCGGTTGGTGTACTTCTTGGCAATGGAGACCACCAGCCTGAGATTGGCCCGAATGAGTTCCTGCTTGGCCTTCAGGGCCAGGCGGTTGCCGTTTTCCATCCTCCACAGGATATCTTCCAGCTCGTGCACATCGTGGCAGCATTTCTCCTCCAGCCTCTGCAGAATTTCCAGCTTTCCAGTCAGCATCTCCTTGAAGGAAAACACCTCTTCCACAGTCATGCCCAGAGCGTCAGCCACCACCACAGGATTGACCTCTCTCTTCTCAAGCTTGGAAAAGAGGTCTTCAATTTCATGCTGGGTTTTGCCCACCGAGAGCACATAGGCGGAGTAGTCCCTGCGACAGTTGTTCATCTGCCGAACATAGTCCCCGATGTTTTCGATGATCTCGTCGATGAGTCTTTTTTCCAGCTTGATGTTCACCAGCCGATTGACGATCTCGTGCTTGTAGTCCAGCATCCGGTCCTGGATGCCCCGGACCCGCCTGGACAATGTAGCAGTGTCATTGAGCTTGGAATAGACAGCGCACTTTTTGCGGTAGATCTTCTTGATCTCGTCCAAAAGGTGGATGACCCGTTCCCTCTGATTCATCTCCTCTTCGGTGGGATCGTCCTCTTCAATGGTCTTGACCACGTCCTTGAGCTTGACATTGCCCTTCTTGAGCTCTTCGCCGACGCCGATCAAGTACTCGATGGCCACGGGTACTTCCACCAGGGCATAGAGGACCTCCATCTCGCCAGCCTCGATCTTCTTGGCGATATAGACCTCGCCGTCCCGGTCCAGCAGCGGGACCAGGCCCATTTCGTGGAGATACATCCGAACCGGATCCGAGCTCCTGGAAAGTTCAGTGGCTTCTTCATCTTCGGAGTCACTGCTCTCGCTCTGGTTGATGAGCTCCAGACCGACTTCCTTGGGAATGACTCCGATCCGCTTGTTGCTGCTCTCGTCGATGATCGAGATCTCCAGCTGCTGAAAAATGGTGATGATCTCTTCGATCTGCTCCGGTTCATTGACCTCGGCCGGCAGAGCCTCGTTGAGCTCCTCAAACGTCAAGTAACCGCGCTGCTTGCCTCTGGCTATGAGAGTCTTGATCTGTTGAATATCTTTCACGGTGCTCATTCTGCCCCCTTCACAAGATTACTGTAGTGTTCAAGCAATCTGGCCTGCTCATGCAGATCGCCTCTGACCTGCGCCTGAGACAGAGCCTCCTGGAGGGTCTTCCTGTCTTTGACCCGCCTGGCTTGGGCCACAAAGTGGGTGATGTCTTCAAAAATACGAGCAGGGTCCTCATGCTGAACCTTCTGCATCTGGGATTGGATAAAAAACTGTTTTTCCCCTTCATCCAGATACGGGAGCACATTTCCAGCCCCGTACCGGATCAGCTTTGCCCAGAACTGAAGCCCTCGTTGGGTGCTCAGCACACCATCCAGGCCCAAGTCCTGGAGCCGACCCAGAAACTCGGGATGCTTGATCGCGAACCCCAAAAGCTCCCTGTCCCTCTGGCCTGGACTGAACCCGGACAGAGAGGTGGCAAAAGTGTGTCTTCTGCCCTCAGGCTCGCTGAGTGCCTGTCTGAGTTCGATCTCTGATATTTTCAAACCATCAGCCAGCCTGGGCAGGTAATACGCCCTGTAGGACACATCGTGCATGGACTTCAAAAACCTGATGGCCCAGGCCATGACCTCTTTTGGTGAAGAGTGAGAAGTAATCATGTTCAGGCAAAATGCAAGGCCCTGCTCAGATTCTTGAATCAGGCTGTTCAGAGCCTGCGGGCCCTCCTTGCGCAACAGGCTGTCCACATCTTCCTGCTCCGGAAGGGATACGACCCTGACCTTCAGGCCAAAGCACAGGATCATTTCCGCACTGCGCAAAGCCGCCTCCCGGCCTGCCCGGTCCCCGTCAAAGACCAGCGTGACCGTGTGACACAGGCCAGCCAGCCTCTGCACCTGCTTTTTGGTCAGGGCCGTGCCCAAAACGCCGCAGGCATTGGCAAAACCAAACTGGACCATGGAGATGACATCGGCGTAGCCTTCGGTGAGCAGGACCTCTTTGGACTGCGTGACCATCTTTCTGGCCTGGTACAGGCCGTACAGGAGGTCCCCTTTCTTGAAGATCGGGGAGTCGCTGCTGTTCAAATACTTGGGATCCCCATCGCCGAGGACCCGGCCGCCAAAGGCCACAATCCGGCCGTTGAGATCATGGATGGGAAAGATGACCCGGCTTCGGAAGCGATCGTAGATCCGGCCGTTGGCGTTCTGGGACAGCAGACCGGCCGCCACTCCCTGTTCAGCATGGTACCCTTTCTGGATCAGGTGATTTTTGAGTCCATTCCAGGAGTCAGGGCTCCAGCCGAGCTCGAAGAGATCGATCACTGAGCGGTCCACACCTCTGCTGTGCAGGTACTGCCTGGCTGCCTCTCCCTGACGGCTTTGAAGCCCGCCCCGGAAAAAGGCCTGGGCCAGTGCGTGCATCTCCAGGGCGGCCTTTCGATCTCCGGCTTTGTCCTGCTGAGCCTCCCCCTGCACATGGTCAACATTGACCCCGACATCACCGGCCAGCTCTTTGAGGCCGTCCACAAAATCCAGGCCGTTGATCCGGCAGTAAAAATCAATGGCATCCCCGGAAGCCTGGCACCCAAAGCAGTAATAAAAGCCCTGCTCCGGATTGACGCTCATGGACGGCTTGGTCTCCTGGTGAAAAGGGCAGACCCCCATGAACCTCCCGCCGGCAGGCTTGAGATCCACATAGCGCCTCACCAGCTCAACCATGTCCAGCCTGGACTTGATCTCTTCGATGGTCTGGGGACTGATCCTGGGCATTGCTCTCACCGTCGCACAAGGCTGTCTGGAACCCGTGGTTCAGAGATTGAAGACTCGCTTCTCAACTGGCGAATCTTTCCAGGTGCTTCTGCTTTCAACGCAGCGCAACCAGGGTCACACCATCGCCGCCCCGGTTTTCTGGAGCCAGTTCAAAATTGACCACTCCATGCGTCTCCTGCAGAACCTCCTGGACCACCTGGCGAAGTGCGCCTGTGCCCCTGCCGTGAATGATTTCCAGCTCATTTCTCCCCTGAAGCAGGGCCTGATCCAGAAAACGCTGCACACTGCTCCGGGCTTCTTCGATTCGTTGACCGCGAAGATCCAAAACAAAGCTGCCTGCCCCTTGCGCCCTGTGCTGGACCTGGCTGACTCGTGTCGCCGGCTCTGAAGATGACGTCGAACTGATTTCCCCTGGCTCAACCCAGATGTTCACTCCGCCCAGATCGATCTTGATTTTGTGCTTTTTTTCATCCAGGTCCAGGACAGTGCCTTTCTTGTTCCAGGCAGGATACAAGACCACCACCCCAGGATACAGGTCATCCCAGGCAAGTGCCGAGCTTTCGGGCTTTGAAGGGGTGGAGCCCTGAATCCTGTGCTGCAGTTCCTTCTTGGTCTGCCCGAGCTTTCTCAAGGCCTGCTTGCGGCCGATTCGGCCCTCTTTCCACTGCTGAAGAATCTCTCTGGACGTGGCTCCGACCTCGTTCTCCAATCGACTGAGCTCAGAGGCCATCCGCTCCTTGAGCCGAGATTTTTCTCTGGCCACAGCCTCCTTTTCAGCCTGCAGCCCCTTGAGCTCCTGCTCCCGGTCATGGGCCAGCCGATTCAACCTCTCGAGCAAGGTTGAAGAATCATCTCCGTCCAGGAGCAGATATTCAGCCGCCCGTTCCAATATTTCCGGAGGCATGCCGTATTCACGGGCAACATCCAAAGCCTGGCTCGATCCTACCTGGTCATAGGCGATTTTGTAGAGCGGCAGTTTTGTCTTTGGATCAAAGAGCATTGAAGCTGCCCGGACCTCGTCCCTGGCCAGGGCATAGGCCTTGAGAGCCGGAAAATGCGTCGCCGCAGCCACCCAGACGCCCCTGTCCATCAGGCAGTCGATCACCGCCTGGGCCAGGGCTGCCCCCTGACTGGGGTCTGTGCCTGCACCGAACTCATCCAGAATGACCAGGGTGCCGCGGTCCATACTGGGCCAGGCCAGTTGAAAAGATTCTATCTGGGCGGTAAAGGTGCTCAAATGCTCCTGCAGGCTCTGCTCGTCCCCCAAAAAGACATGCAGGTGGGTCCAGAACGGCAGACTGCTGGCTTGACTGACGGGCACCGGAAGGCCTGTCCTGGCCATCAGGGCAATCAGCCCCAGGGTTTTCAAGCTTACGGTCTTGCCACCGGAGTTGCCGCCACTGATGATCAGGCCCTTTTGTCCAGGACCGAGCTCGATATCTACTTCCTGGACAGATCCCGATTCCAGGGCCAGTAAGGGGTGACGGGCTCCTCTGAGCCGCAGGGGGGCTTCCTCCCCCATATCAATGGTCCTGGCATCGAGCTCCCTGGCCAGTCTGACTTTGGCCAGAAGGACGTCCATGGAAACCAGCCAGTTGTACACCCAGACAATGGTCTCCAGCTCTTGCCTGAGCAGAGAGCTGAGATAGGCCAGGACCCTTTTTCTGGCCTCCCGTTCTTCCTGTTTCAGCTCCTGCAGGGTGTTGTTCAACTCCACCAGGACCAGGGGTTCAACATAGCAGGTCTCCCCGGTCTGAGAATAGTCGTGAATGATGCCGGAAACCCGCCCCTTGAAGTTGGCCTTCAAGGCCAACACATACCGGTCTGCGGAAATGGTCAGGTACTCGTCCTGGAGATACTCGGTGATTTTTCCCTGCTGGAGGTACTCGTTCACCTTTTTGGTGCATTGCTTTTGGATGTGTCGCAGCTCCTGGCGCACGCTCAGGAGTTCAGGGCTGCTGTGATCAGTGATGCCGCCTTCCGGATCAAGGCAGCGGTTCAGTCCCTGCCAGGTTTTCTCGGGCCAGACAAACTCATGGACCGCTTTGGTGAGATCCGCGGCGGCTTCCGAGGAGATGTCGGACAAACGGGCATGAACCTTGCGGGCCGCCTCCAGGACCACCCGCACGGCCCACAGGCCGTCTTCGTCCAAAGACCGGTCCCCCTTCAGGATGTCAAACACCCCCTCCAGGTCAGGAAACCATTGACAGGACTTTTTCAGGGCCTGGGACTCCTGCAGGGCCTGGTCCAGAGCAGCCATCGCCTGGCGCAGGGCTTCGCGATCCTGATACGGTTCAAGCCCCAGGCATGCCTTCTGGCCTGGTTCTGAAAGGGCAAAACGGCTCAGAGTATTCAGGACTGCTGGAAAGTCGAGCAGGCGCGAGGTCCTGGATTGCCGGTGAAGAGTGTCGCCCGCTCTTCCCAGGTTCCAGTTCTCAATCCGATGTCCCATGGTCGTCCACTCTTCTGCAGAGCATGCGGGTCAATATGTCGAAGAGAAAGCACGTGAGGATTGAGCCATGCACACCCTCGAACTTGCTCAAGGCAGTTGATGTGAAAACGGGATGAGATGTGCGGCTGCCCCTGGAGCAGAGGCAGCCGATACAGAGGTCTACAATCAAATGTCAGGATTAGGAGTAGCGAGACTTGCGCATCTTCTTCATGAGCCTTTTCCGGGCGGCGGCTTCCTTCTTTTTGCGCTGAACACTGGGCTTTTCATAGTGTTGCCGTTTCTTCAGCTCAGAAAGGATGCCTGCCTTTTCGCACTGCTTTTTGAATTTCCGCAGAGCGAAGTCAAAGTTGTCACTGTCACTGAGAATGATACCTGGCACGTCGTCTCACCTCCTTCAGGACCACAGAATCGCTTGACGGCGTCAAGCATGAACTCTTGTCAAACTGAATAGTATAATCAAAAAAAAGTACTCTGGCAAGAAAAAAAGCCCGAACCATAACACTGGTCGGGCCTTTTTGGCTGCATGAGTGTGGATGTTCGTCAGAGGGTCAAGAGCTATCGGTTTCCTTCTTCCCGAGCTTGATGCTCTGCAGAAGGGATTTCACAAAGACCACCCCCAGCCCGGATCCCAAAACGATCAGGACGGCATAGAGCACACCAAAAAAGATTGCATGATCCGGCCTCCACCAGGGCAGGTCCTGCGGAAGCAAGCTGTGAACGGACTCGCCAGGAATCATAATGCCCCCGGTTTACTTCACGGCATCTTTGAGCAATTTGCCTGGACGGAACTTGACCACTTTTGCAGCTGGAATGGTGATCTCGGCCCCTGTTTGCGGGTTGCGGCCTTTCCGCTCCTTTCTCTGGTCGACCAAAAAAGTGCCAAAGCCGGTCAGGGTCAACTTGCCTTCTCTGACCAGGATGTCTTCCACTGCAGTCAGGCACGCGTTCAGGGCCCGTTCGGAATCAGCCTTGGTCAGGGACGATTTCTCGGCGATCTTCGCGATGAGGTCTGCTTTCGTTGTCATGCTTCCTTCCTCCTTTTGAAGTGTGAACACAAAAGAGCCTGGCTGCCGATGTGAGTGCCGCAATGATTGGGGCACAGGACATGGCCTTGAACCATCTCTTCACAAGCACAGTCTTGAAGCGTTGAGGGTTGGCGATTCCTTCCGGCATGCCGCAACCGGCCAACATATGGATATAGGCCTAAACTTTATAAAAGCCATGTGTCAAGCATATTTTTGGTCAGCAATCCCTAAATTTTCGCCACTGGCAAGGGTTTTAAGCAAAGATCAATGATGCCAGTGTGTTAAACTGAGACACTGTCATCTGTTCAGGTCTGACACGGGTTCCCAGGCCCTGAGCTTCGAGCCAGACCTGAACCTGGCTGTTCCACACAGGCTTGAGGATCGTCCCCAGCTGTTTTCGCCTGTGCTGAAAGCACAGCTTGATCAATTGAGAGAGATGATCAGGGTTCTCCGGTTCCTGGCCGGTTGGCCGGCGTTCCAGAACAACGACCGCAGACTCGACTTTGGGTCTGGGCCTGAAGACATTCGGGCCCACCTTGAAAGCCAGCCTGGCCCGGGTAAAGCTCTGGACCCAGACTGAAAGACCGCCAAAACTGCGGCTGCCCTCTGAAGCCGTGAGCCGCATGGCGACTTCCTTCTGGACCAGGAAGACCATCCTTGTCTCTGAAGGGACCTGGGCGACCATGTCCCACATCAGTGGGGAGGCGATGTTGTAGGGCAGATTCCCGATGACCTTCCAGCCCGGCCGGACAAGTCTGGACCAGTCCAGAGTCAGGGCATCGGCAATGATCAGCCTGAGGTTGGTTGCGCAGGTTCGAAGCTGGAAGGCCAGGTCCTGGTCCATTTCGACTCCGATGACTGACCCGCAGCTCCGGCACAGAATACGGGTCAGGGCACCCCGGCCAGGGCCTATTTCCACAACGGCGTCCAACGGTCCGGCATCCAGACTGGCCACGATTTTTCGCCCGATGTTGGGGTCGACAAGAAAATTCTGCCCCAGACACCGCTTGGGCCGGGAAGACTGAAGGGGCAAGCCTGTGGGGGAACTCACCATCTCTCCGGATTACAGGTGATCGATCTTGGACAGGTAGGTCCCAATCCCCTCATAGGGGCAGATCTTGGCCCGGCCCTCAAAAGCCGCTTCCAGAAATGAGTTCAGCCAGAAATGGATGTCATAGGTCTTGATCTGTTCCCGGAGACGCTTCATTCTGGTCTTCCGTTCAGACATGTGCATGTAAAAGCCCCGCCTGATGGCTTCAGCCACGCCGATCACGTCATACGGGTTGACCAGAATAGCGTCCTGATGGAGCTGAGAGGCGGCCCCGGCAAATTCACTCAAGATAAGGACTCCATTCTCCCTGTAGTTGCAGGCGCAGAATTCTTTGGCCACCAGGTTCATCCCATCCCACAAAGGGGTGATCAGAGCCATCTCCGAGGCCAGGTAAAACGAAACCAGCTCCTCTTTGGCCAGACTCCGATAGAGGTAGTGGATCGGGATCCAACCCGGTTCGGTAAACTGGCCGTTGATCTGACCCACCAGGCGCTCGATGTGCTTTTTGAGTTCCTGATACTCCTGGACTTCTTCCCGACTTGGGACCAGAACCTGCAGCAGGGCGATCTTGCCCCTGAGGTCCGGAAAACGGTTCAGGGCACAGCGTAAAGCTTCCAGCCGCTCCGGGATGCCCTTGGTGTAATCCAGGCGGTCCACGCCGAGAATGATCTGCTGATCCGGGTGGAGCAGGTTGAGCTTGGCCGTCCGTTTGGAGACCTCTTTTGAGGCCGCTTGGTCAGAAAACTCATCAAAATCGATGCTGATCGGAAAACAACCGGCCTTGACCGTCTTGGCCCCACAAGACACCGTGATCAGGCTGTCGCTGTTTTCCCGATGAAATTCGGCACACAAAGATTTCAGACAGGCCACAAAATTGTCCGTGTCTTCATGAGTCTGAAAACCGACCAGCTCGTAGTCTAAAAGGGCGCTCAGGATCTGCCGCCGCCAGGGGAGGCGCAAAAAAGTCTCCGGACCGGGGAAGGGAATGTGCAGGAAAAAACCGATCCTTCTCCGCCCTCCGAACTGCTTCAACTCCTGCGCCACGCACATGAGGTGATAGTCGTGGACCCAGATGTAGTCATCCTCCGCCGTTGCCTCCAGCAGATTCCGGGCAAAGGCCTGATTGACCTTCTTGTACTTGTCCCAGTAATCGGGCTCGAAATTGCACCTGGTGTGGAAGCCGTGCAGCAGGGGCCAGAGAATCTCATTGGAAAAGCCGTAGTAGTAGCCCTGGACATCCTCATAGTCCAAAGAAACCGGATGCAGCACATACCCCTGTTCCTCGGAGAACTCCTGCAGGGGTTCCTGAACATCCTGGTCTTCATAGGTTCCGGGCCAACCCATCCAGATGCCCCCATTGCGGCTGAGCACAGGAGCCAGGGCAGTCACCAGGCCTCCTGAACCGGGCTTGACGACCCAGCGTCCCTCATTCCACTTCAAGACAATCGGCAGCCGGTTGGAGACGACCACCAGCCGGTTGAACCAGTCTTTTCTCATGTGTCCTCCCCTCTGACGTCGGCACGCGGAAGGCTGTATGATAGGGGTAGGGAAGGCTTTACAGCCTCCCCTCCCTCCGAACCGTGCGTGCG
>CAYOID010000061.1:0-21015 GCA_964403955.1 uncultured Desulfohalobiaceae bacterium | reverse complement strand
CCCGCGACTTCAACCTTGGCAAGGTTGCACTCTACCACTGAGTTATTCCCGCTCGCTGAAAAGATACGCATACTTCAGATGTCGATGTCTTGTCAAGATCGTTTTCCCTCTTTTTGCTTCTGCAGGGGCAGCTGGTCGTACCGGACACGTCGGCTCAGGATTTACCCTTTACTTTTCTCCTGGTTATGCGTTAGGGAATGACTCTTTGAAGCCATCAATCGTTCGGTTCCTTTGCCAGCGGTTAAGGAGGGTACGCCATGGACCAGAATGATCTTCAGTATTTTCGAAATCAGCTCGAGAGCATGCTTGAGGAAATTCAACAAAAAGGTCAAAGCACCATTGAAGATATGTCCGGGACGAGCCAGGTCTATGCTGATCCGGCTGATCGCGCTTCCCAGGAATCTGATCAGTTTTTCACCCTGCGGCTCAGAGACAGGGACCGGAAGCTGATCAATAAGATCAATGCCGCTCTGGAGAGGATCGACGATGGGACCTACGGAATCTGCGAGATGTGCGGGGAAGACATCAGCATCCCCAGGCTCAAGGCCAGGCCGGTGACCACTCTGTGCATTCAATGCAAGAGCAAGCAGGAAGAAGAGGAGAAACAGTCCTGAGGGGTCCAGCTGGATGCGCTGCCGAGATTGATATTCAGGTGAATCAGGAGCAATGGAGGCCCATTTTTTCCGTTTTTTTGTTCAGGAGGCCGGACCGGCTCTTGTGGGACACAGGATCGAGAAGGTCTATTCCCCGTATGCTGACGTCTGGACTTTGAAACTCGCATCCCGGCTCCATGTGCTTTTGGTCAGCAGGGCACGTAAAAAAGCCCTTTTTGTGAGTCAGTCGCGACCCGACAATCCTCTTTCTCCAAGCCCCCGGGTGCAATGGTGGAGGAAACGCCTTCAAAAGAGACGCATCGTCAGCTTTCATCAGAACTGGCCGCAGAGGCAGCTCGCTCTTGAATTGAGTTCCGGTCAACAAGAGTGGCTCCTGCTGGACCTCAAGGAAGGAATGAGCCTGATCAACTCTCTGCCGGCAGGCTTTGACCGGGAGCCAGACTGGCCAGATCTTGAGGACATCCTGTCCGACAGCTCCCTCTACCGAACCTATCCGCAGTTGACTCCTCCTTTGCGCCGCACTCTGAATCAGCTTGACTTGAAAAGGGCCCAAAACCTTCTGGACAGGCTCAAGTCCGGCCGAGCTGAGCAATTTTACGGGTATGCCAGAGAAGGCAGACTTGCCGAGGTGCTTCCCTATCAACGAGCTGATCAAACTCAGGAAGTGAGCCGGGTGTATGACTCAGCCCGGGAAGCTGCCCACGACCTCGGCTGGTCGGTTGTGACTTCCCTGGACGATTCCCGTTCCCTTCAAGAAACCCAAAAATCTTCTGAACGTCGCCGGCTGGAGAAGCTCCTGGCCAGGGTGGAAGAGGACGAAACCCGTTTGCGGGCCATGGCGGGGTTGCGAGCCAAAGCTGAATTGATCAAGGCCAATCTCTTTCGGTTCGAACAGGACCAGAGAGTGTCTTGCCTTGACCTGACGGATGAGCAGGGCCATGAACAGCATATCGAACTCGATCCTACTCAGTCCATCCTGGAGAACATGCAGCACTTGTTCACCAGGGCTCGAAAAGGGCAGCGGGGTCTGGCCTTTATCTCTCAACGCAGGATGGAGCTGCAGTCTGCCCTGGCCGGGCTGGAAACTGGTCATCAGAGGCCCTCTCCGACCAGGTCGGTTCATGGCGGCAAGGGCAGTTCAGAGTCCGGGTCCCGTCGGTTTCGGGGCCTGAAGGTCCATGAATTTGTCAGTCAGGACGGGTTCACCATTGTCAGGGGCAAGGATCAGAAAGCCAATCACGCTCTGCTGACCAGGGGGGCCAAACCTTTTGATTTCTGGTTTCATGCCGAGAATGGCCCAGGGGCCCATGTTGTTCTCAGACGGGACCACGAACATCAGGACGTTCCTCAGGGATCTCTGCAACAGGCGGCCATCCTTGCCGGCCTGTCCAGTTTTCAGTCCAGAGATTCCCAGGCCAGGGTGCTCATGGCTCTGGTCAAGCATGTGCATCCGATCAAAGGGGCGGCGCCAGGCCAGGTTCGGGTTGATCGTGTCCAGGAGAGTCTGGTTGTTCCCCTCGATCCCGACCTTGAAGCCCGATTGAGAAAAAGCTGACTTACTGGCTTGAATGAAAAGAATATCCGATCAAGAGGTTCGCCTTGTGCTTGACCACCAGGGCTGCCAGTGTGATCAAGAAAGAAACTGATGAATGAGAACGTATCAGTACAGGCCCTGGTCATAGAACCAGAGCGGAAAGTGGCCGCTGAGCTGGCTGAAAGGTTGCAGACCCTGGGCTTGGATGTCGGGGTGGTTCACAGCCATCTCAAAGGCCTGGCCGCTCTGGACGATAGGCCGGCTGAGATAGTGGTGGTGTCCATGCAAACCACGGACATCGACGGTCTTGAGTTTGCCAGGCTGCTCAGAAGACGGGAAGCGGAGACAGACGACCAGTTCACCTACATTCTGTTGCTCGGCGAAAACCGGCACAGGGCAGACATCACCGAAAAGGGAGCCATGGCAGACGCCTTTCTGATCAGGCCGTTTCTGGCCTCGGAAATGTCCTGGCAGATCGGTTCGGCCTTGAAGACCATTCGTTTGGTTCGGGGGCTCCGGGATCGACTCAAAGAATGCCCTGAGGATTCAGTGCTGACCAGGGATGCGTTTCGCCAGGTCCTGCAGGAGGAGATCAACAGGGGGGGGCGCAAGAACCACAACCTGAGCCTGGTTTTGATTCGCATCAAGGGCCTGGAGGCAGTCGAGCTGGACTATGGCCTGACCTGGTCGAACTGGCTTGAAGGTCATCTGACCCAGGAGATCCTTCAGAAACTGAGGAACCATGAGAACCTGGCCCGAATTGACAAGGGTTTTTTCTGTTTGCTTCTGGCCGGAGGATCCCTTGATGACCTTCAGGGGCTGGTGAACAGAATGGTCTTTGAGACTGGGGAGCATCTTCAAAAGCATGACTCACACCTGTTTTCAGGCATTGAGTTCGATATTCGAGGCCTCTCTTTGAGCCTGCAGGTCGATCATGGAGAACAGGGTGCAAGCTCAGAGATTCTTCTGGATTGGCTCGAGGAATGCCCACTGGACACTGTGCCTGCCGGAGCCTCTATTTTTCAGGGCAGGCTGACGTCCAGAGCGGTGGAGGCCGCAGGACAGCCCTGATTCAGTGGCCCTGAGGGGGCATAGAGCCAGGACTGAAGGCACCAATCACCGACCTGTCAGCGCAGCCTCTGGCTGCGCTGAATATTTGGATATGGACTGAAGAAGGAACCCCACTTTTGAGCAGGGTGTGGCACCGTGATGCAGCCGGTTTGATCAAGGTAGAAACTGGTAGTGCAGTGCCTGATTCGACGACTGTGCCGGGAAACATCAAGCAAAGGAAGGCAAGCCCGGGCATGCGGGTCATCAGCGGAGAATTCGGCGGCCGGGCATTGAAGACGACTGCCGGTCCTGGTTACAGACCAGCGACAGATCGGGTTCGGGAAGCCCTGTTTTCCATGCTTGAAACCAGGGGGGTCATATGGGAAACATCCCGGGTCCTGGATGTGTTTGCCGGGAGCGGGAGTCTGGGGATTGAGGCTTTGAGCCGTGGAGCAGATCTGGTTTGGTTTCTGGAAAAGAACCGCAAAGCATGCAGAGTGATTGCGGACAATCTGAATGTTTTTAAAGTGGACAAGAAACGGTATTCCATCCAGGCCAGGGACGTGTTCGTGTTCTTGAAATCAAGTCCCCGAGAAGCTTTTGATGTGGCCTTTGTGGACCCTCCTTACGGGAAGGACATGCTGGCCCCGATACTGGAGCTGCTCTTGAACAGGGCCTGGCTGGCCCCTTCAGGTTTCTTGGCGGCCGAAGTCGAGGCCGGTCTCAAGTTTGATCCTGAAGATTTTGACGACGTGAGCCTTCTCGTGGACCGAACGTATGGACAGACAAGGATGTGTGTATGGATGAGGACAAGCAGTGCATAGCCGTCTATCCCGGAACCTTTGATCCCTTGACCAACGGACATTTGAGCATCGTCCGCAGGGGTCTGGATATCTTTCACACCATCGTTCTGGGCATTGCCAAAGACAGCCCCAAAAGACCGTTGTTCAGCCTGGAAGAGCGGGTGGAGATGGCTGAGGAGGTCTTCAGCAACCAGCCCAGAGTGGTTGTCGAACCTTTCAGCGGTCTGTTGGTGGATTACGTCTACAATCGGGGGGCCAAGGTTGTTTTGCGCGGATTGCGGGCCATTTCCGATTTTGAATATGAGTTTCAGATGGCTTTGATGAATCGTCGCTTGAAACGGGACATCCATACCATGTTCATGATGACCGACTACAAGTGGCTCTTCACCAGTTCATCAATCATCAAGGAGACTGTCGGAGCGGGGGGCAATGTCCAGGGTCTCGTTCCCGAGGTGGTCTGGACCAGAATTCAGGAGCGGCTGGGAAAGAAACAATGACCCGGGCCGAGGTCAACTGCATCAGGGCAGGCCTGAGCCGCAGGTGGTTCGTTCGGTGAGTTCGAGTCTTTTCAAGGCGGGGCAAAGACGCCTCCGCCCTCAGATCATCTGCATTGTCGGTCCAACAGGGACCGGCAAGACACAGGCAGCCATTTCCCTGGCCAGGCGGATCGGGGGGCAGATCGTCAATTGCGATTCCAGGCAGGTCTACAGGGATTTCCCTGTGATCACTGCTCAGCCTACGAGTAAAGAGCGGGCCCAATGCCCCCATTGGCTCTTCGGCTTTCTGGAGAGCCAGAAAAAGATCGACGCTGGAACGTTTTCCAGTCAGGCCTGTCAGGTCATTGATGGTGTTCTGGCCGAGCAGGGCATGCCGATCCTGGTCGGGGGCACCGGCCTGTATCTGAAGTCGATTCTCTTTGGGTTGGCTCAGATCCCGGATATTCCTGAAGAGATCCGGGACAGAGTCTCCCAGGATTACAATCGGCTTGGCCCTGAGCGCATGCATGCCTGGCTGAAAAACGTCGATCCAGAGGCTTCTCTGCGGATTCATGCCCGAGACCGGCAGCGGGTCACCAGGGCCCTGGAAGTGTATCTGGCTACTGGAAAGCCTCTTTCAGAATGGCAGAGTCGGTCTCGAATGGCTGAGCCCAGATTTGATGCCTGTCAGATCGGGCTATGGACAGAACTTGAGCGGTTGACACCCGGGCTGGAGTCGAGAATAGACCGAATGTTGTCCGGATCGGCCCTGGAAGAGGTCCGGACGGCCTGGTCCAGGTGCCCTGACGAGTCCGCCCCTGGCTGGTCAGGAATCGGGTGCAGGGAACTCTTGCAGGTTCACCTTGGCCGTCTGAGTCTGCCGGAGGCCAGAGAAATGTGGCTCAAAAATACCCGGGCCTATGCCAAACGCCAGATGACCTGGTTTAAAAAGCATAAGGGCCTTATGTGGTTCAGGCCCGGGCAGGTGGATGCTTTGAAGAGGATGGTGGATCAATGGCTGGAACAGGGATAGAGTTGAGCAGGAGCACCATGAACCTGGACCTGGTTCGTCATGCTGCTCATTGGCTGGGGGTGCTGAGTCTGGTGCTGCTGATCCTGGCTTCAGGATCAGCAAAGGCAAAGAGTCCTGGTTATGTCCAGTCCGTTGACTTTGGGACTGTTGACTGGACCCGGGGTGTGATCCTTGCCGAAGCGGAAGGCAATGCCCCTGAGGCGGTCGGAACCAGAGAGAAGGGTTTTGCCCTGGCCAGGCGGCAGGCCATCATCGAGGCCAGACAGCATCTGTTCAAGACGGTCAGACAGATCCGCATCCAGGGGGCAGAAACTGTTGAGAAGCTCCTGCAGAAGCGGCCCGGACTTGAGTCCAAGCTTCGGGAACTGGTCCAGAACAGATCCAGGATCAGGACGGAACGCCTCCAGGAAGGGACCAGGGTCTGGGCCGAGATTCGTCTGGATCTTCAGGCCCTGTCCAGAGTGTGCTTGAGGGAAGATGCATGGATCGGCGCGAGCCCCGAGCCGCACCAGGACATCGCGGATCAGAACGGCTCGGTGAACGGGAGCGGACCTTTTCCCGCGGCCAAGTCCTATACCGGCCTGGTGATCGATGCCCGGGGAACCGGAGTGAGGCCTGCTCTGCTTTTTCAGGTCTTCGACCAGCAGGGCCAGGTGCTCATCGGCCCAGGCCAGGTTGAACCGGAGGCGGCAAAAACCAAAGGCATTGTCCGTTTTTTTTCAAGCCTCGATGCAGCCGGGATTGAAGACCGGGTGGGCGCAGATCCCATGCGATTCAGAGCTGCCGGGACTGCTCCAGGGCAGGGCGGGGATGCCCTGATATCCGACCAGGATGCACTTCGATTGGCTTTGGCTCGAAGAGCCAACGATTTTGTCGCCTCCTGCGATGTGGCTGTGGTCGTGCGCAAGAGTGATGACTCCAGGGTCATCGAGTATACTCTAGACTGATCAGGACAGCTGCCTGAATCAGACACATGGTGAAACACCCGGGGTTTAACTCCCTTTAATTTCAAATTAGTATATCAGTTTTTGCCAGAGGCAAAGCTGATATGAGGATCAAGATGAGGTGTTTACAGTTTGGCTTGCTGATTCTGGTGATCGGACCCCTGTTGATTCTCGTTCAGACCTGCCCGGTTCAGGCTGGATTCCAGGATGTTACGGTCACTCACGAGATCGATCAGAACGCTTCTGCAATGGACATGGTCCAGGTGGCCAAGGCCTCTGCCCTGGTCCAGGCCGTGCACAGAGAAGCTACGGACATCCTGCCCGCATCCCTGCCCGAGGCCAGATCCCTGGCCCTGGAGGATATCCTGAAGCCAAGAGCGGAGAAGTTCGTGTTCAGCTACTCTGAGCAGGGGCGACGTCTGGCCAAAGAAACTCTTCAACTCACCATGTCAGTGGGGGTGAATACCCAGGCATTGAAGGACTATCTCAAGTCCTGGGGGATGTATTATACTGCCCAGGAGCTGTTGTCCTGCTCGGTGTCACTGCAAGGCGTTTCTGGAGAGGATCGGAATCTGGTGGACAGGTACATGCTTGTCACCGGAATCAAAGACTCTTTTCAGACCCCGGAATGTTCGCTTCAGGTCAGGCAAGCGTCGTCTGAGCCGAAAGCCTGGGAGCTGCGGCTTTCAGGTCCGGAAAAGACGTTGACCAGAAAGGGGGCTGATCTGGAGTCTGTGTGGCATGCCCTGTGGTCACAATATTTTTCCCAGCCCGGTGTCCAGAAACGATTGGGTCAGACCTTTCTGGTTCGGGTTATTGGCTGGACCACGAGCAGTGAGGTGCAAAACTTTCATTCCCGGCTCGTTGATTGGGGCAGGGAGCTGGACACAGCTGAGTTGCAGCGGGTGGATATCCAGCCGGAGGGTCTGAGCGGAACCTGGTTGATCAGGACCATGGACCGGAAAGCCTTTGAGTCGCGAGTCAGGCGGGAAACCCGTCAATCTGGGCTGGAGGTCAGCCTGGCGTCTGCTGATGCTGGATTGCACAAGCAGTGAGTCTGATTCAGGATTCCGTTTTTTTTTCAGAATCGTTTTTGTTCTTGTCCTCTTTTTGGGTCCCGATATCGATTTCATCGGGTTCATTGGTGGCTTTCTTGAAATTCTTGATGGCTCGTCCCATTCCCGAGCCGATCTCGGGGAGCTTGTTGGCCCCAAAGATGACCAGGACGATGACGAGGATGATGATGAGCTCTGGAATGCCGATTCCGAACATGCGACCTCCTGATATGACCAACCGGTTCAGTAGTGTACGTGCTCTGCACTGTGTAACCTTTTTGCCGTGCGAGTGCAATAAGACCTCCGGTTCTCGATTTCATCAACACTGAGCACTGAGAGATTCGTATGGGTTTTTTCCTTTTTCCATGGATGCACCCCGAAAGCCTGGGTTTCCAGCTCCCGGCCCAGGTGAAGCTGCTGGATGCAGGCGCGGCCGGGGTCAAGACCGGGGGGGAATCTTTTTACAGGCCGCCTCAGCTGCCCATGTCCGAGACTGAAACCCGGAAGTACATTCTGCAGGTTCAGGAGCTGGAAGGGCAGGTCAAGAGTGTGCAGGAGCTGGCTTCTCGAGCCAGGGCCTCCCAGGAAGACTTCTTTTCTCAGACCTCCATGGGAGTTCGATCGGATTTCAGCAGATACACTGCAGACACACAGGATGAAAAAGACACGCTGCGCAGACAGGCCCAGATGATGCTCCTTCTCTTCTGGGCCATGGAAGAGTCGTTGATCGATTTCAGTTCCCTGGAGGATAAGGTGGCCACCCTCTGGCAGACCTATGAGCAGGTTCTGGGATTGAACCATGCGCAAGGTCCCGATGGCCGGGCTGGAGAAAAAGTCCGGGGGCTGAAGATAGAGTCTGTCTTCACCAGGGCCTTCACCTGGGACAAGCTGCTGCCGTGGTTTCTGTTCTTCATGCCTGAGGACGGCGCGCTCATTGTCTTTGATTCCCCGGTGGAGCAGAGCTGGCTGGAACTCGGCCTGTCGCCCAGAGAGGTGTCCAGTGCAGACATTGCTGCCATGGGCGGGTGGGATCCCTCTGTGCTGGATCGGGGGGGGTATGAGTTCAGGGCCCCGGGCTGGCAACTGTGCCTGATGTCGAGACCCCTTGAGGACAAGACCTGGCTGAACACAGAGGTCACAGCTGTGACCTGTGCGGCGTGAGGAGGCGGGAACAAGCAATGGGGACTGAAATAGGACCTTTGAAAGGCATCATCTTCGATTGTGACGGCGTGCTCATCGACTCCAGAGAGGCCAATGTGGCCTTCTACAACCTCATCCTCCAGGAACTGCAGCTGGGCCCAATTTCAGAAGAGGATGAAGACTATGTCCATGCCCAGACCATTCACAACTCGATTCAGCGGATCGTGCCCAGGGAGAGAGTGCCCGAGGCCTGGGAGGTCCTTTCCCGGATGTCCTTCCAGTCCGTTGTTCATCTGGTCAGATTGCAGTCCGGCCTGGTTGAGCTCTTGAAGTGGTTACGCCAATCTGGCATTCTGTGTGCGGTGAACACGAATCGAACCAATACAATGGGTTTGGTTCTCAGGCAATTCGGGCTGGAACCCTACTTTTCCCCTGTGGTGACCTCGTCGGATGTCCCACGACCCAAGCCTCATCCGGAAAGTCTGCAACTCATCCTGAAAACCTGGAATTGTCACAAAGATCATGTTGTTTTTATTGGAGATTCAGAGGTCGATCAGCAGGCGGCTCAGGCCTCGGGAGTTCCTTTTTGGGCTTTTCAGAACCCATCCCTCCAGGCCGACCTGCACATCTCCGATTATGCCACCCTGCACCAGCAGTTCGTTCAAGCCTTGAACCACCGCAGCTCGTGCCAAAGCTCGTGCTACAGATCGTGAAGGAGGAGTCATGTTTATTGTGGGCAATTTTCTTCAGGCCATTGCCGTGATTCTGAATACGGTGCTCACCCTCTATTTCTGGATCGTGATTGTTTCAGCAGTCCTGAGCTGGGTCAGTCCGGATCCTTACAATCCAATCGTGCGCATCATCTACAACCTGACTGAGCCTGTTTTCAACTGGGTCCGAAGGGCTCTGCCCTTTACACTGCTGGGCGGCATCGACCTTTCGCCCATCATTGTCCTTCTGGTGATTCAATTCTTGAAAATTTTTCTTGTGCAATCCATCTCCCAGCTGGCCGTGACCATGTAGCCTGGGTTTGGTCCGACTGAAGTGTCATACGAGGAGGTCAGGGGTGCTGCCGGAATTTGTGACCAAGAGCGGACCTGGAAGGTATCGCTTGCAGGTCTGGGTTCAGCCAGGGGCCAAGAGAACCGAGTTGGCCGGTCTCTATCAGGGTTGTCTGAAAATCAGACTTAAAGCCCCGCCTGTGGACAACAAGGCCAACAAGGAACTGATGTCTTTTCTGGCCGCTCAGCTGGAGATACGTTCGAATCAAGTGGAACTCGTCAGCGGCCAGTCGGGACGGAAAAAAGTTCTCCATGTGAACATGTCGAGTCATCCGGACTGGCGTGTTTTGTCCCATTCATGAACAGAGAAGGAGGGATAGCAAATGGAGCAGTATGAAATTGAGCTGATCAATCGGTATGAGGGTCAGGACTCGGAACTCAAAGAGTTGTACGAAAAGCATCTTGAGTACTCGCAACAGGTTGAACGCCTGGAAAGCAAGCGATACCTGACTCCGCTGGAGGAGATGGAGCTCAAGGACGTCAAAAAGATGAAGCTGGCTGGCAAAACCAAGATTCTCAATATTTTGGAGAGATATCGCCAGCAGGAGGCCGGCGATGAAACGTAAAGGGGCGCAGATTCTGCTCGAGTCCCTTATTCAGGAAGGGGTGAGGACTCTCTTTGGATTTCCTGGAGGGGCTGTCCTGGACATCTATCACGAGCTCCCCGGGTATGATCTGCAGCATATTCTGACCCGCCATGAACAGGGGGCGGTTCACGCAGCCGACGGGTTTGCCCGGGCCACTGGAGAGGTTGGTGTGGCCCTGGTGACCTCGGGGCCCGGGGCCACGAACACAGTAACCGGGATTGCTACGGCCTATCTGGACTCAGTGCCGCTTGTCGTGCTGACCGGCCAGGTACCCACCCAGCTCATTGGCAACGATGCCTTCCAGGAAGTGGACATCGTGGGAATCACCCGGCCCTGCACCAAGCACAATTATCTGGTCAAGGACGTGAACAAGCTGGCATCCATCGTCAAGGAAGCTTTCTATCTTGCCAGGTCAGGGCGGCCCGGACCGGTTCTGATCGATCTGCCCAAGGATGTTATGGCGGCCAAGGCCGATTATCATTACCCCAAAAAAGTGAGCATGCGCAGCTACAACCCCCATTACCAGCCCAACAAGCGCCAGGTGAAGAAAGCGGTCAGCCTGATCAGGAAATCCAGGAGACCGCTCATTTTCGCAGGGGGGGGCGTGATCTCCTCGGATGCTCATGAGGAGCTGACCTGGCTGGCCAGGTCCCTGAACATTCCGGTCACCACGTCAATGATGGGTCTGGGCGGGTTTCCCGGCAACGATCCCCTTGCTCTCGGTATGCTGGGAATGCACGGGACCTATGTGGCCAACATGGCCGTGAACACCTGTGACTTGCTCATTTCAGTGGGTGTCCGTTTTGACGACCGGGTTACCGGGAAGCTGGAGACCTTTGCGCCTGAGGCCAAGATCATCCACATCGACATCGACCCGACCTCAATCCGCAAGAATGTGTCCGTGGACGTGCCCATTGTGGCTGACTGCAAGCTGGCTCTGGAATCTCTGCAAGAAGAGTTGAGCGACCCGGCCGAGTTTGAGCAGCTCAAACAGCGAACGTCGTCCTGGGGAGAGAAGATCCGGAACTGGAGCGAAGAGCACCCTCTGACCTACAAAAAGGAGGGAACTGCGGTCAAACCGCAATATGTGCTTGAAACTCTGTATCAGATCACCCAGGGCGAGGCTATTGTGACCACTGAAGTGGGGCAGAATCAGATGTGGGCCGCCCAGCACTTCAAGTACCACCGGCCCAGGACCTGGATCTCTTCCGGTGGGCTGGGGACCATGGGATACGGTTTCCCGGCCGCCATCGGGGCCCAGGTAGCCTTTCCGGACAAGCTGGTCATTGATGTAGCCGGTGACGGGTCCATCCAGATGAACATCCAGGAGCTGGCCACTGCCGTGTGCTACAATCTTCCGGTGAAGATCGTGATATTGAACAACAGCTTTCTGGGCATGGTCCGGCAGTGGCAGGAGCTGTTCTACGACAAGAACTACTGCTCCACTTGCCTGCAGCACAGCCCGGACTTCGTTATGCTGGCCAGGGCCTACGGGGCTGAGGGGTACCGGATCGACAAGGACGAGGACGTTGAACCTGTTCTCAGGCAGGCTCTGGCCTCGCCCAAGACGACCATTGTCGAGGTTGTGGTCGAGCAGGAAGAGAATGTCTACCCCATGGTCCCGGCAGGGGCTGGATTGCATGAAATGCTTCTGGTTTAGGAGAAGGCTATGAGCCATACACTTTCAGTGCTTGTGGAAGATGAACCCGGTGTGCTTTCCCGGGTGGCGGGACTGTTCAGCGGCCGGGGCTTCAATATTCAATCTCTGAATGTTGCCCCGACTCTGGAAACTGGCGTGTCGCTCATGACCATCGTCACCAGCGGCGATGAGCAGATCATCGAGCAGATCATCAAGCAGCTTCGCAAGTTGATCACGGTGATCAAAGTCGTGGACATGAATTTTGTGAAGTGCGTGGAACGGGAGATGGTCCTTTTGAAGGTCAATGCCCAGGATCATTCCCGGGCCGAGATCTTGCGGATCGTGGATATTTTTCGCTGCAAGGTCGTGGATGTCAGTCCCGGCGAGCTGACCCTGGAAGCCACAGGAGACAGCGGCAAAATCAAGGCCTTGATCGACCTGCTGCAGCGTTTCGGGATAAAGGAGTCGGCCCGGACCGGAAGCGTGGCCATGCGCCGGAGCATGCAGTAGTGGGAGTGACGCTCGGTTCAACAATCAATTCAATATTCAGCTTTGCCAGAGGCAAAAGCTGACAAGGAGGAAGCAATGCGGGCATTTTATGAACAGGACGCGGATTTGAGCTTGTTGCAGGAGAAAACAATCGCCATCATCGGGTACGGCAGCCAGGGACACGCTCACGCCCTGAACCTGCGGGACTCCGGACTGAATGTGATTGTTGGGCAGCGTCCTGGCGGAGCCAACTATGAGCTGGCCAAGGAACACGGCTTTGACCCGGTCAGCGCTTCAGAGGCGGCCAGGCAGGCCGATGTGATTCAGATTCTGGTTCCGGACCAGTATCAACCCCAGATCTATGCCAATGATATTGCTCCTCATCTTGGTACGGGCAAGACCCTGATGTTCAGTCACGGGTTCAACATTCATTTTCATCAGATTGAGCCCGACCCGGACGTGGACGTGATCATGATCGCCCCCAAGGGTCCGGGGCATCTGGTCCGCCGGGAGTATGAGAAGGGCGGGGGCGTCCCGGCCCTGGCAGCCGTGCACCAGGACGCCTCCGGTCAAGCCATGCCCATGGCTCTGGCCTATGCCAAGGGCATCGGGGCCACCAGAGCCGGAGTGATCGAGACCACCTTTGAAGAAGAGACGGAAACCGATCTGTTCGGGGAGCAGGCCATTCTCTGCGGTGGTGTGAGCGAGCTGATCCGGGCCGGATTCGAAACCCTGACCGAGGCTGGATATCAGCCTGAAATCGCCTTTTTCGAGTGCATGCACGAGCTGAAGCTCATTGTGGACCTCCTCTATGAAGGCGGTTACAAGCGGATGCACACCTCCATCAGCGACACAGCCGAGTATGGGGACTACATCAGCGGCCCCAGGGTGATCGATGACCGGGTCAGGGACACCATGAAACAGGTGCTCCAGGACGTCCAAAGCGGGCGGTTCGCCCGAGAGTGGATCCTGGAGAACAAGGCCGGGCTGCCTTCATTCAAGGCCATGCGCAAGAAGGCCCATGAACATCAGGTCGAACTGGTCGGGGACAAACTCAGGGAGCTCATGCCCTGGTTGCAGAAATAAGAGGTCACAAGCAGTGAACGATACAGCCCAGCTCCAGGCTGGGAAGACGCTTCTCCAGCAAGGCCGTTTTCAGCAAGCCCTGGAGGCGTTCCTGGGCCAGTATGAAAAAGGCCTGCGTTCCTTTCAGCTGACCAAGTACATCCTGGAATGCTGGGAGAAATTGAACAAGCACCATGAAATGGCAGATTTTCTGTCCAGGGTGCTTATGGAGAACGAGTTCGAGGTCAAGGTCAAGGCCCAGCTCTACTACCGGCTGGGCCTGACTCACTATCGCCTGAATCAGTACAATGAAGCCAGACAGGCTTTCTGGCACCTGCGCAAGATCTACCCCAACTTTCCAGGCCTGGAAGACAAGATCAAAGAGCTGGAGAAGAGCCGTTCCCGGGCCAAGACCAGGCATGATCTCCTTTTGGAAAAGGGTTGCCTTCAGAAAGGGCAACTGGAGGCAGCCAAGGAGAAAGCCAAAAAAGAGAATCGGGACCTGGATCAACTGCTCATCGACCAGTTCAAGGTCTCTAAAGAGGATTTGGGGCAGGCCCTGGAGGCCTTTTACGATGTCCCTTTCGTCGACTTTGACCCAGGCATCGAACCCCCTTTCGACATCTTTGAAAAGCGCCGATTGGATCCGGATTTCCTGAAACGCTACGGCTGGGTGCCTTTTGCCCAGAACGGCAAGTCCATCGAAGTCTTGATGACCAACCCCTTTGACCTGGGCAAGGTTGACGAGGTGCGCTTTATTCTCGGCACCAGCCGGGTTGAGCCCAGGGTGGCCCTGAAACAGGACATCGAAGCCTTTATCGATCGATTTTTTCAGGAAATGAGCGGCGGGGAAGAGCTGACCGACTTTGAAGACGAGGTGGATTCAGACTTCGACGCAGAAGACGATGTCGTGGACATGGAGGAGGCGGTCTCGGAACAGGATTCCGAGGTGGTCAGGCTGGTCAACGCCCTCCTGGTCGAGTCCTGGAGAAAAGGGGTCTCCGACATCCACATCGAGCCCAACGCCATATCCAAGTACTGTTCCGTCAGGTTCAGGGTCGACGGGACCTGTCATGAGTTCCGCAAGCTCAGGCTGGGTCTGGCCAGGCCGATGATCTCCAGGTTGAAGATCATGGCCAGGCTGGATATTGCCGAAAGGCGTCTTCCCCAGGACGGCAAGGTCAAGCTCAAGCTGCCCCAGATCAACAAGAGCGTCGAATTCCGGGTGGCCACCATGCCCACCATCGACGGCCAGGAGGACATGGTCCTGCGGGTCCTGGCCTCGGGCAAGCCCCTGCCCCTGGAAAAACTGGGGCTGGCCGAGCGAAATCAGCGGGCCTTTGAAAACATGATCTATCAGCCTTACGGCATGGTCCTGGTGGTCGGGCCGACCGGATCCGGGAAGACGACGACTCTTCACTCCTCCTTGAGCTACATCAACACCCCGGAACGGAAGATCTGGACTGCTGAGGACCCCGTGGAGATCACCCAGGAAGGCTTGCGCCAGGTTCAGGTTCAGCCCAAGATCGGGCTGACCTTTGCTTCAGCCCTGCGCTCCTTTCTCCGGGCTGACCCGGATGTGATCATGATCGGGGAAATGCGGGACAACGAAACCGCCCATATTGGAGTGGAGGCCTCGCTGACCGGCCACCTTGTCTTTTCCACCCTGCATACCAACTCTGCCCCGGAGACCGTGACCAGACTTCTGGACATGAATCTCGACCCCTTCAATTTTGCCGATTCGCTGCTCTGCGTCCTGGCTCAGCGGCTGGTGAAAACTCTGTGCCCCAACTGTAAACAGGAGTACGTCCCGGACCGGCAGGAACTGGAGGAGCTGCGGCTGGAGTTCGGATCAGGCTTTGAAGGGATCGTGGGCCAGGAATTCATCGCCAACCCTGTTTTGTATAAGGCCCGTGGCTGCAAGCAGTGCATGGAAGGCTACAAGGGCCGGATCGGGATACACGAGCTGATGCTCAACTCAGACGAGCTCAAGCCCATGATCAAGTACCGCAAGTCCACGGAAGAGATTCGGGACCGGGCCCTGGACGACGGCATGCTGACCCTGAAGCAGGACGGCATTCTCAAGGTCATCAAGGGCATGACCGACATCCATCAGGTCCGCAAAGTGGCTGGCAAGAAGAGCTGAAGCCCCCTCCGGCGCACCTTCTGGCTGGGCCGGATTTTTGAAAGGCCTGGCCCTTGAGAAGCGGCTTTTTTCAATATTTTTAATAAGTTGCATGATACTGAGCTTCGAGGCATTCAGGCACATGACTTGCTAGAAAACAGTGTTTTCGAAATGCTCGTAGATGCTGAAGGTCGTCAACTCCAGGTGCAGTGATGAAAGCATGGAGGACAAACAATGGATCAACTGAGTACTCTTCTCATCAATTCCTTGAAAGCGGCTCAGGAGCTTCAGATTGTGACCGTAGTGGGCAAGGTCACTGTGTCTGACGCCTTTGAACCTTCCCGCCGCAAGATTGAGCTGGCCCAGGAGCAGAAGGCCATGGTCACCTCGATCAGCTTGTTGCAGGGGGATGTGACCAATGCTCTGGATGATTCGTTCGCCCCGGGCAAGGACGATGCCCTGCGAGAGTTCCATGAACGGCAGGTCAGGCTGGGCAACGACATCGTCAACCGCAACCTCAAGCTCCTCAAAGACATGGTCCTGGACATCATCGATGTGGCCAAGCGATCTCAGGAAGCGAACATAACCTGACTCCCACGAATTTGATCATCCTTCAATTCAACCTGGTATAATTCAGCTCATGCCAGAGGCAAAGCTGAATTTGGAGGCTGCACGTGACCAGATCCGGATCCATTCTCGCCACCTTCTATGACATTGGGAGGGACCTCCTGTGTCTGGAGGTGAACACCATTGAAAAGCCCAATTTGACCGGGCGTAAGATGCCGGTCTTGCCCCATGCCCTGCTGGACATTGCCGAGGTCTACATCACCTGGCTGGCGGAGCGCATCGATCTTTCAGAGTATTGGACGCTGTCGGATTTGCAGCGTCAGGTGGCATCATCCGATTCTCAAGATTCCAGCGGGGCGGCCACATGGCAAGGTTTTCAGCTGACCACCGGCTGGGAAACCTTTGACAAGCTCCGCTGGGCGGCGACCCGGGCCCTGAGGGCTGAGCCGGGACAACACCTGGGCTTGAGCAGTTCGGACAAGGTCATCCTGACCAGGATCCGTCGCAACTGCGACCTCTTGAAGAAAATGATCGAAGACCTGAAAGACGATCCCCATTGGCGGGACTTGCTCTTGGACAAGACCCGGGAAGACCTGCTGGAGACCACAATGCGCCGCAAGCTGTCCGGCAGACTTCCGGTTGAATACGCTATCCTGCTGCGCAAGGTATGGGATATGGGGGTGGAGAGCGTCTGCATGCAGACCGTGATCCAAATCGACGGGGACGTGATCACCAGGGTTCAGGAAGGCTTGGCTGAGGACAAACGGTCCCATATTCTTGACATCCATGCCGGGAGCATCGAGGTCAGTCTCAAGCACTGGGAAACCCTGGTCAAGATTGTGGAGCGGATTGCCGGAAGTTTTACCAAGCTGTTCCTGCCGCGGACTGAAACATGAGATTGATGATGCTTTCTCACGCAGCAGAGGCGATGACCGGGGGGGTGACCGTTGAATCAACAATGGCCGAGGGAGGGGGTGGACTCTACGCCAGGTCAGTGATTCAGTTGGACGGAGACGTGATGACCGCTTTCACCACACAGGCCCTGTCCGCGGATGAGTTCGACCTGTTGCGGAAAAATCACTGCGAAGAAGTTCAAGCTGTTCTCGAATCGCTGAATGGTTTTGCCGACTTCATCAAAACCTTGAGATGGCTTCTGGTGTCCTTGGGCATCGTCTGGGGGCTTTTGACCGGCCCAGGCTTGAGGGAGGCAGTGACTGCGTGGGGCACAGGTCTGTTTTGGGCTTGGCTCTTTCCCGTCCTGGCGGCTGTGTTTGCAAGGCGCTTGTGCCTCCTGGCGGTTGGCTGGAAAGCCAGGAGCCTGGTGGCCTCAGCCACCAGGCAGGCAGAAAGGGCGTACTTCAGCGCTGTCCCTGGCAGCGCTCGTTAAAACTTCAAGTGTAAGGAAGAACACCTCAGTCCCTCACGCATCAAGGCTGTCGGCCTCCCGGACCCTCTTGACCAGCAGGGCCATGCAGTTGCGGATGTTGTCTTCCGTGTAGAGCAGAAATTCGTCTCTGTAGTACTGGTCCACGAGCTCTTCCACCAGGGCTTGATCGTCTCTGGATTTATTCCTGATCCTGTCCTGGAGCTCCAAGGCCGCATCCCTGGCCAGATCCAGGCCTTTTCTGGCCTCGCCCTCGACCAGGGGACCCTGATGGCCGAGCCCGACAATGCTGGGGTTGAGGTCCTGCAGATAGTCCAGAGTCTTGAGATAGGCCTTGAATCCGGTGAAGAACAGGGGCAGAAAGACGCCATTGGAAAAACGAAACCCCAGGCTGTCAGACAACAGCACGGTTTCCAGCTCCGGGACGTGAACCACAAGATTGCCCGGGGAGTGGCCAGAGACCTGCCTGAGCCACACGGTGATCGAGCCCAGGTCGAGCTCCAGGCTGTCCTGGACCACAATGGCCGGTTTGGGGAAGGTCACCTTCTCTATGGGGGGCCGGCCGGGCTGGACTCCCATTGCTTCCAGGGTCCTGGACATGTGCAGGTCTTCATTGACCAGCATTCCGGTTGCCTTGGGATGCAGGACAAACTTCTCAGCACCTTCTGCGGCAACAACCCTTGCGTTCGGGTACTCATCCACCAGGGCCGAAAGGCCAGTGAAGTGATCAGCATGGGGATGGGTCAGGATCAGAAAATCCGGTGCTGTCTTGAGTGACTTGAGCTGGTTGAGCACCCGATCAACCACAGCGGAAACAGAGACCTCAACCAGGGCCGAGGCCTTGTCTCCTGCGATCAGGTAGCTGTTGAAGTTGTGGGTCCCCAGCAGCCAGAGGCTGGATTCCAGTTGTTGGGGTCCTTGAAGGCCGTTTAAGTCCATTCTTGCCCTCCGATACAGTTCTTCAGATAAGACATGATTGGGTCATTTGTACTGATAAGGGGAAAGTGCTGTCAAATGCTCGGCAATGGGTCAATGGGCTTTGATGCGTGTTGAGAAATGAGACGGATTGGGATAGAGTATGAACCGGAACAACCTGGATTACCAGGACAAAACACCCGGCTTAACTGAATATCGGGACATCGGTCTGAGCCTTGTGGGGGTATGGCACCTGGTTTGCTGAAAAAGTTGTGGGGCATTGGGTAGCCCGGGCTTCAAAACTTGCAGATTGGAGATTGCATGCAGAACCAGCGATTGCGGAACAAGGTGGAAGAGCTGCTCAGTCTTGCAGGCGTCAGCGTGAACGGCAGCAGACCCTGGGACATACAGGTCCATGATGAACGGCTGTATGCCCGGGTGATGGCTCAGGGGTCACTGGGGCTGGGGGAGTCTTACATGGATGGCTGGTGGGACTGCCCTGAGCTGGACCAGTTTTTTTATCATGTCCTGAGTGCTGAACTCGAGAGCCAGGTCAAATCCTGGAAGGAGACGTTCAATCTGGCCAAGGCATGGCTGATCAACATGCAGAGTCCTTCCCGGGCCACCAAAGTCGGCGAGCATCATTACGATCTGGGCAATGACCTGTATCAGGCCATGCTGGATTCCAGGATGATTTACAGCGGGGCGTACTGGGACGGGGCCCAAACTCTGGATCAGGCCCAGGAAGACAAGCTGGATCTGCTGTGCCGGAAGCTGGACCTGAAGCCTGGAATGCGCCTCCTGGACATAGGATGCGGCTGGGGCGGCACGGCTCAATATGCGGCAGAACACTACGGTGTGGAGGTTGTCGGGGTCACGGTGTCCGAGGAGCAGGTGGCCTTTGGGCGTGAGCTGTGCCGGGGTCTGCCGGTCGAGATCCGCTACCAGGATTACCGGAGCATTGATGAGACCTTTGACCGCGTTGTATCCGTGGGCATGTTCGAGCACGTGGGCTGGAAGAACTACCGCACCTTCATGGCTGCTGTGAAAAGCCTGATGTCTGAAGACGGTCTGTTTGTCCTGCAGAGCATCGGCCGGAACACCTCTGCCAGAGGGTGCGACCCCTGGATCGTGAAGTATATCTTTCCCAATTCCATGCTCCCCTCAGCCAGGCAGATCTGCGAGGCTTGCGAAGGCCTGTTTGTCCTTGAGGACTGGCACAGTTTCGGGCCGGACTACGACACAACTCTCATGGCCTGGTTCTCCAGGTTTCAAGACAGCTGGGACCGGCTTAAAGCCAACTATCCTGAGCGGTTCTACCGCATGTGGACTTACTATCTCCTGAGCTGTGCCGGCTCTTTCAGGGCCCGCAAGAATCAGCTCTGGCAGGTCGTTCTCTCGCCCAAAGGGGTGCCGGGGGGCTACAGGGCTCCACGGTAAGCCATGCTGCCCAGTCTTCTTTCAGCCCTGCCCCAGGCTGAGAAGAGCATGATTGATCAGTAAAGAAACTCTTTCTGATTTGTCCATGTCAAAAATAGGGCCCCGGAGCATTGCTCCGGGGCCCTTGTTCCAGGTCCTGAAATCAACTTCAGCATTGTCAATTTTCTTTCAGGGCAGTCAGGGACTGCCCTGAAAGAAAATTGATCAATGACCGGGCTCGTACTTCTCGATCAGCTCATCCCAGTAGGGATCGTCCATGAGCTTTTGCAACCCGGCATTCAGGGTGTTCAGGAGCTCAGTGTCTTCCTTGCGCACGGCATAGCCGAATTTCTCGGTCTTGTAGCCGAAGGTGCCCAGGATGGTCAGGGGCTTTTTGCCGGCAGCGTCCTTGGCAGCCACGTCGTCCATGGCCGCGGCCTTGATCCGTCCGTTGATCAGGTCGGTCACGGCCAGGGGTTGGGAGTCGTAGAAGCGCAGGTCGTAGTTCCAGTTTTCCTTTTTTCCCACCTGGTCATCGAGCCAGTCGGCGGTAGGGGTGCCGCTCTGGGCCCCCAGGACCACATTGCCGGTGAGAATGTCGTCTACGGTCAGATCCGAGCCTTCAGGGACCACAAAGACCTGGTCCACGGTCCAGTAGGGGATGGTGAAGTTGACTTTTTTCTGGCGCTCTTCAGTGATGCTCATGCCCGAGGCGATGAGGTCGATCTTCTTGGCCTGGAGATTGGGGATGATGGTGTCCCAGGCCATGGGCTTGTGGGTGACCTCGAAACCCATCTCTTCGGCGATCCAGTTCAGGGCCTGGATGTCGAACCCGTCAGGTTCGCCTTGCTTGTTCACAAATGAGAACGGGGGAAAGTTGGCGTCAATGCCGTTGACATAGGACTTCTTGGCCAGGGCCGTGCCGCCCAGGGCTAGAGAGACCAGGATCAGAGCCGTCAGGATTTTGGAGAAAACCGTCTTCATTGCATGACCTCCTCAGGTTTTGGGTTGCTTTGATCTGTGGTTGTGGGCATCTTTCTATCCAGCGAAAAAGTACCAGATCTGTTTGCAAAGCTCAATCCTCTGGAAACATTGACTTAGAAACTGCCGGCTCA
>CAYOID010000060.1:0-21127 GCA_964403955.1 uncultured Desulfohalobiaceae bacterium | reverse complement strand
AAATTCCAAGATTATGCAAGCTTTGTGTTACATTTATTTTATGACAATTCCTAAGACGACAACGAAAATTGACCCACTCCAAGGGCGACTGCCAGTCGCCCCTACAAGCCTGTCGTCAGCCATGAGGGTGTTTTGCACATCCAAGGTCTGACGCGATGAACATGTTTGTAGGGGCGAGCGGCGCTCGCCCTTTCAAAGCGGCGCTCGCTTTCAAAGCGGCGCTCGCCCGTCAAACAAAACAAACATCTTTCATGCTCGATGTATCTGAAAATCTGTCACTTTAAAATATTGAAGCATGGGCAATGGTTCAGTGCGTGCTGTGGAGCGGGCGGTTAAAAACTCTTGAAGCTCTTTCTTCAGCCCCACTGTCCTCTGTGTGGGTAAAGACTATCGCTTTGGCATCGCTGAAGCTTTGGTTGCTTCAGTTCAAATTCAATCATCCAGCTTAAGCCTCGAGGCTGCGCTGAAAAGGCGAGACCATGAACATCTGCATCGTGGGAACCGGGTATGTGGGGCTGGTCACCGCAGCCTGCTTTGCCGAAATGGGCAATCACGTCACCTGCGTGGATGTGAACCACCAGGTGGTGGAGGACCTCAGGCAGGGCAAGGTGCACATTTTCGAGCCCGGCCTGGAGAATCTGGTCAAAAAGAACGCCGCAGACGGCCGGCTGGTCTTCACCACCGACCTGGCCGAAGGCATGCAGGATTCGCTGTTCGTCTTCATCTGCGTGGGCACACCATCCAATGACGACGGGTCCTGCGACATGAGCGCCGTCCGCCAGGTGGCCCGGGAGGTGGGCCGGACCATGGCCGGGTACACCATCGTGGTCACCAAGTCCACGGTCCCGGTGGGCACGGCTGATGCGGTCAAAGCCATCATCATGGAAGAGCTGGACGCCAGGGGCCTTGAGCATGAGTTCGACGTGGTCTCCAACCCGGAGTTCTTGAAAGAAGGCGATGCGGTCAATGATTTTCTCAAGCCGGACCGGGTCATTGTGGGCACGGAAAACGTGCGCACGGCCGAGCTCCTGAAGATCCTCTACGCCCCGTTCGCCCGCAGCAGGGACAAGCTCATGGTCATGTCCGTGCGCAGCGCGGAAATGACCAAATATGCCGCCAACTGCATGCTGGCCACCAAGATTTCCTTCATCAACGAGGTGGCCAATGTCTGCGAAAAGGTCGGGGCGGACGTTCGCCAGGTGCGCCTGGGAATAGGGGCCGACCAACGCATCGGCTACAGCTTCATCTATCCCGGGATCGGATATGGCGGGTCCTGCTTTCCCAAGGATGTCCGGGCCCTGATCCACACCGCCAGGGAGCATGACTATGCCCCGCAACTTTTGTCCGCAGTCCATGAGGTCAATGAGCGGCAAAAGGGGGTTCTGGCCTGGAAGATCGAGGATTATTTCCAGAATCAGGGCGGCGTGGAGGGCAAGGTGCTGGCCCTGTGGGGACTGTCCTTCAAGGCCAACACCGACGATATTCGGGAGGCCTCGTCCATGGCCCTGATCGATGGACTGACTTCAAAGGGGATGCGCATCAGGGCCTATGATCCCCAGGCCAACCCCGCTGCTCGGCAGCGTCTGCAGGAGAACGACCTGGTGGACATCGTGGACAATGAGTATGCTGCCCTGGAAGGGGCTCAGGCTCTGGCCGTGGTCACGGAGTGGAACCAGTTCCGCAATCCCGATTTTGACAAGATAAAGAAGACCTTGACCGCGCCGGTGATCTTTGACGGCCGCAATCTCTACCAGCCCGATCACCTCAGCGCCATGGGCTTTGCCTATTTTTGCATCGGAAGGTCGGCATCCAAGGTGACATAAGGCTATCAAGATGCGGCTGCAAAAACTCAAAATGCAGCCGCAAGTTTACCAAAAAAAACCCCGGGTTCGACCGGGGTTTTTGTTTGCTCTCGTCGTGGCGGCTACCTCGCTCTGAGTCGACCCAGACAGCTTCTGAGTTGAAGCTCCTGCAAAACCGCTTTTTCATATTCCAGGCTGTATACAGGGGTTTGTTCAAACTCTTTTTCCATAGCTTTGTCCAGGAATTGGGTTTCCTCCCAAAAGTCCAAAAGGTCTTCATTGGGCAGTGTCTTGATCTGATCCATGACGGTTGCATTCTCAAAATAGGGGAAAAATTGGGCCATTAACCAATTTCCTCCTTGGGCTTGAAAGTCTTTGTGTGAAGTGTTGGTTGACACTACGAGTATGCTGAATGTGCTCGACTTTTGCAAGTTTTTTCAAAATTCTGACATATCAATGGGTTATTTTCTGAAACTTAGCAAGGATCATACCAGATGTTGCTTTGTCGCTCTATTATGTTTACCACCAAGCGATCAAGGTTTTTCTCAAATCAAAAAAAAACATCTTTTCCGCTTTGCCTCACGAAAGGCGGAAAAGATGCTTTTCGGAGCAAATGAGTGTTTCTACCCCGAGAATTGAAAAAAAAACTGCGTGAGCCAGATGAAACCCTGTTGACCGTCTACAAAAGCGGACCTGCCACTCAGGCATATCTGGCCCAGGCCTGTGTGGAGCAGGGCCGCAATGCGGTCATCATTGTTCCTGACCAGACCATCTTGACCGAGGTGACTGCTCTGGCCAGGATCATGACGGAAAAGCAGTCAACTGCACCTTTTTGGGACCAGGCGCTGGTTTCTTTTCCGCCCTTTGTCCCGGGCAGGATGGATTCCAAGCTGTGGGCCCGGCGTTGGGCCTCCCTGTTTTCTTTGGCTGAGAGCTCACGACCGAAAATCATCATCATGAGCGCAGACAACCTGCTGCCGTTGTGGCCTTCCAGGAAGATCATGGACCAGGCCTATGACTTTGTGATCCAGGGGGAGGAGATCTCCCAGGAGGATTTTCTGGACAGGGCTGTGTCCTGGGGTTACGAGCGGGTCTCCATGGTCACCAGGCCGGGAGAGTTTTCGGTCAGAGGAGATATCATCGATATTTTTACTCCGGGAAATGAGTTCCCCCTTCGCCTGGAGCTGTTTGGGACCACCCTGGAGAGTCTTCGCCTTTTTGAACCTCTGTCTCAGAGATCCAAGCAGGACGTGCAGGAAGCTGTCATCCTGCCGGTCGCTCCGGTTCTATTTTCCGCCCAGACAGACAGAGAGGCTCAGGAACACTGGAATCATCTCTGGAAAACCGGTGGCCTGAGCAAGCCTGGCCGGGCCGCGCTGCAGCAAAAGGTCGAGAATCGGGAACATGATATCTGGCCAGGGCTGTATTACCCTCGGGTGGAGCCGCTTACTGAATGGCTTCCCAGTGACGCAGTCTTTTTTCTGGTCGGGGCCGGTCAGCTGCGTTCTGTCCTGGACGAGTGCGCCGCAGGGTGGGAGTCCTTTCTTGCGGGTGAAAAAGAGAAAAACGGCTGGGCATGGCCTGAAGAGTCCATTGTCCAGCCGGTGGTTCGGGCCAGGCAGGCCTGGCTGAACAAGGGGCAGATCCTGTTCGAACAGCTGCCGGTGGGGGAGCGGCATCTGGGCGTGGAGCTCCCGGAAAAGCGGTATACCTCATTTCAGGATTTGTTCTGGCGGCCTGAGCAGCGCAAGCGTCCATGGACAAGTCTTGTTGAAAGGCTCAAGGAGTGGCATCGAACCAGCAATCAAGTGGTCCTCACCTTTGGCAGCGACACGTCCAGAGACAAGTTTTTCAAGCTCATGGAGGGGGAGGACCTGACCTTCAGGACGACCTACCATGCCGACCAGAAAGGGCTCTATGCCTTGATTTCCGACTTTGATGCCGGGGCGGAGCTGACCTGGAACCATGTGTCCTTTCTCTCTGAGGGCATACTTCAGCCCAGAAGGGATCAGGCCGCAGCCAGACGTTCGGCCAGAACAGGCTTCAAGGGTTTGAAAAGATTAGAGGATATCAGTCCGGACGAATTGCTCGTGCACCGGGATTACGGGGTGGGACGCTTTTCAGGTCTGACCCGGCTTCAGGTGGACAAGACCGGAAACGATTATTTGCTGATCCAGTATGCCGGAGGGGATAAGCTCTACGTTCCCGTGGACAGGCTCAACCTGGTCCAGCGCTACAAGGGCGGGGATAACGCCTCCCCGGCTCTGGACAGGCTGGGAAGCACCAGGTGGCAGACGACCAAGAACAAGGTGCGCAAAGTCCTGGAAGAGATCGCCCATGATCTGGTTCAGATGTATGCCTTCCGGAAAGTGGCCAAGGGATATGAGTATGCGGCTGACGAAGAGCTGTTCCGTGAGTTTGAGGCCACCTTCGCTTTTGAGGAAACGCCTGACCAGGAGCAGGCTATTGACGAGGTCCTCAAGGACCTGGATCATTCCGAGCCCATGGACCGGCTCATTTGCGGGGATGCCGGATTCGGCAAGACCGAGGTGGCCCTTCGGGCGGCATTTCGTGCTGTGACCGCAGGGCGGCAGGTGGCTATGCTCTGTCCGACCACAGTCCTGGCAGAGCAGCATTTTCAGAACTTCAGACAGCGCCTCGAGGATTTCAATGTTGAAGTGGAAATGATCAGCCGGTTTGTGTCCGCCCACAAGCAGAAGGAGATCCTGCGCAGAGTGGAGAAGAACCAGGTGGATGTTTTGATAGGGACGCACCGTCTGCTGTCCAAGGATGTGATCATCCCAAAGCTTGGGCTGTTCATCCTGGATGAAGAACAGCGTTTCGGGGTCAGGCACAAGGAAAAGCTCAAATCCATACGCAAGAACATCGACGTGCTCACCCTGACCGCCACTCCTATCCCAAGAACCCTGCAGCTCTCACTGTCCGGCGTCAGACAGCTCAGTGTCATCGAAACCCCGCCCCAGGAAAGAAAGGCAGTGGAGAGCTCACTGGTGGAGCGGGATCCGGAAATGCTCAAGAAGGTTCTGGAGCGGGAGCTGCACCGCGGCGGACAAGTCTTCTGGGTCTACAATCGAGTCCAGGGGCTGGCCAGGATCCGGGACTTTGTTCAAACCCTGGTGCCGGATGCCAAAGTGGGCATAGCCCATGGCCAAATGGCGGAAAAAAAGTTGGAAGAGACCATGCACCAGTTCTGGACGGGAAAGCTGGATGTCCTGGTCAGCACAGCCATCATTGAGTCCGGCTTGGACTTTCCCCGGGCCAACACTTTGGTCGTGGATCAGGCCCAGATGTTCGGCCTGGGCCAGCTCTATCAGCTTCGAGGCAGGGTTGGGAGATCTTCGGATCAGGCTTTTGCCTATTTTGTGGTCCCTTCTGTTGACAATCTTCCCAAGTCTGCAGCCAAAAGGTTGCAGACTATCCTGGATATGGATTATCTGGGGGCTGGCTTTCAGGTGGCCATGGAGGATTTGCGTCTTCGGGGAGCCGGGAATATCCTGGGTGAAGTTCAGTCCGGGTCTATGAACAAGGTCGGACTGGATCTGTTTTTGGAAATGCTGGAGCAGGAAGTTCGCCGGGTCAGAGGCGAGCCTCTGCAGCAGGAGACAGACCCAGAGCTGAACATCACCTTTGAGGCCAATATCCCGAGCGAGTATATTGCCGATCCCCAGGAGAGGCTTTCCTACTACCGGGGTTTGTCAGGGGCTGGTTCGGATGCTGCACTCAGCGACTGGGCCAGTGAGATGGAGGACCGATTCGGCCCATTGCCTGGACCGGTGCACAATTTTCTAGCGGTCTTGCGGCTGAAGATGGTTCTGGCCAGGCTTCAAGTGCAGCGGGCTGATCTTTTCGAGAACAGGGTGGTGCTCTCCTGGGCTGATGAAGCACGGCCGGTGGATCCCGACGTTTTGGTGGCCTGGATGCACGACAGGCAGGATCGGGCCAGGTTCATGCCGCCCAATAAAATGGAGTTGCGATTTGCAGGTAAAGAAAGTATTTCTAGGGCCATTCATTTTGTGGGGGAGGAGCTTGCCGAAATCGAACAGGAGGCTGGACATGAAGCTGAGCAGCAAGCTTAAGGTTATAGGTGCGGCTGCTCTCTGGGCCTTGCTTGTTGCAGGCAGTGCAGCTCATGGTGCCACCATGGTCGATCGAATCGTTGCCGTGGTCAATGGTGACATCATTACCCTGTATGAGCTCAATCAGGAGGTCCAGTCCGCGCTGGCGACCATGGAGGCGGATTCGGCCAACCAGGCTCAGATTGAGAGCATCAGGCCCAAAGTTCTCCAGTCCATGGTCAACGATATGCTGCTCAAGCAGGAGGCGGAGCGTTTTGAGATCTCTGTGTCTGATACTGAAGTGGACAACCGTATCGACCAAGTCAGGCAGCAACGGAATTTGAGCCAGGAAGATTTCCAGCGCCTCCTGGACAAGCAGGGGATGACCCTTACTGAATACAAAGAGCGCATCAGGGAAGAGATCAAGAAAAATAGAATCTTGAGTTCCATGGTCCGCCAGAAGGTGGTGGTCACGGAAAAGGAGATGCAGGACTATTATCAGGCCAATCAGGCCTCTTTTACTGAACCCAAAAGGGTTCATTTGCGGTTGATGCTGGTAGAGGACAAGCAACAGCTCATGGATCTGCGGCAGCGTATCCGCGCCGGCGGCATCTCTTTTCCCCAGGCTGCCCGGAAGCATTCGAGAGGACCTGGGGCTGATCAGGGAGGAGATCTGGGGCGGATGAAGTGGAAAGACCTGCGGCAGAATTGGAAGGAAGCTCTGCGGAACGTCGGTCCTGGTGAAATGAGCGATATTTTTCCCCTGCAGGGCCGGTACGCGCTTTTGTATGTGCAGGATATGACCTCAGGTGGAAGCCGTTCCCTGGACGAGGTGCGCGATCAGATTCGAGACGCGATCTATGCCCAAAAGCTGGAGGACCGCTATCAAGAGTATATTCAGAGCCTTCGGTCCAAGGCTGTGGTTGATGTACGCCTGTAACTCACGCCAACCCTCGGGAAATGCGAGGAGGCATTGATGAATTTGTATGAGCTAGGGCAACGTTTGAAGGACGAGAGAGAGAATCAGGGGTATTCCCTGGACGATGTCTATGACCGGATCAAGATCAGTCCCTCAAGCCTTGAACACATTGAGCAGGGAGAGGTTGATGATCTGCCGCATCCAGTCTATGCCAAGGGCTTTATCAAGCATTACGCAGAGTTTTTGGGGCTTGACGGCGATGAGCTGAGCAATGAATTCGCCAGAATCATGTCCATGGAGGAGGCGGGACTGGATGAGCATGACGCAGAGGCGGGGGAGGAAGATTTCTCGTCCAGCCCAGGAGGGAGTTCAAGGAAATGGACCTTCTTTTCTGTTTTGGCTTCAGTGCTTCTTTTGGCTGTGCTCGGATGGCTTGTCTATGATGTCTTTGTCAAACCATCGCCGGATTCGGATGTATCCTCAACAAAGGTGGAGAAATCTTCAGAGGTGACTCCGAAACCGGAAACAAGCCGGGACAGCAGCGATGAAAGTGAAATCCGGCCCGGGGCCGGGAATGAAACCAGGGCCTCTTCTCAGGATGCTGTGGATCACGGCACGTCCCAGGAAAGCATGTCGGATGAATCCGAAATAGATACGGCTGCTGTTGGAGTCAACGGGTCGGCTCAGGAAACCCTTGCCTCCCAAGCTGGGACAGAAGAAGGCCGGCAGAGCCAAGGCGGGCAGGAAATGGGGGAGACGAATCAGAGCGCAGCCCTGGAATCAGCTCCTCTCGCCGAAAGGCAGCTCCAAGAATCAGCTGGTGAAGAAGCTCAGGGGAACGAGTCCCAACCAACGGCTGAAGTAGAAGAGCATGTTCTGGAGATTTCCTCTGTTGAGGCCTGCTGGCTGAGTGCTGATGTGGATAATCGCTCCAAGGACATTTATCTCCGGCCCGGTGAATCGATCACCTTTCGCTTTGACCAGGCTCTGAAAATCAAACTCGGCAATGCCGGCGGCGTCAAGTTGCGCTTCAATGGACAGCAGGTTCCAGTTGATGCGCGGTCCGGGGACGTCAAGACCCTGACATTTCCATGAATTTTCAGCCGAAAGACCGGATGAAAATTCACAAACTCATTGTTGCAGTGAGGTGGGGAAATCGAGATCGTCCATGAGCAGGGAGGAGTTTGCTGAACAGGTTATTGTCCTCAAAGTAGGCGTCTTTCGGGAGATCGACTGTTGGGTCCGCTTTTTTTCTCCATCCCGGGGCATTGTGACCGGTTTTGCCTTTGGAGGCTGCAAGAGCCGGAAACGCTTCTCCGGCTGCCTGGACGAGCTCAATCATGTCTGGTTTCAGGTCTCTTCCAGCAAAAGCGGTGACTACCTCATCCTCAACGAAGGTTCCCTCCTGCACAGGTTCTCCCGGCTGCATCAGAATCTGCCCAGGCTGGGGATGGCTGTAAACTGCTTGAAATTTTTGGAAGCCGCTCACATCGGTCATGGCGACGCCGAGCGAGTCTTTCATGTCTTGTACAGAACACTGCTCATGCTGGATCAGGAAGACCGAATTCCGGCTCAGCTTCCGCTCCTGTTCAGGGCCAAGCTGACCTGTGAATACGGATATCGTCCTGATTTTTCCCGCTGCATTGCCTGTGGACGATTGCTGCAGAACCGGGAAACGATCTTTTTTCAAAGCCGTCACGGCAAAGTCCTCTGTTCGGACTGCTCCAAAGCGGAAAATGAGGGTCAGCCTCTGTCCTTTGAACTGTATCACTACCTGCAGACGCTCTTGAGTGATCATCCTGAAGCATGGGTGAAGGCCCCTGAACCACAGGAATGGACCCCGGAGATGTGGGGTGTGCTGGATTCGTTTGTTCAGACCCATATGGGCCTAAGCTGGAACCAGGGCCGTTTCAGGTTTCAGCGCTGATCAAACTTGTGCATGAAAGCGACTTGCACTGCTCAAAAGCAAGAAAATTTCTTCAGTTTAAACCCAAATATTCAGCGCAGCCTGAGGCTGCGCTGAAGCCTTCAGGCATGAGATGGAGTGATTATGCATTTTCAAGATGTGATTTTGACGCTGCAGGAGTTCTGGGCCAAATATGGCTGTGTGCTCCACCAGCCTTTTGATCTCGAGGTTGGAGCGGGTACGTTTCACCCAGCCACAGCCCTGCGGGTCATCGGGCCCGAGCCCTGGAACACGGCCTATGTTCAGCCTTCACGGAGGCCAACCGATGGACGCTATGGGGAGAACCCCAACCGGCTGCAGCACTATTACCAGTACCAGGTCATACTCAAGCCTGCCCCGGAAGACGCTCAGGATGTCTTTTTGGACAGCCTGTACGCTTTGGGGATCAATCCTGCTGAACATGACATCCGATTTGTTGAAGATGATTGGGAGTCTCCGACCCTTGGGGCCTGGGGGCTGGGTTGGGAGATCTGGCTCGATGGAATGGAGATCACTCAGTTCACCTATTTTCAGCAGGTCGGCGGGATAGACCTGGATCCTGTCAGCCTTGAGCTGACCTACGGGCTGGAGCGGATCTGCATGTATCTCCAGGGCAAGGAGTCGGTCTATGATCTGACCTGGAATGAGCACTGCACATATGGGGATATCCACCACCAGAATGAAGTCGAGCACTCTACATACAATTTTGAATTGAGCACTCCGGAGATGCTTTTTTCATTTTTTGATTCCTGCGAGGCGGAGTGTGAAAAACTGTGTGCCAAGGCCATGCCCTGGCCAGCCTATGATTTTTGCCTGAAATGCTCTCACCTCTTCAATCTCCTGGAGGCCAGGGGGGCCATTTCGATCACTGAAAGGACCGGATACATCGCCAGGGTGCGTCATTTGGCTTCCTCGGTGGCCCGTCTGTATGCCAGGCAGCGTGAAGACATGGGGTATCCCATGCTGGAGAGGGCTTGATAGGACAGATGACAGTCGACAGATGACAGAGGACAGAAAACAGGGGACAGAAGGGATCAGGGGCAAAGAGCAGTTGTGCCCTGTTGGTTTCCATCGGCAAAAGTCTCTAACCTGGAGGTCGGTATGCTCCCATTTGGCAAACTCAATGATCTCAAATCGTTTCAGTGCACAACACACGGCAGGATCCTGAACGGTTGGACAGCCCGCGTCTTTCTCAGTGGCATGAACATGCTCAGATTACCGGTCTTGCTGGCCATGGCACTGTGTGCTTTCTGCCTGGTCATGGGTACAAGCAGTCAGGCCAAGACCTACCAATTCACCTACAGCAGTTTTTTCCCGCCCAGCCACATCCAGAGTCAGCTTGCCGAGTCCTGGTGTCAGGAAGTCTCCGACCGGACTGATGGCCAGGTCAAGGTCTATTTCTATCCCGGCCAGACCCTGACCAAGGCAGAGCAATGCTACGACGGCGTGGTCACCGGAAGATCCGATATCGGCATGTCATGCCTGCTCTATACCCGGGGCCGGTTTCCGCTCATGGACTTCATCAACCTGCCTTTTGGCAATCCCAGCGGAGCCTTTGCCACAGCGCTGATCAATGAGGTCCACGATACTTTCAAGCCGGATGAGCTGTCCGATGTCAAAGTGCTCTATCTCCACGCCCATGGGCCGGGCTTTATCCATACCAAAGATCAGCCGGTGCGCACCTTGAGCGATTTGAAAGGGATGAAGATTCGCTGCCCGGGTTCAGTAGCCGAGACCATCAGCTCCCTGGGTGCAACCCCGGTGACCATGCCCATGCCAGAGGTCTATCAGGCCCTGCAGAAAGGGGTGGTTGGAGGTGCTGTCTATCCCATGGAGACCAACCAGGGCTGGAAAATGAGTGAAGTCATTGATTATTCCGTGGCCAATTATGCCACGGCCTATTCTGTCGGTTTTTTTGTGGTCATGAACAAAGACAAGTGGAATGCCCTGCCTGAGGAGCATCAAGCGAGCATTGAAAAGATCAGCAGCGAGTGGGCCGCCAAACACGGCCGGGCCTGGGACGACAGTGACTTTGAAGGAATGCGCACGTCTTTGTCAGAGGGCAACAGTGTGCTCGGGCTGGACCCAAAAGAGCAGGACACATGGGTGGAGGCCGTCCAGCCGGTTTTTGACGCTTATGTGGACAAGGCTGAGGCCAAAGGGCTGCCTGGAGAGAAGGTCCTTTCCTACATGGAAGAACAGATCGAAAAATTCCATCAGGGCACGTTCAGCAGTCAGTACTTTCCTGCGAGCATGGAGTGATGCGCTTACAGGTCGAGGGTTGAGGGTAGATGGTTGAGGGCAGAAAAAATCCACACATTTTCTATTAGCAGCCACTTTATCCGGCCAGTTTGATCAAAGAAGAAACTTGACTTTAAAATCAAGTTACATGCAGCAAGTGACGGCGAGAGACCTCTGCATGGACTTTTTGCACTGGCGTTCGGGGAGGCTTGTGATCAAAAGCAAGGAAATTTCTTCAGGTTAAAGCCCAATATTCAGCGCAGCCAGAGGCTGCGCTGACCTGTTCATGTTGAGATGATGTTTCACAAAGTGATTTTTCTGGCGGCTGATGTCCTGCAGCGCATTGCCGGGCTCCTCCTGGTGGGCATGATGCTCTTGACCTGCCTGGATGTGGTTGGGAACATCTTTGGCCGTCCCCTCCTGGGGACTGAGGAAATGGTCAGCCTCATGGCCGCGATGCTCCTGGCCTTTGTCCTGCCCTCGGCTCATATGAAAAAAGCCCACATCGGCATCGACCTCCTCTATGCCAGGCTTTCCAGGAGGCAAAGAAAGATCAACGACCTTTTTATAGGTTGTTTGAGCTTTTTCTTTTTCATGCTCACCGCCTGGCAGTGCTTCCTGTATGCAGGCGAGTTGAAGTCAACAGGCGAAGTATCGGCTACCCTGGAATTGCCTTTGTATTATGTCCTGTACGCCATTTCCATGGCCTGTTTCATCCTGGCCATGGGCATCCTTTCCGAGTGCTGGACCATGGTGAAAAGTGACCGGCATGATTGATTTTGTCCAGGTGGGGCTCATCGGAATCGTGGTTCTGGTGGCCCTGTTCTTCACTCGAATCGCAGTTGCCTATGCACTGGCCATTGTCGGAGTTGTCGGCTATGCCGTTTTGACAAACGTCGATTCAGCCCTGACTCTGCTTTCCAGAGACATCTTCAGTGTTTTTTCTTCATATGGCCTGGCCCTGGTGCCTCTGTTCGTTTTCATGGGATATATCGCTTATTACGCAGGGGTGAGCAAGCGGCTGTACGATATGGCCTATAAAGTCAGCGGCCGGGTACGGGGCGGGCTGGCCATGGCCACTATAGGGGCCTGCACAGCCTTTGGAGCGGTCAGCGGCTCAACCACGGCCACCGCCGCCACCATCGGGTCAATAGCCATGCCCGAGATGAAGCGTTACAACTACGGCAATCGTCTGGCCGCCGGTGCTGTGGCTGCAGGCTCTGGACTGGGCATTCTGATGCCGCCCAGCGTGATTTTGATCATCTATGGAATTTTGACCCAGATCTCCATTGGAAAGCTCTTCCTGGCCGGGATCATTCCCGCATTTTTCATCGCCCTACTCTTTGTTGTGACTATCATGGTCTACTGCGCCTTTTTTCCTGATCAGGGCTCGAAAGGAGAACGCTTTGTCCTGCGCGAAACCCTGCTGGCCCTGTTTGAAATCTGGGAAACTCTGTTCGTCTTTCTGCTGGTCATGGGCGGGATGTTTTTCGGCTTTTTCACGCCGACCAAAGCCGGTGCTGTGGGCTCTTTTCTGCTCCTGCTCATTGTCCTTGTTCAGGGTAAGCTGGGATGGAAGAAACTGGTCAACGCAGTCAACGACACCCTGAATATCTCTTGCATGGTGATCATGCTGGTCACCGGGGCGACCATTTTCGGGCATTTCCTGGCCCTGTCCCGGATTTCCATGGAACTGGCCAACATGGTGGCCGGCCTGGATTGGCCGGCTTGGGCTATTATGGCCGCCATCTGCGCCATTTATCTCGGTGCCGGATGTTTCATTGACGCCTTGGCGCTGATCACCCTGACCATACCGATCTTTTATCCCATTGTGATCAATTTGGGGTATGATCCCATCTGGTTTGGGGTCATCATTGTCCTCATCACCCAGATGGGCATCATCACTCCGCCTGTGGGAGTCAATTCGTACATCGTCAAGGGCATTGCCCCGTACGTTTCGCTGCAGGACGTGTTTGTGGGGGTCGTGCCGTTTCTCATGGCGCTGATCCTGGGGACTGCAGTACTGATTGCTTTTCCTGATATTGTGACTTTTTTGCCCATGCTTGTTGATTAGCACGAGAATGAAGGCTGAACCCAGCGTAAGGCATGCAACTTCGTATGCTGTGAAATGATTTCACCTCTCAGTCTGGATTGGGTGGAATCGAGAATAAGCCCGAGGGATGGACGCTATGGCACGATTTGTTTTGGAGATAGGCTTTGAAGAAATGCCGGCCCGCTTTCTTTCCGGATTGGAGAGCAGTTTGCGGGATTTTTTCGTTCAAGAACTCAAAGACCTGCAGGTTGGCTTTGATCAGGTCGAGGTCGCTTCCACGCCCCGCCGCCTGGTGGCCCATATCCCGGACATCAATGCTGTTCAGGACAGGACCGAGGAGCTGGTGACCGGCCCTCCTCGGCGTATCGCCTATGATGATCAGGGGGAGCTGACCAAAGCCGGTTTGGGGTTTGTCAAAAATCAGGGTATCGATCCAGAAGATATTTTCATCCAGGAGACTCCCAAGGGTGAGTATCTGGCTGTGAACAAGACAGGCGGAGGGCGTGCAACCACGGCCCTCTTGCCTGAAATCTGCGAACGGATCATCGGGCGTCTGCCCATGCCCAAAAAAATGCGCTGGGAAAAAACCGGATTTGCCTTTGGGCGTCCCATCCGCTGGATTCTGGCCTTGTTTGACTCCACCTTGATTCAGGTTCACTGCAGCTCGTTGACAGCCGACCGGATCACCAGAGGGCACCGAGTCCTTGGACCAGGCCCCTGGAAAGTGGCTTCTGCAGACGACTACTTCGATATCCTGAAGCAGAAGGGCCATGTGGTCCTGAGTCTCCAGGACCGCATCGAGGCGATTCAAAGAGATGGTGACGATCTGGCCGGGCAGCAGGGCGGAAATGTGGTCTGGACCGAGAGCCTTTTGCATGAAGTGGCCAACCTGGTTGAATATCCCCGGCCAGTGCTTGGCTCCATTGACAGGGATTACCTGCAGCTGCCCAGGGAGGTCCTGCTCACGAGCATGGAGAGCCATCAGAAGAGCTTCGGCATCGAAGACGCCAATGGGCAGCTGCTACCATGTTTCCTCTGCACCCTGAATCTGGAGCCCAATGACCTGGCCCTGGTCAAAAAAGGCTGGGAACGGGTCCTCAAGGCCAGGCTGGAGGATGCGGTCTTTTTCTGGACCGCGGACTCCAAAGCCACATTTGATCAGTGGTGCCAGGAGCTTGAAAAGGTCGTTTTTCTGGGCCCACTGGGGAGCATGGGGGACAAGTCCAGGCGAGTGGTCCAGTCAGGAAGGTATTTGGCTGCCAGGGTCCAGCCGGAGCTGGAACAGGATGTGGTCCGGGGGGCAGAGCTGGCCAAGGCGGACCTTGTTTCGGAAATGGTCGGCGAGTTCGGGGACCTGCAGGGAGTCATGGGCAGCATCTACGCCAGGCAAAAAGGGGAAAACGAAGCTGTGGCCCAGGCCATTTATGAGCACTATCTGCCCACAGGCCCGGAGAGTCCCGTCCCTGAATCCAAAGTCGGGGCCCTACTGGCTGTTGCGGATAAGGTGGACGTGTTGACCGGTTGCTTCGGCCTGGACATGATGCCCACTGGTGCCCAGGACCCTTATGCCTTGAGGCGTCAGGCCCTAGGAGTGGTCCGGATCATTCTGGAGCATGGGTTTCGGATCTCCCTTCTCGAGCTCCTTGAGCAGGCCAGATCGCATTACGGTCAGATCGACTGGAAGCTCGACCCGGCAACATCCCTTCGGAACCTGGAGGAGTTTTTCAGTCACCGCCTGAAAGCCTTTTTGGCCGGTTCAGGATACTCCACTCTGATTGTGGATGCCGCTCTGGGGGCAGGCCTTGACGACATATGGGCTCTGAACCAGCGCCTCCAGGCTCTGGACCGGTTCAGCCGCAAGAAGGATTACGAGGCCTCAGTGCTGACCTTCAAGCGAGTGGACAACATCATTAAGAAGCAGGGGGATCAGGCTGGGCAGCCTTTGACTGGAAGCTACGATCCGGACAGGCTGGTCGATCAGCAGGAGAAAGACCTGGCTGCCAAGATTGAAGAGCTTGAGCCGCGCTGGAAACAGTTGTGGCAGGATGAACAATTTGATGAGCTCTTTGGTCTGCTGAAGGAGCTCAGGCCTTTTGTGGATGATTTCTTTGATCATGTCATGGTCATGTGCGAGGATTCGGAGTTGCGGCTGAACCGTTTGAACCTGCTCAAGGCCCTGGTCAATCGGCTCTCTCTTCTGGCTGATTTCAGCGCCCTGCAGATTTAGGCCTGTTCAGCGCAGCCTGGGGCAGTGCTCTTATGAAAAAAGACTTGACAGTTCAGTCAAAGTTTCAATAAGATTTTTCGTTTGAATTTCTTGAGACGTAATGTGAAGACGGCAATACATCAGGATTCTTTTTGAGGAGGTTGTGGTTTGGCTAACACAAAACAGGCACTCAAGCGCTATCGCCAGAGTTTGAAAGCCCGGGCTCGAAATCGGGTCGTCAAGAGTCATGTCAAGAATGCGGTCAAGGACGTGCATGCTGCCATCGATGCCAAGGACAGGGACCAGGCGCAGCTGGCTTTGAAAAAAGCCAATGCCGTTCTGGACAAGGCGGCCTCGAAAGGGGTCATTCACTGGCGCAAGGCGTCCAGGCGCATTTCCAGGTTGAACAAGGCCTTGAATCAGATGCAGTAATCAGATTTCATCCGGAAGACCGGATGAAATCTGATATTTCAGCGTCTTTAGTCAAAGACCCCGCCACTCCAGAGTGGCGGGGTCTTTTGGTCGAGTGATATTCATTCAACTCAATACACTTCAGCTTAGCCTCTGGTAAGTTCGCAGGAAACTCAGCTTTGTGCAGGAAAAAAAACTGAAATATTTCTGTGTCGGCGCAGAAATGTTCATAGGCCGGAGTTGATGATCATGTCCGTGATCGGCCCCCTGGACTTGTCCCCTTTGAGCACGATGTGGGCGTAGTTCTTCATTCCCTTGAACTTTTTAACAACCCAGTTCAGGCCGTTGTTGCTTTCATTGAGATATGGGTTGTCCACCTGCCGCGTGTCCCCCAGGCAAAAGCATTTCACCCCTTCACCCATTCTGGTCAGCAGGGCCCTGGTCTCTGAGCGGGACAGGTTCTGCATCTCATCGATGATGACAACCGCGTTCTCGATGTTCATACCGCGGATGTAGGCCATGGGAAGTATCTCAAACCGGTGTGGGTTGAGCTTCATGAGGTTGTTCTTTGGATCGTCAAAGATACGGTTGGCCGGCCTGCGCTCATGGAGCTTGATCAGCAGATCCTGGATGTATCTGACATAGGGGGCCATCTTATCTTCCATGTCCCCGGGCAGAAACCCCATTCGCCTGCCGATCTCGATCACCGGCTTGACCAGGAAGATTTTCCGATAAGGGTTGCTCTTGATTTCCAGGGTCAGATACAGGGCGGCGGCCAGGGCCAGGAAAGTCTTGCCATACCCGGCCTCGGACTGAATCGTGACCAGGTCGATGGCCTCATGGAGCATGAGCTCCATGGCCAGGTTCTGGTAGACGTTGCGTGGCTTGACGTTCCAGATCTGGTGCTGGTGGTTGATGGCTCTTTTGCCTTCTGGACCGAAGAACACAGGGGTGCCGTTTTCCCACATGAAGCTGTTGGGCACAGCCTCCTCGGTTTCCCTGACAAAGCCGGTGAAGGACTGAGATTCGCTTTGGAACGGGTTCGAGTCCCTGTAATGTTCTGAGACGATGTTGTGCAGTCTGGCCTTGATCTGCATGAGCTGGTCGTTGGTGACCAGGATGGGGTCAGGGATGTTGCAGTGGAGGACTTCGTCCAGGATTCGATCGTCATTTGACGAGTGCAGTTCCTGAGTGGCGGGGACAGGCTTGAGCAGGACAATGGAGGTGTCGTCCTGGATCATAGACAGAATCTGGGCGACGATATGGGCCACCCGTTGATTCTTTTTCAGCTCGTCCAGCTCTTCAAGAACAGTGTAGGGCAGGATGATCTGGTTTTCGTTGCCGTTTCTCAGGGTGCTCAGGCTGTGCGGGTTTTCGATGAGCACATTGGTGTCCAGGATGAAGTTCTTTTGGGCGGACATGGTTTTCCTGTCTGGTTATCCGTCAAGGTTGCTTTGACATTCGATGCAGTGAACAGCATCAGGAACGGCCATCAGCCTGCGCAGGCCGATCTGCTCCCCGCAAATCCTGCACAGGCCGAAAGCCCCGGTCTCGAGCATGTTCAAGGCATTTTCCAGGGCTTCGATTTTTTTCTGGTTCCTGGCGTAACGGTTCAGGTAGGCGGCTTCCGCTGACTCGTTATGGGCCCGGTCCATCATGTCCGGGGCAGATGTGTCGGCGCCGTCAAGATAGAGTCTCACGGTTTGGTTTTCAAGTTTCAAGTCCGTCAACTGCTGGCTCAGGCGATGCTTGAAGTCCGCATTCAGTGCAGTCATGCTTTCCTCCTTGGCTCATTCGGGTCTTGAAGCTTCTGGGCATTGAACCGGGAAGTCACTGTCCCTTTGTATCCCTGCTTTGTCACGATTGTCTGCACTGGAGGTAACGATTGGGTCACAATTGATTGTAGCCTCTGGCAGCGCTATCCTGTTGGCACGACCCGCACCAGCTTCAGGGCGACAGTAGCCATGAAAAAGGACGTCCCGGTCATTGTCTCCAGGCCCGGATGAAGCTGGAGCAGGCCTTGAAGGCCCCCGGCCTTCATGTACTGTCTGAAGTTGGCGAAATGGCCGGCCCCGGCCAGGCGCTCGACAGCCGTGATCAGGAGCAGGGCGGGAGAGGACAAGAGGCTTCCTGGACTGCAGAAATCGATCACGATCAGAGTGCCCTGGTCTGTGAGGACCTGCTGGGCCTGTTGGAGGATGTCCCGTTGCTGGGCAGGGCTTTTTTCATGCAGCGCAAAGGAGAGGATGGCCCCGTCGAATGATCCGGGCTGAAAAGGAAGACGCGCCGCATCCCCGAGAACATACTCCGCTTGCGGGCGCTTGGAGACAGCTCTGGCGAGCATGGCCGGAGACAGGTCGATTCCAAAAGCCAAAATCCCCTGCTGCCTGAGCATTCTGGACTGCTCCCCGGTGCCGCAGCAGAGATCGAGCACTCGCCTGAGTCCGTGGTCCATGGCCAGAGAAACCACCCTGGATCGAATCAGGCGCAGAAAAGGGGAGAGCAGGGGGTCGTAGACCGGGGCAATGGACCGGTACTCGTCAGAGCCCTGATTCATAGACGCAGGTGCAAAAAGTCCAGAATGCGACTGTATCTTGAGTTTTTGCAGCCGCATCATCCCAGGCCGGGGCAGAAGGTCGCGAGGCGAGCCAGAAAGTCTTGGCGCCCTGTGTAGAGGATGGTCTGCAGGCCCTGACTGCCGGCCCGGTCCACATTTCCTGCGGAGTCGTCAATGAACAGGGCCTGCTCAGGACTGATTCCGAGCCAGGCTGCGACATGACTGAAGAGTGCCGGGTCCCGCTTGCTCTGACCGAGCTTGAAGCTGTTGAACACCCGCTCAAAGAGGGGATAGAAGGAATGGCGCTCGTTCAGGATGTCCAGCCAATTGACCTGATCGCTCAAAATCGCGCACCTGATGTTGTGAGCCGAGAGCTGTTCGACCAGATCGAGCATCCAGGGGCGAAGGACAAAATGGTCCAGAATCGTTTTTTGAAATTGGGCATCCAAACCCGTCAATCCAGCCCTGTCGCGCATGGCCTGCCAGAAAGCTTCTTCAGGGGCCAGGCCCAGGACATAACCGGTCTCAAAGACCTGCTCTATCCCGGTCTGAACCACATGGTCCGGGTCAAGCCCCTGTGCTGCCCCCAAAGCGCGGAGGCCATTCACAAAGCCCTCTTCAGCCAGGACCCCTCCAAAATCGAACAGAACCCACTCAACGCTGCAGGTCATTGATCACTTTCCTCAGCTTTGCCGCCGGGCTGGGGTTCATGGACTGCCACTGTCCTTCTTCTGCCCCTCGAGGAAGGAATGGATGCATTCTTCCAGGTCGGACTTGGATAAGCCGGTCTTGATCGGGATTCGCTGCCTGTTGATGTACATGCTGATGCTCTTCCTGGTGTCCAGCCCGCCGGCTTGAGCAGAGTCCGGGGAAAGGACCTCCAGGCGGACCGAGTCCGGATGGTCTGCCGCCACGTCCCTGGCCACTTCCAGGGCCCGGTCGCAGCTGGCTCAGGTGAATCCGGAGTGGGATCTGGAGATCACAGTCAGGGTGACTGGCTCCTTGGTCATGCTTGCCTTCCAATGGCCAGGCTGGATTTGATCGAATCGGCTCTGTGCACAATGGCCTTTTTGTCCCCGGAGGTCAAACGCTCCCAGGCCTTGAGAATGAGCCCCATCCTGGGGATGCGCTGCAGAAGCTCGAAGTGCCTGGATATGAAATCCCAGTACAGACTGTTGAAGGGGCAGCCTTTTTCGCCCAGCCTGGTTTTGGGGTCATACCAGCACTGGAGACAGTAGTCGCTCATTCTGGAGATGTAGTGTGCCGAGGCCGCATAAGGCTTGGACGCCAGGAGGCCGCCGTCTGCGAACTGGCTCATGCCTCTGGTGTTGGGCATTTCCACCCATTGCAGGGCATCGATGTAGATGCCCAGGTACCAGGCGTCGACCTGGTCCGGGTGCACCCCGGCCAGCATGGCAAAGTTGCCTGTGACCATCAGGCGTTGGATGTGGTGGGCGTAAGCCTTGTCCAAAGACTGGCTGATGCACTCCTGCAGGCAGCGCATCCTGGTCTGGCCGGTCCAGTAAAAAGCCGGCAGGTCAGCCTGATGGCTGAAGAAGTTCAGGGTTTCGTAGCCCGGCATCTCGGCCCAGTAGATGCCGCGGATGAACTCCCGCCAGCCCAGGACTTGCCGAATGAATCCCTCCAGGTTGTTCAGCCCGACCTGAGTCGGAGCATCTTCCCAGGCCTGAAGAGCTGCCTGGACGACCTCCATCGGGTGGAGCATCTTGGTGTTCAGGGCAAAGGAGAGCCTGGAATGGAACAGGCTCCAGCTGCGGATGCTCATGGCGTCTTCAAAAGTCCCGAAGTTCGGCAGGATGTCCTGGACAAAACGGTTCAAAAGCTCCCTGGACTGAGACGGGGTCACCGGCCAGATGAAATGCTCCGGGTCCACATCACCCATGGTCGTGACCCCATGGCTTTTGAGCATGGACACGATGTCGGAGACATCGTTGTCAAAGAGCAGGGGAGCGGGGAGTTCAGATGATCCGTCATAAGGAAGCCGGTTCTCGCGGTCAAAGTTCCATTTTCCGCCTTCAGGCTGGCCGTCAGCAATCAGGATGGAATGCTTTCTGCGCATGGAGCGGTAAAACGTTTCCATGCGGTACTGTTTTTTGGCCGCAAACAAGTCTTTGACCTCATGGCGGGTGGTCAGAAAGTGTTCCGTGTCCGACACTGAGCTGGGGAGAGGCAAAGACCGGCCAAGGTTTGCCAGCTCTTTGTCAAGGTGGTAGTCATCAGGAAGGAGATACTCGAAACGGTTGAACTGCCCTTCAAAGAGCATCTTTCGGAGATTGGCCGAGAAGGTCTGCAGGTTGACCGGGTCATCCAGGGCGATGTAGATCACCTTGTGGCCTTTGTGCTCCAGGTCCCGGGCAAAAGCCCGCATGGCGGCAAAAAAACCGCAGATTTTCTGGACATGCTGCTCCACCCGGTCAGTTTCCTGGAGGACCTCCATGAGGACATAGCTGACTTCATGGTCAACGGTTTGAAACCAGGAATGGTCAGGGTTGAGCTGGTCGCCGAGGACAAGTCGCAGTGTCGGCATGGTGGTCATCTCCAGAACAGGTTCACCATGATCAGCGCTGCCTGAGGCATGAGCTTCGTACACTTGACGCAGAGGGAAAAGAGTTTTGAACCACCCGTTCGCTGCGCTCACTTGATGAAGAGGATGGGGAGGATAAGGAAATGCAGACCCGACCGATACTGGTCGGGCCTGCACAGCCTCCCGCTGCCGCGGAAAGAACGAAGCTTCTGGATGCCGCGTCCTGGCGGCAGAGCTGCTTCAGGCCGGGGAGCATCGCCCGGCCTGAATAACAAAGCTCTTTCTCCATCCATGCCTTTATCCTCTTCATCAAGCGACCCTCGGGAGCGGGCGGTTAAAAATTCTTGAAACTCTTTCTTCGACCCCACTGTC
>CAYOID010000059.1:0-21460 GCA_964403955.1 uncultured Desulfohalobiaceae bacterium | reverse complement strand
CATGGACTCGATGGCGCAGTTGCCGGCCAGGATCATGAGGTCGGCCCAGGAGATCCTGCGGCCGTATTTCTGCTTGATCGGCCAGAGCAGACGACGCGCTTTGTCGAGGTTCACATTGTCCGGCCAGCTGTTCAGCGGTGCGAGTCGCTGACTGCCGGAGCCAGCGCCTCCCCGGCCGTCCCCCATGCGGTAGGTGCCTGCGCTGTGCCAGGCCATCCGGATGAAGAACGGACCGTAGTGTCCGTAATCGGCCGGCCACCATTCCTGAGAGTCGGTCATCAGCGCATAGAGATCCTTCTTGACGGCCCCGAGGTCGAGCTTCTTGAACTCCTCAGCATAGTCGAACTCCTCGCCCATGGGATTGCTCTTCTGGGAGTGCTGGTGAAGGATTTTCAAATTCACCTGGTTCGGCCACCAGTCCTGGTTCGAGGTGCCGCCGCCTGCAACGGGGTTGCCTTTTCTGCCCGTTACCGGGCACTTGCTTTCGTCATTCATTTCATGACCTCCGTTTTTTGTTTGAGTAAGCTTCTTGTCTTTGCTTCAACCTCAGGCAGTGTATGACTGAAGCGACATGATTCGATTGACACGTCACTCGCCTTTCTGCTCCCTGCAGCTCTTGCAGAGTCCGAAAAAGTCCAGCCGATGATTCAGAATTTGAAAATGGGTCTCTGATTCGACCTCCTTCTTCATATCGTCCAGACTCTCCAGGTCCGGGTCGACAATCTTTTTACATTTGATACAGATGACGTGCGGATGTGGGTTGGGCCTGTTGCCGTCATACCGGTTGCTCCCATCCGGGAACCCCAATTCGAGAACTTCACCCAGTGATTTCATGAGGGCAATGTTTTTGTAGACCGTGGCCAGACTCATGGTCGGAAAGTCCCGGGCTACCTGGAAATGAATATCCTCAACACTGGGATGGCCTTCGCTTTTGGCAAGGATTTTTGCGATAGCCATCCGCTGAGGGGTGATCTTGAGGCCATGATCCCTTAACTTTTGGATCATGCTTTGAAAACGTGCTTGATGGTCCGTCAATGGCTGCCCCGTTAATGCAATTAGTATTTATTCTTGTTTGACATTGATTATCACATAAGTCAAGTCTTCATTTGCTGCTGGGGACGAAAAAGCTGAAGGTCGAGGGTTGGGGGGCAGGAAGAACAAGGCATTGACGTGTCATTGTCGACTCGCCCGGGTTGCTCAAGGCAGGAACCTTCCTGGTGAAGATTTTGAGGAGGCAAAGAGGTGAACGTTCACATTCTGGTGACTACCTTCGAGTCCGTGGCCCTGCTCCTGGGCATCGGGGCTCTGGGTCTCATGATCATCGGCAGGCGCATTCTGCCTCAGGAGGCCCTGGGGGTCCTGTCGGTCCTGGCCCTGGACATCGCTTTGCCCAGCCTTGTCTTTGTGAACATCCTGGTCAACTTCAAGCCCTCCGAGTTTCAAGGATGGTGGCTTCTCCCCATGTGGTGGGCCGGGCTGACGATTTTTCTGGCAGGCTTGACAGCCCTGTTTTCATGCCTCTCCAAGCCGGACAGCCGAAGGGAATTTGCAGCCAGCCTCTTCTATCAGAACGCCCTGTTTTTCCCCCTGGCCATCTTGACCGGGATGTTCGGGGGCGACTCTCCCTACATTGTGGACCTCTTCTTTTTTATCCTATTGTTTCCCTCCATGCTCTTCAGCACGGCCCACCTCTTTTTCGGAACATCCAAGAAAAGCTTTGACTGGGGTAAAATCTGCAACAAAATTCTGGTGGCCACCGTAGGGGCCACTCTGCTTCGCCTCTCCGGGGCCGATGCCCTGGTCCCCGATTTTGTCGTCTCCGCCCTGAGAATGGTGGGCGAGATGGCCCTCCCACTGCTCCTGCTGATCCTTGGGGGGAACATGTATGTGGATTTCAAAGGCAAGGGGAGGTTCTATCCGCTTGAGGCAGGCAAGTTCGTCCTGGTCAAGAACCTCCTCTTCCCTCTGTGCGTCCTCGGGGTGCTCATGGTGGTCCGTCCTCCCTATCACATCGCTCTCCTGGCGATCCTCCAGGCTGCGGTGCCGCCGGTCACCGCGGTGCCCATCCTGACCGACCGGGCCGGGGGGAACAGGGACATGGTCAACCAGTTCATGTTCACCAGCTTTGCCGTCTCCCTGTTTTCCATACCACTGGTCATATGGCTGTTCGGGGTCCTCTTCCAGACCCCTCTGCAGTAGGGCTTGGCTTGCCTCGGCTCGTCGATGCACATGGAGGAAGGAATGAGAAGAGGTTTTTGACACCCATTAAAAGGATTAAGAGTGGATAAGAGGGGAGGAAAGAGAGTTTTTTCAGCGCAGCCTCTGGCTGCGCTGAATCATTCGCTCATGACTTGTCATGCCGCGAGGTCGCAGATCAAGAACCCACCCCTGCCCTCCCTCCAGCTGAAGAGAGGCGGCAGGGAGGGGAGCCGGAAGACGAGCTGAGACGATGCAAGCCTGACGTGTCTGATTTTGTCCAATGAGCTCCTCGGTTTTGTCTTCAATCAGTGGCGGCCTCTTCCAGGAGACTGAACACCTTGACTTTCTCGTGCCGGGTGGCATCGTTGTGCAGGCAAAGAGCTTTGAATCGCAAACAGTGGAGACATGCTGAATGAAAATGAACTTGCGCAAACAGATTGCCCTGGGAGCAGGGCTGGTCGTGATAGCCGTGGTCCTGCACCTTATCCACTTCATGATCTTTGGCCACCCTGAAGAAACCCTGGCTTTTCTGGGCAAGAAAATCGCCTTTGTGCCCCTGGAAGTCCTGTTCATCACCCTGATTGTTCATCAGCTCCTGAACATCCATGAACGATCCGTCCTGGCCCGAAAGATGAACATGCTGGTGGGGTCGTTCTTCAGCGAGTTGGGCAACGACCTCCTGGCCCGGCTGAACAATACGTATCAACCCATTTGACGAGTCGCGGTCGGCTGTTGTGGCTGCCTGATCTCTGGGCCGGGTGCATCATGGGAGCTGCCTCCGGGATCCTGTTTTGCTCCTGGTGAATCCAAAATCTCAGCCAAGACACGAACATGGTTTTGAAGCACACAGGACGTCCCGGGGCCAGCCAGGAGACGACCTGCCAGGCGGCTGTCAAAGCCATCGCCGACAATTATCCGCATAAAGGCCGGCAAGAGATCTTTTTGTTCGATTGTTTCCCCCCGGACCTCGTTAGCCAGGATCAGGGCTCTCAAATTTCTTGATGGCGAAACTGTCTGCACTGGACAGCTCTCACGCGACTCTGGACGAACCGAATGCCTGAAAATCACAACCGGCTCATAAGGCGATACTGGCGGGAGAGAGGCGGGACCCTTGTTGAAGACTTCCTAGCTGTCCGACTCAACCTCAATCAGGGCAGTCGGGTTCTTGACGGTGTGACCACCATCGATGGGATCATCATTCTTCAGGGCCCTCGCATCGTTGCCCAATATAATGAGGTGGATATCAAAGACAAAGATGTGGTCATCGTTCATGCCCACCCTGGTAAAGTGGACATGCCAGTGTTGGGGAAGGCGCTTTTTTCGTGGCATTTGATGGAGGCATTCCAGCCGTGGAACCTTGAAACCATTGTTGTCTGCAACGAGGGGGACAGGGTTCTGGACAGGCTGGCAGCACATTACGGGATCAGGATTGTTGTCTATGATTTCGAATAAGAAAAGTGGCTGCCAGGAAGGTCAGAGGCTGGAGCTCGGGCGGTTTTCTCCGAACCAAGATGGTGTAGGCTGCAAAGGTTCGCAGGCCTCATTGGTTCAAATGGTCTCGTTTCAGGACCATCAAGCTCCTTGAATCCACGGAATCTCTGGGCTGGAAAGGTTTGCTCAGAGAGGTTATGCTCACAACCCTGAGCTCAGACAGTGACCCGACTCGCATTCATGAGTTTTTCGCAGCAGGAGAAAGCATGCCTTCAGATCCCTCCCTTGGTACAGAAAAGCATCAGGCCCCCCAAATGGCCGCAAGCCTTGAAGAATGCCACGACATCCTGATGAATGCACCTATCGGCATCTTCACCTCCACTCCGGAGGGCCGGTTTGTGTCCGCCAATACGACCCTGGCCGCCATGTATGGATACGCCAACGCTGAAGAGCTTGTCAGGACGGTCACTGACATTGGGGCCCAGCTCTATGCCGATCCCAAGGACAGGATCGAGTTTTGCCGGCTTTTGGAACGGTTGGGAGAAATTGTCAATTATGAATACCGGCTGCGCCGCAGGGACGGAACGACCGTCTGGGTGTCCACAAGTGCCAGGGCTGTGCGCAATCACCAGGGTCAGATACAGCAGTTTCAGGGCTATACAACCGTCATCACCGAACGCAAGCGGGCCGAGGAAGGGTTGAAGAGTGAACGGGCCTTTTTGTCAGCGGTGCTGGACAATGTCCTGGAGGCCATTATCGTCTGTGACAGGGATGGAAAGATCATCAGGTTCAACGAAACGGCTCGCCGGCTGCACGGCTTGCCTGAAAAGCCCATTGCGCCTGAACAGTGGGCCCAATACTATGATCTGTATCGAATCGATGGGGTCACGCCGCTGCCCGTGCACGAGATCCCTCTGTTTCGTGCCCTCCAGGGGGAGCGGTTTTTCAATGCGGAGATCGTGGTCGCCCCGAAGCAGAGCAGAGCTCATTTCCTGGCCTGCAATGGACAGCCGCTGACCGATGAAACGGGCAGGATCGAGGGAGCTGTGGTGGCCATGTTCGACATCACTGAGCGCACCCTGTTCGAGAAAGAGCTGATCGAAGCCAGAAATCGAGCTGAAGCCGCCAACCGGGCCAAATCAGAGTTCCTGGCCAATATGAGTCATGAGATACGCACGCCGCTCAATGGCATCCTGGGTATGCTGCAGGTCATGAAGCTTACAGACCTCGATGCCGAGCAGCTCGAGTACATCGATACAGCGATCAGTTCGTCAAATCGATTGACAAGGCTCTTGAGCGACATTCTGGACCTGTCCAAGATTGAAGCCGACAAAATGGAGCTCAGGGATGAATCCTTCTGCCTGGATGAGGTCATGGAATCGATCAGGGAGATTTTTTCGCACACGATCAGAGAGCAGGGGAACTTGCTGAATGTTCAGGTCGATGAGGGCATTCCTCAGGGACTGATCGGGGACAGCACGCGTCTGACCCAGATCCTTTTCAACCTGGTCGGCAATGCCAGCAAATATACCCATCAGGGCCGCGTGGATGTCCAGGCCTCGCTCTTGCCGATCTCCGGCCAGGGGGCATGCCGGATCTTGTTTGCGGTAGAGGATACCGGAAAGGGGATTCCTGAGCACATGCTGGACAAGGTCTTTGGGACATTTACCCAGGCCAATGAGTCGGAGCCTTACTCCCGAAAATATGAAGGGGCCGGACTGGGGCTGCCATTGGTCAAGCGCCTGGTCAGCCTTATGGGGGGGACGATGTCCATCTCGAGCCGGGAAGGCACAGGCACGACTGTGTATGTGAGCCTGCCTTTGACAGTCGCCGGCACCCAACAGCCTGGAGCGATCCGTGAGGGGCGTGTCCCTGACAGGGCTCTTCCTGTGCGGGTCCTTGTTGTCGACGACGACCAGATGAGCCTGTTGTATATGGCTCGCCTGCTGGAAAAACAGGGAATGAGTGTCCACAAGGCCCAAGACGGTGAACAGGCTTTGGCCTTGCTGGCCCAGGATGATTTTGACTGCGTGGTGATGGACGTTCAGATGCCTGTGCTGGACGGGGTGGAGACAACCAGGCGGATCAGGAGCTCGCCCTCCGGTTTCAGAGGCATCCCGATCATCGCCCTGACTGCCTATGCCATGAGCGGTGACCGGGAGAGGCTTCTGGCTGCAGGCATGGATGACTATATTGCCAAGCCTGTCAACATTGACGAGCTGCTGGACGTGATCTGCAAGCATTGCCCGCAAGGCCTCTGATAACTGCCGCATCAGCCCTTTGTTCGCGGCAGGGAATTTTTCTTTGTGCCTCACATGCCCAATCTCTGTTTGGAGATGTGAGTCATGAGCTTGAATCCTGTTGGCCCTATCAGGCAAGTGCACACAGCCAGGAGGATGATCGAATCTTTATAGGCTGCCGAGATGAAGCCGGTCTCATAGCCAAGGGAAGCGGCAACCACAATCAGGCTCAGCCGGGAAGAGAGCAGAAAGCCCAGCTTGAGGCTCTCGAAGGCGGTGATCCTGTTCAGGACCAGGACCAGGCTGGGCAGAATCTTGACTGTCAGGGCCAGGCCCAGGAGCAGAAGCGTGAACAGGATCTGGTCCACTGAGAGAAGATTGTTCAAGTTGAAATTCATGCCCACATGGATGAAAAACAAAGGAATCAGAAAGCCATAGCCCAGACCTGAAATCTTGGATTCCAGCCCTCCCTTCTCCTTGAACACAAAAGAGAGCAGGGCCCCGCCCATGAACGCCCCCAGCACAGGCTCCAGGTGCACCAGCTCAGATAGGGCCACGAAGAAAAAGAGCAGGGCCAGGGACAAGCGCATTCCCAACTCCAGCGAATCCTGGGGGTCCAGGAGTCGCCCTGTGCGCTCCGGGAACCACCAGGCCCAGAGCCGGGCCAGCTTGAGCAAGACCCCAAAGCCGACAAAGAGGGGGATCGGCCATAAAAACTGCCAGGTCAGACCCTTATCATGCCACAAGAGAAAAAATGTGATCGCCAACAGGGTCAGAAAGTCAGCCAGAGTTGCCGCGATCAGGGCGTTCTGCCCCAGGCGGGTGCGGTTCAGCCCAACCTCCTTCAGGCTGGGCACCACCAGGCCCAGGGACGTCGTGGAGAGAACCAGAGCCAGGAAGAACCCCTGTCCCAGAAAAAGCGCGCCAAGCATGGCCAGCCCCAGTGAAGAGCCGAACAGGACGCAGTGCACAACCAGCTCTCTGGTCCTGGTCTTTCTCAACATGCTGAAATCGATCTCCATCCCCGCTTGAAACATCAGAATCAGGAAACCGAGCTCGGCCAGAAATCCCAGCCAGTCCCCGCCGAGCTGCAAATTCAGTACGCTTTGCCCCAGGACGATCCCGCACAGGATCTCCAGGACCACGGCCGGCAATTTGATCATTTTGCTTGCCCCGGGCAGGAGGGCGGCCAAAACGGTCACCAGCAGCAAAGACCAGGCCTGGCTAAGCTCCATGACCGTTCTCCCTGATGTCGGCCGGGGGGGTGATGTGGCCTAAAACAGTGAGCAACACTGAGCACTTGGCCCGACGTATGAGCAACTCCCCGACATGAGGCCGCAGCCATTCCCGGTCAGCGGATTTGCTGCCCAGGACCAACAGACTGTAGTCAGGTGAAAGAGCGACCACTTCCCGGACCACGTTTCCAGTCACCACGATTTCATGCATGGACACCTTGTGGATGTGGGCCATTTGCCTGGCCTGATTCATGACCTGTTCTTCGGAAGCCTGCTCATGATCAGCATCCTGATGCAGAAACTCGGGTTCCTGCACGAACATGACCGTGAGTTCGCCTTCCAGTTGATTGGCCAGGTCGCACCCGGTTTCTAGAGCCAGTTCGCTTTCCGGCGAGCCGTCAAATGGGACCAGGAACGATGTGTATGGGCACGTCCCCCGCGATACGAGCAGAGGGCAGGACAGCTTGTGGGCCAGGCGAACCAGTTTCGGGGGACGGAAAAAATCGGTCCAGGAGGGCTGCACTCCGGGCATGACCACCAGACCGACATTTCGCTCCTGGCAAAGGCTGGGAAGGCCTGCCTCCATCCTGGTGTCCAGCCTGTGCTTGTGGATATGCATGATTTCGTGCCCCTGACTGTCCAGGTCGGTATCCTTGGATTCACAGACCAGCTCCATGGATTCAAGGCCCAGGTTCTGTCCCAGGTGCAGGATTTCATCCAGGCAGACCTGCTCGAGTCCGCTGTGCTTTGCCGGCAAGGCCAGGCTCAGGCGCTGCCCATATGCCATTGGGAACCTGGGCCGGCCGCACTCCAGGAGGGAGCAGACTTCCTGGAACAGGTCCGGCTTGCCCAGGATGAGCAGGCAGTCGTGTTCCCGGACCAGGGTTTCAGGTGCAGGAAACATCAGAGAGTGGTCCCTTAAAATGCCCACAACCCGCCATGTCCTGCCTTCAATGGCTTTCACCTTCTTGCCGATGGCCATGTACGTGGCCCCGACATCGATTTCAAAAATTTCACTGTTCCCGTGGGATAAGGGAGTGACTGCAATCTGAGGGTCCTGGAGGTAGTGGACCATGGTCCGGGCCAGCATGGAATTGAGGTCCAGAGTCCGCACTCCCAGATCCTCGAAGGCTGGTATCTGGTCGCTGTCGTGAACCAGGCTGAGGACGTGGCGAACCTTGTTGCCTCGGGCTATGGCGGCTATTGCCAGGTTCACCCTGTCATCACCGGTCATGGCCAGGACGTAGCTCTGGCTCTCCACTCCGGCCCGCTCCAGAACCACTGAGCTGGAGGCGTCCCCCTGCACGGTTTTCTTGACCACCTCCACGTCTTTTTCCAACTGGTCCAGGCGATTTTGATTCAGATCGATGACTGTCACCTGCCAGCTCGGTCCCAGGCGCTTGAGCACCTCGGCCACAATCCGGCCGGCTCCGCAGATCAACACGTGCATGGGCTCTTCTCCTCTTCTTCAGCGCAGCCAAAGTCTGTGCTGAAAAAAATCTCACAATGTCCCTGCAACGGCAAGCCCGAATCCTTGACTCCCGGGCCATTGATCAGGAAATCAAGCTCTTGCCCCTTTGCGGACAGGTGCGTGAGGCCGGCTTTTCTTGACTCAGAACTCAATGATGGATAATTTTAAAAATTCTGCTGAATCGAGGCTTTCACGGTTCATCAGGTTGTTTCGGTCCCAAAAACACCAAGATATTCCAGGCAAGGAGGCTGCGTGGACACCATTCCCATTTCAGTCGAGGGCTTCAACAAGCTCCGGCAGGAGCTTGACGAGCTCAAAAAGGAACGCCCGGAAGTGATCCAGGCCATCAAAGAAGCGAGAGAGGAAGGGGATTTGCGGGAGAATGCAGGGTACGACGCTGCCAGGGAGCGGCAGGGGATGCTCGAGGCCCGCATCAATTTCATTGAATCCCGGCTTCCCAGGTGCGACGTCATAGATGTGAGCAACATGCAGGGAGAGACCGTCTCCTTTGGAGCCACAGTGGAAATCGAGGATATTGACACCGGGGAGCGCAAGCGAATCACCATTCTCGGGCCGGATGAAGCGGACTACAAAAAGGGGAGCATCTCGATCTATTCCCCACTGGCCCAGGGCCTGGTGGGAAAAGCCGCTGGGGAAGGGGCTGAGGTCGATGCCCCGCGGGGAAAGATCATGTATGAGATCATTTCCGTAGAGTACACAGGATTTCCTGAAGGGCATTTTTCATAAGCGATAAGGAGAATCACATGCTTAAAGATGGAGAAAAGGGAGTCATCCTGCAAAGAGACAAGGAAAGCTACGCCATTGCCCCTCATCTGCCCTGTGGAGTGGTCAAGCCGGAGCAGCTGCGAAAGCTGGCGGATGTGGCTGAAAAATACAGCTGTGCTGCCGTCAAGGTGACCAGCGCCGCCAGGATTGCCCTGGTCGGGCTCAAGGAAGAGGATGTGGACCGGGCCTGGCAGGATCTCGAACTGTTCCCTGGAGCCGCTGTGGGCGTATGCGTGCGCAGCATCAAGGCTTGTCCCGGAACAACCTTCTGCAGGCTGGGCCTGCAGGACAGCCTGGGCCTGGGCTTGCAGCTCGATGAAAAATATCATGGCCTGGAGCTGCCGGGAAAGATGAAGATGGGGGTCAGCGGATGCCCCAATCAATGCGCTGAGACCTGCATCAAGGACATCGGATTAGTAGGTTCGAAAAAGGGGTGGACCCTGACGGCCGGGGGCAACGGGGCCAGAAAGCCCCGCCTGGCGAACACAATAGTTGAAGAGCTGGACACTGATCAGGCCTTGCAGATGGTTGAAGCCATCGTTGCCTTTTATCGGGAAAATGCCAAGAAAAATGAAAGAGTCGGGGCCATGCTGGACAGGATCGGGGTGGATGAGCTGAAAAAAGCTGTTCTGTAACCGCGAGTGCAAAAAGTCCAGTTGGTCGTTTTCCGCACCCAACACCCTTTTGTAACCCTCTGATTATACTGACTCCTGGATTCTGAATCCTGTATTCTTGCGGCTGCATCTTGAGTTTTTGCAGCCGCATCTGTGTAGTCCTCTTTAGGGAAGGAACGGGCAGATGCGCCTGCCGAAAAGTCTCAAAGGATGAGCCCGGGCCGTTGCGACGCCCAACCGGCGATATGGGCCGGCAGCCAGTCGGACAGTCCGGGTTCGAGGTAGAAGCAGGGCCGGAGGAGGGAGTCCCCGGGATCGACCATTCCTGAGTCCACAGCCTGTCGAGCCAGACGGGTATGGGGGTAGATCCTGATGCCGACCGTGATCTTCAGGGCATCCAGTTCCAGTGATTCTGCAAAGTCCAGACTCTGCCTGACCGTGTCTTGAGTCTCTCCCGGACCGCCCAGGAGGAGAAAACCCGCTCGTTTGATCCCGGCCCGGGCCAGATGATCGGAGGCCTGGCGCACGTCTACCAGTGAAAATCTCTTGTTCAGGGCCGAGAGCATCAAAGGACTGCCGCTCTCAAACCCCAGGCTCACATGCCGGCACCCGGCCCTGGCCATGACCTCCGCCAGTTCCTGGTCTACGCCCATGGGGTAGATGATGGAGCACCAGCTGAGGTCAAGCCCTTCTCGGATCATGCCCTGACACAGGTCACGGGCGTAGCCCCCGGGCAGGTTGAAGGTGTTGTCGACAAAGAAAACCCTGCCCACGCCTGCGTCCTGGAGGTCTTTCAGGCTGTCGACCACCCTGGAGACGCTTCTCTTGCGGATGTGACGCCCTTCGATGCTCGAGGTCGAGCAGTAGCTGCAGTTCAACGGGCAGCCCCGCCTGGTTTGAAAAGGCATCCAGAAGTCATCCCGATTCATGAACTCTTCAGGGATCCATTCGTGTCCGGCCAGGGGGCAGGAGTCCAGATCCCTCACCAGCTGTTGAGGGCCCACCTGGCCCAGTTGAGGAAGATAGAGACCAGGGGCGGAATCGTATGCATTTTGACCCTCCAGGGCCTGCAGCAGGGCTGGGAGGGCGATCTCCCCTTCGCCGGCCAGCCCCATGTCGGCTTCCAGGTATTCGAGCCCGCTCAGGGGATAGATCGAGTACCCTGCCCCGCCAACGACTAGTGTCGCTCGGGTGATCTCCCTGAGCCGGCGAACCACATTCCGGGTCTCTTCCAGGAAGAAGCGCGGGTTCTCCATGGTCTGATCATCGATGTTGCGCACCGACAGGCCGACCACATCGGGAGCGTGACCCTGAACTGCCTGGTCCAGGGACTGCCAGGGGTCGGGATGCTCGAACATGTCCAGAGTGGCGGCCTCGTGACCGCTCTGACGGGCGGCCTGCGCAACGAGGTGCATGCCTGCTGGATAGACCGGCATGGCCGTGTTTTCCGTGTTCGGTGAGATGAGCAGAACTTTCATGGCTTGCTTTGTTTTCAGACCCGTGATCAGGATTGTCTGCCTTTTGTGATGCTCACCTTTTATTGTAGGGACTCTTTGCCGGAAGCACAAACTGAGTTTCGGGATCCTCGGGGCTGAACCTGTCCCAGGATAGGACGGTCGATCCTTTATGCCCTGAAAGGCGGTGGCCTGTTCGCTCGTGGTGTTTTGCGCATGATGATTTTCCGTTGACATATCTGATCAAGAGGATCATCTTCAAAGTACAGCTTAACATCATGATGATAGTTATGGAGGCATCAAGATGCGTACAACATTGACCATCGACGATCAGACGTTTGCCTTGCTCAAAGAGGCAGCCCACAACAGTGGAAAACCCTTCAAACAGGTTGTGAACGAGGCATTGCTTCTCGGGTTGAACAAGCTCGAGCATCCCGGTGTCCAAACGTATCGTCTCCAGCCCGTGTCCATGGGCGAACCAAGGCAGGGGATTGAACTCGACAAGGCCCTGGCCCTGGCTGATGACCTGGAGAACGAGGCCATCGCAGCCAAATTGGAGCAGAGAAAATGATTCTGCTTGATGTCAATGTGATGCTCTACGCTGTCAACAAGGACCTGCCCGGACACACTCAGGCCTGTTCCTGGTTTGAACAGGCTTTGTCAGGAACCGAAAGGGTGGGTGTGCCCTGGGTGGTGATCCTGGCTTTTTTACGGATCACCACCAATCAGCGGGTTTTTGCCCGCCCACTCAGCATAGAGGTTGCCTTGGCCTACATGAATGAATGGCTCCATCAGCCGGCAGTGACCGTGGTTGCCCCAGGCCGGAGCCACTGGAATATTCTTCACAATCTGCTGATCTCCACCGGCACTGGTGGAAACCTGACCACAGATGCCCATATAGCGGCTCTGGCCCTTGAACATGGTTGTCCGCTCTATTCCACAGACAATGACTTTAAGCGATTTCCTGGACTGGTCCACATCAACCCCTTTGCCAAATGAACGATCTGGATGCATGCAACCTGAAGCCAGCCCTTGAAGACATTTCAAACTGCACAGACGTGGTTGTGAGATGCGGTTGCAAGAACTCAAGATGCAGCCGCAGAAGTCAGAATACAGAATTCAGAAGACCGAAGAATCAAGGAGTTACATGCAGCAATTCACGGCGGGAAACCGCTGCATGGACTTTTTGCACTGGCGTGTTGTTCGCGAATAGGACAGTCTTATTTGACCATGAGCAGTGAACTCTTTGACAACCCGGAGGTCCACCATGATCGTCGTGGTCGCATTCATTCAGATTAAGGAAGGCAAAGTGCACAAATTCCTCGAGATCTTCAAAGCCAATGTCCCCAACGTCCTGGCAGAGGAAGGGTGTATCGAGTATATGCCCACTGTTGACGTGCCTGCAGAGTCGATCCCCCAGGAGCTGAACCCGAACATGGTCACCGTGATCGAGAAGTGGAGAAGCGTTGAGGATCTCCAGGCCCATCTCAATGCCCCGCACATGATGGACTACCGGGACAAGGTCGAGGATCTGGTGGTAGATGTTTCATTGAAGATTGTCCAGGAAGCATGATCTTCGATGCGGCTGAAAAGACTCAAGATGCAGCCGCCAGGAGTCAGCTTTGCCTCTGGCCTGGCGGACAGGTTCAAGGTTGAGGAAAGAAAAGACTCCCGAATTGTCGAGAAAAGTTTCGACTTGGCTGGTTTGATCAGTGAAGAAAATTTCACAGGATCACGTGCTGTGACCAGATCTCCTGCCGGGAGTTTCGAGAAGGGGCTGACCCTGGGACAGGGCCGCCCTCCTTGGGGAAGGTGCTGCATTCCGGGTAGGCCGCCGTTTTCCAAACGGCCGGCCCTGGGGAGATGCAGAGGGCAGCTCGTATGCAACTTCGGAAGAAAGACCCCCTCACCCCCAAAATATTCAGCGCAGCCAGAGGCTGAGCTGACAGGGTTGATCTTCTGAGCCTTCATGTCTTACTTTACACGCACCGGACCAGCTTGGCCCGAGCGCAGTCCCCATGACTCCAACCCGGGGAATTACATCGTGACCCAGACCGAGCACACCAACCCTGAGCTGCAGCTCGCCGGAGAGTTTGTCCAGTGCACCGGCTGCCATGTCTTTTTGACCGGCAAGGCCGGGACCGGCAAAACAACCTTTCTTCACAATCTGCCCAAGACGACGGATAAGAGGATGGTCGTGACCGCGCCCACCGGGGTGGCGGCCATCAATGCCGGCGGGGTGACGCTCCATTCCTTTTTTCAGCTCCCTCTGGGCCCATTTGTCCCCGGCAGTGACGCCTATGGGTCCGACAGTCAGCGCCAGTTCAGGTTCAGCAGGGAGAAAAAGCAGATCATTCAGAGCCTCGATCTGCTGGTCATCGACGAGATCAGCATGGTCCGGGCTGATTTGCTTGACGCTGTGGATGCTGCCCTGCGCCGGCACCGCCGCCGCAGCGAGCCCTTCGGGGGGGTGCAGCTGCTCATGATCGGCGACCTGCATCAGCTCCCCCCGGTGGTCAAGCGCCAAGAGTGGTCGCTTCTCCAGGACCATTACGAGTCGGCCTACTTTTTCAGCAGCCAAGCCCTGCAGCAAACCGAGTACGTTCCTGTAGAGCTCAAGCACATCTACCGCCAGTCAGATCCAGCCTTCATCGAGCTCCTGAATCAAGTCCGGGACAACTGCCTCGATGATGCCGGCCTGGAAGCATTGAATCGACGGTACATGCCGAATTTCGTTCCAAACCTGCAGCAGGGGGTCATCACCCTGACCACTCACAATCACAGTGCCGCGTCCATCAATCAAGCCAGGCTGGACAGGCTGCCCTCCAAAGAATACTGCTTCCAGGCTGAAGTTTCAGGCGATTTTTCCGATCATCTCTATCCAGTCCCGGCCTCTCTGGTCCTCAAAAAGGGAGCTCAGGTCATGTTTGTGCGCAATGACCTGAGCCCGGAAAAAAAGTATTACAATGGAAAGATAGGACAGGTGCGCACTCTGTCGGAGCAAGGGATCACGGTTGTCTGTCACGATGACGGGCAGGAGGTCAGAGTGGAACCGGCGACCTGGGAAAACATCACCTATCAGATCAATGAAGAGAGCAGGGAGATCGAACGCAAAGTGGTCGGGGTGTTCGAGCACTATCCCATCAAGCCGGCCTGGGCCATTACTATCCACAAGAGCCAGGGGCTGACCTTTGAGAAGGCGGTCATCGATGCCCGGGCCGCTTTCACCCATGGCCAGGTCTACGTGGCTTTAAGCCGCTGCAAGACCCTGGAGGGGGTGGTGCTCAGCTCACCTGTTTCCCCCAGCGGCTTGAAGCTTGATGCCGCGGTCAAGCATTTTACTGCCCATATGAGGCACAATGCCCCTACAGACGACAGGCTGCAGGCGGCCAAATCCCGCTACCAGCAAAAACTGCTCCTGGAATGCTTCGATCTTTCCCTGGCGGGACGGCACCTGCGGACACTTGTCCAGGCCCTGCTGGAAAATGCAGGCAAAGTGCGAGCTGCAGGTGTGGCCGACATCAGGCGGATGGAACAGGAGGCTGGGGAAATCTTTTCAGTCAGCCAGAGGTTTCAACGCGAGCTGCACTCGCTCTTTGCTCAGGGTCGCCTGCCCGAGGCGGATGCCCATATTCAGGAACGGGTCGGCAAAGGGTCGGCCTGGTTTCAGGGAAAGCTGGAATCCCTGCTGATTGATCCGCTGCAACCGCTGCAGGTGGAAACAGACAATGCCGAGCTGAGCAAAAAAATCGGCAATAACCTGGAGAACCTGAAAAAAGAGGTTGCCGTCAAGCATGCCGGCATCCGATCCTGTGAACAGGGGTTTTGTTCCTCCAGATACCTGCGTGCAATTGCAGTAGCCAGGATGGATTCAGGTCCTGAAATAAAGAAAAAGTCGCAGAGTCCGGAATATACTGATTCGGACATTGCCCATCCGGAATTGTACCAGGCTTTGAAACAATGGCGCTTCACCACGGCCAAGGAGCAGGACCTCGCTCCTCACCAGGTCCTGCATCAGCGGACTTTGATTCAGATAGCGGTGCATCTGCCTGTGAACATGACCCAGTTGAAGAGCATCAAGGGGGTGGGCAAGCAGACCAGGAAAAAGTATGGACAGGACATTGTGGCTTTGGTTGAGGCATATCGCAAGGAACATGGTGTAGACAGGGTTGATCTTCCTGAGCCATCATCCATATCGGCCCGGGGGAGAAAGGGGGCACCCCCTTCTGACACCAAAGAAAGGAGCCTGGAGATGTTTCAGCAAGGGCTTTCAGCGGAGCGCATCGCTGAGGAAAGAGGGCTGGCTCAATCCACGATTGAAGGCCATCTCGGCTTTTTTATCGAAAAAGGGGTCCTGGACATCAACCAGGTGCTCACACCGGAGCTGCAGCGGATCATTGAACAGGCCCTGGCCGCAGAGGAAGAGTCCCTGCGCAAGGTCAAGGATCGCTTGGGAGAAAAGGTTTCCTATGGTCAGATCAAGATGGTGCTGGCCCATCAAACTTTCAAGGCTCAGACTGCAGCTGAACCTTGAATTTATGAACTGTTGACAGTGGTGCACACAGTCGAAAGTGAAGTTTCCGGGCCTCAGTTGCTTGCTGCAGCTCTTTGCTTGTTTTTTGCAGTCGCATCTGCAAGGGTTGATTAAAAAAGGGAGGAGACAATGAAGGTCGAGCCAGCTCAGATCAAAAGAATACTTTACACAACAGACCTTTCTGACACATCTCTGCATGCTTTTTCCTATGCAGTCAGTCTTGCAAACTCTTATAAGGCAAGTATTACCATACTGCATGTTTTGATTGATAATAGCAATATCGAACCATACCTTATAAATTTTCTTGATGAAGAACAAATACAAGCCCTCAGAGATCGTCACCGCAATGAAGCCCGGGAAGCCCTTATCGGCAAAAGCAGAGCCAATGTTGTTGCAGAGGAGGCATTGGGTCAATTTGCAGAAAGGGTGAGAACAGATTCTGGATCTTTATCCTTGGATATGGATGAAGTCCTTGTTCTGCGTGGAGATCCTGCAGATAAAATTCTGGAAGTCTCCAGGGAGCACAGCTTCGATCTCATTGTCATGGGAACGCATGGACACAGCTTTATCGAAGACATCCTGGGCTCTACAGCTCGAAAAGTGACCCGCCACGCCAGCATTCCAGTTCTGAGCGTACCGCTTTTGAAATAAGACGTTGAATCATTTTTTACCCAAGGGATAGAGCATGACCAACATTTTTGGACCCTCAGGACAGCAGCCAGGTCAGCCTCAGTTCAATCTTCAGGATGTGGACCTGTCGAAAATTTTCCGCATGGTGAAGTTCGGGCTCGGACTTTTGGGCCTTCTCCTGGTGTGGAAGGCCATCAGTTGGGGTCATGACTTCTATACCGACTGGCTGTGGTACTCAAGCCTGGGCTATGAATCGGTCCTGTTGAAGATCATCACCAGCAAAGTGGTTTTGTTCTTCCTCGGAGTGGGTCTCTTTGCCGCTCTGGCCGTTCCCAACCTGGTCCTGGCCCACAGGCATACAACCGGGCTGCGGCCACTGAACCCAAACGTGCCCTCCAATATCTATCAAACAGCAAAAAAGCTCCTTGGCTGGGGCTCTCTGGGCGTGCTGGTTCTTGCGGCCATCATCCTGGGCTCGACCCCCCCATCTGAATGGGAGCTCATCCTCCAGTACCTGAACCAGGTCCCCTTTGGGCAGAGCGATCCTGTTTTTGACAAGGATTTCTCCTTCTACATCTTCACCGTCCCTGTCCTGGAGTTTGTGCAATCCTGGCTGGTGGCCGTGATCGTTGCAATCATCGTCCTGGTGGGCGGTTACTACTACCTGAGCAGCAAGCTCCGGGGCGAAATGTTCGCCTTGACCGGAAAAGTCGTCACTCACCTGGCCGTCCTGGGAGCGGCCGCCCTGGCCATGGTCGCCTTAGGCCACTGGCTCAGCCGCTACGGGCTTCTCACCTCCTCTCTGGGTACAGTGTACGGTGTGGGGTATACCGATGCCAAAGTCCTGCTTCCAGGCTATGGCTTATTGACCTTTGTGGCCCTGGCCGCTGCCGCAGGCATGATTGCCGGGGCTTTTTCAGGAAGGCGAAAGCTCATTGTCTGGCCCCTTGCAGTCTGGCTGGGCCTGACTGTTGTCATCACAGTTCTGCTGCCCGGGGTGGTCCAGCGCCTGGTGGTCGAACCCAGCGAGCTGGCCAGGGAGAGGGGCTATCTTGAGAGCAACATCAAACATACCAGGAATGCCTTCGGGCTGGAGGATCTGGTGTCCCAAAGCCATCCTGCCCGGGGGGAGATGGACCGGGAGACCATTGAAGCCAATCAGGGAACTCTCCAGAATGTCAGGCTCTGGGACGAAGGCCCTCTCTTGCAGAGCTACAATCAGATCCAGTTTTTCCGCCTCTATTACGACTTTCTGGCGGTGCACACCGATCGCTACACCATTGACGGCGAGCTCAGGCAGGTCATGCTGGCTACCCGGGAGCTGTCCGCGGACAAGCTGCCCTCTGAAGCTCAGCGCTGGGTGAACAGACACCTGCAGTTCACTCACGGGTATGGCCTGGCCGCGTCACCGGTCACGGAGGTTGAAAGCGGCGGCAGGCCGAGCTTTTTTGTCCGCGACGTGCCTCCACAAGGCAAGATCGAGCTCAAGCAGCCCGAGATTTATTACGGTCTGAAAAGTCTGGACCACCTCATCGTGCGCAGCAGGATGCAGGAGTTCAACTTCCCCGGGCCTGACGGTCCGGAGTACACCCATTATCAGGGTTCCGGCGGGGTGAAGCTGGATTCGTTTTTCCGCAGGTTTCTGTATGCCTGGAAATTCAAGGATATCAATGTGTTGATTTCCGGGGAAGTGACCGAGGACAGTCTCATCCAGTACCGCAGGACTGTGTCTGAAAGGTTCAGCACCGTGTCGCCTTTTCTGACCCCGGATCGGGAAGCCTACAGCGTGGTTGCCGACGGCCGTCTGTTCTGGATTCAGGATGCCTACACCACTGCCAGCCGCTACCCGTACTCCACCCCGTGGGAGGACAGCTTCAACTACATCCGCAACAGTGTCAAAGCTGTGCTCGATGCCTATAATGGGGACATCGACTACTATGTTGCCGATCCTGATGACCCTATGATCCAGACGTATCAAGCCATGTTCCCTGAGCTCTTCCATCCCATGGAAGATATGCCGGAGTCGCTCAAATCCCATGTCCGATACCCTCAGGACATGTTCACCGTCCAGACCCAGATGCTCTTGCAGTACCACATGAAGGATCCAGTGGTTTTTTACAACAAGGAAGATCAATGGTCTGTTCCAGTCCAGTCCTCTTTTGGCGAGTCCGAGGTTTTGAAGCCGTACTATATTGTTGCCAGGCTGCCAGGGGAAGACAAAGAGGAGTTCCTGCTCATCCAGCCCTTCACCCCTCAGAACAGGCACAACCTGGTGGGCTGGATGGCAGCCCGCAGTGACGCTGAACATTATGGGGAGCTGATCCTGTTTCGATTCCCCTCGGGCCGTCATGTTGACGGGCCTAATCAGGTCGAAGCCAGAATTGACAATGACGCCGTCATTTCAGAGCAGTTCACCCTGTGGGGGCAGGTGGGATCGGAAGTCTCCAGGGGCATTCTCCTGGTCATCCCCGTGGGCGACTCCCTGCTCTATGCTGAACCGGTCTTTTTAAAGCCCGAGACCCTCGAGTTCCCCGAGCTGCGGCGAATCATCCTGGCTGATTCCAACCAGGTGGTCATGCACCAGACCCTGGATGCGTCCATCGATGCCCTGGTGGGGAAATTGCCCCCAGTGGCTCCGCCTGCTGAAGCCGATGCGCCGATGGAGCCGCAGGAAGCCGGAGAGGCTGCTGGGCCGAAGTTCCGGGAAGGGTTGAAGCAGGCTGTGGATGACCTGCAGAAAGTGGTGGACCAGCTCAAAGAGCTGATCCGCTAGTGCCTTGGCCTATCCAAAATGTCGACCATGAACAATCCTCCCCCGACCCCTGCCTGCCGCCTGGAAGACAGGCTGCAGGCAGGGGAGCCAGAGGAAGAAAGATATCGTCACAATAAAAGAGGCGGAGCTCACATGAGTGACTCAACGGGCATCTTAAAAGATGTTGTCCTGTTTCAAGATATTGCCCAGGACAATCTTCAGCAGCTGGAGCAATGCATGACCAGGCGCACCTACGCCCTGGGAAGCTATCTCTTTCATGCCGGGGCGGCCAGAACCGAGATCTCCATCATTGTCAAAGGAGAGGTCGAGGTCCTCCGGGGGGTGGGGGAGGTCCAGAAAGTTGTCGCCCGTCTGGGTTCGGGCAATTTTGTGGGAGAAGGGGCCATCCTGAGTGATGAGCCGCACTCCACTTCGTGCCGGGCGGTCGTCAATACCGAGGTTCTGGCTATGGAACGCCGTTCTGTCGAGGAAGTGATGGATGACAAACCCGAGCTGGCCAGGAAACTGTTCTCGCAGGTGGCCAGAGTCATGCTGCACCGGCTCAAATACTCCGGTTATGGCTACTGCGACGCCGCTCTGGGCTCTGTTCCTCAGGCTGCCCAGCGCAAGGAGCATGACCTTCTGGGGGAGCGTATCGTCCCAGCTGATGCCTATTACGGCATACAGACCCTCCGGGCTGTAGAAAACTTTGACATTACCGGAATCGCGCTGTCCCATTTTCCCAATTTGATCAAGGCGCTGGCCATGGTCAAGAAGGCTTCCGCCCGGGCAAATCAGAAGCTCAGGGACTTGGACCCTGAGATTGCCGATGCCATTGCCAAGGCCTGCGATGAGATCATCGCCGGAAATCTGCACAACCAGTTTGTGGTGGACATGATCCAGGGCGGGGCTGGAACCTCCACAAATATGAACGCCAATGAGGTCATTGCCAACCGGGCCCTGGAGATCAAAGGCCATAACCGGGGTGACTATGAGCACCTCCATCCCAACAACCATGTCAACTTGAGCCAGTCGACCAATGATGTCTATCCCACCACCCTGAAGCTGGCCATTTTGCTCAGTTATAAGGACCTGACCTCCGCCATGGGCGAGCTGGCCTATGAGCTGAAGCAAAAAGCGGTTGAGTTCAGCTCGGTGATCAAGATGGGACGGACCCAGCTGCAGGATGCCGTGCCCATGACTCTGGGCCAGGAGTTTGAAGCCTATCGCATCACGATCAAGGAAGACATGCAGCGTATACACTCCCTGGTGCGCCTTTTTCAGGAAATCAACCTGGGGGCAACGGCCATTGGCACCGGGATCACGGCCAAGCCAGAATATTCAAGCCTGGCCGTGGAGGAGCTGTCCAGAATCTCAGGGATTGATTTTGAAGTGGCGGAAGACCTGGTTGAGGCCACCTCGGATGTGGGGTCCTTTGTCATGTTCTCCAGCGTGCTCAAGCGGGTGGCTGTGAAGGTATCCAAGATGTGCAACGACCTGAGGCTGTTGAGCAGCGGTCCACGAGCAGGGTTGAACGAGATCAATCTCCCTGCAGTGGCCCCTGGCTCGTCCATCATGCCCGGCAAGGTCAACCCGGTCATCCCTGAAGTGGTCAATCAGGTTGCCTACCAGGTCATCGGCAATGATCTGACTGTGACCATGGCGGCTGAAGCCGGACAGCTGCAGCTCAATGTCATGGAGCCGGTGATTGCCTTTAACATCCTGCAGTCGATTCAGATGCTGAGCAAGGCCGTGACCACCCTGACCCGACGCTGCATCCAGGGGATAACCGCCAATGAGGATCAGTGCCGGCATTATGTGGATTGCAGCATCGGGATTGTGACCGCGTTGAATCCCTACATCGGATACGAAAATTCCACCCGTATCGCCACCAGGGCGCTGCAGACCGGACGCGGGGTCATGGACCTGGTGATGGAGGAAGGGCTGCTGAGCCGGGAGCAGCTGGAAAAGATCCTCTCCCCCTCGCAGATGTGTCATCCTCAGTTTTGACGCCAGTACAAAAAGTCCATGCAGGGGTTTCCCGACGTCAATTGCTGTATGCGACTCCTTGATTATTCTGGCTTCTCGTATGAAACTTCATGAGGAAGAACCCC
>CAYOID010000058.1:0-21786 GCA_964403955.1 uncultured Desulfohalobiaceae bacterium | reverse complement strand
AGAAGGTGGGCCTGAAGCGACCCAACTTCTACTCCCTGCTCAAGACCCACGACATCTCCCCGGACCGCTTCCGGTCCGGCTCTGGCCAGTCCCAGTCCTGAAAAACCCCAATAGTAAATGTCTTTATCGACTTCCCTTGCTGAAAGGATACTTTGCAGCTTCTCAATTTTCACGAATTCATCAGAAAAGATAGGAATGATTGCAAGCTACATCTCAAGCCTAGAGTTCAAGGCGATAATGATTTAACACCTTGTACAAAATGTTGAAAACTTAAAGACCTGTTACTTCCAATTTGCATATACTGAGCGACTCTTCTAGCCACATGTCTTTTAGGATAGATATCTTTACAGTAGCCATGATTTTTCAAAACACTGTGAAGGGACTCCCAAGTGCCTCCAGTTATTGAATCTGGATCTCGATACCTTTTCTTCTTTGACAATTGGACATTTTGAATTTTTGGAAAAGCTTTTTTTAATGCTTCTTCATCTCCAAAGAACCAAGCCTCTAACTCTTCAATTACGATCCTGTTCACAACATACACAGGACCTTGACCCATTGAAGCTGTTTTTGTTTGAAGACCCACTGATAAACTCATGCTTTCTAACTGATCCTTTAAAATTTGACAGTCCTGCCTATCTTCATCTATCAAAACTAAAATTCGCAAGTCTTCATTCACAACTCTTCGGCTATATGCTTTAAGTCGCTTGGGCAATTTCCGAAGCATATCTGGTTTGCTTTGATAAGTCAAAATCTTAAATGTTACATTGCTCGAAAGGATCTGTGGCAAAAGGCATTTGAGAACGATTTCCATTGATGGTTCTTCTACATGAACGTCCAAGTGCATAGTAAAGAGCCTACTTTATTGGATCAGCTGCTTCAAAGTGTCCTTCCATCCATAATTCTCCAAGACTTGCACCTTCCTTGATAAATTCCGTCACTCCTGGAAGATCATAGGTTCTCTGTATCTTTGTATAGCCATCCGGAGCCCTATTCAGAACCCTGACTTGTCGAGGGGTCAAAGAATTTAATAAAAAAGGAGAATGAGTGGTGACCAAAAATTGGGCCCTTTCGCTTGCCAAATCACATTCTTCTGCCAATTCTGCCAGAAGACGAGGATGCAAAAAATTCTCTGGCTCTTCAATGCCGATAAGTGGAGGAGGGTCAGGATCGTATAAGAGCGTGAGGTAGGCTAGAAGTTTTAAGGTCCCGTCAGAGGCAAACTTGGCAAGAATAGGCTTTTCAAAAGGCTCGTCCTTAAGAAGTAAAAGGAGTCGTCCATCATCCAGTATCCTATCTTCAAACTTTTGAAGGCGAGGAATACGTGAACTAAGTACTTTGAAAATTACATTTAATCTATCAGGATGTTGCTCTCTCAAGTATTGAATAACATTGGGTAAGTTATTACCTGTTTGAGAAAGGCGTTCTTCGGCACCTGCTTCGGGATTTCCTCGAGTGCTGTCCGCTGTCAGATATGATAAATGCCAACCAGAAATAAACTTGCGCAAAGCTGTTACACGAGGGTTATTAGCCAATTGACCCAAGGTATTGACCGCTAAAACGTCTTGGCCAGCCAAGGGGACATCCACCCGTTGATCTTTCGCTTCAGGGACCTCTCCACTGACGACCTTACCCTGACCGCGTTTGTAGTTGAGGAAATAGAAAGGAGCTGCAGGGTGACCTCTTTTCCAGCGCATCCATTCTCTAGCAACAACTGGCCCTTTCGAAGTTTCATCAATTTCTAGGTGGTAAGTAATCAAATATGATTTCGGTGATTCTCGATATTTGACTTCAATCGTGACGGGCCCCTCCGAACCTCTACTGCGAAGCTCTCGAAATCTCCCTCTTCGATCCCAAGCTTTTCGTAAGCCATCGGTAAAGCACTCGGATAAGAAAGCAAAGACGTCAAACAATGTTGACTTGCCACTTCCGTTTCGTCCAACAAAAACTGTAAGGGGTGTTATTTCTTCTAACTTAATATCCTTGAGGACTCGATAATTTTTTATTCGAATTTCTTCAATTCTTGGGACATCTTTTTGGGAAAAACAGTCTCGATAATTCATGTTATTATCCAAATAAACAATTTTTTGTGATATTCGAGGCACATATAATCACCGAAGTCTTCATCTATCACCTTATGATATCTATTTCTTTTTAGAAGTTCAAAGCATCTTGAGCAAATTCATTTTTTTTGCCCATCGCCGACAATCCTCGAAAAGAAAATCATACTACTTTCTGTTAAGAAAAAAAAAGGGAACTCACAGGCACTCCGCCCATAAGCTCCCGTCTTTCCTGGCCCGCCCTGGAGGACTCGAACCTCCGGCCTACGGATTCGAAGTCCGGCGCTCTATCCAGCTGAGCTAAGGGCGGGTGTACATCATTATATGCTCTCCCCCTTTTCAGTCAAGGGATTTTCAGGGCCCTCAAGGCTCGGACCCTCTCGATGACCGGGGGATGGGAATACTCCAGAAAGACCAGCAGCCGATGGGGGGTCAGGTTGGACAGATTGTCCCTGGACAGCTTTTTCAAAGCCTGAATCAGGGCCTCGGGCTTGCCTGTGGTCCTGGCTGCGAAGGCGTCGGCCTCGTATTCGTGTTTCCTGGAGAGATGATTCATGCCCATGGCCAGCACCAGGGCCAGCGGGGTGTACAGGAGCAGAAAAAAGATCAGGCCGGCATGCACAGAGACCTGTTCCAGGCCAAAGGCTGCAAAAAGGGGCTCATACCGGACCGCGGCCGAGAGCAGCCCCAGGAGAACGCCCATTTTGACAGTGCTCAGGACCAACCCTTTGAGGATGTGCTTTTGCTTCCAATGCCCGATTTCATGGGCCAGGACAGCCACCAGCTCGTCCGGGGTGTGCTTGGCAATCAAAGTGTCGAACAGGGCGATCCTCTTCTTGCGGCCGAAACCGGTGAAAAAAGCGTTCGACTTGGCCGACCTTTTGGAGCCGTCCATGACAGAAATGTCCTGAACAAGGGCTCGGTTCTGCCTGGCATACTCCAGGATCTTGTCTCTGAGCTCTCCTTCCTCCAGGGGGGTGAACGTGTTGAACAGGGGCAGGATCCAGGCCGGGGCGACGTACTGCAGCCCGACCATCACCGCAATCAGGCCTGCCCAGGCCCAGACCCAGCCCCAGACCGGCCAGGCGTCCAGGAAGAGAATGATCCCGGCCAGGCACGGTGCGCCAATGACCAGGGCCAGCAGAAAGCCTTTCAGCTTGTCTTTGACAAAGGTGGCCAGACTCATGCGGTTGAACCCGAAGCGCTCCTCCAGGACAAAGGTGGCATAGAGTTCAAATGGCAGTGCGAGCAGATCCGAGGCCAGACCCAGCAGGCCAAGGAAGATCATCCCGGTGAGCACAGGATGGAGTCCAATGGATCGCACCAGGGCGTCCAGCCAGGGGAAGCCCCCGGCCAGAATGAAGACGACCAGGACAGCCAGGCCGGTGCTCGAGGACATCAGATCCAGCTTGGTCTTGGCCCTGGTGTACTCCTGGGAGGTATGATAGGTATCATGGTCAAAGACGTCGGCAAATTCCCCGGGCAGATTCGGGCTCAGGGACTTGAGGTTGAGCATCTCGGCCCAGGTCTGAAGCAGGTAGGCCCCGATCAGGGCGATGAGGACGACAATCAGGATCGGATTCATGAATGATGACCTTATGTTCGATCACTTTTCAGGGTGAACTAAAGCATTTTTTGGCCTCTGACAAGGACAATGGTCTGGTCCGCATCCAGCTGGAGCGCAGGACCTCGGTCAAGGACCTGATCGAAGCCTGCGGACCGCCGCACACTGAGGTCGGTGCCCTTCGCATCCAGGGCCGGCCCGCAGACTTCGAGCACATCGTGAGCCAGGGTGACGCCATCGTGGTCGAACCGCACAGCCTGCCGATGAACCCCTTTCAAGCCACCCTGCTTCGCCCCATTCCATTGAACGAGCACCGCTTCCTGGTGGATGTCAATGTGGGCAAGCTGGCCCCCCTGCTCCGGATGCTCGGCTTTGACACCGCCTATGACTGGACCTGGCGGGACCGGGCCATCGCTGACCTGGCCGCCCGGGAAGGCAGGATCGTCCTGACCAGGGACCAGGGTCTCCTGAAACGCAAAAAGATCGTCTGGGGCAAATTCATCCGGGGCCGGACACCTGACGATCAGCTTCCTGAAGTCCTGGACTTCTTCGGCCTCGCAGGCCCCTTTGCCCTCTTTTCCCGTTGCCTGCGCTGCAACGCCCTCCTGGAGGAAGTGAACAAAAGCGAGATCATACACCGGCTGGAACCCAAAACCAAGCGCTACTTCAACCGCTTTCAGATCTGTCCGTCCTGCCGGAGAATCTTCTGGCGGGGGTCGCACCATGAAAAGATGCTGCGCTCCATGGCCTCCATGATCGGCCCTTCCAGGCTGAACACTCCCCTTATGGAGCTTTCCCGATGAAACACCTCGACCTGTGTTTGATCATTTGAAGCCGACAAGGTGGACGAACGGCACTTTGCAAAGGCTCAGACCGAAACAAGGATCGACGCCTTCATGGAAACGATCAGAGCCAACCAGCAGAACAGAACAAGCCGGAGAAAGTTCTGCAAACAAAACAGCGTCCACACCTCAGGTCCATGTGGCAACCCCTTGACTCATCCGAGCTGCTGAGGTAAAAAGATGTAGGCTAGAAAAGCTGTACCAGCTGCTCCAGTCCCATGTCCGGCCGCTTGAATGCAGTGATGGAGACTGGGCTTTCGCCTGCCGGCTCCTGAACAAAGAAGCACTCAGCGCAGCCCCTGGCTGTGCTGGAGTCTCAAAAACTGATTGCGCAAACTGACCTGCCGGTCATTATGTTTTGTGTGTTTTCCATGCCGCTCAGCTGCCGGTAGAACGACATCACCACAGGAGGGGGAAGAATGACCACCCAGGATTGGCCCACCAGGTATTGGCCCAGGGACGTCGCCAGGGAGATCTCCGGTTTCGAGAAGCCGGTTTTCTCCATCCTGGATGAGGCCGCTGCCTCGTATCCGGACAACGTGTACACCATCTTCAACAGGGCAACCAGAACCTTTGCCCAGGTCAAGGACAGCGCAGACCGGGTGGCTGCATTTCTGGCCTCTCAAGGGGTCCACAAAGGCGACCGGGTGGCCATTTTCCTGCCCAACCTCCCGCAATACCCGGAAATCTATTTCGGCATCCTCAAAGCCGGAGCGGTCTGCGTGACCTGCAACCCCCTCTACACCCACGGCGAGCTGAACTACCAGCTCAATGACGCCGGGGCCAAACTTGTCTTCTGCATGGATCACCCCCAGTTCTACCCCACTGCAGTCAAGGCCTGTGCCGACAGTCCAGTGGAAACCGTGGTCATCTGCAACATCAAGTCATACCTGCCCAGAATCAAGGGAACCCTTGGCGGAATACTCGGGAAGATCCCCAAAGCCAAGGATCACGACCCCGGACACGTCTTCTATGACGACATCCTGGCCAAGACCAGCCCCACTCCCCCCGAGCCAGAGCTGGACCCGGTCAACGACCTAGCCCTGATCATCTACACAGGCGGGACAACCGGTGTCCCCAAGGGGGCGGCCCTGACTCACGCCAACTTTGTCCACGATGTCATGGCCATGGACGAATGGGTCCGCATACCGCATGAAAAAGGGGGACCACCCGAACGGTTCCGCCGAGGCGGTGTCCACAGTTTCCTCGGTGTCCTGCCCTGGTACCACAGCTTTGGAATGACCCTCTGCCTGCTCGGGGCCTGTGCCACAGCCAGCCGATTGATCTGCATCCCTGACCCCCGGGCCGGCAAGCCGCCTTTCAGCGAGGTGCTCAAGGCTGTGGAGCATTACAAAGCCACGGTTGTCATCGGGGTCCCGACCATTTACTCCGCCTTTGTCAATCACCCTCATCTGGGCAAATACGACTTGAGCTCCATCATGGTCTGCGCCTCTGGAGGGTCCCCGCTCCCAGTCGAGCTGGCCAGGCGGTTCGAGGACAAGACCGGTGCCCTCCTGTTCGAGGGCTACGGCCTCAGCGAAACCGCTCCGGTCATTGCCGGGAACCCAAGCGACAAAGAGCTTCGCCGCTTCGGGTCTGTTGGCTTCCCCTGGCCGAATACGGACATCAAGATCCTGGATGTGGAAACCGGTCAGATTGAGTGCGCCCAGGGTGAAGATGGAGAAATTGGCGCCTGCGGCCCACAGGTCATGAAGGGCTACTGGCGAAAACCCCAGGCCAATGCCGAAGTCTTTCGGGAGATCAACGGCTCCAGATACTTCCTGACCGGAGACATCGGGCACATCGACGACGACGGCTACATTGTCATCACCGACCGCAAGAAGGACGTCATCCTGGTGGGCGGCTTCAACTGCTACCCCCGGGAGGTGGAAGAGGTCCTGTACGAGCACCCCAAAGTGGCCCAGGCAGCGGTCATCGGCATCCCCAACCCCAAAAGCGGTGAAGAGGTCAAGGCCTTTATCCAGCTGCGCAGCGGCGAGCAGGCCACTGAAAAAGAGATCCTTGATTTCTGCAAGGAACGCCTGGCCGGCTACAAACGGCCCAGAAGCGTAGAGTTTCGCACCGAACTTCCCACCTCAGCAGTGGGCAAGGTCCTGCGGCGGGTCCTCAAGGATGAGGAGCTCAAGAGAAGGGCAGCTTAAAAATGTGAACCCGGAGGGCCATGGCCCTCCGGGTTCACATTTTTCATACTGCACCTGTGGCCTGGATGCACGTCCAAGGGCTTGCATCCAGGCCACAGGTGCAGTAAGGAAGCGACTGAATCAGTCAATGCTTCTTCCGCCTTCAGGAACAGAGCCTGCTCGTGACTTCAACCATTCTAAAAATCAGCTACCTGGATGGAATCCGGTTCAAACGCGGTCTGTTGGTTGCAGCAGACCGGCTCATCCGCCACTGCGATCACTTGAACACCATCAACGTCTTTCCGGTTCCAGACGGAGACACCGGGACCAACATGGCCAGGACCATGCGCCATGTGGTCAATGACATCCAGGATTGCACCGATTCCTCACTTGGGGCTGTCTGCACCAGGGTCGCCAACTCAGCCCTCCTGGGAGCCAGGGGCAACTCCGGGATCATCCTGGCCCAGTTTTTCTGCGGGCTCTCCGAAGGCAGCCAGGGCATGATCCGTGTCTCTCCCGAAGAGTTCGTGAGTCTTGTCCGCAGGGCTGCCGACCGGGCCATTGAGGCCATTTCCAACCCCCAGGACGGGACCATCGTCACAGTGATCCAGGACTGGTCCGACTACCTCAGGCAGGCCGTGAGCAAGGAGAACGACTTTGTCGACCTGCTGCAAAACTCCCTGGTCAGGGCCAAAAAGTCATTGCGGGAGACAACAAACCGCCTGCCCAGCCTCAAAAAGGCCGGGGTTGTCGATTCAGGAGCCCAGGGCTTTGTCTACCTCCTGGACGGGGTGGTGGATTTTCTGAACAAGGGCCGTCTGGACCTGGGCTGGGCTCAGCCTTCCACAGCAATTCCAGAAGAGCCGGAGACTCATTTCAGCCTGGAGGAGACTCTGACCACCCGCTTCTGCACCGAATGCCTCATCAGCGGGGCCTGTCTGGATCAGAGCCGGCTGCAATGCCAGCTGAAACCTCTTGGAGACAGCCTGGTCCTGGCCGGAACATCCCAGACGGTCCGGGTCCACATCCACACCAACAGCCCGGAGCAGGTTTTCGAGCTGGCCCGTCAACACGGCGAGATCCGGCAACGCAAAGTGGAGGACATGGTTCACCAGCATCAGGAATGGATCAGGTCTGAAAAGCACCGGGTCGGCATTGTCACCGATTCGACCTGCGACCTGCCCCAGGAATTCCTTGACCGGTACAGCATTCGGGTCATCCCCCTGACCCTGGCCATGGATCAGGACGAGTTCGTGGACAAAGTGACCATCACTCCTGAAGAGTTCAACCAGCGCCTGCCCTCCTCCAGTTCGGTCCGAACCTCCCAGCCCTCTCCAGGCGCCTTTCAGGATGCCTTTGCCGCCGCTCTGAACGAACATCACGGCCTGGTTTCCATCCACCTTTCAGCTGCCATGAGCGGCACCTGGCAAGGCGCAGTGGCAGCTTCCAGGAGTTCTCCAGACATGATCAGAGTGCTGAACAGCAAGCTGGTCTCCATCGGCCTGGGCATGGTTGTCTTGGAAGCAGCCAAACGAGCCCAGAAAGGGGCTCCCATCGATGAGGTCGAGGAGGCGGCCCGCGCGGCAGCCTCCAGAACCCGCTTTTTCGTTGGTCTGGACACTCTGGACTACGCAGTCAGAGGCGGACGGGTGAGCAAGGGGTCGGGCCTGCTGGCCAAGGTCCTGCACCTCAAGCCCATCCTGACCTTTAACGACCGGGGGCTGACCAGCAAAGCCGGTCAGGGGCTCGGCCGAACCCGGGCGGCCCGGAACCTTTTTGAACTCGTACACCAAGAAGCCAGGGCTATGGACAACCTGCGGTTTGCAGTTGCCCATGTCCAGGCTCCGGACATTGCCGAGATGTATGCCCAGGAAATCGAGCGCCGATTCGGCATCCCGCCGCTCTTCACCATCCAGGCCTCTCCAGTCATCGGCACCTACAGCGGCCCCAGGGCTGCTGCCATTGCCTTTCTCGGGGATTTCTCGTAGAAATCCCCACGATATCTGCTCTCCAAACCCGACGGTCACTTGACCTCTGCATCTATTTGTTTACAATCCCCGCATGCATCTCCAATCATGGATCCGCTGGTGCTGCGCGTTCGCCCTTGCGGGCCTCTTGCTGAACCCACTCCTGCATGCCGCACCGCCGCGCCTCATGTTCCAGAAGCAGATCCCCCTCGAACAGGAGCAGGATGGCTTCAGATACACGATTCAAAAAGGTGAATACGTCTACTCCATCCTGCGCTCCTTTGATGTCCCTGAAGACAAGCTGTTCTCCACGGCCAAAGAAGTGGAAAAGCTCAATCCGCACCTGGAGAACCTCAACCAGGTCGAGCCCGGAACAAGCCTCTTTCTTCCTCAAAGGCTGCAGCCAGGGCAATCTGCCCAAGCTCTGGAGCAGACTGCAGAGCCCGTTCCCGACTCCAGGGACCGGGTGCCGGACACAGCTTCAGCGGAAACCATCCGCACCACCATCCAGCCTGGAGACAGCCTGGTCAAGCTGCTTCGGAACAAGGCCAATCTTCCAGACCATTTGATCTTTGACGAATACCTCAACCTGTTTCAGGAGCTCAATCCGAACGTTGCCGACATCGACTCTCTGGAAGTCGGCCAGGAGGTCGTCCTTCCCGTCCAGCCCGGCCAGGAGGGTGCACAGGCCAAGGCTCAGGCCGGCGCCGCCGGCCAGGGGCAGCCTCCGATGGACCAGGCTACCAAGCCGGCTCAAACCCCGGACGAGCCGATATCAGCTCGAAAGGCCAACAAGCTGGCCACCATGGCCATCCTGAAAAAAGTAGGATTCCGCTTCGCCCCTGGGCAGGAGCTCCTCTACCCTTACGGGACCCAGGGCTGGCTGCGCGTCAACCTGGAGCAGATGCCCCTGGCCAATACCCCCTGGGGGACTGCCGTCATCTTCATCCCAGAGCCTGTGATGCCCAAAATAGACCTGGATGAGATGCGGGCCGCTGATTTGAAGGTCTGCCGGGTCAACGATTCCTGGGAACCGGCCTCAACCTTTCAAAGCCTGGAAGACCTCAGCCGGCGAAAAATCATAGTCTGGGACCAGGGATCCCCGATGATCCTGAACATCAAGAGCCAGGTCCTGGAGCTGACAGCGGACATCATGCTCATCGACAACTCAGGCCCAGGACAGGTCACCCATCTCTTTCGGCTCAACCCATCCCGGCCTGGCACAGTACCGCCCCTGGTCCATGGATTCCTGGACAGTCTGGGCATCCAGGTCCATACCCTGATTCAGGCCTCCGCGACCAGGTTCACTCCAGCTTCCATCCCTGACCGCACGGATATCTATGTTCCCACGATCCCTGCCACCAATGCCTGGCCTGAGATCCAGGAGCTGCTTCAGCCCCGGGACAGGACACTGTCCCTTGCAGATCAGAACTCTCGATCCGTGGTCCAGACCCTGAAAGAACACGGTCTGGCCAGCAGGGCCACTCAAAGATTCACCTTTTTCCAGTCCCCCACCCTGAACATCAGCCTTTCCCTTCCAGTCATCCAGCTCTCGACCGGAAACAGCACGACTTTTCTGATCGAACCGGACCAGGCCAATCCCTTCCTGATAGCCCAACTGAACCTCATGGGACATTCGTGCTACGCTCTGACCAGATAGGAGAGGCGGCTGATCAGTGTATACACTTCTTGCTAAGGTTATCAGAATATATTTCAACTTGTTATAGTCAATTTTGGCAGCAGCCGTCGTAAAGTCACGCGAGAAGTCTGGATTTGAGGCTTGTTGTAATGCCCTGCAGTCTTGAAAGAGCTGAGTGAGGGGAGCTCCCCCTACCCCTCAAGTCCTTCGGGCAGCCCCCTTGGAAAAGGGGAGCAGCCAGGGGAGCAGTAAGAAGAGCAACTCCGATTCATGCGGACGTGATCCGGATACGGAAAGACTGTCTGCCCGGGGAACCCGGCAGCTCTCATCTGGAAGGAAAGAGGTTGGACAGCAGCTTCTGGATGTTGCCCACCTCATGCCCTGAGGCAGGCCCGGACTGCTGATCCGGCTGGATCGGGCAGAAGATGGGTTCATACCCCAGCTGTCCGGCCTGCCTCAGGCGGACCTCATGGCCCATGACCGGCCGCACCTGGCCGCTCAAGTCCACCTCGCCCCAGAAGACGCCTTTTTCAGGAAGAGGCCGGTCGTAGAACGAGGACAGGACCGCAGCCACCAGGGCCAGGTCCAGGCTGGGCTCCTCCAGCTTGAGTCCCCCGCCGATCTTGGCATAGATGTCTGTCTGCCCCAGGTTCAGATGCAGTTTTTTCTCCATGATGGCCAGGAGCAGGTTCAGCCTGTTGGTGTCCACGCCCAGGGCCGTGCGCCGGGGCATGGTCAGATAGCTCCTGGTCACCAGGGCCTGGACTTCCACTGCAAACGGCCGCTGGCCCTCCAGGGCCATGACCACAGCCGTGCCTGAAAGAGCCGGATCCCGGGCCTGAAGAAAAAAGGTGGAGGGATCGCGCACGATCTGCAGCCCTTTGTCCACCATTTTCAGGACCAGCATGTTGCTGGCCGGACCAAAGCGGTTCTTGACCACCCGGAGCATCCTGAACAGGTGCTCCTTGTCCCCCTCCATGTACAGGACGGCGTCAACCATGTGCTCCAGAAGCTTGGGGCCTGCTATCTGCCCTTCTTTGGTCACATGCCCCACGAGCACCAGGGCCACATCGCGCTTCTTGCCTTCCTCCACCAGCCTGGAGGCCGAGCTGCGCACCTGGCTCACGCTGCCTGGAATGCCGTCAACCTCGGCCGAGGTCATGGTCTGCACCGAATCCACGATCACCAGCGCCGGAGGGGAGCTGGACCTGATCGCGGCCAGGACGTCCTCCACCCGCTGGGAGTTCAGGGCCATGAGCCCGCTGTCCAGGACCTCCAGCCGTTCTGCTCTTTTCCGGAGCTGAGCCAGCGATTCCTCGCCGGAGACATAGAGGGCCTTCTGGCCTGTGGCACAGAGCGAGCCCAGAAGCTGAAGCAAAAACGTGGACTTGCCCACTCCAGGTTCTCCACCCAAAAGCAGTGCCGAGCCGGGCATGATCCCCTGCCCGAGGAGCTCGTCCACGGTTCTGGACCCGGTGCTCACGCCCTGGCTCTGGTCTGGGGACAGGTCTCCGAGCACCACCGGCTCCAGAACCCGGCCCGGATCACCCCTTGGACCGGGGTCCTCCTGGAGGGCCACGACGGTCCCCCACTCCTGGCAGTGAGGGCATTGGCCCTGCCACTGTTTCAGCGTGGCCTGGCAGCTCCGGCAGGTGTAGCTGACCTTGGGCTTCATGTGCAGGGCTCAGTCAGAGACGGGGCGGGCCTGAATGATCTTCAGGCTGAACTCAGCCAGATCGTCTGGAGGATTGGTGAAGGTGGTCATGAACATGACATCCTCCTCCGGGGCAACATCGGTGTTGTTGGACAGGATGCCCACCCTGGATTCCAGGGCCGAGCTCAGGGCGTCCTCGCTCAAGACCTGGAGCTGAAAGAGGGAGACTGTATTCCCGGCCAGAAACTCCTTTTGAGACAAGATCTCTCCCTGAGCGTCGAACAGGGTGGCCTGGATCTTGATCATCTCCTTGGGGGCCTGGGAGTTGTTGACCGCCTTGCCCTCGATAACCAGGACCTGGCCGATCTTTTCATTCTGGACCATGTACTGGCGGACGTCCTGCAGGCCGATATCCTCGACGTTCCCGACCGGAAGATCCTCCTTCCGGGAAACGCTTTCCTCCGGCTGCCCTGACTCGCCAAAAGGGAGCATCCCTTTCAGGCCGGGAAAGACAAAGACGGCCCCGACCGCGCAGACCACAAGCAGGGCGATGATCAAGAGCACAGTCCGGCTCACAGGGATTTTCCTGAAATTGACCCGCCTTTCCAGGTCAAAAGAGGCTGCTTCCCCATTGCCTGTGCGGTCGGGCTCGTCAGAAACCCCGGTTTCGTCGCTTTGCCAAGATGTCTGCTCAACCTGCTCTGATTCCCCGGGCCCGGTCTCTTGATCCTGCTCAGGATAGGCCATGAACCTGTGACCGCACCTGGAGCACTTGACCTCGATACCTTCCGGGTCAATGAGCTCGTCCCGCACTTGGTATTTGGTCTTGCATTCGGGGCAGGAAAGAATCATGGGGCAGCTCCTTATGCCGTGAGCTCACAGATCGAACTCAGCTGTCGATAGCTTTCTGCATAGTCCAACCCGTACCCGACGATAAACCCGCCGGCCAGTGAGAAGCCCACAAAATCGATCTTCACATCCACCTCCCGCCTGGAGGCCTTGTCCACCAATGCGCAAAAGGCTATGCTCCTGGGACTTCTGGCTTGAAGGACCCTCTTCAGGTATTGGGCTGTATGGCCGGTATCGATGATGTCCTCGACGATCAGGACATGCTTGCCATGGATACTGACTTCCATATCCTTGCTGAACAGCACCCTTCCCTGGCTGACTGTGTCCTGACCATAACTGGCCAGACGGACGAAATCCAGTTCAGGATCAAAATCGAGACAACGAACCAGATCGGCAAAAAAGATGAAGGCCCCTTTGAGCACGCACACGGCCACAACCGGTTCAGTCTCCCCCCGGTAGCGTTCAGAGATCTCCTGGCCAAGGGCCTGCACCCTTTCCTGGATGACGTCCCTGGAATAGACTGTTTTCAGCTGACTCATGCTCTTCCTCGTCAGCTTTGCCTCTGGCAAAGCTGAATATTTGGCCCAGATCTGAAGTTAAGAAATTGCCTCGATCTCCGGTCTCTCAGCGACCCTTCGTGTCAGAACAAGATCTTTTCATGAGCGTATGATTCAGAGTCCTCTCTGAATCAGAGTTCCATGAGCATGGCCACTTCATCGCAACAGTCAGGGAATTTGGGGCAATTCAGGCAGTCGGCCCAGACCTTCTGCGGCAGGGTGTTCTTGTCCACGACATCAAAACCGTGTTTGGCAAAGAACTGGACCTGATAGGTCAGGGTGAAGACGCGGTAAATGCCCAGAGTCAGGGCCTCGCTCATGGAGGTGTCCACCAGGCGGCGTCCCCAGCCCTGTCTCTGCAGGCTCACGTCCACCACCAGGGATCGAATTTCAGCCAGATTGTCCCAGGTGATCGACAGGGCGCAACAGCCTTTGATCCCGTCGTCATGAGGGCTGACGATGACAAAAAAATCCCGCAGGTGCTTGTACAGCTCACTGTACGAGCGCGGCAGCAGGAGCCCCTGACTGGAAAACTTCATCAGCAGACCGTGTATGGCCCGAACATCCTGAATATTGGCCTTGCGAAGATAATATCCCTGCATGATCCCGTTACTCGTCCAGCAGTCGATCCACCACTTTGCGCAAAGTGTTCAGGGGCACGTAGCCGAACTGATCGAACTCCAGCTTTCCCTGCGGCCCATAGATCAATGTCTTGGGGATGCCGGTGATCCCAAAGGCGGCGTTGACATCAGGACCGGCCCGATAGACCTGGTAGCTGAGCTGATGTGTCTGCAGAAAACGTGACAGGGCCTTGAGATTCTGGTCCAATGAGACACCGATCAGGGTCAGTTCCTCGGGGCTGTACCTGTCCCTCATGCTCGAAAGCTCTGGGATTTCCTTTTTGCAGCTGCTGCACCAGGAGGCCCAGAAATTGACCACAGTCACCCTGCCCCTGGACTTCGCCACTGCAGAGATCAGCTCCTGAGAGCTGATCTCATTGGGAAACGACCCTGCTGCCGGATTGGCCACGGCCAGAAGGAAGACAGTAACCAGAAGAAGCGGCGCTGCCGCGGTCCATGATTTCAACACAGTTGCACCCTTTCGCTCAAAACCGGCCGGTCAGTGCTTGTCTGAAACGTCAGAAAGCTGATTTCGGAACGTGTACTGAAAAACATTGAAAAAGACAAATAAAATATTTACATTGAAATGTGAACCCAATCAGTGGGGGACTTTTTAACAACAAGCTGAATTGTATGTCGAAGAACAAAACAATAGAGAACAAAGAGCAGATTGACGACCAGTTCGAGGAGGAGGCTGTTCAGGGCCGGGAGGACACGTCCGAACCTCTGCACAAAGACGAGAAGCCCGGGGCAAACGTCACCTCCAAGCTGCCCATACCAAGCCCGGGCCGCCAGCTCTCAACCCAGGACGGGCTTCAGCTCTACCTGAGGGAAATCAACAGATTTCCCATCCTGGAACCGGATGAGGAATTCGAACTGGCCCGCCGGATTCGGGAAGACAACGACAAGAACGCCGCTTTCAGGCTGGTGACCTCCCATCTGCGTCTGGTGGTCAAAATCGCCATGGAGTTCCAGCGCAAGTGGATGAAAAACGTCCTGGAACTCATCCAGGAAGGCAATATCGGTTTGATGAAGGCTGTGCAGAAGTTCAATCCCGACCGGGGGATCAAGTTCTCATATTACGCTGCCTTTTGGATCAAGGCCTACATCCTGAAGTTCATCATGGACAACTGGCGCATGGTCAAGATCGGGACCACCCAATCCCAGCGAAAGCTCTTCTACAACCTGGGCCGAGAGCGTCAGCGCCTGGAAAATCTCGGATTTGACCCCAACTCCGAAACCCTGTCCCAGAACCTGGATGTCAGCAGGGAAGAGGTGGAAGAGATGTCCATGCGCATGGGCCAGCACGATCTCTCTCTGGACTCTCCCTTCAGTGACGAGTCTGCCACCACCAGGCTGGACATGCTGCCCGCCCTGGAAGCCAGCGTGGAAGACAAGCTGGCCAGGGAGGAAATATCCAGTAGCCTGCAGGAACACATCAAATCCATTGTGCCCACCCTGAACGAAAAGGAGCTGGCCATCCTCAATCAGAGGCTGTTGTCCCCCGCCCCGGTGACTCTCAGGGAAATCGGCGACGAGTTCAACATCACCAGGGAAAGGGTCCGGCAGATTGAGAGCCGCCTGCTGCAAAAGCTGCGAACGCATCTGAGCGACTCCATCAGCGACTTTTCCCAAGAATGGATTTCCGATGAATAATCTCCTCCAGCAGCTGAAAAACGAGGCCAAAGACATCAAGGGTCAGAAAAGACCCAAGTTTTATGACCATTTTGCCCCTGAACTGGCCTATGCCCGGGAAACCTTTTTCGATAACCCCCTCATTCTTCGGTGCGCCGAAGATGTGCTTCCCTTTCTGTACGACAACTTCGGCCACGGAGTGGAACACTGCAAAACCGTGGCCATTGAGGCTGGAGCCATTGCCTTTGCCGAGGCCTACTCCACAGATTTGAAGATGGGCCGCCAACTGGTTGTCCTGGCCCAAATGGCTGGCCTGCTCCACGACACCTGCCGGCTGGAAAGGGACCACGCCCGGCAGGGGGCTGAGCTGAGCATGAAAATACTCCAGGACTATCCACTGGCGGATTCAGACAAAGCCATGATCTTTTTTGCCATCAAGAACCACGAGGCTTTCCGGCCAATGGACACGGCTCCGGACTTCATGACAGAGCTCTTGAGCGGAGCCCTCTATGATGCAGACAAGTTCCGCTGGGGGCCGGACAACTTTGTGACCACCCTCTGGGAAATCTGCGACTATGAAGAATGGACCCTGGACAAAATCGTGTCCCGTTTCCCTCAGGGCATGGAGTTCATCCAGTCCATTGCCGATACGTTCCGGACCCAGACCGGGCAGCTCTACGGGCCCGAATTCATCGAAACCGGTTTGGAGATGGGCAACACCCTGTACAGAAGAATGAAACAATTCTGCTCATATGATTATGACCATTGATAGCCCATTTTTTCGCCGCTGGCTGGCCACAGTCCTGTTCTGCCTGGTGCTCGCAGGCTGCAGCACTCTCAATCCCCAGGTGGAGGCCCCTGCGCCGGTCCAGCCCCTGTCCCGGGAAGCCAGGGCCACGTTTGCCTTCTTAAAATACATGCACCTCCTTCAGAACGAGCAGCCTGGACCAGCTTTGGAAGCCCTGGGGGCAGCGCTTGAGCTCGACCCCCGGCCCAGCCTCTATCTGGAAAAGATCACCACTCTGTGGCGTTCCGAACAACTTCCCAAAGCCCTGAAGGCCGCCAGTCAGGCTCGCAAACAATTTCCGGACAATCAGGACCTGGCCGTTATCCAGGCCAGGCTCCATCAGGCCATGGATCAGACCGGCCAGGCCATTGGCGTCCTGGAAACGTTTTTGGAGCATCATTCCCAGGATTTGGCAACCCGCAGCCAGCTGGCCCGGCTGCTCATGAAGAACAAGGAGTTCGGCAAGGCCCTGGATGTGCTCAAGGCCATCCCCGAGGACGAGCGCAGCGCTTCAGCCCACTACCTTCTGGCCCAGGCCTACACCGGCCTGGAAGACAGGGCCAAGACCATCAGCCATCTGAAGCAGGCCACGGATCTCAATCCGACCTTCATCAAGGCCTGGGCTGAGCTGGCCTACCAGTACGAGCTGGACAAGAACTACTCGGCGGCTGTCAAAGCCTACTCCAAGCTCCTTGAGCTGGACTCCGCCAATCAGGACATCCTGTCCAGGATCATTCTGCTCAACCTCAAGCTGAACAATCCAGACCAGGCTCTCCAGGTGGCTGGATCCGCCATTCAGGATCCCTCTTTCCAGCTCCAGGCCGTTGGTCTCTTCCTGCAAAACGATTTTTACGAGCAGGCCAGGCAGCTGATGAACTCGATGGGCATCCCGTCTCAGGATTCGGATCGGGCCTGGTTTTACAAGGCCATTCTCGCCTACCGGGCCGACAACGATGTGGACGAGGCCCTGAAACATCTGGAGCAGATCGAGCCTGAATCCAAGCTCTACAGCCGGAGTCTGGCCCTGCGCTGCCAGCTGTCTTTTGAACGTGGAGAGCAGGAGCAGACCCTGCGCCTGTGCCGCAAGGGCCAGGAGCTCTTTCCTGAACAGGACGACTTCTGGATCCTGGAGAGCGAAATTCACATCAACCGGAACGATCTGGACCAGGCCAGGCAGGTCCTGCTTCAGGGGCTGAGCCAGCAGGACCAGAGCACATCCATCTTGTTTCAGCTCGGGGTGGTTGAGCACGAGCAGGGCCAGGTCAGCCAAGCCCTGGAGCACATGGAAAAGATCATCAAGACCGACCCCGATCATGCCGCAGCATTGAATTTCATCGGCTACACCCTGGCCGAGCAGGGCCAGGATCTGGACCGGGCGGAGATCCTGATCAAAAAGGCCCTCAACCTGGACCCTGAAAACGGCTACTACCTTGATTCACTGGCCTGGCTGTACTTCAAGTCCGGCAAGCTGGATCAGGCCTGGGAAACCATTGCCACCGCCGTATCCAAGGTCAAAAATGACCCCATCATCTGGGAGCACTATGCCGATATTGCCACTGCCCTGCAAAAATTCGAACTGGCCAGAGAAGGGTACGAGCAGGCCCTGGAGCATGATCCAGAGGACCCGAAACAGATCAAAGACAAGCTGAAAGCCATCCTGTCCAGGGGGTCCTCCAGCTTCCCGGCCAAACGATGGGCTTTTCCAGGGGGAGCTGTTTTTGCCTGCTGATCATGTGCTCTTGAAGCGCCTCGCCTGGAGCCTGTGCTGCGCCCTGCTGCTCCTGGGGGGCTGCGGGCCCAAAATACCGCCTTTGCCTGAAGTCCCTCCCCAGCCGGCAAGCCGGACCTGGGAGCAGTTCAGGGCAAGAATCGAGGACCAAACCTTCAGCCAGGGCTTCTCCATCTCTTCCAGCGTGCACCTCATCTCCCCCAGCCGGCAGGATCGGATCACCTTTCAGGCCTGGGGCAACTACGATCTGCCCATTCGTCTGGACCTCAAGGCCGGTCTGGGAACGACCTTTTCCATGTGGCGGGTCGCCAAAGAACAATGGCTGGCCTACTACCCAGGACAGGACAAGGCCTTTGCCCATCCCGACTCCCGGATTGGGGCAGCTCGGCTGGGATTTCGCGCGCCCTTCGACCTTCAGGAGCTGACCTTTATTTTCAGCGACCATTGGCGTATGATCCTGCCGCAACAGTACTCCAGCAGCAGCTACGACCCGGAATTCGGCTGGTGCTTCGACTTCGGCCCGGAGCAGAAAGTCTCCACTGTGTGCATCTCGCCCGAGCTCAAGGTCACCCGGCTGACCGGGACATGGCCTTCTGACTGGACCATGCGTCTAGAAAATCACACAGTGCAAGCCGGACACCGTATTCCGGGCAAAGTCCTGCTGCAGGCAGGACCCAGCCAAAAGGCCATTGTGCACATCAAAGGGGTCGAGTTTCGCAAGCTTTGGCCGGACAAGGCCTTGAACCTGAAGCTCCCTGAAGAAACTGAACTGATTTTTCTCAGCAAGGAAAAGGAGGTCTCTCCATGACCGAACCGACACAGTCCCAGACCCAGACAGTGGACATGACCCTGGACAGAACCCTGATCCTGGGGGTCAAGGTCATTTTCAGCGAGCTCTGGTGGTCCGTCATTCGATGGCTCAGATCCCTGGAGATCCGGCAGATGGAAAAGCGGCTCAAAAGAGAGTACGAGACTTTGGGCAAGCTGCAGCAAAAGGCGGAAAAGGACGCCCTTTCCAGGGATGAGGAGTCCCTGTGCCTGAAACAGATCGATTTTCTGAGCAGCGAGCTGGACCACCTGCGCAGCGACCTCCAGAACCTTCGCCAGAGCATGATCGACAGGCGACGTCAGAAATGGCGGGTTTGACCGGCTGCTGAACAAGGCCCGACCGCTTCATTGCCGGAGAAAAAATCAGAGCCTCGCGTATGCCGGGATACGCTGCAGCCTCTGATTTTTTGTTGCCCTCGCACGCACACCTTTTTGAACAGCCAGCCAGGAGAGCACATGAACGAAATCTCGCCTGTCATCTTTGGTGCAGACCATGCCGGTCTGCCTTTGAAGCAAACCTTGATCGAAAAGCTTCAAGAGCGGGGCATCGCCTGCGAAGACCAGGGCACTGATTCCGATCAAAGCACGGACTACCCGAAGTTTGCCGCCAAGGCCTGCCAGAGGCTGCTGGTCACAGGGTCGCTCGGAGTCCTGATCTGCGGAACCGGCCTGGGCATGTCCATGACTGCCAACAGATTCCGCCATGTCCGGGCCGCCCTGTGCTCCAACGAGTACATGGCCCGGATGGCCAGGGCCCACAACAACGCCAATCTGCTCTGTCTCGGCTCCAGGGTCCTTGGGCAGGACCTGGCCCTGAGCATTCTGGAAGCCTTTTTGAGCACCGCCTTCGAAGGCGGGCGTCATCAGAGACGGGTGGACATGATCGACACTGTCCTGGGCAGATAGTGTGGCAACAGCCTGTGTGAACACTCCCGATCCGGAGGAATCCATGGAAATACCGCAACGCAATCTGGCCCTGGACCTGGTCCGGGTCACTGAAGCAGCAGCCCTGGCATCGGCCAGATGGCTGGGAAAGGGAGAAAAGGACAGAGGGGATGAGGCGGCTGTGGACGCCATGCGCCTGTCCTTCAACGCTGTAGACATCCAGGGGACGATCGTCATCGGAGAAGGCGAGAAAGACGAGGCCCCGATGCTCTTCAACGGGGAAAAGGTCGGCACCGGGCAGGGGCCGGCTGTGGATGTGGCCGTGGACCCGGTGGAAGGGACAAACCTCCTGGCCTATGGACGGCCCAACGCCATTGCCGTTGTGGGCATGGCCCCGGGAGGGAGCATGTACGACCCCGGGCCCAGCTACTACATGAAGAAGCTGGTGGTCCCGGCAGCAGCCAGGGACGTGGTGGAGCTCGACGCCCCGGTCAAAGAGACCCTGTCCAGGGTGGCCAGAGTCATGGGCAAGGACATTGACGACCTGATGGTCTTTGTCCTGGACAAGCCCAGACACCAGCAGCTGATCAATGAGATTCGGCAGGCCGGGGCCAGAATCCAGCTCCACACAGACGGAGACGTGGCCGGGGCATTGATGGCCGTGGACCCCAAGTCAGAGGTGGACCTGCTCATGGGCACCGGTGGAACACCGGAAGGCGTGCTCTCGGCCTGTGCCATCAAGGCTCTGGGCGGGGAAATGCTGGGGCGGCTGGACCCGCAGAAGGATCACGAAAAGCAGGCCCTGCAGGACTCTGGGGCCGATCTGAAGCAGGTTCTCACTGTGGACACCCTGGTGCGCGACGATGACGTCTTTTTCTCAGCCACAGGCATCAGCGGCGGGACCTTTCTGTCCGGAGTGCGCTACTCCGGGGACGGGGCCGTGACCACGTCCATGGTCATGCGCGGCCGGACCGGGACCATTCGCCGCATCCAGTCCTCGCACAGCTGGGACAAGCTGATGCGCTTCAGCGCTGTGGAGTACGACTGATGATGGCCCGAGCGAAGCGCTCGGGCCATTGCGGAAAAAATCAGAATTCAGCTTTGCCAGGGCAAAGCTGAATTCTATCCTCCAACCGGACACGCAAACTCGCACTCCCGGCAGTACTTGATCACCGGTGACTCCTGCCCGGACAGGGCCTTGCTGGCGGCCATGTCCTTTTCCATCCGGACATTGCAGACATCCCGGTCATAGGTCCCGTCCCTGGCCGGCAGGCTGAGACCGGAAAAGGCATCAAAAGCGGGGACAAAACTGTCCATGGCCTGCTCCGGGCAGACCTGCCTGCACAGCTGATCGCAGTCCGGACAGGGATCAAAGTCAATGGGTCCGGTGGGCTCCAGTTCAGCCTCCAGAAACAGAGCCCGCAGCCGGACCCTGGGCCCGAACTCCGGCGTCACCAGGAGGTTGCTCTGCCCCAGGCAGCCCAGTCCGGCCAGGACAGCGGCGTCCTTGAGAAACACGCCCCCTTTCTGGACAAAGTAGTGGAGCCTGTGGGTCCGGATGTCCAGCTCCTCCTCGATCCAGGGCCGGACCTTCTTGACGATCTCCATGAGAGCCCGGTTCCCGGGTGTGCCCTTGCCGTCCCACCAATCCAGTTCCGGCCTGCTCTCAGGATGCTCAAGGGCGATCACCAGGGCCGATCGGGCTTGGCCCGGCCAGTCCTCCTCGCCGGTCCCGGTGGTCCCGTCGGCAGGTGTCCCGACCCCGGAGTAATCCTTGAGCCGGGGAAAAACCTGATGGGCCGGGGCCTGCCTGATATGTTCCACGCTGGCGATACCGGCCAGGGAGGCCCCTGCTTCTCTGGCCTTGTCCAGAATCTGCTGCCTGATGTCCATTGCCGCTCCTTGGGGAAGGATCAAAGTTCCCTGTCACTCGAGGTTCTTCGTCATTTCAAAGTCTCATATTCAGCCCTGCCGGCTGCATGAGCTTGGCACACACTTGAGACAGTGGGTGAGGTTGGAAGAGAAGAAAAGA
>CAYOID010000057.1:0-21952 GCA_964403955.1 uncultured Desulfohalobiaceae bacterium | reverse complement strand
TGCACAAGGAGACTATTTTCTCTTGACAGAGGGCCTTTTAATGGGTGTCAAAAGCCTCCTGTCTTTTCTTCAGCCTGAGGCAGCGGCATGACTGAAGCGGGATCAAGCGGTTGACAATTCACGAGTCTTCCGCCTCGTACCCGGCCTCCTTGACCGCTGCCTTAATGGTCTCCTGATCCACCGGCTTGACCGTGTCATACGAGGCCTGGCCGGAATCCAGGTCGACCTGGACATTTTCCAGGCCCTCAACCCCGTTCAAGGCCCTGGTCACGGCCTGAACGCAATGCTGGCAGGACATGCCTTTGACTTTGATCGTTTCCATGCTTGCCTCCTTTCATTTTTTAGAGTTCCGAGTCCGCAATTCAGCTTTGCCAGAGGCAAAGCTGAATTCTATTAATTTGAATTTAAAAGGGATCCAACTCACGGGAGTTTCCCCATGTGTCTGAGCATCAAGGCTGCCATTTTGATCAAAGCAGAAACTTTCTGGGGAGCTCCCCTCACTCAGCTCCATGAAGAGTATTCCTCATGAACGATTTGCCATCTAACCAAAAAAAATGATTCAATTTCATCCGGTCATCCGGATGAAATTGATGCGCAAGGCATTCAGAATCGCCAGCAAGGCCACCCCCACATCGGCAAAGACCGCCTGCCACATGGTGGCCAGGCCAAAGACCCCCAGCCCGAGCACACAGAGCTTGACCCCCAGGGCCAGGCCGATGTTCTGCCAGACAATGGCCCTGGTGCGTTTGGCCACCAGAACCGCCTGGACCAGCTTCCCAGGGTCGTCCTCCATGAGGACCACATCCGCAGCCTCGATGGCCGCATCCGATCCCAGACCGCCCATGGCCACGCCGATGTCCGCCCTGGCCAGGACCGGGGCGTCGTTGATCCCGTCCCCGACAAAGGCAGTCAAGCTCCCGGTCGGGCTGCCCTGCATGATCCTTTCCAGCTCCCGGACCTTGTCCTGGGGCAGCAGTCCGGAAAAGGCCCGGTCCAGACCCAGAGACCCGGCCACGGATTGGGCCATGTCCTCGTTGTCGCCTGTGAGCATGACCTGGGCGGCGATCCCTGCCTGCCGAAGTCCCTGGACCGCCTCCGAAGCTCCGGGCTTGACCTCGTCGCTGATGATCACGGCGCCCAGGTATCTGGAGTCCCTGGCCACATGAATCACGGTCCCGGAATGGCCATCCTGCCCGGTCGGAACTCCCAGGGTGTGCATGAAGGCCTCGTTCCCGGCAGCGTAGACCGCTGCTTTGGTCCGGGCCATGACCCCCTGGCCGGGTGTTTCCGTGTAGTCCTCCAGAGCAGGGTCATCAGCACGGGGATGGGCCCTGCGGATCGACCCGGCGATAGGATGGCTGGAACGGCTTTCAGCCACTGACGCAGCCTGGAGCAGTTCGTCCCTGCTCACCCCCTTGACCGGCTGGAGCTCGACCACGGTGAACCTGCCTCTGGTCAGGGTCCCTGTCTTGTCCCAGACCACGGTCCCCAGCCTGTTCAAACCCTCCAGAAAGTTGCCCCCCTTGACCAGGATGCCGTGCTTCGAGGCCGCGCCGATGCCCCCGAAAAACCCCAGGGGGATTGAGATGACCAGGGCGCAGGGGCAGGAGACCACCAGAAAGATAAGCCCCCTGTAGATCCAGTCTGCAGCCTCGACCGGCTCCGCGAACAGAGAAGCTCCACCGGGGATCCTGGAGACTATCCAGGGGCCGAAGGCGATGACCAGGGCCAGCCCAACCACGACAGGGGTGTAAATCCTGGCGAACCTGGTGATGAAACGTTCGGTGGGGGCCTTGCGCTGGGAGGCATCCCGGACCAAGTCCAGGATACGCTGCACAGTGGACCCGGCCAGGGGCTTGGCAACCTGAATCTCAAACCGGGCTGCGGAGCTGATCATCCCGGACAGGATATCGTCTCCCGGGCCGATCCGCCTGAGCCTGGACTCGCCGGTCAGGGCCGACGCATCCACATCGCCGCTGCCGGTGACCACGGTGCCGTCCAGAGGAACCCGCTCTCCAGGCCGGACTTCGATCATCTGGCCCACATCGACCTCGGCCGGGTCTACCTCGGACAGTCCGGACTGAGTCTTAACCCGGGCAAAATCAGGTCTCAACTCGATCAGGGAGGTGATGGACTTTTTCGACCTGGCCACAGCCCGGTCCTGAAACAGCTCCCCGACCTTGAAAAAGAGCATCACAGCCACAGCCTCGGAAAAGGCCCCGACTGCAAAGGCCCCGAACGTGGCCAGGGTCATGAGAAAAAACTCGTCAAAAGGCCTGCCGCGGAGGATATTTCGAAAAGCCTGGAGGACGATATCCCTTCCGACCAGCACGTAGCTGAGGGCAAAGAGGCCCCAGGTGACCATCCAGGTGCCGATGTCAAAGAACTGGACCGTCAGGGCCAGGCCGAAAAGGACTGTTCCGGGCAGGACAGCCTTCAAGCCCGATCCGAGCTGCTGTTCTTCACTGCGGTTCATGGCACCGCAACTGCATTCTCCGGAGCATGGCCCGGAATCCGCATCCACAGGGCACTGCTCAAGGGATTTTCGGGTATCGATCACGTTCTCGGTCACACTCACTCCTGGACATGCTCCAGAGCCTGTTCAAAAAGCTTTTGGACGTGACTGTCATCCAAACTGTAAAAGGCGTTTTTACCCTCCCGGCGAAACTTGATCAGCTTGGCCGCCCGCAGGACCCTCAGCTGATGGGACACTGCTGAGGAGCTCATCCTGAGAACCTCGCTCAAATCGCAGACGCAGAGCTCTTGAACCGACAGGGCCTGCAGTATTCTGACCCGGGAGTAGTCTCCCAGGACCTTGAACAGAGCGGCCACATCCAAAAGGGCCTGATCAGAGGGGATGTTCTCCCTGACCAGATTGACGCTGGCCTCATGCACGATCCTGTCCTGACAGGTGTCTGACTTATTCTCACGGGCCATCAGTCTTCTCCTAGCATTGATCATATGAACAATTATTCAAATAACGCATTCAGACTTGTCCGTCAACCTCTTTCACGATAGGCTTTCATGCGAGAGGCCCCATGACCCGATCTGACGCCTGGCGGACCGTCCAGTTCACCAACTCCCTGAATCAGGTTCTGGCCGCTCTTTTGCTGCCCGGCAGCAGGAGCCCCGGGCCACTGCTGATCATCTGCCACGGGTTCACCGGGAGCAAGGAAGGTCAGGGCAAAACCCTGGACATGGGCCGTTATCTCAGTGACCAGCTCGGGCTCTCGGTCCTGGTCTTTGACTTTGCCGGAAACGGTCAGAGCCAGGGCCTTTTTGAGGACCTGACCTTGAGCCGGCAGATCGACGATCTCACGGCTGCATTGACCTGGGGGGAGACTTCAGGGTATGGACCGCTGCTGACCATAGGCCGCAGCTTTGGAGGCACCACAGCCATCTGCCAGGCTGCCGGGGACTCCAGGGTGGCCGGGGTCTGCACCTGGGCCGCCCCGGCAGATCTGACCAGGCTCTTTCAGGGCTTTGCCGATCCCCGGACTCTGGATCAAGACATGGTCAGGCTCCAGGATGAAGGTGGCAGCCTGTTCATTCGGCAGGGCTTCTTCAAGGATCTGGCCCAATATGACCTGTGCGCGGCAGCAGCCAAAATCTCCCCCCGGCCACTGCTCCTGATCCATGGATCCAAGGATCAGGTCGTCCCGCCCCGGGATGCCCGCCACCTCTTTGCCTGCGCCGGAGACCCCAAACAGCTGGAGATCATCCCCGGGGCCGACCACCAGTTTGCCACTGCGGTTCAGTCGGTCTGGGAGCTGAGCAGAACCTGGCTTCAGGAGACCCTTGACCGGATTTGATCTGACAGCCTGCAACCGATTCTCCGCTCCTTTTTCAGCTTGCCCACAAAGGCCAGACCTGCTAATGAGAACTGAATCCAGAAGACTTTGAGCAGTTTATGACTTCCACAATCTGTATTGCCGATGATAACCAGAGACTTCTCCAGCAATGTGCATCCATGCTCGAGGACCCGAGCATCTGGACTATCCGGACAGCTCGCACCAGCGCCCAGGTCCTCAAGATCCTGAGCAGGGAACAGGTGGACATCCTGGTGGTCAATGTCTGCATGGAGAACATGGGCGGGGGCAAGCTCCTGGAGACAATGCAGGCCAAGCACCCCAGGACGACTCGGGTGGCCATGACAGACCACTCATCCCGGGAGCTGGGCCTGCTGACCGTGAACACCGCCCATCAATTCATCTCCAAACCCCTGCAGCCCGAGGCAGTCAGGGAAATCATGCAGCGCACCCTGGCCCTGAGGCAGACCCTGAACAAGGACAGCCTGCAGGGCGCTGTCTCCCAAATGGGGACCCTGCCCAGTCTTCCGGCCCATTTCAATCAGCTCATGGAGGAGCTCAACTCGCCGGAAGCGTCCATCAAAAAGGTCGGCCAGCTCATTTCTCAGGATCCGGCCATGACCACCAAATTGCTCCAGCTGATCAACTCAGCCTTTTTTGGACTTCCCAAGCACATCAGCACCTCGGAACAGGCCGTCAATCTCCTTGGGCTGGAGATGATCAAAGCCCTGGCCCTGAGCATCCACATCTTTACCCGGTTCAACGGACCATCGGCAAGTCAGGACTACGTGCAGAAGCTCTTTGACCATTGCCTGCGAACCGGAATGCTGGCCAAATCAATTGCCCAGCTTGAAGGCCTGGACAAAAGAGAAGTGGACAACGCCTTTCTGAGCGGCCTGGTTCACGATACCGGCAAGCTGATCCTCACCTGCCAGTTTCCCAAGGACTTTGCCAGAATCACCTCCAAGGCCGTCAACAGATCCCGCCCCTCCCATACTCTGGAGATGGAGCACCTGGGATCCAGCCATGCCGAAGTCGGGGCGTATCTTTTGGGATTGTGGGGCATTCCCGGCGACATCGTGGAAAACGTGGCCTTTCACCACCTCCCTCAAAAGTCCCCCCGCAGCCGCTTCTCTGCCCTGACTGCCGTGCATGTGGCCAACGCCCTGGACCATATCGCCCACTCCTCCCAGGAGCTGGCCGGGGATAAGGATGTGGACCTCAACCACCTCGACCAGCTGGGATTGGCGGACAGCCTCTCCAGATGGAAAGAGGTGCTCCAGGACATCCAGGAGTGACTCTCATCCTGCACTCTCCACCTTTGCGATTCTTGACATCCGGTCTTAAAGACAATACAAAGATTTTTTGATGCGCCAGTAGCTCAGTCGGATAGAGCATCTGACTACGAATCAGAAGGCCGCGTGTTCGAATCGCGCCTGGCGCACCATACATTTCAAGGGGTTATGAAGACGATTCATAACCCCTTTTTCTTTAATCTCGATTTGTGGTCTCACCTCAGACAGTATATGTCTTTTATATGCCTGCCCTTGAGTTCTCTTGAGCTTGGTTGCAGGAGCACACCCTCACAGGGAACCCCCAGGACGGAGCTGGCAGGGAAAGCCTGGAAATAGAAAAGCCTGTCACTGTTGAGTGGCAGGCCATATCGCACCAGCCAAGAGGGTGCAAGGGATCAAATCCCAGCATGGAGTTCAAATCTTCAGGCTCATCTTGAGTGCGCCAGGAGCGGAGCCCTCACTTGGCCTGAGGTTGACCCGATCCGTTCGATGCCATCTTTCATGCTCATATTTGAGATCCAGGTCAGCTTGGTCAAACTCATCCTTTGCCACCATGATGAAGGCGTCTTTTGTCAAATTCATCGGACAGCCCTTGAGAATGTGCTCAAAACTCTTGTGTGTTGCGACAATCCCCACAGATCCGTCAAGACTGAGATAGTACATGAAAGATTTCTCCAGTGATCTTCGGGGGAACATACCCCTCATGATGATCAATCTTAAGACCGAACTTCTGATACTCCCGGCAAGCAAAGCATTTTCCCAGCCCCTGGCATATTCCTGCGCATTCGGGGTTTGGGCAACAAAAAGCCCTACAGCGTGAACAGGTGTGATATTTCTCAATCACCCTTTCTCGCTCACGTTCTGACATTTCGACAAATCTTTGGATTTCATTCCCAGCCAGTTCGGGAATTCCTGTTTCCATCGCGGTCACCTGCATGAAGAGTGTGACAACCTAAAGGTCCCTTTCTCAGATCATCCCTTGATCAATTTTCGGCTATAGGATGGACAAGAACTCGTTTCTTTCAAATGCACCTTGGGCATCGAATGAGCACTCCAATTGCTCTCCAAAGCTCATAATTCAGCCCATGTGCCACGTTGAGCAAAGTTTCTCTGAAGATCTTCATGCAGGGACCAGACCAATCTCATGGCTCAGGGGAAGCTGGAAGTGCGGAAGGGAAGGTCTGCGGGGTCTGCTTATTTGTCAGGCAGGATGAGTTTCATCTGGCTATGACTCAGAAGGCCTGGTGCGTGAATCGCCACTTGCACATTAAAAAAAAACAAGAGGTTACGGAAGCAGATCCATAACTTTTTTTTCAGGCAGGGACAACATCCATCCATACTTTTCAACGGCCTGTCATGATATTTTTCTGTAGATCATAAATCCAGCTCTATCATGGAGGTGCGGAATAATCCTGATCGCGTCCAGTGGACACCGCCATCCCGCCAGGTCATGCCGCTTTTATTGGTCACAGATCTTGCATGCTCCGCTTCACACAGAAAATCAGCTGGGCGCAAAAAAGCCATGCCATAGAAAACTTTTTTCCACATTGCAATATTTCAAAGAGTTACCCAGCATAACCATGGTGACGGAAGGTTCGAGCGTGGCTTCAAATTCAAATCATGTTTGAACGTTTTCAAATTTTATTCGAAAATTAAAAAAAACAGAATGATAAGATTCAAACCGAAACCAACTGGCAAAGGTGCCTCGCTGACCAACTCTGCCAGGCATTCGTTGTGAGGTGAGACAGAAAATGGGAGTCTTGAATTTCAGATTGCGAACGAAATCCATTCTGGCCCTGGTGGTTGCCTGCCTGGTCGCCCTAGCTCCGATGATACTCATAGGCATGCATATGCTGGAACTTGGCAAGGCTCATTTTGGCCGTGCCTATGCTGAAAATTTCACCCTGCTCAAAGCCCAGGAGATCAAGGAACCGGTGAGCAGGGAATTGGCCCTGGCTCAACGCTTCGCAGATTCAGTTCTTCTCCAGCAGTGGCTGCAGGATGAAGATTCCCAAAGGAAGAGGTCTCTTTTTTTTCAAGAGGCTGCTGGATACCAAGAGGCTTTTCAAGACAGCAACTATTTCCTCGTGAACCGTTCAACCCTGGCCTACTATTTCAACGGTCCGGACAAGGAATACAGCCGAAAACCCCGCTATTATCTTGACACGGACAATCCAGACGATTCCTGGTTTTTCAGCACATTGGAAGATTTCGACACCTACACCATCAACGTCAATCCGGATGTTCACCTCGGGAAGGTCCAGGTCTGGATAAATACTATGATCTGGAATAATGATCAAAAAATCGGCATGGCCGGAACTGGACTGGAGCTGTCTGCATTCTTGAAGAAATTCATTAACGCAGACGAACCTGGGCTAACCCCAATCATCCTCGACGCCCAGGGTCTTATCCAGGCCCATCCAGACAAGAGCTTGATAGCTTACGGTTCAGGGGCAAAGACCGATAATCAAAATTCGACCCGAGCGCAATCCTCACTTCAAAATCAGTTATCCTGTTCATCAGGGGCCCAGAAGCTGACTCTGGCCATGCAGGAGTCCCAAGAAAACCCGGAAAGTGTTGAAACCTTCTGGGCCGATCTGAACGGGGACAGACAGCTTCTGGCTCTGACGTGGATCCCTGAGCTCAAATGGCATGTGATCACCGCTGTGAATCTGAAGGCTGCGCAAGTGCTGGAAGGCACTTGGATCGGCATGGCCATTGCCGCTTTTGCAGGAATGTTCGCAGTCCTGCTCTTGGTCTTCGGCTATGGAGTGGACAGGATCGTTCTGCGTCCCTTGAATGATCTCCATCAATCAGCCACCGCTCTAGCCCGGGGAAAGTATGATGTCTCCCTGCCCACCGTGGGTGCTGATGAGGTTGGTGACCTGACCCGGGCTTTCGCTGGCATGGTCGAAGAGATCAAAAGCCACACCAGGGAGCTGGAAGACAAGGTCCGGGACCGAACCAGCGAGCTGGAGGAAAAGTCAACCCTCCTGGAAGAGGCAAAGGAAAAGGCCGAGAAGGCAACACAGGTCAAGACAGAGAGCCTGGACAAAGTGATGGAAAGCATCCATTACGCGCAAACCATTCAGCAGGCTATCATGAGCACAGAGGATCAGCTTAAGGGGTTGATACCGGAAAGCTTTTGCCTCTGGCAGCCCAAGGATGTGATCAGCGGGGATATCATTTGGAGCAGTCAGCACCAGGACGGTTTCGCCTTGGCTGTACTCGACTGCACCGGTCACGGGGTTCCAGGGGGAGTCATGACCATGGCCGCCGTTTCTGCTCTGAATCGAGTGGTCAATGATATCGGGGTCAACGACCCCGCCCGGATCCTGCAGGAGGTGAGCCGGATAGTTCAGAAAATGCTTTCCAGTCAGGACCCTTCAAACTTTTCCGAAGACGGTCTGGACATGGGGGTTTGCGTTTACTTCCGCTCCAGGCAAATCCTCTCTTTTGCCGGAAGCCGCATGAGTTTGTTCCAGCTTTCCCATGGAAAAATCACTGAGACCAAGGGCGATAGGCAAAGCTTGGGGTATCGCTCTGCAGACCCGGATTATCCTTTTCAGACCTCCTCCATATCTATCCAGGGCAGGCAGTGTTTTTACCTCAGCACAGACGGAGTTTACGACCAGGTTGGCCATGAAAGGAGCCTGCCCCTGGGCAAGAAGCGGCTGATGTCCTTTTTGGAGTCCATCCAGGGCAGAAGCATGGAAGATCAAAAGCAGGCCCTGCAACAAATGCTTGCAAGATACCAGGGCAAAGAGGAACAAAGGGATGACGTCACATTTGTTTGTTTTTGCCTGCAATCTTGATGGGCAGTAGAAAGATGCGGCTGCAATAACCAAGTTGCAGCCGCAGAAGTCAGAATGCAGAATTCAGAAGCCAGAATAATCAAGGAGTTGCATACAACAGTTGACGTCTGGAAACCGCTGCATGGCCTTTTTGCACTGGCGTCTAGAAAATGAGCACGGCAATCGCTATAACCAATGCACGAATCAAGAAGGGGGGGGATATTGATTGATCAAGAGCTTTTTTCCCGGGAACATAAGACCATTGAAGAAGCAGAACAACTTCTGCAGTCACAGGACTTCAGCAGTATTGCTCTCTATAAGCCATTTTGCAATCTTTTGGAAGCTTATAAAAAGCTCTTTCGCCAGACCAGACGCCTAGTGAAAATGGGCGACCGAATGCAGAGCGATCTCAACGAATTAAACGCTGAGCTTCAACGCCACAAGGAGAAACTGACCCAGATGTCCTATGTGGACGGCTTAACTTCCGTTGCCAACAGGCGACGTTTCAATGAATGCCTGGAAGCAGAATGGAATCGGGCCGTACGAAGCAGGTTATCTTTGAGCTTGATGATTTTGGATATCGATTTCTTCAAACAATTCAATGATCATTATGGACACACTGCTGGGGACGAATGTCTGGTGCTCATAGCCCGAGCCCTGAACTCCTGTATACAAAGGGACAGCGATCTTGTCTCCAGGTATGGAGGTGAGGAATTTGCCATCGTGCTGCCGGAAACAGACTACTCCGGGGCCGAGGCCGTAGCGGCAAAAATCCAGAGCAGTATTCGGGACCTGGCTATTGCCCATGAATTTTCCCCAACCGCCCCACATGTCACAGTGAGCATAGGTATCGCCTGTGTCGTACCTGCAGAGAAGAACACGCATATGAAGCTGTTGGAAGCTGCAGATCAAAAGCTCTACGCAGCAAAAGAGGCCGGCCGGAATCAAATCCGGGGACAAGAAGGTTGAGGCCCTCAAGATACAGTTGAATCGGCAACTTACTTTTAGTGATCTATGAACAAGGATGGATAGAAATGCAAGAAGAGATCCAACGCTTTTATCACCAGCTGCAGAATAAAGGCATAATTTTTAGTTTCAGCGGCCCAACTTCCCAAAGCCTGTTAGAAGGCATAGGTCACACCCTGAAGCAGAAAATGACCCTGGAAGAAACAAGCACTAATATCATCCAAAATGTGTTTTCCATATTTGTTGAGCTTATGCAGAATATAATCAATTATTCAGCACAAAGGGTTACTGCTATAGAGTCAGAAAGTGAAATAAGCTACGGTGTTCTGATTGTAGGCAAGAAAGAAGACCATTTTTATATTATAAGTGGAAACTATATCCAAAAAGAGCAGGAAGCACCTTTACGAGAGAAGCTCTCCAAAATCCGCTCCATGAACCAGAAAGAGCTTAAACAGTATTATAAGCAACAAAGACGTGAGCATGTTGATGAAGCGAGCAAGGGAGCAGGATTGGGATTCATCGAAATGGCCAGAAAGGCCTCGCAACCTATTGATTTTGAAATAGCCAGGATGGATAATGGGTACAGCTTCTTTGTTGTCAAGGCAATGATCTAATATGATCCAGCTTTCATGGGCCACTTAGACAAGAGACAAATTCGAATGGAGAATTTATGGACATATTTCATCGTGAGAAAACCAAATCCACACCGTTGATATTTTTTGAACCCCAACATCATCATCTGCAGATCAAGGGTGAGTCCTATCCCGAGAACTCAGCCAAGTTCTATGCCCCAATGTTAAAATGGCTGGAAGATTATCTCAGCAGCCTGAACACCTCAAAGGTTCAAGTTGATGTTGAGCTTGTCTACTTCAACAGCAGCAGCTCAAAACTGTTCATGAACTTCTTCGACAGGTTGGAAGAAGCTGCCAAAAGCGGTATACCGGTAGAGATCAACTGGATGTATCATGAGGAGAATGAAACTGCTCTAGAATGTGGTGAAGAGTTCCAAGAGGATTTGGAACACCTCAGCTTTAACTTGTTGCAAATCAAAGACTGACATTCCCCACCTCCCTGAAGCCCATATTCCTGCCTGTGCAGGAACAAGCTCTTGCAAAGGCAAATGGAAGGGGGCTTGCGGCATGTTATGATAAATATCACAAAAATCATTGAACAGCGACACATGTATGTTAGACATCCGGACTGATCCAAGTTATCTTATTTGAACATGACTTCATATATATTTCGTAAGATGCCAATCCACGGTTTTGTCCATGCCGCTATGAAATGTTTCCCGGGCCTGCCAGCCGAGCTCATTTTCAATCTTTGAAGCATCGATGGCGTAGCGCAGGTCGTGCCCCGGTCTGTCCTGGACAAACGAAATCTGTTCAGCGTAGCTTTTGCCGTCATTGCGGGGCGCTTTGCTGTCAAGGATCCGACAGATCAAGAGAGCAATATCCAGGTTCTGCCACTCGTTCTTTCCGCCTATGTTGTAGGTCTGACCTGCCTGGCCCTGGTGAAACACCAGGTCCATGCCCTGACAGTGATCGGCAACATACAGCCAGTCCCGCACGTTTTTGCCCCGCCCGTAAATTGGGATGGGCGAGTCAGCAAGGGCGCTCCTGATAATGGTGGGTATCAGCTTTTCCCTGTGCTGTCTGGGGCCGTAGTTGTTGGAGCAGTTGGTGATGACTGTGTTCAAACCGTAGGTGCGGTGATAGCTGCGGACCAACATATCAGAGGAGGCCTTGCTGGCGCTGTAAGGGCTGCTGGGGGCATACGGGGTGGCTTCAGTGAACAGACCTGTCGGGCCGAGGCTTCCATAGACCTCGTCCGTGCTCACATGTAAAAAACGGCAGCCCTCATAGCCTCTTCGGCAGGAAAAAGGGGTGCTCATCCAGTGCTTGTAGGCAATGTCGAGCAATGTGAAGGTGCCGTGCACATTGGTGCGGACAAAGACTTCTGGACCGGAAATGGAGTTGTCCACATGGCTTTCCGCCGCAAGGTGCATGACCCCCCGGATGTCGAACGCGGAAAACAGGTAGTCGACCAACTCCCGATTACAGATGTCACCCTGGACAAACTCGTGGTGGGGGTGAGCTGCTATTTCAGTTAGGTTATCCGGGCTGCCGGCGTAGGTCAGCTTGTCCAGGTTGATGAGCCTGTATTCCGGATACTGCTCCAGCAGGTACATAACGAGGTTGGAGCCAATAAAACCTGCTCCGCCTGTGATCAAAATGGATTGCATCTACAACCTCTGAGCCAAGAATATGGAGAACCACCGAAGATCATAAGGGGCCATAAAAAACCCGCATGCAAACACAGAGGGGCACCTGCCAATCAATTCGGGAGCGACCGCTGCGCGCATCATGGAAACAGGTCTGCCTGCCGTAAGAGGGGGTTGGTTCTGTCCTTTTCCGACAAAACCAGCTCACCTCGAGGCAGCCTCCAATCGATACCCAAGTCCGGGTCGTCAAAAGCAATGCCCCGCTCATGGTCAGGGGCGTAGCATTGATCCACCTTGTACTGGACGACACTCTGTTCTGAAAGAACGACATACCCGTGGGCAAAGCCCTGGGGAACGAAAAGCTGACGTTTGTTCTCATCTGAAAGCTCCACACAGACATGTCTGCCGTATGTGGTGCTGCCCTTACGGATATCGAGGGCCACATCCAGCACGTGGCCAATCACAGCCCGGACCAGTTTGCTTTGCGCATATGGTGGGAGTTGATAATGCAGTCCGCGGAGCACGCCTCGGGTGGACATGGATTCATTGTCCTGGACAAACCTCACATCATCGATGTGCTGGCAGAACAGGTCTTGGCGGAAACTTTCCATGAAATAACCCCGGTCGTCCCCAAAAACTCGAGGTTCGATAATGATGACGCCTGGAATTTCTGTGCGAACAAACTGCATTCTTTCGCCTGAAAACTACCTTATGACTTTTGCCCGGCGCAGGAGATATTGGCCGTATTGATTCTTGGCCAGGGGTTCTGCCAGGTCCAGTAGTTGGTCTTTGTTGATGTAGCCCATTTCGTATGCGATTTCTTCTATGCAAGCAATCTTCAATCCTTGACGCTTTTCAATGGTCTCAATAAAGTTGCCGGCTTCCAGAAGGCTTTCATGTGTTCCGGTGTCAAGCCAGGCGTATCCCCGGCCCATGAGTTCCACCTTGAGCCTGCCTTGGTTGAGATAGGACTGGTTGACTGTGGTGATCTCCAACTCCCCCCGGTCAGAGGGCGTGACGCTCTTGGCGATCTGGACCACGTCGTTGGTGTAAAAATAGAGGCCCACAACGGCATAGCTGGACTTGGGCTGTTGAGGCTTTTCCTCAATGCACACCGCATCCATGTTTCCGTTGAACTCCACAACACCGTATCGCTCGGGATCGCTGACCCAGTACCCGAAAATCACCGCCTTGCCTTCCTCCCTGACCGTGCTCACCGAGCTGCGCAACAGAGCGGTCAGGTTGTGCCCGTAAAACAGATTGTCGCCCAGGACCAGGCAAACATCGTCGTCTCCGATGAAATCCTCCCCAATAACGAAGGCTTGAGCCAATCCGTCCGGGCTGGGCTGGATCGCGTAGGAGAAGCGCATCCCGATTTCACCCCCATCTCCGAGAAGATCCCTGAATAGTGCGACATCCCGGGGGGTGGAAATGATCAGCACCTCCCTGATGCCAGCCAGCATGAGCACTGACAGGGGGTAATAGATCATGGGTTTGTCATAGACCGGGATGAGCTGCTTGCTCACCCCCCTGGTCAGCGGATAGAGTCTGGTTCCACTGCCGCCGGCTAAGATAATCCCTTTCATACCTGTCGTTACCGCTTTTAAACTGATTTCACTGAGAGCTCTTGCAAAAGTTTTGACAGCTCCAAAAAATATTTCGATCAAATGCCGAGCCCTTTGCTCACAGCCTTTGCGCTTACTCCAGGCCCGTTCATACGTCAACCCTTGCAAACTCAGCTCTCTTGGCCCATTCATAAACAGCCGTGATCGTCATGAGCAAATTTGACTTGACTCCCCAGAGCTCCAGGCCTAGATTCATAAAAGGATACCTCAAAGTCTTGCCCGTTTTCCATCTCACGTTCCTGTTCTCACCCCCTCACCCATGACCAGGGTGAGCACATGCTCCGCCTCCTGCAGCAGCTGCCAAGCGACCCTTCGAACTGCTGTGCACGTTGCAGTCTGCCGATGACCCAGTATCAAGGGAGGCTCCATGAGAACCATGCTCCGTCTCATTTGGCCTGTCCTCTGCCTGTGTTCCCTCCTCCTGACCGAACAGCCCGTCTTGGCCAACCCCGGTCCCATACCGGAGATCAAGATCAATGGAGTTGACGGCCCCCTGTCTCTGACCCCTTCGGACCAGCTGACCATCTCGCTGTCCATGGACTGCAGGGGTGTAACCGGCATGGCGGATTGGTGGCTGGCTGCCGGGACCCCGTTCGGGTTTTACTTCCTGCATCCCGACGGCTGGGATGTTGCAGCACGGCCATACATGCAGTCGGGCTTGCAGAACATTGCCCCAACACCCCTTCTGACCCTTGCACTCACAAGCTTTCCCCAAGGGAGCTATGTGCTGTACTTTGGAGTGGACACCAATCCAGACGGGCAGCTCAACACAGCCTCTCTCAGCTACGACCAGGCTCTCTTTGTGATTGGGGGCGGCCTGGAGTCATCTATGACCATCGGCCCTGAAGGAGGAGCCCTGCAGATCGAGAATCACCTTGGGGACCTCATACAACTGACCATTCCGCCCGGGGCGATCACGACACCGACCATGGTTCGCCTGACCACCCTGGCTGGGGCGCCTCCCAATCCCATAGCCAGGAATGTTTTTCCAGGGGTGGTCATTCAGCCTGAGGGACTGCGCCTGCATGAATCAGCCTCTTTATCGCTGACCCTGGCCGATGAGCTGAACTCCCCTTCGACCTCTCTTTTGCTCTATGTCAAGGATGGAGGCTTGGTGCTGCCCATCGGACGACAATCCGTGAGCAAGACCACGATAGAAGGCCTGATCCACCATTTCTCCACATACACCGGCGGGCAGCCCTCTGGAGGCGAAGCCGCCTCTCAGGCCGGCAAGGCGTCAAACCTGCCGCCGCCTGCCGACCCCTATGGGTGGCAGGACACCTACGACGTCTGCGATGCCCTGTTCGAATGGGGCGAAATTGTGGAGCGCACCGGCGGGGATGGTCAGCAATACATCGACAAGGCCATAGAAGCGGCCAAGAGGGATGCGGCCAACTTCCTGGAGCAGCCTGTCCCGGCCGACCCCTGCGGGGACTACCTGGACGTCCTCTTCAAGTATGCCGACCTGCTCATGCGCCTGACTTCGGGTTCCCTCGTCTCGAGCTTCCAGGACCGGATCAACGAGGTCACTGCTGAGTGCGCGGACCGCTTCAGGATCGAGTACGACCACTCCATCAAGGCCCAGGGCATTTCCTGGTCCTACGCCGGGACGATCAAGCTCCAGACCCGTTCGGATGAGGTTCCGGCCGAGGTCCGGGAGACATCCCCGGGCACCTCCAGCCTCAGCGGGGGCGGCTCCCTGGCAGATTGTACCGTGTCCATTACGGGCTCGGTGACCACCACCCTGGACAGCGGTCACCTGACCGCGGGCATGGACCAGGCCCCGGTGCTGACTCTTGTCCTCAGGGACAGTTGGACCCAAACCGCCACGGTGACCTGCCCCAAGTTCACCAGGTCCATGCCCTTGCCCCAGACCTTCATCCACCCTCTGACCTTCCAGTATGAGGATGGGTACACCATCACCCAGCCCGCCGGCGAGAGCGGCACTTGGCGCTGGACCCTCCGCATGGCCGACTGACGCCGCCCCGGGCACATGCCCTTTGAAAGGCAAGGAAGAAACCTCCCCGGACCATGGTGGCCTGACCCCGGTCTCTGAACCTGAGCTCGGATGAAGCTCAACTCTCGCAAAAGTGAGGTCACATCTCGTATGAAACGTGCTTTTGTTTTCAGCTTTGCCTGAGGCAAAGCTGAAAAGCCAGATCATCCAACTGGTGTCAGACCTACCAGAGGTAGAGCTGACACCGCAATCACAATGGAGGTCAGCATGTCCCTGTATGCGAGCATTCAGCGAACGATCCAGTGTCTTTGTCTCTCGGGCCTGCTGCTGTGGGCTGCTTCGGCCGCTGCTGCGGATTTCCCTTTCATGACCGACACGTTGCCCCCCTCTCCGGCCAAAGTCCTGCCCATCTGGAAGTATGTCGACGTCCAGCCCGTTGCCTGCAGGCAACTCCCGGACCCGCTCGTCAGCCTGACCGGGAGGGAGAAGGTCACCGTCAGAGGCACAGTCCTGGAACGCTATTTTTTGCGGGTGGACAACCGTGACCAGTACCCCGACGCTCTGTTTGCTCCTACTCCAAACCTCCCGCCATGCGGCTCGAACACGAACTCCGCCCGAACCTGGGTGGACATCGTCGACCAGGACGGCCAGAGGATCTATGGGTTCTGCGCTCTTGGTTCCTCAAAAGACCTGGACGGGCTCTGGTTTGCGGTTCTCGAAGGGGACCAGCCGCCGGCAGGGGTGAGGGTCGTCTTGCGGGACAGGCTCTGCCAGGAGGAAACCACGTCAAACCTGGTCCAGATTTCCCCGGACCAGTTCGCACCAGAAATCACCTCCGACCTGGAGCTCCAGTCCAGATGGGCGGACATTCCCCCAACCACCGACGGTCTCGCCTCGGGATCGGAATGGTCGGGTGCCGGCAACCTGGAACTCTTCGATTCCAGAGGGATAAAGCGCGGGGCCATTCATGCCAAGAACGACGATGAGCACCTCTTTCTCCTTCTGGACATGACCTCGGACCAGACAGCCGGGTCAGCAGCCTCGGACGATTACTCGGGCATCAGCTTCGACATCGGCATGGATGGGGTCAAGAGCCCTTACGTCGACCTGCGGTTCGGAACAGCGACCGGAACCGAAAACCTGGGCCTGCAATGGGCTGTCAGCCAGTTCGGGTGGACCGGCCTGGATTTGTCGACCTCCTCCTCTTATGCCGAGGGGTACGGGCCTGGGCCGACATCTTTTGCTGATCACAAGATCTTTGAGTACAAAATCGCCTTGTCTGAAATAGGGCTCGACTTCGCCAACGTGCTCTCCGATCTCGAAACCCTCTTCCATGCCCGGATGACCACGCAAGTCGTGTCCGATCAGCCAGCGTTCACCCTCAACTACCCCAGCCACTACAGCTACTACAGGCAGCCCATGATCAAGGTCGCCTTGGACCGCGGACGCACGGTGGTCAACCCCTCAGCCCCGATCATCTCCGGAATCGGACTCGTGCCCAGGACATTCATCAGCCAAAGCACCGGCTTGGCTACAACCGGGCCCGGTCATCAGGTCAATGTCGCTGACGCCCCCTTTGGAAGCCACCTCAGAGTCATGGGCAACATGGACAGGATTCGCTCCATGGGCATCCAGGAGTACGCCGTCGCCTTCTGCGACATGACCCTCAACACGTGTGGCGGCCTGCAATCCGGATCCTTCGATCTCAATGAATGGACCTTCATTGACGACACCCGGGCCAATTACTTCTGGGACAGCGCTCAGGGCAAGTATGTCCTTGAACGGGTCAGCCCGACCACGATCTACGACAGCGGCGAAGTGACCATCAAGACTTATCCGACCCCTTCACAATCCCTTGACTGGTATCTGGATGACCTGCTCTTCGACTGGCGGACCACCGGAGCGCGAACAATCCAGTCCGGCCTCTACAAGCTCCATTTCTTCGGCTTCGCCTCCAACAGCCTCCTCGGCTACGTGAGCACCCCGGAGGCGGAAAGCTCTCTCGTGGTCAGAATCGACAACACCCGGCCCGTCATGTCGGTGAACAGCGTGAGCTACCAGGGCGCAAGCGTAGACGCCTGCGCCATCCTGCAGCTCGACAGTGCCTGGGATGACCTTCAGGTCGACGTGAGCGCCTATGACCCGGACGGGCACATGCGCAACTTCAACCTCACGGCCCTCTATGGGGACAACCAGCGCTTCTCCTTCTCCCCTGACGTCAACACTTATGCCGAGTTCCTAGCCGAAGGGAACAGCGGCCCCATCTGGGAAGGGGCCTTCCCCTCAGAGACGGTGGCATGTCAGGGGGATGCCGGCGATCACTGGGCAACCACCTGCGGTTACACCTTGCGGGTCTCTGGATGGGACAGGGCCATCAACGGGTATGGGCGCATCCATTATGCCGAGGCCCATACCACGATCACCGTCATCCTGCCCGGCTACACCCTTGAGTGAGGGACCCCGGGAGGGACCGCTCAAGGTTCGCCATTGACGAACCCTCGCCCCAGGGGCCTCGCAACCATCTGTGCCCAGGTCCCTGGGAGCACCAGGAGCCCCTCCCGGGACTCTATGAGGAGCTCGCCGGTGAAATAGGGTGAGGCTTCAGGAACCAGGCCTGGACCTGCTACGAAGAGTGTCCACCAACCCTTGATCAAACAGAGGAGGCAGCTCATGAACCGAACACACCTGTCTGTCATCATGGTCGCCCTGGCCTGTCTGCTGACGGTGCCCTTCCCGGCCCTGGCGGAGCAGCCGGAATACTCCTGCACCTGGATCAACCACTTCGACACCGCCAAGGATCTTCCGGATTGCGACGACGACACCGACCAAACCAAGGCCTGGCTGGGGAGCAGAGGGTATGCCCAACGTTTTGTCTGGAGCGAGGACTTTGTCTGGGACATTGACTTCGGTATCCGCAAACTCGGGCTATGAGGGGCTGGACGAGGCTGACTTTCACATCCATTCCGGGCACGGCGGTGTGGGCACGATCCTGCTCGCAGACGGAAGCCGGGTGACGGGCTCCGATGTCTTCGGCAAATGGGACTGGGACAGCGAATGGGTCTTTCTCTACACCTGCCTGACGCTGCGAGATCATGCCACCTGGGCAGGGGCTCTGAAAACAGGCACCCACGCCCTATTTGGGTTCTACAGCACCTGCGATGGAACCTATGGAGCCCTGCCAGACGGTTTTTTCAGGAGGGCCATCGACTGGGGCTGGACTCCTGTCCAGGCCTACTATGGAGCAACCCGGGACAACAGCAGCTACCCGGGAAACGCCAAAGCCATCTTCATCACCGACACCTTCAGCCAATGGTACAACGATCACCTGTGGTACAACGATCCAGGGCGCAGCACGGATTCGGACGAGTTTCCAGATGACAACACCTACTGGTATGCCACCTGGGATACCTATTAACGAGGAGGTGCTCCCATGACCACGATGCGTTCCGCCATTGTCCTGACCTGCATGATGGTGATTGCCCTTCTGGCCTCGGGCGGTCCGGGCCTGGCCGGAAGCTGGCCAACATTCGAGCTGGGGGAGGGCTTTGAGTTCGCCAAGTCTCCAGGGCAGGTGAGCCTCTACCGGCTTGAAGACAAGACCGTCTCTGAAAGGGAAGCTCTGACCCTGGCCAAGACTTTCGGCCTGAGTGCCGAGCTGGAGATCGACGCCTTCTACACCATGCCCGCTGCCAGCGTGCCTGAATCAAGGGACAAGCCCACCCGGGACAAGGATGATGAAGGGTCCATTGTCGAACCCGCCCCCTTCGACCCGGTGTGGCCGCCAAAAGGCGCCCAAAGGGTGGTCAGGAAGTTCCTCTTCAAAGACTTCGAGGCCGGGAAGTTTCTGGCCATCAATGAGAACAACAGCCTGACGACCTACACCAACACGACCTACCTCAGCTTTGCCAGCAGAGAGGGGCTGAAGCTCAAGGACGAGGAGGTCCTCGAGATCGTGTCGTCCTTCTTCCGCACCCTCGGCCTCTCCATGCCCAAGAGCATGGAAAGAACCTCATCCGAAGTCCTGCTCAACAGGGCTGTTGCGCAGGACTCAGGGAAAGCGAAGGTTGTGGAGTCCTTCCCGGTGATGAAGGAGCTCACCTTCAGGACGGTGCTGGCAGAGGCCGGGATGGGTCCCGGACTGCCCGTCGTGGGCGGCGGACAGACCATCCGGACCACTGTGGGCGCCAACGAACAGGGTCAGCCCGGGGTTGGCTTCTACTCAAGCCTGAAGCGCGAGCTGGTCAAGGAACCGGGGCCGCAGGATATCATCTCCTCCCAAGAGGCCTATGCGGCCCTGCAGAAGAATGAGAACATCGTCAACAAGACCCTCAGGTTCGTGGCTGAGGGTCCCCTGGAGGTCATGGCCGTCTCCCTGGGGTACCACAGCCCCACAGGCTACCGGAGCGCAGACCAGCTCATCCCGGTGTGGATCTTTCAGACCCGCGACCAGAAAAACCCTGATGTCGAGGTGAGGCTGTACGTTGATGCCAGGAAGGCCTTTTCAGAGTGCGCCAATGCGGATGCGGACCTGGACATCTCCATTCCCTGCGCCAGCCTGGCCCAGTCCGCCTACAGCTTCGACCTGAGCTACGCTGGAAGCACCTATGCCAAGGAGATCCCCGCCCAGGCTGAAGGCTTTTACTGGAAGCTCGACATGGACTCCATCGCCACCCTCAACGGGTGCCAGACCGGGTCCTCTCTTTTGGACAGGGATCTCAACCTTTCCCTGAACTGCATGTCCTATCTCGATGTCTTTTTGGCCTGCGAGATGGAGTATGTCGGAGGCATGACCAGCGACCCCTTTGGTCATTACTGGAGGCTCGATCTGGAGTCCTTGAAGATCGCCAAGGAGCCGTGACCCTCGTATGAAACTTCCTTCCCGGAGTCTGTTCTATGCAGATAGACTTGGCCACAGGGCCGGTCGCTTGGAAAGCGGCGGCCTGCTTGAAGACAGCCTCAGGTTCTTTCCAGTAGGGCGGCTCTGTCCCAGAGCCAGCCCCTTTTCGAAACTTCCAGCAGAGGCTCTGGTCACAGCACGGAATCCTGTGAAAGTTTCTACCTTGGACACAGTGGCCGCATGTAAGAGTCCCTCTTTGCAACAACGTCATGCCTTTCTCTCTTCAGCACAATCCAGCTTTGCATCTGGCAAAGCTGAATTGTTTCTTCAGGGCTTGTTGTTCTGCTGAAAATGCACTATCTCTTCAGTTGCTTGTCCGCAACAGGGCTGGTCCTTGGCTCAGAGAGCTGGGACGTGGCTCAGTGAGGATGCTGTGGGTCACGTCGATGTTGCCGCTGAAATACTGCCAATGTTGAAGATTTTTGAACAGGAGGTCCCCATGGTCCGAAAACATCCTTCTCCTGCAGTGAAGACGCTCCCTGCCTTCTGCTTCTTTCTGCTCCTCGCCTTGAGCCTTCTCTTGCCCGCATCCGTCCTTGCGGCCTGCGACATTCTTTTAGAGGATTTCGCCTCCGCTTCAGGCTGGACAACCAACCGGGGCGAGTCCTGGGTGGTCACAGGCGGCAAGCTCGACGTCCATGACATTGGAACAACGTCCACCTATGCCGGAACACGGTTTGTGCCTTCGGACTTTTTTTCGGTCGACGTAGAGATCGACATCCTCAGTGCATCAGGTCTGTCTGACAGAGTCGGAGTTCAAATCTACAACAGCGGCGATGTGTTCTTCAATGTGGAAGGGGGCGATGCGGAGATCACCACCAACCTGGTTCTGTGCTACTACTATCCTGTGGCCAAGGAGCTCAAGTTCAAGGTCTATGATATCCTGTCGGGTGAATGGATCACCCCGCTGGCCCCCTGGCCATGGAGCGGATCCGTCAGCTCCATCGGTTTGAGCATGCTCAGCGACGGTGTCGTCTTCAGGGTCAATGGCCAGGACACCAGCTACAAGCTCTCCAGCGACTTTTCACTGGGTCCGATTCTGGACACCTTGAGGGTCTATGGCGGTGGCACCGCACTGCAGGCCCGCTTCGACAACATTTGCTCCTCGACCCTGACCTCGGCCGACAAGGCCATGCCGGTGCCCAGGGGGCAGGACTTTTGGACGGCTGTCCCTGGGGCCTCCCCCCAAATCACAGTTGACCCGGCCAAGGCCAACCCCTTTGGTTTCGGTTCGGCCGCCAGCGGCGGTTCAACCCTGTCCCTCAGCGCTGGGGTCAGTGCCCAGGCCAGCCCTGTCGACCTCTACGCAGCCCTGCAATCTGACCTCCTCGCGTGACTTTACGACGGCTATTGCCAAAATCGATTATAACAGGCTGAAATATATT
>CAYOID010000056.1:0-21954 GCA_964403955.1 uncultured Desulfohalobiaceae bacterium | reverse complement strand
TCATACTTTACCTCTTGAAAGCTAAAACAGGGACCAGGCCAGCCAGACCCCAACCATGCCCAGGACCATGATCTCCCTTGAGACCAAGCGTCTGGAGACCACCCAGGCCAGAGCCGCCAGCAGACATGTGCTGGCTCCAAAAGCGAGTCCGCTGTGCTTGAACGGCGAAACAGTGAACCAGAACCACACCAGCAAGACGGCGTTGAGCACCTTGATCCGCTGGCCCCACCCTATCAGATCCAGACGCTTGAGCTGCTCCAGAAACGTCAAACCCTTGATCCAGCCCAGCCAAAAGGTGCACAGCCTGATGCCCTGCAGCCCCAGAAACGACAGAGCGAGCCAGGTCAACGCTGTACCCGTCCAGCCCTGCACCAGGAGAATGACGCTGATCAGGGACCAGGACACCAGGAGCGATCCCCCGAAAAATGAGTCCCCAAGAGCCGAAAACGTGTATGTGGCCGTCTTTTTCACATCCTGGAACGACTCAGCCGGGAGGACCCGCTGAGCGATCCTGGCCTCCAGAAAAAGAAAGTACCCCACCAAAAGAGGGGTCCAGTAGGGGTGCGTGTTGTAGGTCCCCAAATAGCGTTTCCTGGCTGTGCTCAAATCGTCAGGGTCGGGATACAGCATCTTCAGGCCCGGGTCCATGGCATAGATGAGTCCCATGTTCTGCAGCCCGTGGGGGTTGAAATTGGCCCCCACCAGATAGGTCCGGGCAAAACAGCGCATCAGGGTCCTGAACGTCCCTGGATCAGAATGTGTGCTGCGTCCCATGTTCCTGGAAATAGAAGCTACCTGCTGTGATCCTTGAGCTGGACAACCAGGGTATAAAGATCTTTGGGAGTCCAGCCATGGATCTGTTTCTGGACTCTGGCAACGATGTCCTTGGGCTTGCCCCCCAGGGCAAGTTCTCCGGCAATGAGGTCTTTGACCTGGGCAGCCCCGGCGGCCGCCCGCTCTTCAGGAGGACCTATGAGCACCGTGAACTCCCCTCGAAGCTCGAGATGTTCAATGCTCGCATCCCCAAGTCTGAACAGGATAAACTCTTCATGCTGCTTTGTCAGTTCCCGGGCCAGGCAAGCCTCGCGGTCCTGAAACAGGCTGTGCGCCACCTCCAGGGTCTCCCTGAGCCTGGACTTGCGCTCGAAAAAGATGAGCGTCGTCTTCAGTTCGGCATAAGGGAGCAGGCTTTGCCGCTTCTCCCCTTTTTTTCGAGGCAGAAAACCAAGAAAGGTAAAAGGGTATGGGGGCAAACCGCTGGCCATCAGGGCAGTGATCGGAGCACTTGGACCGGGAATCGGAACCACCTGAAATCCAGAGTCCCGGCAGGCCTTGACGATTCGATACCCGGGATCGGAAATCAGCGGTGTTCCCGCACTGGAGATCAGGGCTGCGATCCGGCCTGAATGAAGCAACTCGAGGACCTCCCGGCAGCGCTTGACCTCATTGTGTTCAAACAGGCTCATCATTCGGCCGGCCTGAACAGCAGCCAGTTGAAAGAGTTTCCCGGCCACTCTGGTGTCCTCGGCCAGGATCAGGTCCGCCCCTGCAAGAGCCTCCCTGGCCCGGGGAGAGAGATCACCAAGGTTGCCAATAGGTGTTCCCACCACCAGAAGCTTCGGTGTATTCGACGACATTCTCCAGGTGCTCAAGCTGACATTGGTGCGTGTCCAGAGTGACTGAAACCAGATCGATCCGACAACGGCGGCCCCAGAGCTTGTTCTTGCTCAAGTAGGCACCGGCCGTCTTGACCAGCCGCTGTCTCTTTTTGGGGGTCAAGGCTTCACCAGGCAGTTCCCGGGTCGAGTCCTGCCGGGTCTTGACTTCGACGAAAACCACGAGCCCCCTCTTGCTGCAGACCAGATCGAGCTCACCGTGACGGCTCCTCCAGTTGGCATCCAGAATCTCATACCCGTGTCCCAGAAGAAAAGCCCGGGCAATCTCCTCACCCGCTCTGCCTTTCTTCAGATGCCTGGCAACCATTGTCGGGTTTCCCTGCCTTTCTGAACAGGTTTGAAGCTCATCCTGTGCTGCGGGCTGGGACCGAGGCGTCTCAAGCATTCCAGATGGATTCTGGTTCCGTACCCCTTGTGGGTTGCAAAACTGTATCCAGGATACCGCCTGTCCAGGTGCTCCATCAACCGGTCCCGAAAAGTCTTGGCCAAGACAGATGCAGCCGATACCGAAGGAAAACGTCCATCCCCCTTTGGAAAACATTGACAGGGTACTTGAGTGGCCGGAACCTGATTCCCGTCAATAAGGGCAAAGGCAGGCATGACCCTGAGCTTATGCAAAGCCCGGGCCATGGACACCAGGGAGGCCTGGAGGATATTGATCCGGTCGATCTCCCGAGGCCAGCTCAGGCCCAGCGACCAGGCAACGGCAACGGCCTTGACGTCCAGCTCCAGCTGAGATCGTTTGACAGGGGAGAGTTGCTTGGAATCAGTCAGACCGGGGAGAGAGCAGCCCTCAGGCAGAATCACGGCCGCTGCCACCACCGGACCTGCCAGGCAGCCCCGCCCCGCTTCGTCTACACCGGCAAGGGGAAAGGGAAAATCGTCCACAAGCGCAGGCACCGGATTCTGCCCATTGAAAAGCTTTGAGGGAAAGCATCGAGTCCTTGGACGCTGGAGCCAAGGTGCTTCAAAGGAGAACAAGCCCGAGCCTGGTCTGACACCGACCATTCAGGCAGGGGCTTGTCCCGCTTGGAGTCCAAGGGCTAACCCCTTGTGTCTCGTGGTTTGATCCGGGCGGCCTTGCCCTTGAGCTTTCGAAGGTAGAAAATCCGGCCCTGACGCACCTTGCCCCTGGTGACAACTTCGATCTTCTCGATTGACGGGGAGTGCAGGGGAAAAATCCGCTCCACTCCGATTCCGCCGGAGACCTTGCGCACGGTAAAAGTGCCGCTGGTCCCGCCCCTGTGGACCTTGATCACGGTCCCCTTGAAGACCTGAATCCGTTCTTTCTCGCCTTCGATGATCCGAATATGCACATTGACCGTGTCCCCGGCCCGGAATTGGGGAATGTCGATCCTCATGTGCTCCTGTTCGATTTTCCGCACAACGTCCATATCTCGCTCCTTTCTATGAATTCTCACATGTTGCATGGGCTCTGGCTACAGCAGGTCTCCCAGAATCCGGTCCACGGTGATGGACACTGCTGAACGGACCGAGAGGTGGTTGTAGCTGTCGAGAAAACGAAGTGGACGAACCGTGCCGTCCACCTGGTCGAAAACCTGAGGCGCAAGCCCGGATCCAGTGCCAAACAAAAGCAGGACCGGCTGGTCCTTGAGCAGCTCCCTGACCCGGGACGGGGCGGTTCCGCCTTGAACCCTTGCGCTGGTGGCCAGAACACAAGGTTCAATGCCAGCCCAGTCCCTGATCTGCTCCAGACACTCATCCAGGTCCGCAACGACCCGCACCGTGTTGATGGCCCTGACCCGGTCTGGATTGGCCTCCCGGCCATTGCCGAGCTGCCAGTGCTCCAGAAGCCGACTGGCCAGATTCTGCTGATCCTGAATCGGGGTGACAAAAAAATAGCCCCCTAACCCGTAGGAACAACAAACTCGTGCGATATCATGGATATCTAAATTAGTCAAAGAAACACTTGTGACCTGTCCCTGCTTGTTGAGCACAGGAGAATGCAGCAGGGCCAGGTAGAGGTGCCGACTTCTGCGCTGGCGGGGCAAGCCCTGCAAGAAACCGATATCATGAGCTTTCAGCTCGGCATGTTCCAGAAGATCCGGCCTGTGCTTCAGCGTGGCTGACAATGCCTGCTCCCGGCGCCAGGATTCGATTTTGCCGTGATTCCCTGAGAGCAGGACTTCCGGGACCTGGAGGCCTGCAAACTCCGGAGGCCTGGTATAATGCGGGTACTCCAGCAATCCGGCGCTGAAGCTCTCCTCGTCCAGAGAGGCCTCAGACCCCATGAACTCCGGCAAGAGACGGGCCACCGCCTCCATGAGGCACAGGGCGGCACACTCTCCTCCGCCAAGGACGACGTCGCCGATGGAAAGATTATCTGCCCCTACCAGTTCCTGAAACCTGGCATCAATGCCCTCGTACCTGCCGCAGACAATGGTCAGCCGCCTCTGGCAGGCCAGGTCGGCCGCCCTGGCCTGGTTCAGCCGCCTGCCCTGGGGAGAGAGGACGATCACCTTTCCCGGGTCAGGCAGACTCTGCACGGCCCGGACCAGAGGCTCCAGTGACATGACCATCCCCGCCCCGCCGCCGTAGGGACGATCATCCACGCTGCGGTGACGGTCCGGGGCAAAGTCACGGGGGTTGGTCAGGGAGACGTCGATGACCCCATTGTCCAGAGCCTTGCCCATAAGGCCGCAGCGCAGAGGGTCGGCAAAGTACTCCGGAAAAAGAGTCAGAATTTGAAATGAAAGCATGATCTGCCTGTCAGGTTTGTCTCTGGCCGAGCTGACAATTTGGATTCTGGTCGCCATTCAAGCCGTTGAGAGGTCATTCAGCTCCAGAGCCGGTCCATCCATAGACCTCCAGAAGGCCCGGGGGGGGATCGATGATCACCTGGTGATCCCCCAGGCTGATCTCCTGGACAAACCGGTCCACAACCGGAAAGAGGATCTCTTCGCCGCCGCGGCCCTCAATGGTCCAGATCTCATGGCCGCTGACAAGCTCAGCGGCAACGATTCTGCCCACGATCCGCCCGTCCGGCAAGACCACCTCCAGGCCGATCAGGTCGACCATCAAAACCTCGTCCGTTTCCAGCTCAGGCAGGTCCCGTTTGCGCACCAGGAGCTCCTTGCCGACCAGATCTCGAGCCTGGTCCCGCCCTGTGATTTCTTTGAGCTGCAGAAGAAAGAGATTCCCGTGGGGGCGGAAGGTGGACACGGTCACTTTTCTGGGATACCGGCCCTTTTCAGACACATAGAGCCTGGCCGCTTCACCCAAAAGAAAAGGGGAGTCTGCATAGCTGGTAATGCAGACCTCCCCTTGAAGTCCATGGGCCTTCACCACTTTGGCAATGGTCACAAAGCCGGATGGTGTCATGTTCTCCGGAGAGCTCTGTGCCCTTATTCCAAGATTTCCAGAACCACTCTCTTCTTGGCCTTGGTGGACACAGCCCCCAAAATGGTTCGCATGGCCCGGGCAGTCCGCCCTTGCCTGCCGATGACCTTTCCCAAATCTTCCTTTGCCACCCGCAACTCGATCACCGATGTCTGCTCCCCCTCAATCTCAGCCACATCGACCGCATCTGGATTGTCAACCAAAGACTTGGCTATGTATTCGATCAGTTCCTTGAACATAATCCACCTCCACGAGGACTTCAGAGTTGGTGACAAACTCGGGTGGAATTGAGATCAGCCTTGCACTGCATGTCCGACTTTCTTCAAAAGAGAGCGAACCGTATCAGTCGGCTTGGCACCTCTGTCCAGCCATTTTTGAATCTTTTCCGTATCGATCTTGATCTCATTGGGTTCGACCATGGGGTTGTAATGGCCGAGAAATTCAAGGGCCCTGCCGTCCCTCCGGGTCTCGCTGTTCATTGCCACAACCCGATAAAACGGTCTTTTTTTGGAACCCATCCTGGTCAATCTGAGTCTCAGAGCCATGTTGTTTCATTCCCTCCATTGGATTTGAAGAATACAATCAAATGTCTATCTTTGTTTTTAACCATAATGCCACAAATGATCAACTATTTCTTCTTTTTCTTTTTGTGCTTGTGCACCGGCTTGTTTTTCTTTCGAACTTTTTTCTTTTTGGTGAACCCTGATTTTGCCCCTCCCATGGATTCGCCCGCACCCGGGAGCCCCATCCCGGGCATGCCGGGCATGCCTTCAGCTCCAGCCGGCATGGTCGGGGCGCCTTTGGACCCTTTGGATTTGGAGCCGAACTTCTTGAGCATCTTTTGCATCTGGGTGAAGTTCTTGAGCAGCTGATTGACATCGGTCACTGTGGTACCGCTGCCCCCGGCAATCCGCTCCTTCCTGCTGGCGTTGATGACTGAAGGTCTGCTCCGTTCATCAGGGGTCATGGAGTTGATGATCGCTTCAACCTTGGACAGCTCCTTTTCCGGGAGCTGGGCATTCTTGAGCTGATCTTTGACCTGTCCCATTCCAGGGATCAGCTTCATGAGGCTCTCGATGGACCCCAGCTTGCGGACTTTGCGCATCTGACTCCGAAAGTCCTCCAGATCGAACTCCGCCTTGCGCAGCTTCTGTTCCAGATCTGCAGATTCTTTGTCGTCAAACTCCTGCTGGGCCTTTTCAATCAGGGTGAGCATATCACCCATGCCCAGAATTCGGGAAGCCACCCGGTCGGGGTGAAACGTCTCCAGGTCTTTGAGTTTTTCCCCAACCCCCACGAATTTGATGGGCCTGTCAGTGATGGACCGGATGGACAGAGCCGCCCCGCCCCGGGCGTCCCCTTCCAGCTTGGTCAGAACCACTCCGGTGATACCCAGAAGCTCGTTAAACTTCTCGGCCACGTTCACGGCATCCTGACCGGTCATGGCATCAGCCACAAACAGGATTTCCTGGGGCCGACACTCGGCCTTGATCTTTTCCAGCTCCTCCATCAGGGCCTGATCGATGTGCAGCCGTCCGGCCGTATCCAGCAGAACGACATCTGCACCATCGGACCTGGCCTGGGCAATGGCCTGACTGCAGACCTGAACCGGATTCATGTCCGAGGTGGTGGCGTAGGCAGGGACCTGGAGATCCTCGGCCAGCTTGTGCAGTTGATCGATGGCTGCCGGCCTGTACACGTCCGCCGGAACAAGAAAGGGGCTGCGATTCTGCTGCTGGAGATGGAAGGCCAGCTTGGCCGATGTGGTCGTCTTTCCGGAGCCCTGCAGCCCGACCAGCATGATCACGGACGGAATAGCCCGATCAATGTCCAGAGGCTCATAGGTCCCGCCCAGAAGCTGAACTAGCTCCTCGTGGACGATCTTGATCACCTGCTGCCCTGGGGTCAGACTCTTCAGGACATCCAGCCCCAGTGACCTCTCCCGGACCCGTTCTATAAAATCCTTGACCACCCGAAAGTTGACGTCGGCCTCAAGCAGGGCCAGACGGACTTCGCGCAGGCCGTCCTGAATGTTTTTTTCGTCCAGTCGGCCCTGGCCTTTGATCTTCTTGAAAACGCTGTCGAGACGTTCAGATAAGCTGTCGAACATAGTGATCCATTCACCCGGCAAAAAAGAAAAGAATGCCTATAGCCTTGATGCAAGGCTGTGTCAATCGCAAAAGATCCTCTCAGCCCGGCAGCCGGGCAAGAGGTTCGGCTGCCTCCTCAAGATGCGCCGTCCATAGCTTTTTTCAAGGCTGCGGCCATGCTCTGCCTGGACTTGTCGATCACCTCTGCCGGAACACAGAAGGCCATCCTGAAGTATCCAGGATAGCCGAATCCAGTTCCAGGGACAGCCAGAACCCGCTCCTTCTGAAGGTATTGGACAAAGGCCAGGTCATCCCCGCCCGGGGCCTGGACGAAAAAATAGAACCCTCCCTGAGGCGGGGCATAGGCGTACCCGGCCTGGTCCAGGACCTCCTGCATCAGGGACCGGCGTTTGTGGTACGCGGCCACATCAACGGACGAATTCAAGGCAAAGTTGAGCACCTGCTGTCCAATGGCCGGGGCGTTGACAAAACCCAGGATCCGGTTGGTGAACACCAGGCCGTCCAAGAGCTTTTTCTTATCCCCCATGGCCGGGTTCACCAGAAGATAGCCAATGCGCTCCCCGGCCATGGACAGGTTTTTGGAAAAAGAACTCACCACCAGGCTGTGCTCATACATGGGCAGGATCGGAGCCACCTCGACCCCGTCATAGGTCAAAAACCGATAGGGCTCGTCTGAAACCAGAAAAATCGGTCTCCTGTGCCTGTCCTGCTTGCGTTTGAGAATCTGGACAAGCCCTTGGAGCTCTTCCGGGCTGTACACCCGCCCGGTGGGGTTGTTCGGGGAGTTCAAAAGGACAATCCGGGTTTTGTCCGTAACTGCCTCCTCCATGGCGGCTAGATCAAGTCGAAAGTCAGGAGCCAGGCAGGGTACGGGCCTGAGTGAAGCCTGATAGTTGCTGGCATAGAACCCGTATTCCACAAAGTATGGGGCCGGGCAGACCACCTCTTCGCCCGCTTCGAGCACCGCCCGGAACAGACTGTTCAATGCCCCGGCAGCACCGCAGGTCATGACGACATCCCCGGCCTGGACGCTGACTCCCTGCTCCTGGCTCAAACGCTCAGCCAGCATGACCCTGGTCTCTGGATAGCCGGCATTGGGCATGTACCCAAAGACGTACGGCTCATCGGCCCTATCCGCCAGCTGCCGCAACCCTTGGGCCACTGTTTCCGGAGGTGGCAGGTCTGGATTGCCCAGGCTGAAGTCATAGACATTGTCCGGCCCGAATTTCTGCTTCAACTCGATCCCCGCTTCGAACATCCTTCTGATCCAGGAGGCTCTTTCCAGGACTTCGGCGATTTCCTCGGTCAGCACGTGCATACGTCAATCCTTTGTCAGCGCAGCCTTTGGCTGGGTTGTATTTCAACGGGCAAGCCTGAAATCGTGCACTCAGCGTTGCCAGAAGCAGCGCCGAAGTCAGATCGACAAGCCCTCTTTCCGGTACACATTGAGCTTGTTCCGGAGGGTGCGCACCGAAACCCCCAACAGCTCGGCCGCCCTGGTCCTGTTTCCGGCAGTCTGGTCCAGGCTTTTCAGGATCATCCTCTTTTCCATTTCATGCAGGGGCACGACCGGATGGCCTTCCTGGTCCTGTCCCTGTTCCACGGGCTGCTCCTGCTTTTCCCCGGACCGCTTGACAGGGAGATCCTCCTGGTGGTTATCCAGGACCAGATCCTCGGAATCGAGCAAAAAATGACCGGGCCGCACAGGCCCTGATCCAGACAGCAGAACCGCCCGCTCCATGAGATTCTGCAGTTCCCTGACATTGCCGGGCCATTCATGACCCAAAAGCCAATCCTCAGCCTCTGGAGAAAGCTCATTCTCCGGCATGGAGTAGATCCTGGCAAACTTGTGCAGAAAAAAGCGAGTCAGGCGGAGGACATCCTGGCCCCGCTCCCTGAGAGGAGGCAGGTTCAAGGGAATGACGTTCAAGCGGTAGAACAGGTCCTCCCGAAACCGACCCTGCTCGACCTGGGCCTGCATGTCCCGGTTGGTGGTCGCCAGCACCCTGACATCGACCTTGATCGTCTCCGTTCCCCCGACCCGGTCGATCTCTCCTTCCTGCAAAACCCGAAGCAGCTTGGCCTGCAGGGCCAGATCCATCTCGGAAATCTCATCCAGCAGGATCGTGCCCCCGTGGGCCAGCTCAAAACGGCCGGGCTTGCGCTGGATGGCCCCGGTAAAAGCCCCTTTTTCATGCCCAAAGAGCTCGCTCTCCAGGAGATGCTCCGGAAGGGCGGCACAGTTGACGGCCACGAAAGGCCTGGTTCTGCGATCGCTCTGATTGTGGATGTACCTGGCCATCAGCTCCTTGCCTGTTCCGGACTCCCCGGAAATCAGGACCGTAGCCTTTGACCTGGCCACCTGACGGGCCAGGCCCAGTACCCGCTGCATGGCTGTGTTGCCGCACACAATCTCCTGGCTGTCCTGGACATCCCTGGCATTCTGGCCGGCTCTGGCACTCTGAACTGAACCAGCGACCATGGCGATGATCTTGTCCGCACTCAAAGTCAGCCAGTAATCAGCTGCACCCATCTCCATCATGGTTTGGGCTTCTGCAGCCGTACCCTGATCACTGAACACAACGACCGGGGGCAGAGGCATGTCTGCGCTTCCGGCCTTGTCCAGCAGGTCCTCGACCCGATAGGCCTTGACCCGGGGCTGGCTGAAGACAGCCGCAGGAGCGGTTTCGGAGATGACTTTCAAGGCCCCCTGAAGGTTTTCAGCCAGGGCTACCCTGTATCCGGCTTCCTTGAGCCGGGAGAAAAGATGGCTCACCGCTTCTGGGCGGGCCACAAAAACAAGAGAGGCATCAGACATGGCTCACCTTTACCCTGAACCTCCGGCAGGCCTGATGACCGATATTGACAAACACGTCGGCTTTATGAATTGTTTTCAGGTCTTTTTTCAGGAAACTCATCCGCAACTCATGGCGTGGCTTTCGATTCTTTGTCCCAATGTCTATCAAGAGGTCTGCATGGACGTCAAAACTCTTCTGGACGCTGTAGCTGCCGGGGAGCTGTCCCCGGAAGAAGCTCAGACTCAACTCCAGTTTTCCCCATACCAGGAACTCCACCACGGCCTGACACTGGACACCCACCGCCAGCTCAGGACCGGGCAGGGCGAGGTGATCTTCGCCCAGGGCAAGACCGATTCTCAGCTCATTCAGGCTGTTTCCGGACTGGCTGAAAGCACTCCGTCGGTCCTGGTCACCAGGACATCCCAGGCCCAGTCAGACCTCCTCCAGGAAAGCTTCCCAGACGGAAGCGCCTGGCCGGGCTCAGGCCTCTTTTCCCTGGGGGCTGCCATAGATCCAAGCCCGCCATGGAAGGACGAAGGCGATGTGATCATCGTCACTGCTGGATCATCCGATCTCCCTGTGGCCCTGGAAGCCCTGGGTACAGGTCAATTTTATGGCTTGAGCCCGGGACTGATCCCGGACGTGGGCGTGGCCGGCCTGCACAGGATCACACCCAAACTCAGCGTCTTGCAGAAAGCCAAGATGCTCATTGTGGTGGCCGGCATGGAAGGAGCCCTGCCCAGCGTCCTGGCTGGCATGCTGGGCAAACCCACTCTGGCCGTGCCCACCTCGGTAGGCTATGGAGTGAGTCAGGGCGGGAAGGCCGCACTCATGGGCATGCTCAGCAGCTGTGCCCCGGGAATTGCTGTGGTCAACATCGACAATGGCTTCGGGGCGGCTGTCATGGCGGCCAAGTGCCTGCATTCATTTCAGTCCGAGACGTAAAGACTCGCTCCATTGCCCCCAGGCTTCACGGGCCCTGTCAACCATGAGCTCTTTTCGCTTCTGCTTTTTGGCCTTGCGGTCCAGCGGCCTCATGAGCCCGAAAGTGACATTCATGGGCTGAAAGACCTTGGCCGGGGTCCGGACATGGCCCAGCAAGCCCCCCAGAGCCGTTTCAAGCGGGGGGAGGGCGATCTCCCTGCCCAGCAGGTCCCCCCCGAGACGGAGCCCGGCCCAGAGCCCGCAGGCCGCTGATTCCACATACCCTTCCACACCGGTGATCTGCCCGGCCAGGTACACACCGGGAGCCTTCTTGAGCTCCAGTTCAGGCGTCAGCACCTGGGGAGAGTTGACAAACGTGTTCCTGTGGATGGAGCCCAGCCTTTCAAACCTGGCCTCTTCAAGTCCCGGGATCATTCTGAAGATTTTCTTCTGTTCCGGGTAGGTCAGCTTGGTCTGAAACCCGACGAGGTTGAACATGGTCTGAGCCCGGTTCTCGGCCCTGAGCTGAACAACGGCAAACGGCCTCTGCCCTGTCCGGGGATCCCGAAGGCCAACAGGTTTGAGCGGGCCGAAGGCCAAAGTCATCTCCCCCCGTTCAGCCAGAGTCTCCACGGGCAGACAGCCCTCAAAATGGACCTGAGATTCGAACTCCCGCGTTGTGACTTGTTCCCCCTCCAGCAGGGCGTGAACGAACTGATGGTACTCCTGTTCATCCAGAGGGCAGTTCACGTAGTCAGTGCTTTCAGGCTCATATCTGGCCCCCAGGAAAACCCGGTCCCAGTTGATGGACTCGGCACTGACAATAGGGGCGATGGCATCGTAGAAATAGAGCTCCTGGGCCCCGATCCGGTCCAGAAGGCTGGATGTCAGGGCATGGCTGGCCAGGGGGCCGGCTGCGATCAGGACCCGGTCGAACCCGGTCAGTGCCGGATCGGACAGTCCTGTGATTTCCTGTCGCTTGACGTCCACCCTGGCCGCTTCCTCCAAACTGGACGTCACCTGAGAGGCAAACTCCTCCCGGTCCACGGCCAGGGCCTTGCCGGCCGGCACCCGGGTCCGGTCCGCTGCGGTCATCACCAGGCTGCCGGCCTGGCGCATCTCCTCCTTGAGCAGACCAACCGCGCTGGTCGAGGCTTCGGAACGCAGGGAGTTGGAACAGACCAGCTCGGCAAGCATGGGGCTGGTGTGAGCCGGGGAAAAGACATGAGGCTTCATCTCGAAAATGACGGCCCCGACCCCTCTGGACTGCAGCTGCCAGGCCGCCTCACACCCGGCCAGGCCGCCGCCGATCACGGCTACCCGCTTCACCCCGACTCCCCTTGCCCTGTCCCTGCTGCCTCCAGGGCCAGGTCCCGACCGGCCGAAAAGGCCTCATCCAGATACTCAGGATGCTGCTGAACATCCGTGGCCCCGTCCAGACCGCGGTAGAGGAGTGACTTCCAGAGCTCCATGTCCAGGGTGTCGAAAAAGTACTTGACGCTCAGCAGCGTCCCCTCGAACAGCTTCTTCCCTTTGGTCGCCCCCACGGAAATGAACATGCCCTTTCTGGATGCAGTCCACTGTCCGAACGGGACTTCATCGATGAGATATTTTTTGACCCACAGGGACTGAAACCGGTCCATGAACATCTTGGTGTGAGCGGTGACTGAGTAAAAGAAAATCGGCGAAGCCAGCATCAGGGCCTTGGATGCCAGCGTAGCGTCCCTGAGGGTCTGAAAGTCATCTTTGATGCTGCACTCCCCTGCCTTCTTGCAGTGATAGAGCTCCAGACAGGGACTGATCTTCAAGTCCCGAAGCACAAACTCCTGAACGTCGGCCCCGACTGAACGGGCCCCGGCCACGGAACGCTCCAGCAGGGAAGCCGTATTGCCCTTCCGCCTGGGACTTCCATAGATGGCAACGATATCAGGCATGCCTGCCTCCTTGTTTTTTTGACCTGCGTCAAAGAGCGTGATTCACAATTGTTTTGAATCATTTCAAATGTAGTCCAGCGCAGGCACGGTGTCAAACAGATCAAGGGAGCTGCTGGAGTATCTCCTTGACAAAAGCAACATGCTTGGGCATACTTACTCTTTTGCAAATGGGCCTATAGCTCAGTTGGCAGAGCCACCGGCTCATAACCGGAAGGTCCCAGGTTCAAATCCTGGTAGGCCCACCATTCAATCGGTGATATCAGGGGCCATGAAAACAGCAGCGCTTTTCAGACAGGATAGATTGAGTGCTTCCTTGGATCAGCTGGGGAAGCACTTTTTTTTCCTGATCTGTCTCAGCCACATTTTCTCGATCCAGACGCTCACAGTCGGGACCGGCCTCTGTTCGGACCCAGCCTTTGCCAGGGGGGAGTGTGCACCCGGAGACATTGATCGCCTTTCTTGAACAGACCGCAGACCCCCGCAGGGCTGCTGACTGGGACCGCTGCGGGGTACAGATCGCCGGCACCCGCAACCCGATTCGGCGCCTGGCCGTTTCTCTGGACCCTCTCGAATCCACCATCCGCACTGCCCTGGACTGGAATGCCGACTTCATCCTCACCCACCACCCTTTGACTCTGGTCCCCAGGCTCCCTGACAGACAGGACTGGTACCGCCGGATACTCAAAGCTGTTCTGGGCAGTGAGGTCTGGCTCTATGCCGCCCATACCAGCCTTGACGTCCAGACCAACGGACCTGTTTCCTGGCTGGCTCGAAGCCTGGAACTGGAAGACGTCAAGCCTGTCCTGGACACCAGGCCTGCCTCATACTGGGCCGACCTCTCAAACCTGAAGGGCGTCCCCGACAATATCGAGGCTTTGAGCTCATCACAAGGGCTCAGGCTCATCCAGGACCCCCAGGGCAGGAACGGACTCTGCTTTGATCAAACGCAGCGGGCTTCGGCCAGGGCCTTGTTGCAAGAGCTCTTTCCGGAACAGGTCGTCCCCATCTGCGAATGCACCTGTGACGCGTCTCCATGCGGCTACGGGGTCATAGGAACCCTTCCTGCACCCAGACCCTGGACCGATATCCGGCAAAATCTGGCCAGGTTGCTGCATTCTTCAGGCTGGGTGAGCATTGGAACGCCTCCAGCACACATATCCTGCATCGGGTATTGCCCTGGCTCGGGCATGGATCTGGCCGGAAAGGCCTTTGCCCAAGGCGCCCAGCTGTTCCTCTCTGGAGATGCAAAATATCATCTGGCCCAGGAGATCGAGCCTCTGGGCTTCACCCTGGATGTTGGCCATTTTGCCCTGGAAGAGACCATGATGGAGACCTGGGCGCAGGAGCTCTCTGCAGAACTGGCCGGACAAGGGATCCAGGTCCGGCATGTCTCCGGACACAACCCACAACGCATAGAACAGACTGATGACCTTTGCTTTTGAGACCTGAACACCCTTAAGACCTGGACTTCGCACCCCGGTCGAGCTTTGCTTCCTGTCTGGTCTTTCGAGGTGTTTGACCAAATCCATGTTCAAGGAGGAACTGTTTTGAGCCTGTACATCAAACAAATCCATGAATTGATCGTTTTGCAAAAAGTCGATGACGAGATCCTGAACCTGCAAAAGGTTGTAGACGAGGCGCCCAAAAAAGTCTCTGCCGTGGAGGAGCGTCTCCAGATCCAGAAGAACCAGCAAGCCGAGCTGAAGAACAAGATCGACCTGCTCACTGAACAGGATAAAAAGCTGACTCGGGAAATTGAAGAAGACGACGCCAAGATCAAAAAGAGCAAGAACAAACTGATGATGGTTGAAAACAGCCGGGAATACCACGCCATGATGCGGGAAATGGACAACCTGGAAAAGACCAACCGAATGCGGGAAGAGGAAAAGCTCGCCCTGGAGGAAGATCTGTCCAGCCAGCAGAATCTGCTGGGTACAGTGGATGCCGAAGTCCAGCGCCTGGAACAGGAGCACAAGGAGATGCAGGAGAATCTCGAGATCAATCTCTCCGATGCCCGCGCAAGGCTGGAAAAACTTCAGCAGGACAGGGAAAATGCCAGCCAGGATATCCCCAAACCCATCCTCAGCCGTTACGAATTCATTCGTTCCAGGTTGCACAACCCGGTCATCGTGGCAGTCCAGGATGGCGTCTGTACCGGGTGCTATATCAGCATTCCGCCCCAGTCCTTCATCGAGCTGCAGAAAGGGGAGCAGATCCTGAGCTGTCCGAACTGTCAGCGCCTCATCTACTGGGACAATCATTTCACAGAGGATGTCACGGCTTCAGCTGAACAGGCGGGGCAGGCATAGCGGACCCGGCCATTGACACGGGCTGGAAAAGGGTTAGGCTTTCAAGAGAACCCGGCAGGGCAGCATCGCTATGAACTGCGCTGAAAAGGGTCTTTGACGAGGAGTCGGGAAGACCGTCGCTGCCCCCTCACTCACTTCAAGACGTGCACGTGAGGAAATCGGAGATTTCCCCTGCGCCACGATGCAGACGCATGTCGTCCGACAATCCCGTCTTGAAGTGAGTGAGGGGGGGGAGGAAAGTCCGGGCTCCGCAGGGCAGGACGCTGGGTAACGCCCAGAGGGAGTGATCCCTGGAAAGTGCCACAGAAAACAGACCGCCCTGCACCTACTTTTTGAAACCCTGTTCCTGAGTGCATCCCACCATGAATGCTCAAGTTCTGAAACCGGGATGATTCAGGTGAGAGAGCTTCAAAAAGTAGGTGCAGGGTAAGGGTGAAACGGTGAGGTAAGAGCTCACCAGTTGCCGCGGTGACGCGGCAAGCTCGGCAAACCCCGTCCGGAGCAAGACCAAATAGGAGAACGCTTGAGGCCGGCCCGGCCGAAGTTCTCGGGTAGGTCGCTTGAGGCAGGGAGCAATCCCTGCCCTAGAGGAATGACGGTCTGACACACAGGACCCGGCTTATTCCCGGCTCCTCGTTTTCTCTCAAACAGACACGCCAACCAAGCTTCAACCCCACGACACATCTCATACCTTGAGCATGAACACCTGGACCCTGCTTCTGGCTGCCGGCCGCGGAACACGCCTCAAAGAGCTGAAAGAAAAAAAACAGTTCCTGGTCTGGCAGGGAATGCCCCTCTTCTGGCATTCGGCAACGGTCTTCGCCCGCGTACCCCGGATTCAAGGCCTTGTTTTCGTCTTCCCGGCAGAATCCATGGACCAGAACTGTCGAATGGTCCACGAGCTCATGCGCCAAAGGGGACCTGAGTTCGAGTGGCGGGCTGCACCCGGAGGCGATCAGCGTCAGGATTCGGTGAGTTCAGGACTCAAAGCCCTGCCCCAGTCCTGCGACCGGGTCCTGGTCCACGACTCAGCCAGACCCTTCTTGACCGCCGACCTGGTGCAACGGGTCATCTCAGGTCTGGATGCCGGGGCTGCAGGTGTGGTTCCAGGGATACCGCTTACGGATACCATCAAGCACAACGGCGAAACCGGGCTGACCACCCTGGACCGCTCCCGGCTCATTGCTGCCCAGACCCCTCAGGGATTTCAGCGCAGCATCCTCGAACAGGCCCACGAGTCAGGACGCAGCAAAGGCTGGACCGTGACTGACGACGCCTCTATGGTCGAGCGCCTCGGCCTGGAGGTGGTTTCGGTCCAGGGTCAGGAGGACAATGTGAAGATCACCACTGAACAGGACCTTGCCCGCCTGCCGGGGCCAGACCCTTCATCTTGCCGGCCCTGCACCGGGTGGGGGTATGACGTCCACCGTTATGGACCGGGCAAACCCCTCAAGCTCGGCGGCATTCCCATTACCAACGGCCCTGGGGTCCTGGCCCATTCCGACGGCGACGTCGTCCTGCACGCCCTGATCGATGCCCTGCTCGGCTGCCTCGGGAAGGGTGATATCGGAGACCTGTTTCCAGACCAAGATCCAGCCTATGCAGGCATCAGCAGCTCCATTCTGCTGGCCGAGGTCCTTGACATGGCCCAGAAAGCTGATCTGTCCATCGACCACGTGGACATCACAGTCATCTGTCAGATCCCGAAGCTCACTCCCTGGAAAGCCCAGATCAAGAAAAATCTGGCCACCCTGATGGGGCTCGGACCGCAGCAGATTTCCATCAAGGCCACAACAGAAGAAGGTCTCGGCTTTACTGGAGAAAAAAAAGGCATTAAAACAGTGGCTGTAGTCACCGCCAGGAGTCCACTTGAGCCCAAAGGGGATGCATGATGCAGTTCTACAACACCCTGACCCACAGAAAGGAAGACTTCATTCCCCGTGAACCGGGGAAAGTCCAGATGTACGTCTGCGGCATCACTGCCTACGACCTCTGCCATATCGGCCATGCCAGGGCAGCCGTCGTCTTTGACGTCCTGGTCCGTTTCCTCCGGCACGCCGGGTTTGAAGTCATCTTTGCCAGAAATTTCACTGATGTGGATGACAAGATCATCAACCGGGCCCGGCAGCTGGGCCGGCCGTCTGAAGAGGTCGCTGAACACTACATCGAGGCCTTTTATCAGGATATGGACCGTTTGGGAGTTCTCAGAGCCGATCTCGAGCCCAAGGCAACGGAACACATCCAGGATATGCAAACTCTCATCCAGGAACTCCTGGACAAGGGGCATGCCTATGTCAGCCCGTCCGGGGACGTCTATTTCCGGGTCCGTTCCTTTCCGGACTACGGGAGGCTCTCCGGCCGGAACATCGAAGAGCTCAAGTCCGGAGCCAGGATCGAACCGGATGAAGACAAGGAAGATCCCCTGGATTTCGCCCTCTGGAAAAGAGCCAAGCCCGACGAACCTGCCTGGCCCAGCCCATGGGGGGATGGCCGGCCAGGGTGGCACATCGAGTGCTCGGCCATGAGCGAACGCTACCTGGGGCTGCCTCTGGACATCCATGGCGGAGGACAGGACCTGGCCTTTCCCCATCACGAAAACGAGCGGGCCCAGACCACCGCGGCCAAGGGCATTGAATTCGTCAATTATTGGCTGCACAATGGTTTCGTCAAGGTCTCCAGCGAAAAGATGTCCAAGTCTCTGGGCAATTTTGTCACCATTCGGGACATCTATGAGCATTATTTGCCCGAAACTCTTCGTTTTTTTCTGCTCAGCAAACACTATCGGAGCCCGTTGGATTTCACCTGGGAAGGGATGGACGAGGCTGAAAAAGGGCTGAAGAGGATCTATCAGACCAAGCTGCTCCTTGAATCGGCCCTGAATCGAGCCAAATGGTCCCAAACCCCTCTGCCCGAAGAGATTGTGTCCAGCCTGAACCAGAGCATCGAGCAGTGGAAAGCCAGTCTGGAGGACGATCTGAACACGGCAGGCGCCCTGGGGTATGTCTTCAATCTGGTTCGGCTGGCCAACCGGATCCTGGAAGACAAGGGCCTGTCCAAAACTGAACAGGCCCGGGAGGGCATGTCCCGGACCCTGCAGGCTATCTCTGAGCTGGGGCAGGTCCTGGGGCTCTTTGGCCAGGACAGTCAGGCCTTTCTCACCCAGCTTCGGGAAATCAAGGCCAAACGCAAAGAGATCGACCCGGACGAAGTGGATGACCTGATTGGCCAACGCCAACAAGCCAGGCACAATAAAGCCTTTGACCAGGCGGATGCCATTCGGGACCGCTTGAGCGGCATGGGAATTGAAATCCAGGACACCCCTGAAGGGACCAAGTGGGATGTCATCTGAAGGAGTGAGCATGACCTATTCGGAGCGGCTCAAAAACATCAAACCATTCATGGTCATGGACGTGCTCGAGGAAGCCAAGCAGCTGGAAGCCAAGGGCCAGGACATCATTCATCTGGAAATCGGCGAGCCCGACTTTGACACTCCGGCCTGCATCAAGGAGGCCGCCTGCAAAGCCATGGATTCGGGGCAGACCCATTACACCCACAGCCTGGGGCTCCTGGAGCTCCGAGAAGCTATCTGCCAGGACTACTGGCAACGATACAAGGTCAAAATCGATCCCAGCCAGATCATCGTCACCTCCGGGACCTCCCCAGGCATGGTGCTCTGTTTTGCCGCCCTGCTCGAACAGGGCGAATCCGTGGTCATCTCCGATCCGGGCTATGCCTGCTACGCCAACTTCATCCAGTTCGTGGGAGGAGTTCCCCAAAGGGTGGCCGTGAATGAAGGCGACGGATTTCAATACCGACCAGAGGCCATATCCGAGGTCTGCACACCACAAACCAAAGGGATCATGATCAATTCCCCGGCCAACCCCACCGGGACCCTGCTCTCCAGGGAACGAATGGAGGAGCTGGCCGGCCTGGGACCGCATATCATCTCTGATGAGATCTATCATGGACTGGTCTATGAGGACTCAGAGCACTCCATCCTGGAAGTCACAGACAAGGCCTTTGTCCTGAACGGATTTTCCAAGCTCTACGCCATGACCGGCTGGAGGCTGGGCTACCTCATCTCTCCGCCTGAATTCGTCCGAAACATCCAGAAACTGGCTCAGAATCTCTACATCTGCGCCGGCTCCATCGTCCAATGGGCCGGCATCGCCGCATTGCAGGAAGCCGGGGATGACGTCAAGGCCATGGTCGAGACCTATGACCAGCGCAGAAGGTTCATGATCAAGCGCTTGAAGGACATGGGCTTCGGCATCGCCCATGAACCCACGGGAGCCTTCTATATCCTGGCCAATGCCCAACGGTTCAGCCCAGATTCCTATGCCCTGGCCTTTGACATCTTGAGGAAAGCCCATGTGGGGGTGACCCCGGGCATCGATTTCGGCCCCAATGCCGAAGGCTACATCAGGTTCTCCTATGCCAACTCCCTGGACAACATCGCCGAGGGCATGAACAGACTGGAGTCGTATCTGAAGACCCTGAGCGAGGAGAGAACCCCTGCATGACAAAGGGCTCTGCATCCCTTCTCAGGTCTCTCAATTCAGCTGTGCCTCTGGCAAAGCTGAATTCTATCGGTTTGAAATGAGATGGACTGTGGGGGCGAAGGTTCTTCCTGAGGTTTGAAGCACACAAGAGGATTGAGCCATGTCAGATCCTTTGACCATTTTCCAGACCCTGGCGGAACAAAAGATCACCCAGGCCATGGAAGAGGGACTGTTCGACAACCTTCCCGGTCATGGGCAGCCCTTGAAACTTGACGACGATTCCCATATTCCCCAGGAACTGCGCATGGCCTACAGAATCTTGAAGAATTCAGGCCATGTATCCCCTGAAGTCGAGGATCGAAAAGAAATTTCAAACATCATCGACATGCTCGAGGACTGTGAAGACGAACAGATTTGCTACAAACAGATTCAGAAACTGAACCTCCTGGTGACCAAGCTCAATGAGAAGCTCAAGAGACCGGTGTTCCTGGAGGACGAACAGCTCTACTACGCCAAGGCGGTGCAACGGATTCGCGTCCGAAAACAGATTAAGAAGTGAGTCATGAACCTCTATTCTGAAAGCTTGCTCGTTCATTTCCGGCGGGTGGAACAGCTCAAGGACCAGGCCCTGACCTATCCATCCATCAACCTCAACGAGCGGCAGCTCTGTGACCTGGAGCTGCTGTGCAACCGGGCCTTCTACCCGTTGACCGGCTTCATGGGTCAGGACGACTACCAGAACGTCTTGGAACAGACTCGCCTGACCGACGGTACAATCTGGCCTCTGCCCATCTGCCTGGATGTTCCGGAAAAAAAGGCACAAAGCCTTGAGTCTGGTCAGCCCGTGGCCCTTCGGGATGGGGAGGGGTTTCTTCTGGCCATACTGCACATTGAAGACATCTGGCAGCCGGACAAGCGGTTTGAAGCCCTCAAGATCTTCGGGACCGAGGACGCCTCACGCCATCCGTCGGTGGCAACGCTGCTGGACACGGTCCACCCCTGGTACATCGGGGGCCGGGTCGAAGGGCTCCATCCCCCCCTGCACTTTGACTTTGCCGACTTGCGGCAGCCCCCTTCAGAGACCCATCGCGTGTTCACCCAGAAAGGCTGGAAGAACATCATCGGGTTTCATACCGAAAAACCGCTGCATTGCGCCCATAAGGAGATGATCCTTCATGCCGCCCGACAATCCGGAGCGAGCATCTTTCTTCAGCCCGTAGCCGGCATTCCGTCCCCCGGGGATCTGGAGCATTTCACCATGATCCGCTGCTACCAGGCCTTTGTCAGCAAGCTTCCCAAAAACATGATCATGCTCGGCCTGCTCCCGTTTGCCTCCAGAAAAGCAGGCCCCAAAGAAGCCCTGCTCCAGGCCCTGATCAGGAAGAACTACGGCTGCACGCATTTTATGATCGCCCCGGACCAGGCCGATCCCTACATGCATGAAAGCGACGGCCGTCTCTTTTACCCACCCGGCCAGGCCCAGGAACTGGTCCAGGAGCATGAACAGGAGCTCGGGATCACATCCGTTCCCCTGATCCCCATGGTCTACGTGGAAGATCGGGCTCAATATCTCCCGGTGTCCCAGGTCTCGGAAGAGATGAGCACCAAGCGGATCACCTCGGCGGAACTGCGGCGCAGACTGGAGTTCGACCTGGAAATCCCGGAATGGTTCTCCTTTCCTGAAGTGGTCAATGAGCTCAAAAAAACCTATCCCCCGCGGCACAAGCAGGGCTTCACCGTATTTCTGACCGGCCTTTCCGGAGCCGGGAAATCCACTCTGGCCAGGGTCCTCTACGTCAAGTTCATGGAAATGCGGGACCGCCCGGTCACTCTTTTGGACGGAGACATCGTTCGCCAGCACCTGTCCAGCGAGCTCTCCTTCAGCAGGGAAGACCGGGAGATCAATGTTCGCCGCATAGGTTTTGTGGCCAGCGAGATCACAAAGAACCGCGGCATCGCCATCTGCGCCCCCATCGCCCCCTACGAGGAGTCGAGGCGATTCAACCGGGACCTCATCAGCCAATACGGTGGGTACATCGAGGTCTACATGAACACTCCGCTTGAAATCTGTGAACAGCGGGACCGGAAGGGCATCTACGCCAAGGCCAAGCAAGGGCTGGTCAAGGGGTTCACTGGAGTGGACGATCCCTACATCCCGCCCATATCCCCGGAGCTGCTCATTGACACCTCAGAGTCGGCCCCGGCCGAAGCAGCCCAGGAGGTCCTGCTCTATCTTGCAGAACAGGGCTACATACGCTGAGAGCTTCCAGCGACAAAGCTCGCCGGAAACTCAGCTGCTGGGGAAGGCCAAACCGCTTCTCTTCGGCTTCAAATGGTGCG
>CAYOID010000055.1:0-22740 GCA_964403955.1 uncultured Desulfohalobiaceae bacterium | reverse complement strand
TGGGTCTGCCTTGTCGTCAAGTGAGCGCAGCGAACGGGTGGTTCAAGACTTCTTTTCTTAAACACCCGCTGGATGACTTGATAGACGCCAGTGCAAAAAGTCCATGCAGCGGTTTCCCGGCGTCATTTGCTGTATGCAACTTCTTGATTATTCTGGCTTCTGAATTCTGTATCCTGACTTCTGCGGCTGCATCTTGAGTTTTTGCAGCCGCATCTTGATAGAGCCCACCATGTTCTGTGTGTGCGAAGCTCATGCCGCTGGCAGGGCTGTTTAAGCACTGGGGCTTCAAAGTTTCGATTTATACGAGTCCAGCCAGAAGCCGTGGCCGGGTTCAGGCACCAGGATCGGGCATCCGGCCCTGACCTCAAGCTCACGTGCATCCAGGCTCTTGACCTTGCCCCTTTCCAAACGTCGGATATGGACCAGGGCCAAGGCCTGAACACCAGACCGGGCGGCCAGGTCCAGGCACTCCAGAACGCTGCTGTGTCCCCCTGGCCGAGGCTCGAAGCTATAGGCCTCATGCACGGCCAGGCTGCACTGCCTGGCCAGTTCTCGGCTCGAGGAGGTCATTGCTCCGTCACCGCTGTAAAAAAGAGAGCGACCGCCGCTTTCCATGCGAAGAGCCAGGTTGGGCTGAGAGTGGTCCGTAAAGGCGGACTGCAAGCTCACACCGCCAAGGTTCAGAGTCCGATCCGGAGTCAGGACCTCCCATTGCAGGTCAAAACCAAACCTGGGGATCAGGCCGGGATAGGACAATTCCATAAGGTTGATCACCCAATCATCGATCCCTGGCTGACCGATAAAGGTCAGTGGTTTGGTCCGGCCCGTTTCTAAAAACCTGAGCAAAAGTTGGGGCAGCCCAAAGGTATGATCCCCGTGAAAATGGGATATCCAAAGTGCATCCAGCTGGTCTGGGTCCGGCACCTTTTGCAGAAACTGCGGGGCTGCAGTGAATCCGCAGTCCAGGAGAAGGGTTTGGAAACTGTCTGCACTGCGCCGCACCAGAAGAGAGGTGTTTGGCAAGGCCTCGTCACAAGCTTCCCCGACTCCAAGAAATTCAACCCGCATCCTGACCTGACCTCTTTTTGAATGTCCAGAGCACGTCCGATCAGGCGTCCTCGATCGGATCCTCTTGCAGCGTGCCCCCCATGGGCAAACCCTGGTGCAGGGCCAGCTGATAACGTCCCTGAAACAAGGTTTTCCCTTTGACCTTTTAAAGCATAATGTTTACAACATTCAGCGCAGCCAGAGGCTGCGCTGACAGACTGCCACCGTCCCTGCAAAGAAAACGAGGAAAAAATGAATACCTCTGAGCAAAAAAAAGGTGCCCTTGACCGTGTTCACGATGAGATCAATGAAGAGATTCATCCCCTTCTACAGAAAATTCATGATCATATCAAGGAAATCGGCATTGTTGTCGGGGCTGTGATTCTTGTGGCCGCCGGCATGACTGGATACAAATTCTACCGTCAGAAGAACGTGGAAAGCGCCAGAGCTGAATTGAACCGTATCACTTCTCAGAACCAGGGTCAGGATGTCATCAAGGCTCTGCAGTCTTTCCTGCCCCAGGCCCCGAAAAGCATGAAACAGGCCGTTCGACTCGAACTGGCTGCCCGGAGCATGGAATCCAAGGACTATGATCTTGCAGCCCGGGTCTGGCTGGACATCGACTCGGCCACTGAGGACTCCAACCTGCACGTTGCGGCCAATCTTGGCAGAGCCAAGGCCCTCAGGCTTTCCGGCAACCTTGACCAGAGCCTTGAACTCCTGGATGAGCTCCTCAAGACTGCCCCTGATGCGTACACCCAGAGCATCAATTTTGAACGGGCTGCCGTGGCTGAAGAAAATCAACAATGGCAAAAAGCCTTGAACGCTTACCGGAAACTGAAGTCTGAAGCCAGCATGACCGCCTCGAATCAAGGCTTTTTGGACTACAAAATCGCCCAGCTCCAACAGAAGGTCAACCAAAGTAAATCTTGAACAATTTCAAAATGTGACCGCAGTTTCATCTTCCAAGCACGATTGTTTCAGCTCATCTCCTGAGTATCAAGGGGGACATCGATGACACACCACCTGCTCGCTGACAGCCCTGGGGCCCGGCACCTCCTGCTGGGCAATGAAGCCATTGCCAGAGGGGCTCTGGAAGCCGGCGTGGGCTGCGTGACCTGCTACCCTGGAACACCCTCTTCAGAAGTCCCGGACACCATGTTCAGTCTCTGCAAAGATGGAGGCTTCCATTTTGAATACTCCATCAATGAAAAGGTCGCCCTGGAAGTGGGAGCCGGGGCGGCGGTAGGAGGCCTGCCCACCCTCGTGACCATGAAGCATGTCGGCCTCAACGTGGCTGCAGACCCTCTCATGTCTCTGGCTTACATCGGCACACCAGGCGGCCTGGTCATCCTCAGCGCAGACGATCCCGGGTGCCACTCCAGCCAGAACGAACAGGACAACCGCTATTACGCCAGACTGGCCGGTCTGCCCTGCTTTGAGCCCTCAACAGCCCAGGAGGCCAAGGACATGACCAGAGACGCCCTGCTGGCCTCGGCCCGCTGGCAGCAGCCGGTTCTGCTCAGGACCACCACCCGGGTCAACCACGGCCGGGGCGTTGTGGAATACGGCCCCCTGGCCCCGCCCAAAGTCAGGGCCGAATTTGAAAAAGACCCATTCCGATTTGTCCCTCTCCCAGCCATTGCCAGGCGCAGGCACCCTGTCCTTTTGCACAACCTGTCGGCCATCCAGGGGGAGCTCGAATCCTCGGCCTGGAACTCCATCACGGGAAAAGGCTCTACCGGGATCATCGCTTCAGGTATTGCCCGGGCCTACCTCCACGATGCCCTCATGGACATGGGCCTGCTCGACTCCTTCACCCTGCTCCAGCTCGGCATCACATATCCTCTGCCGGAAAAGATGCTGACCTCCTTTCTGAGCTCGGTGGACAAAGTCCTGGTCCTGGAAGAGCTGGAACCCCTGCTGGAAGAAGGGCTTCGCCGCCTGTGTCAGCAGCATTCGATCAGCGTTGACATCCAGGGCAAAGACGAACTCCTGACCAGAGTAGGCGAGTTTTCCACCCAAGAGGTGCGGCACAGCATAGCTTCATTCATGGACAAACCAGCAGGGGAGCGCCCCCAGTGCCCGGAGGAGCAGAACCTCCCGTCCAGGCCTCCAAACCTCTGCCCCGGGTGTTCGCACCGGGCAGTCTACTATGCGGTCCGCAAAGTCTTTGGCGATCAGGCCATCTATTCCTCAGACATCGGATGTTACACCCTGGGTTTTCTTCCACCGCTTCGAGCCGCAGATTTTCTCTTCTGCATGGGCTCGTCCATATCCGGGGGCTCTGGTATGTCCAGAGCCACAGGGCAACCTGTGATCGCCTACATCGGCGATTCGACCTTTTTCCACTCCGGCGTCACCGGACTGATCAATGCCGTGCACAATGAGCACAATATCCTGGTCATCATTCTGGACAACCAGACCACGGCCATGACAGGCCATCAGCCCCATCCAGGGGTCGAGCAGACCACCCAGGGCCCGAACCCGGTCCGGGTGGATATCGAAAAGGTGGTTCAGGGCTGCGGGGTGACCAACGTGCGCACGGTCAAAGCCCTCAATCACAAGGCCATGCTGGAGACGCTTCAGGAGTTCAAGGAGATCCAAGGGGTCAGGGTGATCATCGCCCGGGAGCCATGCGTGCTCTTTGCCAGGCGGACATTGCAGAAAAAGCGGCCCCAGACTGCCTTCGTGACCCAGACCACACCCGAGGTCAGGCAAATCCTCAAGGAACTGGCCTGTCCCGCTTTCACCGCCCGGGGTGAGGAGGTCATGATCGATGAGACCCAATGCGCCGGCTGCATGCTCTGCGTCCAGCTCAGCGACTCCATCAAGGCCCGGAAAAAGGAGTGACCATGTCCAAACAACGCATCATCCTGGCAGGAGTCGGCGGCCAGGGCACCTTGACCGCAACCAATCTCCTGGCTCTCATGGCCCTGGACAAGAACATTCCTGTCACCTCCGGTGAAATTCACGGAATGGCTCAGAGAGGAGGAGTGGTGGAGTCCACGTTGCTGTTCGGAGGCTACCTGAGCCCCAGGATATCTGTGGCCGAGGCCGATATCCTGCTGGGGTTCGAACCGATGGAAACCCTCAGGGCCCTGCCCTATCTCAAGCCGGGTGGACTGGTGATCAGCAACTCGGAACCAACTCTGCCTGGTGCTGTGACCCTGGGAAAGGAGACCTACCCCTCCCAGGAGACCATTCAGGACAGAGTGGCCCGCTGTGCCAGCGAAACACACTTTATCCCCTGCAAGTCGCTGGGACTGAAAGCAGGAACTGTCCAGAGCGCCAACCTGGTCCTGTTGGGGGGCTTCTGCTCCACCCAGGCCGGGCCATTCAACATGGACGACCTGAAAGCAGGCATTGAAGCCCATCTGCCCCAAAAAATCGTGTCCATCAATCTCCAGGCCGTTGAGCTCGGCCGACTGGCTCTTGGTGAAACCCATCAGGAACACTGATGAAAATGTATTGACGAATCACATCTCCAGCCCTATCTCTAGAAAACAGAACGAGCACCGCGAATGTGATTCCGTTCCCCCCCTGGTCAACAGGAAGGAGCCTTGCATGGCCAACATCAGTCGATCTCTTGGTCTCTGCTTGGGGGCCTCGACCATCTCCCTGGTCGTCCTTGAGCAGGAACAGCATCCTGATTCCACTGAGCCTGACCGCCCCAGGATCATCCATTCTGCAGCCATTCCGCACGAAGGCAACCCCAAGCAGACCCTGATCTCCGCCCTGGAACAGGTCGACCCTGACTCCATATCCTCCATCGCTGCCACGGGCCGGAAATTTCGAAACTTTGTCAATCTGACCTCCATTTCCGAACCGGAAGCAGTTGAAAAAGCATACTCCTGTGTCAAGCCCACCCATGTCCAGTGCCCGGCAGTAGTCTCTGCCGGGGGGGAGACCTTCATGGTCTATGTCCTCGACCCGGCTGGGCACATCTCCAACGTCATCACTGGAAACAAATGCGCTTCCGGTACAGGAGAGTTTTTTCTCCAGCAGCTCCGGCGCATGAACGTTACCCTGGAAGATGCCGCTCAATGGGCCGGGATTGAAAATCCGTACCATGTATCAGGCCGTTGCTCGGTTTTCTGCAAGTCCGACTGCACCCACGCCACGAACAAAGGCATCCCCAGATCTCAAGTCACAGCCGGACTGTGCCAGATGATGGCCAACAAGATTTTAGAGCTGCTGAAAAAGGTCGAGCGCCGCTCGATCATGATCACCGGGGGCACCGCCCGGAATCAGATGATGACCGCCTTTTTGCGCCAGCACATCCCGGACCTCATCGTTCCTGAAGAAGCCCCTTATTTTGAAGCCCTTGGCGCAGCCCTGTGGGCGATGGAGAATGAAACCGCTCCTTTCCCGGGCCTGGAATCCCTCTTGAAGTCAGAGGCGGTCAGTTTTGAGAGCCTCCCCCAGCTGCAGTCCTTTGAGGACCAGGTCATCTTCAAGACCATGGAACGGGGCCGGGTTCAACCCGGCGACCTCTGCCTGCTGGGGCTGGACGTCGGCTCGACAACCACCAAGGCGGTGCTCATCCGGCACGAGGACAATGCCCTCCTGGCCTCCATTTACCTGCGGACCAACGGAGACCCCGTCGGGGCGTCACGGCGGTGCTACCAATCCATCCTGGACCAGATTCGTCAAGAGACGGCCCCTGAAGAGATCTCCATCATCGGTCTGGGGGTCTGCGGCTCTGGACGGCAGATCGCCGGGCTGCACGCCCTGACCCATGGGGTGATCAACGAAATCATCGCCCATGCCACAGCGGCCGTGCACTTTGATCCCGATGTGGACACCATCTTTGAAATCGGGGGGCAGGATGCCAAATACACCTACATCACCAACGGCGTGCCTTCCGACTATGCCATGAACGAAGCCTGCTCAGCCGGCACCGGGTCCTTCCTGGAAGAGTCCGCCCTGGAGACCCTGGGCGTTCAGATGGAGGACATCGCGCACACAGCTTTGAAAGGCCATCGGCCACCCAATTTCAATGATCAGTGCGCTGCCTTCATTGCCTCGGACATCAAAAACGCCATTCATGAGAACATTTCCCATGAGGACATCGTTGCCGGCCTGGTCTATTCAATCTGTATGAACTATGCCAACCGGGTCAAAGGGAATCGACCGGTGGGGGAGAAAGTCTTCATGCAGGGAGGTGTCTGCTACAACAGGGCCATCCCCCTGGCCATGGCCGCCCTGGTGGGCAAACCGATCATCGTTCCGCCGGAACCCGGACTCATGGGGGCCTTTGGAGTCGCCCTGGAGATCAAGAAGAGGCTGGCCTCTGGACTGCTGACCCGGATGGACTTCGATCTTCAGAGCCTGGCTGACCGGGAAGTTCGCTACGGCCAATCCTTCACCTGCAAAGGAGGCAAAGAAAAGTGCGACCGGGGCTGCCGCATCTCGACCATTGAGATTGAAGGCCGGAAATACCCCTTTGGCGGGGCATGCAACCGCTACTACAACCTGCGCCGCAAGGTCAGAGTGGATGTCCAGAGCCTGGATCTGGTCAAGGAACGCCAGCGGCTGGTCTTCGACACATACGGTCCCGGCTCCCAGTCTCTGCCCCAGGGAAAGGTCAGAGGCCGGGTCGGGATGAACCGGAGCTTTCTGGTCAACACCTATGCCCCATTGTACACCACTTTTTTCAATCAGCTGGGCTATGAGGTCGTCTTGCCGGACCAGCCCTCACAGACAGGCATCGATCAACGCAACGCAGCCTTCTGCTATCCTGCGGAGCTGGCCCATGGATTCTTTCAGCGCCTGCTGGAGACAGAGAATCTGGACGTCGTCTTCCTGCCTCACTTCAAGGCGGTTCCAGTCCTCGACCCTGACTCCAGCCAGCAGTCCCAGGTCTGCCCCCTGGTCCAGGGCGAAACATTCTATCTTCGGTCCACGTTCAAGGATCAGATCCAGAACCTGAAGAATGCAGGCACCGTGTTCCTGTCCCCGCTCATCGACCTCAGCCAGGGAATCGAATACAGCACCCAGACACTTCTGTCCGCAGCGCAGGAGCTGGGGATATCCAGGGCTGAAGCCAGGCAGGCCCTGGCCATGGCCGTGGAGCAGCAGCAGGCCTGCTTTGAGCACATGCAGCAACGCGGACAGCAGGCCCTCGCAGAGCTGGAGTCCGACCCTGAGCGTTTCGGAGTGGTCATTGTTTCCCGGCCTTACAACGGCCTGGTTGAAGAAGCCCATATGGGGATTCCCCACAAGTTCGCCTCCAGAAACATCATGGTCATCCCAATGGACTTCCTGAGCCTTGATCAGGAACACTCCAAACGGCACATGTACTGGGGGATGGGGCAGTTCATCCTCAAGGCGGCCAGGGCGATCAAGAAACATCCCCAGCTCTTTGGGACCTATATCACCAACTTTTCCTGCGGCCCTGACTCCTTTGTTGTGGGCTACTTCCGGGACATCATGGGCAAAAAACCGTCCCTGACCCTGGAGCTGGACAGCCACACCGCTGATGCCGGCCTGGAGACCAGGGTGGAGGCCTTCATCGATGTGGTCAATGCCTATCGGCAGCTGGAGTCCAGCATCACCTCCCAGGAGGCCAGGGAGCCCTTCGTCCCGGCCAGGGTTGTCATGGACAACAGCCAGCTGGAAGTGGCCACCTCATCCGGAGAGGTCCTTCCTGTGACCGACCCCAGGGTCAAAGTCCTGTTGCCCTCCATGGGCGAGATATCCTCCCAGGCCTTTGCAGCCATCCTACGGGGAGTCGGCTTCAGGGCCGTTGCCCACAAACCGGCTGATGACAACGTGCTCAAGCTCGGCCGCGCCAACACCTCCTGCAAGGAATGCCTGCCCCTGATCCTGACCACAGGCACCCTGCTCAACTACCTTCACAACGGCAAATCAGCACAGGAAGTCCTGGTCTACTTCTTTGCCTCAGGAACAGGGCCCTGCCGATTCGGCCAATACGCCATCTTCATGGAAGATCTGATCCAGCGACACCGCATCCCTGATGTGGCCATCATGACCATCTCTGCCGACAATTCCTATGTGGGGCTCGGGTCGGACTTTGAAAAGAGGGGCTGGTGGGCCATCGTGGTCGCGGACACCATGGAGGACATCCGGTCCATGCTCCTGGCCGACGCCAGAGACCAGGACGCGGCCATGGCCGTTTTCCATGAACAGTGGCAGGAGATCCTGAACGTCCTGGAAAAAGGAAGCCTTCAGGATTTGGAAACCCAGCTGGAGCGTTCGGCAGCGAAGCTGGCTGAGATTCCCCTGGTCAAACCCCCGGAAGAGGTGCCCACCGTAACCCTGACAGGTGAGATCTTTGTCCGGCGGGATGGGCTGTCCAGACAGCACCTGACCGAGCACCTGGCCCAAAAAGGGTTTGCCACCATATGCTCGCCCATTGCCGAATGGGTCAAGTACTGCAACTACATGGTGGACAAGAACCTGAATCCGGTGAATATGAATCTTTTTGAAAAATTGAAATTCCGACTGCGGAACACCTTTCAGAACAGATATGAAAAGCGGATCAAGTCCATCCTTTCCCAATCCGGTCTGGTCAAAAACGGTCCGGTCGACATCGACGAGATCATGAACACTGCACAGCCCCACCTGTCCAGAGATCTGCCTGGAGAGGCAGTCCTGACCATCGGCGGGGCCTTGAGTGAAATCGTGACCCATTCCTGCGGGGTCATCGCTATCGGTCCCTTCGGCTGCATGCCCAACCGGCTCTCAGAGGCCATCCTCAATGAAGCCATGACCCGGGAAAACAAGCTGGCTGCTTCCTCCAACAACTCTTCCCTGCGCTCTGTGCTGTCCAACATCGACAATCTGCCCTTTTTGGCCATTGAAAGCGATGGCTCCCCATTTCCACAGCTCATCCACGCCAAATTGGAAGCCTTCTGCCTGCGGGCCCAGAGACTGCATGATCGGATGCTGGCCAATTGATTGGTTTTCACTTGCCATTTTCTTCCCGTTGTCATAATTTTGACGACCACACGACTTGAGCCAGGAGGATGCGTGACCGCAAGCAAACCACGTATCATCGGAAACAGCCCTGTTCTGGAACAGGTTCTGAAAATCGTCGACAAAGTTGCCCCCACTGAAACCACTGTCCTGGTCACAGGTGAGTCCGGCACCGGAAAAGAGCTCATTGTCCGTCAGCTGCACAACAACAGCCTGCGCAACGACAAGCCCCTGGTCCCCATCAACTGTGGGGCCATCCCGGCCGATCTTCTGGAATCCGAGCTCTTTGGGCACGAAAAAGGGGCCTTCACTCATGCAGTCCGCTCCAGGGCCGGACGGTTCGAGCTGGCCAACGGCGGGACCGTCTTTCTGGACGAAATAGGAGAGCTGGACCCTCAGCTTCAAGTCAAGATCCTCAGGGCCATTCAGGAAAAAGAGATCGAGCGGGTTGGCGCCAGCCAGATTTTGAAGGTGGATGTGCGCATCGTAGCGGCCACGAACAGGGACCTGGAAAGCGAGGTGGCTGCAGGCCGCTTCCGGGAGGACCTGTACTACAGGCTGAACGTGGTCCCCATCCAGATCCCTCCCTTGCGGCAGCGCAGAGAGGACATCATGGAGCTGGCCGGCCACTTCCTGGATCACTTCTGCCGAAAAAAGAAGCGTGATATGCTGTCCATCAGCAGTCAGGCCAGAGAGCTGCTTTTGAAGTATTCCTGGCCTGGAAATGTTCGGGAGCTGGAAAATTTCATGGAAAGGATGTCCATCCTCTGCGATTCAAAAACCGTCACCCTTGAGGACCTGCCGGACAAAATCCGGAATGAATGCCGGGAAGCCGCCCCCCGGGACCCTGAGGCTGCAGCAGATCATGCAATCTTCAAATGGCCCGGTCTCAGAGACATTCAGAATCTTGACCTCAACCTCAAAGACTTCCTGGATGCCGTCGAGGTCACCCTGCTCAACGAAGCCCTTGACCAGTCAGGCGGCATCAAGAACAAGGCCGCAGAAATCCTGGGCATCAAGCGGACCACCCTGATTGAAAAGCTGAAAAAGAAAAACCTGTGACCTCAAGGCCCCGGGCCAGGCCCTTGGCATGGCCTAATTTTTGCAAAAAATCGCATGTGTTGACCTGGACATCTTCCCTGACAAAAGCTCTCTGGGCCGGTCTTCTTCTGACGCTTGCCGCCTTCCCGGTTCCGGGATGGGGGCTGGATGCGTATTGGGGCAGCCACCCCCGCAAAGAGCGTCTGGTCTTGCGTTTCAAAAACAGCCTCCCGGATACGAACCTGACCAGAACAGGTCCTCAACGCCTGACCCTGAACCTGCCCCCCTCAATCTGGTCCGGCGAGAGCCGGCCTGAGCAACCAGACTTCTCCAATGCCGAGCACTTCCAGACCCTGCAGTCCAGGAACGGAAAGCTCCACATCACGACCAGGGCACCTGAGTTCGGCTTTCTCCACTTTACCCTGCCCGACCAGAACAAACTGGTCATCGACGTCTTCACCGACCAACTGGGAAAGCAGTGGGCTGCTGAGCGCAACCAGACCGGCTCTTGGTCTGATCTGAACGCAACCACCGGCAACTCGCCTGTCCCTCCAGAGCCAGCTCCGTCAGGCTCAGATTCAGAACCCATGACAGTCGGGCAAGAGGCTGCCCAGGCAGAATCACAGAGCAGCGACAACGTTCCAGACCAGGCCAGGACCTTACGGACTGACCCTGAGCAGCTCAAGCCGGGCAGACCTTCTGAACCGGCCGCTGACCAGCTCACGACTTCCCAAGGACCAAGGTTCAGATCTGAGGTCACCTGGGACGGCAGAGCGGCTCCTCCTGGTCTTGAAGGTCACCCCCAGTCCTTGCCCGAGCCCGACCGGCCCCTGCAGCAGGTCTCTCAGTCCGATTCTGATTCGGATCGCTTCCAACAGACCGGGACCCACATCATCACCAGGAAAGTGACCCCGGCAAAGCCCCAGCCTGACCCGCCAGAAAGCCAAAATTCGGCATCTGCCCAAAAGCAGGGCAATGCCACCAGGGATGCCGGCTTGAACACCGAGAGCAACCAAACCAGTCAGGCTCAGAACAGCACAGATCTCTCCAGAAGCATCTCGACCATGATGGCCGAAGGCAAAGCCGCCCTGGCCAACGGCAAGTGGCAAGCCGCCAGATCGATCTTTGAAAAGCTGATCAGTGATCCCCGGACATCACAGACCCGAAGGGCAGAGGTCCTGCACAATCTGGCTGATGCCGTCTTTTCCCTGTACCAGGACACCCCCGGCAAGCACTACGATGCGATCACCTCTGCTTTAGAGGAGGCCATCAATGCCGATCCCGAGTCATCACAAGCCCCCTTGGCTCTTCTGCGCCTCTGCAAGGTCAATCTGAAGGTCGGCAATGTGCCCGAAGCCAGAGGCTACTTCAATGTCCTCAAGCGCTCCTTTCCCCAGAGCCGCCATGTGCCGACCGGACATCTCTACTGGGGCGACTTCTATCTCCAAAGAAAGGACTACGAACAAGCAGCCGAGCACTACCGAGCCATTGTGGAAAAAACACCGCAGAGTTCGGCTGCTCTGCCAGCCACAGCCGGCTTGATCACGAGTTTGAAAGATCTTGAGTTCTATGACCAGGCCTGGACCATGGTCGAGTACCTGAGGAATCGCTGGCCTGACTATCCCCTTAAAAATCCGGAGCTGCTCCGTTTGAGCGGCCTGGTGGCCAAAGAAACCGGAAGGAGCAGCCAGGCCAGAGATCTCCTGTGGCGATATTGCAACCTCAAGCCTGACTCATTGCAGGAAGATTTGACTCTGACCCGGATCGGGGACATCTACCTTCAGATGGGCCAGACCAAGGACGCCAGAAAAATGTATCAGAAAGTGGTCTCCCGCTACCCGGAACAGCAGGGCGGCCTGATCGCCAAGATGCGTCTGGCGGAGGAAGGCATCAACGACCAACCCTCGTTCACAAAGATGGCCTCGGTCTTCGACCGGCCTTACAACCTTCGTCCGGTCAAGGTCTACCAGGACATCCTCCAGAACCACCCCCACAGCCCTCTTGCCCCTCTGGCCCAGCTCAAACTGGCCATGTGGCATGTCTGGAATGAAAGCTATGATCAGGCCCTCAGGGTGGTTTCGGACTTTGAAAATGCCTTTGCCGACAGCCAGCTCCTGCCACGGGTCCAAAATGTGGGGCAAAAGGCCTTGAAGCCCTTGATCATGCAAGCCGTTCAAACCCCTGCCTATGACCGGGCCCTCGAGCTCTGGGACACCCACCCTTTTCTGCATGAGACTGCGGACCCGGAGACAAGGATCGCCGTAGCCCTGAGCCTGTGGAAGCAGGACGATTTTGAACAGGCCCTGGACATGGCCACTCCCTACCTCAAGCGCACAGACTTGCGCTCGGCTTCTGAAAGCGCTGTGGAGCTGGTCCTGAACATTCACCTGGCCAACAGCTCCTGGAGGGACATTTTAGAGGTGTCAAGGACCCTGCGCCCTGAAAAGCTGAGCCCGGCCCTGCAGAACCAGCTCACCTACTCCAGGGCACTGGCCCACCAGAAGCTGCTCCAGGAAGACAAGGCAAGGCCTTTGTGGGAAGACGTGGTCAACATGGAGCACGTTTCAAACCTGCAACAGGGATTCGCCTTCTACTTTCTCGCTGAACAGGCCATGCAGGACAATGATTGGGAAAATGTCTATATTCTGGCCCAAAAAGCTTTTCGGCAGCTGCAGACCTCAGACCAGGCCACTGCCAAGGCCCTGGACAGTCTGGACATGCTTGTTCACGTCACCCGCCGCTCCGGCCGGGTCCTGGAAGCTCTGGAATGGGCCCACCGGTATGAAGACCTCCTGTCTCCGGACGCTCCGGATTGGCCGGCAGCCAAATACAAGCTGGCTAATCTCTATCGGCAGAACGGATTCCTTGCCAAATGGGAAAAAAATCTGCAAGAATTGAGTTCTGATTATCCGCAAACCCTTTACGGTGAAATGGCTGCCTCGGATCTCTCAGAAGACCGCCTGCAGAAGCAGGCTCAGGCCTTTTTTGATCAATGACAGCCAGGCCTCTGGCAGGGCTGACATATATCTTAAGGAAGTTTCATACGAGCCAGCACAAGCCATCGCCAGGGCCGGACAACAACCCCAAAGGCCCGATCTGCAAGGATCAAAAGGAGGTTCTATGGACAGACAACCGGTTGTTGACGGCAAGTTTTATCCAGGGGACAAAGAGTCCTGGGAACAAGGAGTGATCAGCTACCTGAACCAGGACAGCTCCGGGCCTCTCAGGAGTCCCATCCTGGTCATGCTCCCCCATGCCGGCCATGTTTTTTCCGGGGGTGTGGCTGGAATGACCCTGGCCCGATCCCGGCTCAATGACACTGTCGTCCTTCTGGGACCGAACCACACCGGGCAGGGCCAAAAACTGGCCCTCTGGCCTGACGGCAGCTGGAACCTTCCCGGAGCCTCGCTCAGGGTGAATCAGGCCCTGGCCCAGGACATCCTGAAGGCATCTCCGGCCATACGCCCGGACACGACAGCTCACCAGCATGAGCACTCTCTGGAGGTCATTCTCCCGTTTCTCTGGGCCATGAACAAGCAGACCTCCATTGTGCCCATCTGCGTTTCTGAACCCGACCTGCCAACCCTGCTCTCGGTCGGCCAGGATCTGGCCAGGGTGATCAAAGACCACGGATCTGAGGTCTCGGCAGTGGTCAGTTCGGACATGAGCCACTTCATATCGCAGAAGGAGGCTGAAACCCAGGACCAGAAAGCCCTTCAAGCCATCCAGGAGCTCGATCCGGAACGATTGTACACAGTTGTCCGCGAAAACGGGATTTCCATGTGCGGCGTGCTGCCCATGACCATCGGGCTGGCCATGGCCAGGGATCTCGGGGCCAGCCAGGCTGAAGTGGTTCGCTACGCCACCTCAGGGGATGTCATTGGCGATTATTCGCACGTGGTGGGGTATGCAGGAGTGCTCATCTGGTGAAAAAAACGCAGCCGCAGGCTGCGCTTTTTTCACCTTTCTGCATTCAATCTTCACTCTTGTCCCTGTACCCCCTCAACCCGCCACAGGGCCAGATATTCCTGGTTGCCCTTGGGACCGGTGATTTTGGCAGGCACGACCCCGACCTCGACAAACCCTCCTGCCTGACGAGCCCAGTCCATGACCCTGTCCACAGCAGCCTGCTGCATCTGGTTCGAACGGACCACACCCTTGTCCGTTGCCCCCTTCTCCAGCTCAAACTGCGGCTTGATCAAGGCCATGATCAAGCCCCCCGGCCTGGTCAGCCTGGCGCAGACAGGCAAGACCATCTGGAGTGAAATGAAAGAGCAGTCAACCACGGTCACGTCCACGGGCTCGGGCAGCAGATCATCTCCAGCATGCCTGATGTTGATGCGCTCCAGATTGATGACTCTGGGATCCTGCCTCAGCTTCCAGTGCAGTTGGCCATACCCGACATCAAGCGCATAGACCCTTCGCACGCCCATCTGGAGCAGACAGTCGGTAAAACCTCCAGTGGACGCTCCCACGTCCAGGGCAACCCACCCCCCGACATCAAGCGCAAAGGCCTCCAGTCCGGTCTGGAGCTTGATTCCACCGCGACTGACGTATCTCTCCTGCTGGACAAGGCGGAGAACAGTCTCCCTGGCCAGCAGGGACCCCGGCTTGGGAACCCTGCTCTCAGAGCGGCCATCTGTTTCGACAACCACCTGCCCGGCCATGATCAACCTCTTGGCTCGTTCCCGACTCTCGACCAGGCCTTGAAGCACCAGGAGCTGATCAGCCCTGACTTTTTTTTTGCCCTGAACCATCCTTGCCCTCATCCAAGGTTTCATCTACTCTTCTGCCCACGTGAAGCACACACGTACAACCGACCGTGATCATGCATCATGGTTTATCTTCCGCGGCCTGACTGACTGCCGGGCTATTATGACGCCAGTGCAAAAAGTCCAAGCAGCGGTTTCCCGGCCTCAAGTGTTGTCTGTAAGTTTTTGATTATTCTGGCTTCTGAATTCTGACTTCTACGGCTGCATCTTGAGCTTTTGCAGCCGCACCTATTATGGTCCTGTATCTTGTTTCAAGCAAGCGCCTCGGGTATACTCTCCAGTGATTTCAGCAACACTCTATCCAGCAAAGGAGCGACTGTATGACCGTACGCATAGGACTGAACGGATTTGGGCGTATTGGACGCTACATGGCCCGCCTGCTGGCCTCCGAGACAGGCCTTGAACTTGCAGCAGTCAATGCCAGAGCCGACAATGAGTCGCTGGCCCATCTCTTGAAATACGATTCAGTGCACCGCACCTTTCCCGGATCGGTTCAGGCCAACGACCAGGGCTTCCTCCTGGAGGGCAAGCAGGTCAGCGTGACCAGAAAAGCCCCCGGGGAGTGGGACTGGGGCGACCTGGGCGTGGACATCGTCCTGGAAACCACAGGCAAGTTCAAGGATCGCAAGAGCTGCGAACCCCATCTGAACTGCGGCTGCCGGAAAGTGATCATCAGCGCCCCGGGAAAAGGGTGCGATGCCACCATTGTCATGGGGGTCAACGACGATCTGCTCCAGCCGGAACACAGCGTGATCTCCAATGCCTCCTGCACCACCAACTGCCTGGCCCCGGCGGCGAAGGTCCTCCATGATGAATTTGAAATCCTCAGGGGAATCATGACCACGGTCCACTCCTACACCATGACACAGCGCATCCTGGACGGCTCGCACAAAGACCTCAGACGGGCCAGGGCTGCAGCCATGTCCATGATCCCCACCTCCACCGGGGCTGCCAAGTCTGTTGGCGAGGTCATCCCCGACCTCAACGGCAAGCTTGACGGCATGGCTATCCGGGTGCCCACCCCCAACGTCTCCCTGGTGGACCTCACGGTCGATCTGAATCGGGACGTTTCCACTGACGAGCTCAACCAGGCCTTCAAGGCTGCAGCCGGGGGGCCGCTCCAGGAAATCCTGGGATACAGCGAGGAGCCCCTTGTGTCCGTGGACTACCTCGGCTCCAGCTTCGGAGGGGTTGTGGACGGCCTGACCACCAACGTCATTGACAAGCGGCTGGCCAAAATCATCGTCTGGTACGACAATGAATCCGGATTCACCCATCAGCTGCTCAGGCTGACCGAAAAGGCCGCCTCCTTTCTGTGAACCCTGCACCCTTTGTAACGTAAAGACGGCAAAAATTGAAAAACCTGTTGCAGCAGGACGGGTTTTTGGGCTGCAGGATCTCTGGAAGTACATGAGTTATGAGCGATTTTGTCCATCTGCACTGTCATACTGAATTCAGCCTTCTTGACGGGGCCATCAAGCTCAAAGACCTCTGTGCCCAGGCCCTGGATTTCGGTCTCCCCGCAGCTGCGATCACCGATCACGGCAACATGTTCGGGGCCGTGGACTTCTACCTCCAGGCTAAGTCCTTCGGAATCAAGCCGATCATCGGCTGCGAGGTTTACGTGGCCCCCACCCATCGCACAGTCAGAGATGCCAGATCTGCGGGAGAGGCCGGACACCACCTCGTGCTCTTGGCTCAGGACAGAGAAGGCTACCACAACCTGGTCAAGCTGGTCTCCAAAGGATTTCTGGAGGGGTTCTACTACAAGCCGCGCATCGACAAGGAGCTCCTGGCCCAGCACAACACGGGACTGATCGCCCTTTCAGCCTGCCTGAAAGGGGAGATCCCCATGGCCTTGATGAAAGAGGGCTTTGATTCGGCCAGAAACAAAGCTCAGGAGTACACCCGTTTCTTTCCCGGCCGATTCTACCTCGAAATGCAGGCCAACGGCATTCCGGAACAGGAGGAGCTGAACTCCATGCTCCTGCAGCTGGCCGAGGATACAAACCTCCCCCTGGTGGCCACCAACGACTGTCACTACTTGACCTGCAATGATGTCGAGGCCCACGACATCCTGCTCTGTATCCAGACCAACGCCTGCGTGCATGACACCAAACGGATGCGCTTCAATACCCAGGAGCTCTATTATCGCTCGCCAGAGGAGATGGAGCAGGCCTTTTCCCACTGTCCCCAGGCTTTGGCCAACACTGCGGTCATTGCCGAGTCCTGCAACCTGGAGCTGGAACTGGGACGGCATCATTTCCCTGTGTATGACGTGCCTCAGGGGCTGAGCCTGGAAGAGGAGTTTCAGCGCCTGGCCAGGGAAGGGCTGAAAAAGAGGATGGCCGCCCTCCCCTATGACATTGATGAGCGGCAGTACTGGGAACGGCTTGAAGAGGAGCTGCAAATCATCTGCAGCAAAGGATTTGCCGGATACTTCCTCATTGTCCAGGACTTCATCAACTGGGCCAAGGCCAAGTCAATCCCGGTCGGTCCCGGACGGGGATCTGCAGCCGGCAGTCTGGCAGCCTACTCCCTGAAGATCACCAACCTGGACCCCCTGCGCTACAACCTGCTCTTTGAACGCTTCTTGAACGTGGAGCGGGAGAGCATGCCGGATATTGACGTGGACTTCTGCTACAACCGGCGAGAAGAGGTCATCCGGTACGTGACGGAAACCTATGGCAAGGACAGCGTGGCCCAGATCACAACCTTCGGGACCATGAAGGCCAAAGCTGTGGTCCGGGACGTGGGCCGGGCCCTGGGAATGAGCTTTGCCCAGACCGACAAGATCGCCAAGCTCATTCCTGACGAGCTGAAGATGACCATCGACAAGGCCCTTGAGCAGGAACCGGATCTCAAAGCCAAAGCCGAGTCAGACCAGCAGATCGCTCAACTCCTGGACATTTCCCGACGGCTGGAAGGCCTGGCCAGGCACGCCTCCACCCATGCAGCCGGAATCGTGATCTCGGACAAGCCCATGGAAGAGTACTTGCCGCTCTACCAGGGAAAAAAGGGAGAAGTCGTCACCCAGTACGACATGAAAAAAGTTGAGAAGGTCGGACTGATCAAGTTCGATTTCCTGGGCCTGAAGACCCTGACCGTGATCAGCGACACCCTGGACCTGGCCAGGGACAACGACAAAGCCACACCAGACCTGGACACCCTGCCTCTGGACGATGCGGACACCTTCAATCTTTTATGCCGGGGCCAGACCGATGGGGTCTTCCAGCTGGAAAGCTCCGGAATGCGCAAGGTCCTCATGGATCTGCGGCCCAACTCTTTTGAAGACATCATTGCGGTTCTGGCCCTCTATCGGCCCGGCCCCCTGGAAAGCGGCATGGTCACCGACTTCATCCGCCGCAAACACGGAGAGATCGAGGTCGAATACCCGCATCCTTCCCTGGAACCGATCCTCAAAGAGACCTATGGGGTCATCCTCTACCAGGAGCAGGTCATGCGCATCGCCTCGGAGCTGGCCAACTACTCCCTGGGAGATGGGGATATTCTGCGCCGGGCCATGGGCAAAAAAGATCCCGCAGTCATGGCCGAGCAGAGGACCAAGTTCCTGCAGGGCGCCAAAGAGAACGATTTACCCGAAGACACGGCCAATTACATTTTCGATCTCATGGAAAAGTTCGCCGGCTACGGGTTCAATAAGTCCCACAGCGCGGCCTACGCCTTGATCTCCTACCAGACCGCCTATATCAAGGCCCACTACCCTGTAGAGTTCATGGCGGCCCTGATCACCTCGGAAGTTTCCAATACAGACAAGGTCATCGGCCACATCAATGCCTGCCGGGAGATGAAGATCAAGGTCCTGCAGCCGGACATCAACAAGAGCAGGCACCCCTTCAGTGTTGAAGGCAGCGCCATCAGGTTCGGCCTCTCCGGGGTCAAGAACGTTGGAGATGGTGCCATCAAGGCCTTGGTGACTGAAAGAGAAGCCAACGGCCCCTATCAGAACATGCTCGACCTTTGCGAGCGGGTCAATCTGCGCCGGGTCAGCAAGAGGGTCCTGGAAAGCCTGATCAAGAGCGGGGCCCTGGACTGCTTCGGCTGCAGCCGGGCGGCCATGGTGGCCGCCCTGGACAAAGTCGTGGCCACAGCCCAGAAAAAGAGCAAGGAGAAACAGTCTGGACAGCTCTCTCTCCTGAGCATCATGTCTACTGAGGAACCTCAGCAATGCTCGCTGTCCGGGATAGGAATGCAGATCCCGGAGCAGGAGATCGCAGAGTGGGATGACGAGGAAAAACTGAGGAACGAAAAGGAATCCCTCGGCTTTTTCCTGACTGGGCACCCCCTGCTCCAATTCCAGGATGATCTGGCCATGCTCCAGGTCAATACTCTGCAGGACTGTGCCGAGATGGGCCCTGGGGCCGAGGTCCGGGTGGCCCTGCTGGTCACCGGACACAAGGAAATCGTGACCAAAAAGGGCGGCCGGATGGCCTTTTGCCAGATTGAAGACCTGACCGGGACTGGAGAGCTGACCCTGTTTCCGGAACTCTACTCCACCATCAGGAACAATCTGGAGCTGGACCAGCCTCTCCTGTGCACAGCCAAGATCAGTCAGGATAAAGAGGAGAACGGGGCTGAAGGCCAGCAGCAAGTCAAGCTGGTGGCCCAGCACATTCAGCTCCTGACCTCGGCCTCGATCCCGGAAGATCAGCCCTATCAGCTCGAAGTCCCGGCCCGGTCCGTCTCACCGGAGCACTGGACCCGGCTCAAGGACATCATTCACCGTCATCCGGGGAGAAATCCGGTTCAGCTTTTGATCACCATGGACGATGCCCTGTGCCGTCTGCAGCTCGGCCCCAACTTCTGCATCCTCCCTGGAGCAAGCCTGCGCCAGGAGATCCAGCAGTGGCAAAAGGAGCTGCACAGGGTGCACTGATTGGATATATTCAGCGCAGCCAGAGGCTGCGCTGACAACCGAACCCTCGGACCAAGGAATCTTCGCAATGACAGAAAAAAGCTCTGTATACCGTCTTCAGGTCAGCACGCAGTTCAGTTCGTCCCATCAGCTTCGAAACTACGGCGGCAAATGCGAGGAACTGCATGGCCATAACTTCACCGTTCAGGCCGAAGTCGAAGGAACCAGGCTGGAACCGGACACGTCAATTTTGATCGATTTCAAAGTCCTGAAAGCAAAGCTCAACCAGGTGGTCGACCCCCTGGACCACACCCACCTCAATCAACTCCCTCAGTTTTCCGAGCTCAACCCCTCGTCCGAAAACCTGGCCAAACACATTTATCAGGAGCTGGAAAAGACCTTGCAAGACACCGGGGTCCAGGTCAGGAAAGTCAGCGTTTCCGAGAAGGAAAGCTCCACAGCCGTATACATGGAAGTTGATGCGTGATATGAGGGCCTTGATCCAAAGAGTCAAATGGGCCAATGTGGAGACCGGCCAGGAGACAGTTGCCAGCATTGGCCAGGGCCTGCTCGTTTTGCTGGGCTTTTCCGGGGAAGACTCCGCCACCTTGCCAGAGACTCGGGAATGGTCCAGATTCCTGAGCAAAATTGTGGCCCTGCGCATTTTCCCGGACGGCAAAGGCAAGATGAATCTCAGCCTGGAGGACGTCCAGGCTGAGGTTCTGGTTGTCTCGCAGTTCACTCTGTATGCCGATTGCCGCAAGGGAAACAGGCCTTCTTTCAGCCGGTCCGCTCCTCCGAAAGAGGCACAAGCCCTGTTTGATCGATTTGTTTCTGATTTGCAGGCCATATGCACGCAGCAGGTTGACCAGGGAGAATTCGGGGCCGAAATGAAGGTCTCCCTGTGCAACTGGGGGCCGGTGACAATCTGGTTGGACAGCCAGGAGATGCTTTAAAGACATCAGCCAGCTCTATGCCTTGTTCGCATTTACAAGGAGTGCCGTATTTCTGATCATGGACAACCAGATCGTCAAACTCCTGATCACTGATGACTCTTCCTGGTGGGAAGAGAATCTGGAGACCATCTTTGAGTCCGGAAAGTTCCAGCTCCTGAAGGCTGAGACCGGGGAAGAGGCTCTGGACATGTACACGGGCCATGAACCGGACATCATCATCCTGGACCTCAACCTTCCGGACATGAGCGGCTCTGAAATCATCACCTTCATCAGAGATCAAGCACGCGATTCCGATGCCTACATCATCACTCTGACCCCTGAAGAGCACCTCCAGGCCAAGACAAAAGCTCTGAACCTTGGAGCCAACGATTACTTGCTGAAGACCTTCAACCTGGAGGAGTTCAGGGCCAGGATGAATGTGGCCAAGCGGCAAGTTTTGCTGAACAAGCAGCTTCGCCATGCCTTTGAGCGCATTGCCAGCGAAATTGACACTGTGGCCTCCCTGCAGAACAAGCTGCTGCCCAAAGAATGCCTGTGGATGCAGAATGCCTCGATTCAATCCGTGTATCACCTTTCTGGCCGGGCCAGCGGGGATTACTACGACTTTTTCCCCCTGGATGATTCCACAATTCGGGCGGTCATAGCCGATGTTTCAGGCCATGGGGCCAGGGCCGCTTTTTTGATGGCCATAGTTCGAGCCCTGATCAAAACGACCCAGAGGTACTATCTCGACCTGACCCAGACCTTGGAGTTGGTGAACAAGCAGCTCATTGAAATCATAGGTGATGAAAGTGACTTCATCACTCTCTTTGCCGCTGACGTGGACACCAAAAACAACACCCTGACCTACATCAATGCCGGACACTGCCCTGGAATCCTGTCCAAGACCTTTGCCGACACTGACCTTCTTGAACCAACCTCGACCATCCTCGGTTTTTTCGACCTGGACTTCTCTCCCAGGCAGGTGGACATTTCAGACCGCTGTGGTCTGTTTCTCTTCACTGACGGATTCTATGAATGGGAGGTCTCTCCAGGTCAGTTTTACGGGCTGGACAACTTTCTGACCCTGGTCAAAGAGTGCATGTGCAAGGAGGAGTTCAACCTCCAGGATATGGAGCAGACCATGATCCAGGGTTTTGACTTCAAACCAGCATTCCGAGACGACCGCACCGCCCTGTGGATAAAGTGGGGACACCCTGCCAAGCGAGTCTTCCGGAACCAGGCCGATCCAGAGGGAGTCGGCAAGGTGATCAAGCTGGCAACTGCATTTCTGCAATCGCAGCTGTCTGACCTTGAGCTGATCAACGACCTCAAGCTGGCCCTGACTGAAGCCTGCTCGAATGTCGCCCTGCATGCCTATTCAGGCATGGACAAAGGAGATGTCGAGGTCCAGATTGTCCTTGATCCCATGCGCTTCATTCGGATAATAATAATCGACTGGGGGCGTTCCTTCCCCGGACCAGACCTGGAAAACCTGGACATGCACCCAGAAGAGGAGTCTGGACGGGGATTGTTCATCATCTCCCAGCTCGTGGACAGCTATGACTATCGCAATGTTGAAGACAAAAACATTTTGACCCTGGAAAAAATTTTTGAGGAGTGACTATGGAAGCTCTGAAGGTAGAAAAAATTGGCCAGGTATGCCTGATGCGCTATTCAGGGGAGCTGACCCTGGAAGTCATCGATCGCCTCAAACAGGAAATCGAAGACTACCTTACCGACCAGGACTGTCTCACTCTTGTCATGGATCTCTCCAAGACCGTATTTCTGGACAGCTCCGGAATCGGTTTTCTGGTGCACATCAACAACAGAAAAAAGGCCAACAACAAAGAGTTCTACCTGCTCAAGCCATCAGCCCAGGTCCAAAAGACCCTGAGCCTGGTCAAGCTCATCGATTTCTTCAACATCCTTGATGATGAGAGTCAACTGGAGGACTTGAAGTAAAGAGAAGGGTCCAAGTCAGCCCTGCCTCTGGCCTGGTCTTTACCCACACAGAGGACAGTGGGGTCGAAGAAAGAGTTTCAAGATTTTTTTAACCACCCGCTCCCAAGGGTCGCTTGATGAAGAGGATAAAGGCATGGATGGAGAAAGAGCTTTGTTATTC
>CAYOID010000054.1:0-22741 GCA_964403955.1 uncultured Desulfohalobiaceae bacterium | reverse complement strand
ATCCCAGGCTCCTTCCCCAGTAGGGCGGCCTTGTCCCTAAGGCCAGCCCACTCAGACTGAACAAAACTCCCCCAGTCGCTGCTCTATCACTCAGGACAAGACGAATCTCCTCAGGGCCCACCACATTCGTTGCACTACGACCTGCAACGTACCGGCTTCCCCAGGGCCGGCCGTTTGGAAAACGGCGGCCTACCCGGAACCCAGGCTCCTTCCCCAGTAGGGCGGCCTTGTCCCTAAGGCCAGCCCGGACAGACTGCACAGAACTCCCCCAGTCGCTGCTCTTAGCCCCACAACCTACCAAATATCAACACCTCAGGCCCTTGCTCTTATTGCTTTTCCTCTGCCCTCTGTCCTCTGTCATCTGCCATCTGTCCTCTGTCCTCTGTCCTCTGCCCTCTGCATCTCCCCAGGGCCGGCCGTTTGGAAAACGGCGGCCTACCCGGATCCCAGGCTCCTTCCCCAGTAGGGCGGCCTTGTCCCTAAGGCCAGCCCACTCAGGCTCCACAAGCCACCCCATCAGTTGCTCCAACAAATATATCTGGACCTGAAAGGCCTGGGTATGGCACATCCAAATCATGCACCCCAATCTTCAGCCTTCTTCCGGAACCGTTGCCGTGGTCGGAGCCTCCGGCTACATCGGCGGCCGTCTGGTTCCAAAGCTCCTGGCCTCGGGCTACCTGGTCCGGGCCATCTCCAGGTCCAGGCACAAGCTCTCTGACCGTCCATTCGCCGGCCATCCCGGACTCCAGATTGCCCAGGCCGACGCCCTGGACCTGGCCTCCCTGGAACAGGCCCTTCTGGGATGCACAACCGTCTTCGATCTCGTCCAGATCGTCAATGACGCCAGAGAGAACGCCCGCCTGGCCCGGTCCAACCTGTCTCAGGCCTGCAGCAAGGCCAGAGTTTCCAGGATCATCGAGCTGCGCTGGATGAGATCAGGCGACGCCAGCATGCCGGATCATTCAGGAAACGGGTCAGGACCTGCAAGGTCGGGGCATCCGGCTGAAGCTCCGGTGCCGGTGACCGGTTTGCAGGCCTCGATGATCATCGGCTCCGGCAGCCTGGCTTTCGAGATCCTGCGCTATCTGACCGAGCGTTTGCCGATCATGCTCGCCCCCAGGTGGGTCTTCTCAACACTGCGGCCCATTGCTGTCAGCGACGTGCTGGCCTACCTCACCGGCTGCCTGGAGAACGAGCAGACCTCCGGCCTGAACCTGGAGCTCAATGGCCCGGACACGGTCACCTTCAAGGACCTCATTGACCTCTATGCCCAGGAGGCCGGTTTGAGCCGGAGACGGGTCATCAAGGTGCCTCTGCGCTTTCCCGGCCTCAGCTCCTACTGGATCAACCTGGTCACCCCCATCCCGGCTCGCTTTGCCCGGTCCATGGTCGACTCCCTGTCCCAGGACAGTGCGGGCGGCGGGGATCACATTCAAGACCTGATTCCCCTGGACCTGACCCCAGTTCACAAGGCAGTCGCCGCAGCCGTTGAGCAGACCAGAAGCCAGAATATCGCCACATGCTGGAGCGACGCAGGGGAGCTCGTCCCTCCGGAATGGCTCAAAACCGGTGACGTCTCCTTTGCCGGCGGAGACATCTTTGAATGCAACTACTCCATCCTCCTGGGATGTCCTGCGGACAAGATATGGCCGGTCATCAGCTCTGTCGGCGGAAATTCAGGATGGTTCTTCAGCAACCTCCTGTGGCGTCTGCGGGGAATCATTGATCGACTGATCGGAGGGTACGGCCTCAGCCGGGGCCGGCGGGAGCAAAAGATCATCAGGACAGGCGACGCCCTGGATTTCTGGCGGGTGCTCAAGGTCGAGGACAACCAGGAGCTGATGCTCCTGGCGGAGATGAAGGTTCCAGGTCAGGCGATCCTCCATTTCTCCCTGCATCCCAGGGAAGCCGGTTCCACGGAACTGCTGCAGGTCGCCCGCTTCAAGCCCAGGGGCCTTTTCGGCTTGATCTACTGGTACAGTCTGGCCCCCTCACACTCTTTCCTCTTCAAGGGCATGCTGCGCAGCATTGCCAGGCTCTCCGGCTGTACAATCCTGCGCGGGCCGAAAAAATTCACAGGCGGCAGCGCTGTCTGCCATCTCCCACCTGAAGAGGACACACCAGGGGCATCTTCCGCTCAGAGCCTTTCACAGGCGTAATGTGACGAACAGGGAAACCTTTCTTTTCCACCCTCGAGCCTCACCCGTCCATCTGCCGGCCGGTCCCGTTCATTGTCCGCAGGGGTAGGCCTCTTCCAGGGCCAGCCTGATCACTGTACTGCTGAAGTTTTTCTTTTGTTTGGGATGGTCCTTGAAGTACTCGAAGACGCAAGAAGCCAGCTCCAGGTGCTCGACCTCGTCCTTGTCAAAGCACACTGTCCCCAGATCGTCGTAAATAAAGGCCACTCCCGTGATATATCCAGTGGCATAGTACTTGAGATACCGATTCTCACTGTTCAGGATGCTGTAGAGCTCCTGGCCCTTGTAGATCTCCCCAAGGGGATTCTCGGCCCGTGAGGGCACTCCGGCCGCAAAAAGCAGTACAACAAGCAATGCCCCGATTCCAATCCGCAAGCCTCACATCCCCTGTTTGATGATTCCGTTGCAAAAACTCCTCGGGCAGCCCCGCAAGGGTTTGACCTCACGAGCGGGAGCGAGTGGAGCTGGGCGGGCAAAACCCCGGCTCGGGGTTTTGCCCGCAGAAAACTCGTCCTCCTCCCTCTGATCTCTGTGTGCTCTGCGCCTCTAGGGAGTCCGCAGCCTGCCCTGCACCTATTTGACTGCAGACTCATGACGCAAGATGCATCTATCTAGAATATATTAATTTAAAAGCACTGAAGGATATACGAAAGTCAAATAGGTGCAGGGGAGCGGGCGTGAAGAATCTCTTTTCTTTGTGCTCCTGCTTCTGGCCGGTTCCCCCTTTGCCCTGCGTGGGTAAAGGCCCTGCCTCTGACAAACCTGGACACTATGAGCACAATCAGATCTCATAACCTGCCTGGAACTCTCTCACTTTCTTCAGCAATCTTAATGCCACAGGGGAAGAGACTTTTCAAGCTCACGACAGCCTTCTGATTTTACAAAAACTCTTCAAACGCACAAAGGCCCGGGCCAGTGCTATCTGGATACGAGCACCGGCAATTGAAGCATGATGATTCTTCTGCAGATTTAAACCAATGATTCAGCGCAGCCAGAGGCTGCCCTGAAAGGAGAGGGGCTTTGTCTCAGATGGTTCGTCACCGCTGGCTGTGGAATTTTCCAGAAATGAAGAAAAACTTTTTTTGACAGGATTTACAGGATCTATTGGATGATTGACTGCCCACATGCCGGAAGCATGCGGGCAGTAAATCCAATCACGCGAAGCACGTGATGTAAGAACCTCCTCCATCGCCGATAGGCGATTGCTTCCTTCATGGCGGGCTTCCGGCACGCCAAGAAAAGATCCTGTCAATCCTGTTAATCCTGTCTAGCTATCTTTTGTTTTTGAGTATTTTCACAATCACCGAAATTCCGCATCCTTCGTCAAGAAACTCCCCAGGCAAAGCTCCTCTCAGGAGCGAAGCTTCACAGCCACCTTTTCCGCGATGTCTGCAATACCAAGCTCCTTGAGCTTCTGGGGGCTGGGAATCCCCTTGTCCTCAGACCACCCCCGCGTCTTCCAGTACTCAGGCAGTGCCTGGTCAAAGAGCTTGGAGGGGTCGCCCTCAAAAGCAGCCTTGCCCTTGAAAGGCCCGTTCGGCAGGGGCTCCTCGAACCATCGCCTGGGAAACATGTCCATGGTGTCCCATTCCTTTCTGGGGTCTTTGATCCCCTGGGCGTACAGATTGAACAGCCGGGTCAGGGCATAGGCCCGCTCCCCGACCTGGAGGAAGGACTTTTTGTCGAAGTCGGACCAGCCGGTCACAGCCTTGACCAGCTCCACATTGCCCTCGTCGCCCCAGTCGCCTCCGGCAAAGATGCAGTAGACCATGGAGTTGACGGTGGCATTGGTGTTCTGGCCCTGGACCGCAGCCTTGAAGTCGATGGGCGTGCTCATGAACCCGCCTTTGCCTCCTCCGGTGTGCTCCCCGGGCCTGACCACGGTCACATATTCCAGGGCGTTGCGGTCTTTGTTGCTCCTGGCTCCATGGGCCGGCTGGGCATAGCGATGGGCTGTCTGGGGGTAGTACATGATATCCGGGTTGGACTTGGCCTTGCTGAAGTGCCTGGCCGTCTCCCAGGTCCCGGACGCCAGGACCTTGCCGATGCCTTCCTTCTTGATCACCTTTTTCATGATCTCATCCACAGCGTGGGCATCCCCCCACTGCAGGTCGATCCCGTCCAGATCGTCCGGCTGGATCAGGCCCCGCTGCCGCAGCTCCATGAGCATGGCCAGCATGGCCCCGCCTTCGATAAAGTCCAGGCCGTAATTGTCGAAGAGCCTGGTCGTGTACTGCGTCTTGGCCGCTCCTTCGGCCAGATCCTGGTGGTTGCCCCCAAAGGGGTCGGCCGGGGACATGCCCTTGACTTCCAGGTACCCCAGGTTGCCGCCGACCATGCCCATGGCTTCCCAGTCGGGCATATCCGTGATGGTTCGGTCCAGGAGGCGATCCTCGCTGGTCACCTCGGTGGTGTACAGGCAGTGCAGAGTGCATCCGGGACAGGACTGCTTGCGGACAAAGCTCAGGGTGTCCACAAAGGGTCCGGCCAGGGCGGTCACGGTCCGGGGATCGGTCCAGGACTCCCACTGCCAGTTCCTGATGGGATACCCGCCGAGCTTGTTGGTCTCCCAGGTGGAGATCCCGGCCGTGCCGAAGGACCGCCAGAAATGGTTCTTGCTCTCCCTTTTCTGGATGCTGAACTTGTGCTTGAGGAACTTCTCCTTGTCAGCGAACATCTGGCCCTTGGTCCCCCGGACCACGATGCCCTTGAGGTTCTTTGACCCGGCAACCGCACCGGCTCCATAGCGGCCGTGGGCCCTGGCCCCTTCAGTGACCACGTTGGCGAACCAGACCTGGTTTTCCCCGCCGGGTCCGATGACCCAGGCGCTGGACAGCCGCTTGGCTCCTGTGCCTCCATCTTTGGGCGGCCTGAGCTCAGTCCACTTGTCGGTCATGCTGTGCTCTGTCAGCAGCCCCTGTGTCGTTTCCAGAGTGGCCTTGACCTCCTTGCGCATCTTCATCTCGGCTTCTTCAGCCCCCAGGCCCCAGAAAGGCCGGGCGTCCCGAATCTCGATCTGATCGTCGACCACGGCCAGGTAAACCGGGTGCTTGGCCCGCCCCACGATCTGGATGCCGTCCCAGCCGGCGAACTTGAGATTGGAGCCTCCCTGCCCCCCGCACATGGACACGCAGGCAAAGCCATAAGGGCTCTTGGTCACGATCGTTGTTCTGGCGTTGGGTGAAAGGCCGGTCACCGGACCGACCATGAGCTGAAAGAGATTCTTGGGTCCCAAAGGGTCCACATCCGGTTCAGCCACACCTTCCTGAAAGAGATAGTACATGCCCATGGCCCATCCGCCGAGATACTTGCGGTAGACCTCTTCCGGAGGTTCAAGGGTCGTCACCTTGCCTGTCGAGAGGTCCACTCTGGCTATCTTTCCTGTAAATCCTGTGTAGTGTGCCATCAGAGATCCCTCTTGACGTTATACATTTTTCTGTACAGCAGCCCCGCAGCCTGATCCGGGGTGTGGGCATAGTACCTGCCGTTGACCAAAACCGGCTTGAAGGCCAGGGCATCCTCAGGGCAGGCCTTGACGCAGGCCGGATCTCCCCCGCACCGGGTACAGATCTGGGCCTTTCTCTCGATGGGATCAAAGGAGATGCCGCTGCCGAACTGTTCCTCGCAGATTTCCAAGCATCTTCCACAGTTATCAACACCGAGGCACTTGTCGCGATCCACGGTCATGTACCCCATCCCGGTGTAGCCCGGCCGGCCCTCCCCCTCCGGGACCTTGTGGATGGCCTTTGTCGGGCAAACCGCCTCACAGGGGTGCTTGTCTGAGCCTTCGGCCCACATGATCAGCTCGCAGTACTGGCAGACATTGATGAAATCCACATACTGGAAACGCATGGGCCGAATTCTGGAAAACTCCAGGTTGATCGTGTTCTTTGCCTCTTCCGGGGCCACCTCCTGCATGTGTTTTTCTGCGCAGGCCACTGCGCAGGACAGACAGCCGGTGCATTTGACAGGGTCGACAATGATGGTGTGCCCTGCTTTGGCCTCGGGCTGGCCTGCCTCACCTCCTTTTTGTGACTCTTGGGCTGAAGCCCGGTCCGACATGATGCACACCGCTGAGGCAGAGACACCCACAGCGGTCATCATTCGAACGAACTCGCGCCTGCTGATGCGCCCTTTGCGCAGCTCCTCTTTCAGTTCACCAATCTGCTCTCTCTTTGACTCATCCATAATGATCCCCTCCTGCAGATCTGAGTGTGATGTACTGGAAATACAGACCCATTCATCTCAAGGAAGCTCCCTTTTCACTGAAAAAACTCCCGGATGGAAAAGAGACACTATAATTTTTATAAGTCATGTACCATGTAAGTGGACATGGAAACAAGGAAAAAATAAAAATCTACACTTCAATTATGTAATTTTAAGCAACTGTATAGTATATTTTTTCTTTCTTAATTGCTTATTGAAAAATATTGATTTTTATGACCCAGAGCGGCTAGTGTTTGGCCATGGCTCACATGTCGCAAAATATCCTTTGTATTGCTGAAAGGGATCTTGATGTGGCAAGACCAGAAAAAAATTGGTTGATCCTGTCAAAAGGCTCTTGGTGAGGAGTGAAAAACATGCACCACCTTTCCTGCGACATTGTGGTAGCCGGATCCGGATTGGCCGGTTTGTGTGCCGCTCTGGCCTGCTCCCGGGCCGGGCTTGGGGTAACAGTCTGCTCCAAGTCCAGACCCGGGACTGGGAGCTGCACCGCAGTCAGTCAGGGGCATTTCCGCTCGAGACTGGTGCCGGGAACAGCTCCATCAGCTCAGCCGCGGGCAGGCCAGAAATGCAGGGCTGGACACCCGGCAGCTCAAACAAAGGCTCCAGGATCTCATGTGGCCCGAAGCGGGCGTGCTCCGGTCGGGCGAGTCTCTGCAGAGGGCCCTGGACCGGCTGCTGGACCTCAAGGAGGTTGCAGGACCGGCTTCGGCCTCCGGCAAAGGCAAAATCTTCCATCTGGAGCTCATGGACTCGATCCTGGTGGCTGAAACCATTGTCCAATCGGCCCTTTTCCGGCAGGAGAGCCGCGGTGCGCACTGCAGGACCGACTTCCCGGAAACGATCCAGGACTGGACAGGACACGTCCTGATCAGCAAGAATGATCTCCATTTTCAGTCCTGCCTGAGGTATGAGCTTCACACACACTTGAGACAGTGGTGAGGTTGGAAGAGAAGAAAAGATTAGTCTCTCGCCCCCTGCACCTATTTGACTGCAGGCTTATGACGTAAGATGCTTGTATTGAGTGCCTTATCCTTCAATATCTGCAATACAATACAAGATTTTTTGAACCACGAAGTCACAAAGTGCACGAAGGTAAGAAAAAGCAAAACGGGGTAGGCTCTCTGCAGCTCATCCAAAGCTATGAGCTGCCTCGAGCCATACCGCTTTGCTTCAACCTGCAATCCCTTCCGGGATAGGCCTTACGCCGTATCGCCGTGAGGCGAGGAGAGCTTTTGCTCAGCGGTCCACCCCGCGGAGCAAAAATAATGTCTCTTCCCTTATCCCCCCTTTGTGTCCTTCGTGCCTTTGTGGTTCAATCTCCTCTATTGGGCTGCGGGTTCTTCGCCTTAGAATGTATGAATTTAAAAGCACTTAAGAATCTGCGAAAGTCAAACAGGTGCAGGGGAGCGGGCGTGAGGAATCTCTTTTCTGTGTGCTCCTGCTTCTGGTCGGCCCCACCGTCCCCTGTGGGTGTTTTGCCTGAAATCAAAAGCCAATATCTCAGCTTGGCCAAAGGCCAAGCTGAGACGGGAAGCTCATGGAAATTCACGGCTTGCAGACCATCATCCTGGCCCTTGTCTTTGGGGTCGCCTCCTACACCCTGGCCAGAAAGCTCAGCATCCCGGCCATCCTCTTCTACCTTTTGGCCGGGATGGCCTCCGGACCTATGGGCTTCGGGGTCATCAACACCCACGAGCTCGGCCCGGCCCTGCTGCCTTTGGTGGAAATCGCCGTGGCCATCGTCCTGTTTGAGGGCGGCCTGTCCCTGAAGTCGAGGGAATTCCACACCGCCCCCTCGGCTATCCGCCGCCTCCTGGGGCTGACCATCCCTCTGACCGGGCTGAGCGCCTTTGTCCTCAGCTGGAAGGTTGTTGGGCTGTCCTGGGACATTGCCGCAGTCTTCGGGACCCTGATCGTGGTCACCGGCCCCACGGTCATCGGCCCGCTGCTCAAGAGCGTCAGCCTCCTGCCCAGGCTGGAGATCCTCCTGCTCTGGGAGTCCACCTGGGGCGACGTGATCGGTGTCCTGCTCAGCGCCCTGGCCCTGGAGTTCGTCTCCCTGGCTGGGACCGCCTCAGCCGGGGGGATGGGCCTGGACCTGGCCCTGCTCATCCTGGACGGCCTGGCCATCGGCTTTCTCGGCGGCACCATTTTGGGACGATTCATCCTGCCCTGGGCCTCGCGCCTCGGCGACAAGGGAATACCCGGAATCATCACCTTCACCGCCGCCCTGGCCATCTTCTACTGGGCCAACCTGCTCAAGGCCTCTGCCGGCCCCCTGGCTGTGGCCGTGGCCGGTTTCGTGCTCTCCCAGCACCGGGGGACCTACCTGCACAGCGTCAGGCACTTCAAGGACCAGGTCTCGGTGATCTTCATCTCCACGCTCTTTGTCCTCCTCTCGGCCCATGTCAACCTCTTCGATCTCGGTCCCCGCATCTGGAGCATGCTCCTGGTGGCCCTGATCCTGGGGCTGGCCATCCGCCCCCTGGCCGTGATGCTCTCCCTGATCAGAACGGGCACCTCCTTCCGGGAGCAGCTCTATCTCGGCCTGATCGGCCCCCGGGGCATCGTGGCCCTGGCTGCAGCCTCCTACGCCTCGCTCATGGCCCCGGGACGGCAGGATGAAATGACCATCCTCTTGAACCTGGTCTTCATCATCATCTTCATCTCCGGAACCTTCACCACCCTGGCCGGCCGCCCGCTGAGCTCCTGGCTCAAACTCAGAGTCCCCAAGACCAAGAGCGGCATTCTCTTTGTGGGGGTCAACCCTTTCAGCCTCAGGCTGGTCGAGTATGCCAGGCAGTATGTCCCGGTGGCCTTCCTGGACACCAGCAAGCACTTCTGCCAGGTCTTGACCGAGCAGGGCCACGAGACCATGTGCCCGGACGTCCTGGACGATGCGGTCTACGAACAGGCCAAGGAGGAAGGCTACGACCGCTTGCTGGCCCTGACCCACGACGAGGTCCCCAATCAGCTCATCTGTGAAAAGGCGGCCGTCCACCTCGGGGAGACCAGTGTGTTTATGGCCAGGGGGGACTCCCCCCAGGGCCTGATGATCGAGCCTATGGCCAACATCACCATCGCGTTTTCCGAGCATCTGTATGTGGCCCAGGCCCTGCGCGAAATGGAAGCCCAGCGGGCCTGGTTCGAAGTCCTGGACGCCTACGCCCCGGAGCCCGGGCTGTTCCCCCTGCTGGAAGTGACTGAAGATCAGGGCATCGCCATCGTCCGCGACCCTTCCAGGCCCAGAAAAAACGTCCTCTGCATCCGATTCAGCGATCACAACTCTTCTGGCCAGGAGGAAAACAGCCCTGCTTCTCCTTCCTGAATGCCCAGACCGCATTGGACGAGCCCACAGCCTTCCAGGCCGCAAAAGTCTTGCAGCGCCCTGAACAATGCGGCACAATACACACTATAACTTCAGAAGACTTCGTTCTTTGCCGGTCCGCAAGGAGATGCGGGCCCGGCTCTTTGGGGCCCTGGAGACCTTGAGGTCCATGGAGGGGATCGACCCGGAGAACATCGTTGTGATCGGATACTGCTTCGGCGGGTCGGCCGTTCTAGAAATGGCCCGGGCCGGAGCCGAACTCAAAGGGTTCGTCAGCTTTCACGGCGGCCTGGCCACCCCGGAAGGCCAGGACTACAAAGGGGTCAAAGGGCCGGTCCTCATCCTGCACGGATCCAGCGATGACGTGGCCCCCATGAGCGATCTGGCCGATCTGGCAGCGGCTCTGGACAGGGACAAGGCAACCTTCAGCATGGACATCTATGGCGGTGCCCGCCACGCCTTCACGGTCTGGTCCGGGGACCGCTACTCGGGCCAGGCCGACCTGGCCTCCTGGCAGACAATGAAGGCGTTTCTGGACCGGCAGCTGCGCTGACAACCTTCCAGAAGGCCTGATGCCTGCCAGTGATCTCATCCGCCTCTGGCTGGGGAATCTTTCAGCCGCTCACCTGGAGCGGCTGAAAAGTTTTCTTACCCTTATCCACTTTCATCCTCTTGGTGCCATGTCCTCATCAATAAACATGATTTGACATATCAAGAATAGTTCTTACACTCATTTATCTTTGCCTCTGGCAAAGCTGAATAGGAGAATCAATGAAAACCAAGCTTCTGGAGATGCTCATATGCCCCGCCTGTCTGCCTCAGGAGTATGCGCTGGACCTTCAGGCAGATCAGGTCACAGATGACGACGTGACCCAGGGTAAGCTGCTCTGCAGCCATTGCGGCCAGGCTTTCCCCATCCAGGACGGCCTGGCTGACCTTGACCCCGGACGGGAGGGGAGGCCTCGGGTCGAGTCCAAGTATGAGAGGCCGACCGTGCTCTCTTCATACCTCTGGAGTCACTTCGGGGACATCATGCAGGATGAGCAGGCCTCCAAAGCTTACGCCCAGTGGGCTGAGCTCATGCACCCTCACTCCGGGATGTGCCTGGACATCGGGACTGCCGTGGGGCGCTTTGCTTTTGAGATGGCCCAGAAATGCGATTTTGTGATCGGCCTGGACAATTCTGAGGCTTTCATCAAGGCGTCCCGGTCACTGATGCACCAGCGCCAGGAGAGCCTGCAGCTCCCTGACGAGGGGAATCTGACTCTGAACTCTCATCTGCAGCTCCCTCAGGAGTGGAAAACGTCAAACACGGAGTTCATCGTTGCCGACGCCCAGGCCCTGCCCTTCCGGGCCAACCTTTTTTCCTCGGCAGCCTCGCTGAACATGGTGGACAAGGTTCCTCAGCCCATGGTTCACCTTTCTGAGAGCAACCGCGTCGTTGAGGAGCGAAACGCCCAGTTCCTGCTCTCAGACCCCTTTTCCTGGTCTGTGGAAGCAGCACATGCAGAGCACTGGCTCGGGGGCCTGGAAACAGGTCCCTTTTCCGGGCATGGCCTGCAGAACATCACCGCCATGCTCGAAGACGGGGAGGGCCCGATGCGTCCGGCCTGGACCGTGGACCATCAAGGTCACGTCTGGTGGAAGATCAGGACCCACTCCAACCATTTTGAGCTCATTCGCAGCTGCTTTGTCAAAGCCAGCAGATGACCATCGCCAATCCAAGACCCAAGGAGCATTCATGACACTGGACACGGTTTGCCGCCTCTGCTCGGCATGCTGCCCCATCGAGGCTGACGTCGAAGACAACGTTCTCACAAGCGCCAGACGAAAATCATTTCTTCCTGCCGACAAGAGAATCGTCTGCCCCAAGCTCAAGGCCGCCCCGGAGATCGTCGACTCCCCGGACAGGATCCTCACTCCCCTGGTCAAAGACCCCGGTTCCTCTGAATCAAACTTCAGGGAAGCCTCCTGGGACGAAGCCCTGGACAGGGTGGCCTCCAACATGCTGCGCCTCAAGGGCGAGGTCGGCCCGGAAAGCGTGGCCTGGCTCAGGGGCATGGCCGCAGACTGGGGGGCGCCCTGGGACTACGCCAACCGGTTGATGAACGCTTTCGGATCACCCAACTCCATCGGCAATGGTTCGGTCTGCCACGTGGCCCGGGAGATGGCCCACACCTTCACCTACGGGGCCATGACCCTGCCCCAGCCCAAGAACTCGAAATGCATCGTTGTCTGGGGCAAGAACGACCGGAACACGGCACCCGGTGCTTTTGAAGCCATCCAGCACGCCAGGCAGAACGGGGCCAAGCTCATCGTCATCGACCCGGTCAAGACATCCCTGGCAGCCATGGCCGACCTCTGGCTGCAGATCAAGCCCGGCCACGACGGCCCTCTGGCCATGGCCATGATCCATGAGATCCTGGCCAACAATCTCTATGACGCCGAGTTTGTGGCCGAACAGACCACCGGGGTCAAGGCCCTGCACAAGGCAGCAGCCCACTTTTCCCCGGACAGCGTGGCCGAGCGGCTCTGGCTGACCCCGGAGTCCATCAGAAAAGCGACCCGAATGTATGCCCAAACCAGGCCGGCCTGCATCATCGACGGCAACGGCCTGGACATGCAGCTCCAGACCTTTCAGGCCACCAGGGCTGTGTCCATCCTTCGGGCCCTGACCGGCAACCTGGACACGGATGGCGGGGACTTCATCCCCCAGCCGGTGCCCATGCGCAACATCCAGCTCAAACAGCGCCTGCCTTCCGACACCCAGCCTGTGACGAGCGAATACAAGCTTTTCGACGAGTTCCACCCCACCTGGGGGCGGCACGCCCAGTCCTGCCTGGTTGACGCCATGGTCGATCACAGGCCTTACCCGGTCAGAATGCTCGTGGTTCAGTCCGGCAATCCGGCAGTGACCATGGCCGACTCCAACAGAGTGGAACAGGGCATGATAAATCTCAACTTCCTGGTGGTCATCGACCTCTTCATGACCCGGACCGCCCGACTGGCCGACGTCATCCTCCCGGCCTCCAGCTGTTTTGAAAAGACTCAGCTCAACCGGGCCTCTATGCGCAACAGCCCGGTCATCCTCCAGAACCAGGTCATAGAGCCCCTTGGGCAGAGCTGGCCGGACTGGAAAATCGTGTTTGAGCTCGGCAGAAGGCTTGGGCTGAAGGAGGAATTCCCCTGGGAAACCGTGGAAGAGGCCATCGACTATCAACTTGAGCCCTCGGGCATCACTGTGCACAGCCTGAGGCAGAACCCAGCCGGTATCAGGGCCGAACCTCTGAAGTTCGAGAAGTATCGCACCCGGGGGTTCGACACCCCCTCGGGAAAAGTGGAGTTCTTTTCAGACCGGCTCCAGGATCATGGGCACTCGCCGGTGCCATTCCTTTACGGGGAGCACAGCCAGCCCATCAGCTTTGCCGGAGAGATCTCTGAAGATCCCATGATCGGCATCAGCGGCGAGCGGACCAACCGCTTCACCCACACCCAGTTCCACACCATCCCCTCTCTGCTCAAGCGGGAACCCGAAGCCTATGCCGAAATGCACCAGGATGATGCTGAGCAAAAAGGCATTGCCGACGGCGATCCGATCCAGGTGGAGACACCTCGGGGCCAGATCCGGATGAAAGCCCGGATATCGGACAGGGTCCGACCGGGATCCATCCTGATTGCCTGGGGCTGGGGGGATGTCGCTCCTGAAGCCAACCTGAACAGCCTGACCGACGACGATCAGCGGGATCCCATCACCGGCACCCCGTCAGCCCGGAGCTTCATGTGCGCTGTGAGCAAGGTTGGCCAGGAAGAGCTCATGGCGGAGCAGGCTCACGCACAGGTCGGACTGGAGAAATGGGACTGAGCAAAGGTCTGAAAAGGCCTGGACCCAACCGCCCCCCTTCACTCCTCGATGATGATCGCTCCAGGTGCGCATTCCCGGGCCGCCTTTCGAACCAGCTCCTCCTGGTCCCCGGGCACCTCGTCCACCAGGACCCTGGATATGAGCTGATCCTCATCATACTGAAACACCTCTGGGCAAACCTTGTTGCAGTTCCGGTCTCCCATGCACAAATCGTAGTCGATCCTGACCTTCATACGTGCCTCCTTTCTGTGATACAGTTCATTTGGCCATGTCAAAAACAGCATACATGAGTTGACTGGTCAAGAAGAGTTCTTACTTAGTTTCAGATCAACATATACTCAGCACAGCTCAACACCAACAAGGAGAACCCGCAATGAAAGTCCGAATCATTTTGATGGCCGCAGCAATCCTGATCTTCTCAGCCTCCCTGGCCCTGGCCGGAAAGGGCTACAGAACCGGCGGAGACCAGGGTTTCAGCTCCATGGACACCAACAACGACGGCCTGGTCAGCCAGGAGGAATACCTGGCCCCGTTCATGGAGTGGGATGCCGACGGCGACGGCGCTCTGTCCAGGGACGAGTGGATATCCAGTCACGGCAGGGCCATGGGCAAAGGTCAGAAAAGCGGCAAGATGAAGTACCCCCGCATGGACCGGGTGGACACCGACAATGACGGCCAGGTCAGCGCTGAGGAGTTTGAAGCTGTCTATCCAGGCATGTCCGAAAGCTATCCCATGCTCGATCTGAACAAGGACGGCGTGGTTGACGGGGAGGAATGGGAGGATTTCCGCAGGATGCACACCAGGACCGGCCGCGACTCCGGGAAGTCCAACTGATGGTTCAAGGGGAATTCAGTGCTCAATGACTCACTTCCCGAGGCAGCCCTGTCTGGGCTGCCTCGGGCAGTGCTCACATGGACATCGTTCCCGGTCTGTCTTTCTTCAGTGACCGCGACCCAACCCTCTCTGGGATCGGCAGCTGGAGTTGAGATCCTGAAAAATCATATCACCCGTTCAGGACAAGACCATGAGCAAGCTCTCAGCCTTGGAAAGATTGAAAAAGCCGGTCATGAAAGGGGAGCGCTGTCTGACCTGCGAGCGCTACGGGGCCTGCGTCAACTGGGTCATCTGGGCGGCCGAAGCCTATCAGGTCCCCCCTGAGTTCATTGCCCGCAAAGTCCTCCGGGGCCTGATCACCTCTGAAACACCGCCTGAAGAGATCCAGAGCATGTTCCGGGAGGAATGGAAAGGCGGCCTGAAGTCCTCTTTTCCGAAATCAGCCTCATGATTCTCAGCTTTGCCAGAGGCAAAGCTGAGAAAGGAAATCAGACATGAAACTGACACCGATCGGGCTCATTCACTCCCCCTACAAGGACCTCCAGGGCATGCCCATTCAGCCCAGCGGGGCAGCTGGCGTCGAGGGCACAGCCGAAGTCTATCCGGAGTACCAGGCGGGGCTCAAGGATTTGGACGGGTTCTCCCACCTGATTCTGCTCTACGAGTTTCACCTCAGCCAGGGCTACAAGCTCGAGGTCGTCCCTTTCCTGGACAATCAACCGCACGGGCTCTTCGCCACCCGGGCCCCCAGAAGGCCGAACCACATAGGCCTCTCGGTCGTCAAGCTGGACAGGATCGAGAACGGGGTCTTGATCCTGCAGAACGTGGATATTCTGGACGGGACACCGCTCCTGGACATCAAGCCCTATGTCCCGGATTTCGATCAACAGGACAACGTCCGCACCGGGTGGCTGGAGAAGTCCAATCACCGGGTCTCAATCCGTCAATCTGACGACAGGTTCCTGAAAGACAAAGAGTGATGACAGTTGTGCCCCAGGCAAAACTGTCATCAGGGCCGCGCTGGACCTCTCTCATGGGCTTGCCCTTCCGGGATGAGGCTGCTCGTACCCGATGGGCCGATCAGCTTGCGTGCCCGCTTTTCCAGACATGCCCCCGCAACCGGTCATGCTCATCACCGCGAGCATGATCACCACAAGTGTCCCAACCAGACAGCGATGTCGTCTCATATTCACCTCCCAGCCTGAAAATCCTTTAGCTCCCTGCATGGAACACGGTCTCAGGCAGTTTCATTCTTGCTCCAAACGCCCGGTCCGTCCGGCAATAGTCTGAAAAATCGAAAATATCCCTTTCCTTCCTTCTTGAACCTCAGGGCGGCAAGAGCCGCGCTGAACTTTAAATTTCGTTCGGTCCTCCGAACGAAATTTAAAGTCTGGGCTTGCAGATGATCTCGTGGACCTTGAGGTCCAGACAGGCATGGGAGTTGGCCGGAGTGGTCACGATGGCCGTGTCTACCCCCGAACCCGTCCCACCGACAGCCACGATCTCCCGATCGGTCCGCACCACTCCGGCATCGGCCGCCATGAGTGAGATCTCCACCCCCACCTTGACCCCCTGCCCGAACATGCGCAGGGTGAAGGCCATGATCTCATCCACCTGGTAGGTGTTGAGCTTGTTGCGCACCCCCCTGCCGACGCCCCCAAAGGCGTGGGCGCAGGTCAGGACCCGGCACCCTTTCTGCTCCAGGTCACGACGCACGCTGTCCTCCATACGCTGCTCATCCGGCTTCTTGAACCCGGACACATGGGTGACGACCACCAGATTGACCTTTTTGGGATCAAGAACCTCCAGAGCCTTGGTGACTGAACCTCCTGACCAGGAGGCGATGACCACATCAGTGATCCCAAGCTCGTGGGCCCTGGCGGCCGCGGCCTTGAGGCAGGCCTCGGTGTTGGCCGGCCCCGGCTTGGTGAACAGCAGGGTTGAAAGCTCGATCTGATCGCTCATGATGGCTCCTTATCTCTTGTTGCTGGTTGCCTGGTCCAAAAATCCTTCAGCCATGCCCCTCTCCCCCTTCACGCTTCAGCCTCCTCCCTCTGGGGCCAGCGCTTCAAGAGCATCCTGACCATCACCGGGGACACAAGGCAGGTCACGGCGCTGACCACAACCATGGCCCCGAAGAGCTTCTGATCCACAGCCCAGTCCCCGAGGTGCATGCCTTTCTGCATGATGACCAGGGCGATCTCCGCCCTGGGGACCATGCTGGCCCCGATCAAAAGCCCGCTGTGCCCCCCTCTGATCAGGCTCAGCGGGATGCCGTTGGCCAGAACCTTGGCGGCAATGGCCACAGCGGCCAGGACCAGCCCCATCCCCATGGCCTGACCCATGACCCCGGCCTGGAACTCGTACCCGATGCCGACAAAGAAGAAGGGGCTGAAAAAATCGAAGATGGGCACGAAGGACTCTTCCAGGGAAAGGCACTGCGGGTCCCGGCTGAAGACGAGCCCGGCAAAGAACGCCCCGATGGCCAGGGAAAATCCAAGCAGTCCGGCGCAGGCCGCGATCACGAACCCTATGCCCACAATGGTCAGGGTGGAATCTGGCCGGCTCTCCACCCTGTTCAGGAACGACGTCATGGGCCGTTCCAAAAAAATGGCGAAGACGAAGCACAGGGCCCCGAACAGGATCATCTTCAGCCCGAACCACATGGTGGTGGAAGCGATCACGGACACAAGGGAGCCAGGCGACCCGGACTGGAGCAGGGGCACGACCGTGAACACCAGGGCCATGAGGACCACCGCGGTCACGTCGTCCAGTTCGGCCAGGTCCACCAGCAGGGCCCCGTTGGCAGAGTGCAGGGCCTTCTGGTCTTCCCAGACCTTGACCGACACCCCGACGCTGGTGGCGGTCAGGGCGGCCCCGACGATCAGGGCCGGGATCATCCCCTGTCCCAGGAGGGCCACCATGGTCACGTACCCGGCCAGTCCGGCGACAATGATGTTGGCCGCCCAGGCCAGGCTGGCGTTCTTGAGCTGCTTGACCAGGGTGGTGATGTCGCTGCCAAGGCCAACCCTGAAGAGGAGCGTTACCAGCCCGAGCTGGGACACAAAGGTGATCACCTCGTGACCGCCCTGGGTCAGCATGGGCCAGGAGTCATCGAACCACCTCAGGCAGAACCCCAGGGCCATGAACCCAACCAGCGGAGGAAAGGACGTCCTCTCCAGAACGCCCTTGACCAGCATGGTCAGGACGATCACCGTCCCGGTGAGCAGGACCAGATGGGAGATGTCGCCGCTGGTTTCAATCATGGCCTTGCCCTAGCTTTCTTTGTCCTCCACCGGATATCCTGAATCGACCCAGGCCTGCCATCCTCCCTTGAGGACCATGACCCGGCTGAATCCCAGATAGATGAGTTTCCGCGCCGCCCGGGCGCTGCTGAACTCATTGGGTCAGGCGCAGTAGGTCACGATTTTTTGCTCCTTGTCCAGGTCCCGGGCCCAGGACTCGAGCTTTTGGGGGTCATAACGGACAGCCCCGGGGATTTTTGAGTCGCTCTGATTCCAGTCACTGGGGGTGCGAAGATCGATGACCAGAACATCCGGATCTGAGAGGACGGCCCGCAGCCCTTCAGGGGATATCATCTCAGCCTCCTGAAGCTGCTGCCCCAGGCTTTGACGCTGATCGTCACTGGTCCTGCCGGTCCCTGTACAGGCCCATTGCAGCCCAAGGCAGACAATCAGGGCCATTCCGAACATGATGTGTTTCATACCCCCCTCCTTGAAATGGTGTTTGAGGTGATCCGAGATGAAAAGGAGAACATGACGCTTCTCATTTGAGAATAAGCTCCACCCTGGCCTTGAGGCAAGCCATGGAGCTGACATTTTCCATGTTCGAGACAGGACGTAATTCCCGAAAAACCGGTTGACCTCAAAGCGCCTCCAGGATGAGAATACCCAAAAGAGTTCCTCGCATCAAAAACCTCAGGAGAAAAGAGCATGAAGATCGCAGTGAGCAGTCAGGGACCTGACCTGAACAGTGAAGTCGACCCCCGCTTTGGTCGAACCTCGGGTTTCGTCCTCTTTGACACTGAGACCCGGGACGTGTCCTTTGTGGACAACGCAGCCCAGCAAAACCTGTCTCAGGGAGCCGGCATCAAAGCCGCACAGCTGCTGGCCAAAGAAGGGGTGCAGGCCTTGATCACCGGGCAGCTCGGCCCCAAGGCGGCCCACGCCCTGAACCATTCCAACATAGCGGTTTATTGCAGCCAAACCGGAACAGTGCACGAGGCCATCGAGAACTGGAAAAAGTCAAAATTGAATTACCTGACCCCGGAGGATGCCCAGCCTGGGCCCGGCAAAATGGGCGGACGCGGCATGGGCGGCGGCGGACGGGGACGCGGACCTTCAGCAGGCGGGCAAGGCCTCGGAGGCGGAGGTCGGGGCCAAGGACCCGGCCAGGGCGGCCGGGGCCAGGGAGGCGGAAACAGGTCCTGAACAGGCCTGGCTGGTATGAAAATCATTCCCGGGGTCTGTTCTTTTTTGATCAAACAGGCCAGATAGATCCCTGATCCGCAGCAAAGAACTGCTGTTTCTGCCACTGCTCGTAGGTCAAAACGTCAGCCTCCTGCACAGGCCGGTTCAGAACCTCGGCCATCAGCTTTCTGTCCTTGAGCAGGACAGGGGCCGTCACTATTCCCTGCAGCACGTCCCTGGCCTCGATGATCAAGGCTGCACGGCCGGCAGCAAGGGGGTCGTCCGGATTCTTGTCCGGGTGGTGCGTGCACATCAGCCTGTAAAAGGCGTATTGAATCTCGCTTTTGGAGGCATCCACATCGACTCCCAAGACCTGGGAGGCTTCACGGAGCAGTTGACCCAAAGATGACATGCTGAACAAGCTCCTTCCCCAAGTAGGGCGGCCTTGTCCCTAAGGCCAGCCCAGACAGGCTGCACAAAACTCCCCCAATCGCTGCTCTATCCCTCAGGACAAAACGAATCTCGTCAGGACCACCACATTCGGTGCACTACGACCTGCAACCTGCCAGCTTCCCCAGGGCCGGCCGTTTGGAAAACGGCGGCCTACCCGGAACCCTGGCTCCTTCCCCAGTAGGGCGGCCCTGTCCCTAAGGTCAGCCCACGCAAGCTCCACAATCCACCCCAGACGTTGCCCCTTGTCCCACAGCGTACCGAATTTCAACAACCCAGGCTCTTGCACTCATTGTTTTTCTTCTATTCTCTGTCTTCTGTCGCCTGTCCTCTGTCTTCTGTCAAAGGGCTGGACCTCCCTTACTCAAGCCTGGACAGTGATCAGCTCCGGGCTGGACGAACCGCCCTCGCCGAGCTCTTCCAGAGTGCTGACCTGAAAGTGACTGTTCACGCCGTGCATCGCATTCAGATGCTGAACGTCAATGGCCTCTACCCCTGCGGCATCGATGGACAGGGCTGAATGAGAAGCAAAGACACCCACGTCCTGGATGAACTTGTTTCCTGAGACAGGGGCGCAGTCGCACACTGTGGACACGTCGTTGGCGAAGTTGAGGCAGCTGACCTTGCCCTGCTCAAAAGTGTCCAGAACACCTTTGGCTGCCACGGCCAACCCCTTGGGCAGGTCGTTCCTGTTCTCCAGGCTGATGGCCCCTTCAGGGCAGGCATTGCTGCAGATGGGACAGCGCATGCAGTCAGGGCTGTCGATCACGGCGACGTCATTCTCAACTCTGGGCAGGTTGAACCAGCATGCTTCAGCGCAGACCCCGCATCCCTGGCAGAGATCCTCGTCGATGATCAGGTCCAGGAGTCTGTGCTGGGCCAGCTTTGTCTTCTTGGTTACTGCCCCCATGCCCAGATTCTTGATCGCGCCCCCGAAACCGGCCAGGGGATGACCTTTGAGATGGGAGATGACGATCATGGCATCGGCATGAAAAACAGCCCCGGCGACCTCGATCTCCGAAAGCAGGGGATCAGGTGACTGGACCGCGATCCCGTTCTCGGACATCAGGCCGTCGGCCACAATGAAAGGAGCGAAACCGAACCCGTTGGCAATGGCGGTCTCCATGTGATCAACTGCGTTATTGCGCTGCAAAGGATAGTAGGTGGTTGTGTCGGTCAGAAAGGGCTTGCCCCCTCTGGCCCTGACCCCGTCCACCACGGACTTGACAAAGAAAGGCCGGACATAGTTGGGATTGCCGAGCTCGCCGACATGGAGCTTGATAGCCACCTTGTCGTTTCTGTCCACCACATCGAAAATCCCGGCCTGCTCGCACAAAGCCTCGGTCTTCTGCAGCATGTTCGCAGTCTGGGACCATTCTGTAAAATACACTCTCTGCATTTCGTCCTCCTTGGGTTTGTTCGTGCTTCCCTCCGGCATTTTTCCCCTTTAACTCAGGAGTTGCGCAGTTTCAAGCTCAGTCTGGGTAGACCTGTTTCCAGGCACCCAAACGTTGCCATTTGTTCCTCACAACCGAGATGCGGCTGCAAAAACTCAAGATGCTGCCGCAAGTATTCAGGATTCAAAATCCAAACATCAGTATAATCAAATAGTTGCAAACAGCAACTGACGCCGGGAACAGCTGCATGGACTTTTTGCACTGACGCCAACCTACCAAATTTTAACACCTCAGGCACTGGCACTCATCGTTTTTCTTCTGTTCTCTGTCTTCTGTCTGCTGACCTCTGACCTCTGACCTCTGATCTCTGTCCTCTGTCTTCTGCCCTCTGCATCTCCCCAGGGCCGGCTGCTTGGAAAACAGCGGCCTACTTGAAGACAGCCTCAGGTTCTTCCCAGTAGGGCGGCTCTGTCCCAGAGCCAGCCCATTTTCGAAACTCCCACCAGAGGCTCTGGTCACAGCACGTGATCCTGTGAAAGTTTCTACCCTGATCAAACTGGCTGTATCAAGGTGACACACCAACGCAAAAGAGAGGTTCCTTCTTCAGTCCAAACCCAAATATTCAGCGCAGCAAGAGGCTGCGCTGACCTCTGCAAGGCAGCCAGTTGGCTTCCGGAAAACAAAAAGGCCCGGTCAGGAAACCGGGCCTTTTTGTTCAGATACGGATTGAGACCTTATTCGCTCTCAATCGGGATCCTTTTCCCCTGCCCTTCAAGCTTGCTGTTGGGCAGTCGGACTGTCAGGACTCCGTTCTTGAACGAAGCTTTGACGTCTTGTTCGGAGAGGTCGCTGGAAACAGGGATCGCTCGATAGAAGCTCCCATAGCTTCTTTCAACATGATACCTGTTTTCATCCTTGAAGTTTTCTTTTATATCCTTACATTTATTGAATTAAATCAAAATGCACACATGTCAACAGGGGGGTGTTGATACAATTTTATCCGGGCTTTCGGATAAGATCCAGGCAGGCCCTGCGCTTCTCCCGAACCAGGTGCATGTCGTCCTGACCGGCTCTGCGGGGGAAGAAAGGGGCCAACTTGCGGGCCAGCTTGTAGGGATGGGTCTGGTTAAGGACGGCTTTCACGCTTTCAAAAATCATCCGCTGCTTCAGGAGCTCTTCACTGGTGTCTGCAGAGATGCTCTCCGCCATGGGGGTCAGGACGAAGTTGCTCAGCACGATACCGTACAGGGTGGAGACCAGGGCGATGGGGATCTGCTGCAGAATCAGCTCGGTATCCCCGATGCCCATGAGCATGCCGATCAGCCCGATCACGCTTCCGGCGATCCCAAAGGCCGGAGCCAGGCTGGCCATACGCCGGAAGACCTTCTCATTCTGACGCCGTTCAAAGGCATAGGCATTGACCTGATTGCTCATGACCTCCTGGATTTCCAGGAGAGTGTAATTGTCAGCCAGAAAAGAGACCGTGTTCCTGAGCCCTGGATCCACCTGGTCATCGTTTTCAATCTCTTCAAAGCACACTGAACCCTGACAGGCTGACCGTACGGACAGATCCAGGAGCTGCTCCTTAAGCTCCTCCCTGGTCAGGGTCGGGACGACAAAAATGTCCCGGACGGTTTCCAGGGCAGCTCGGATCCTGGGCAGGGGAAAACTGAGCAGAGTCGCCCCCAGGGTGCCGGAAAAAACGACGGTAAAGGCCACGAGATTGAAATAGGCCCCACCATTGCCGGAAATGAAGAATGCCCCAACAAACAGAGCCACACACACGATAACCCCTGCAAAAGCGATCTGTCTCATGCTTTTCTCCCTGAGTCCCTGGAAACTTTGTGCAAACAAAGCTGACTGCTCATTGTTTTTCTTCTGTTCTCTGTCTTCTGTCGCCTGTCCTCTGCCCAGGGCCGGCCGCTTGGAAAGCGGCGGCCTACCCGGACCCCAGGCTCCTTCCCCAGTAGGGCGGCCTTGTCCCTAAGGCCAGCCCAGACAGGCTGAACAAAAC
>CAYOID010000053.1:0-23366 GCA_964403955.1 uncultured Desulfohalobiaceae bacterium | reverse complement strand
AGGTCCGGCCATGCCAGTTTCTTTGTTGATCAAACTGGCAGATTGAACCCCAGGGTTATGACTCATTGAAATCAGCTTTTATTTATAAAAATCAAAATGATATGGGTCAGCCCTGCCAGAGGCAGGGCTGACAAACGTCCCTCGAAAAAACATCCGGTCTGAACAGGGGGAGACCGCCATTGAGCCTCCCCCAGTTCAAGAGCGTCCCACGGGAGTCAAGAGCTTTTTCCGCTGCCCTCAAGGGTGCATTGGGTGAAATCGACAGGCTTCTTGCACTTCGGGCAGGTGTGCGGCCGGTTGAACTCGTCGGAAAAGATTTCGATCTCTTCTCCGCATTCCGGGCACTTGCACATGAAGGAGCTCAAGCTCTTGAAACTCTGGAAACCGGGGCAGTGTTGAGGCGTGGTTTTTTCATCGGCCATGTTCGTTTCCTCCTTGGCGTGTCAGTTCAGTGTGGTGAGAAGACTCCTTGTTTTTTCTATCAGCAATCATATAAGATATCAATGAAGTAGAAGCCAAATGTCTGTGTTTTGAAAAGACATGAAAAGGTTCAAGAAAAAGGAGGACAAACATGATGTCTGACGCATCCAGGGCCATGGTCCTGGCTTCGTTTCTCGGTGATTCTCTGGCCCTTGGCGCTCACTGGATCTACAACACCAAGGATATTGCCCAGCGCTTCGGACGGGTGGACCGGCTGCTGGCCCCGCAGCCCGACAGTTTCCATGCCCCGAAAGGAGCAGGTGAGTTCACCCACTATGGGGATCAGACCCTGGTCCTGCTCAGGGTTTTAGCTCAGTCCCGGGGTTTTGACCTCCAGGCCTTCAGCCGGGCCTGGCAGGATTTTTTCGCCGCCTACAGCGGCTACTTCGACGGGGCCACCAAGAACACCCTGATCGGGTACAAGAAAGGGCTCGGTCCTGAAGAGGCTGGTTCGTCAAGTAACGACCTGGCTGGTGCAGGCAGGATCGCCCCGTTGGTCTGCCTGCTTCAGGACAGAGAGGACGAACTGGTTTCCGCAGCCAGGGCCCAGACCTCCATGACCCACAAAGATCCCCTGGTGGTGGACAGTGCAGAGTTTTTTGCCCGGACTACGCTGCTTGTTCTCCAGGGGCAGGCACCGGTGGCCGCACTGGAGCAGGCCGCAAGCCGGGACTATGGACATCTCCCGGCCCGGGAGTGGCTTGAAAAAGGCTTCCAGAGTGCCGATCAGGAGACTGTCCCGGCCATTGCCGGGTTCGGCAAGACCTGCCACGCCCCCCACGCCTTTCCCGGGACAGTGCAGATCATTGCCCGCTTTGAACAGGACCTTCAAGAAGGGCTGGTCCAGAACGTCATGGCCGGCGGCGACTCGGCTGCCAGGGGGCTGCTGGCAGGGATGGTCCTCGGGGCCTATCACGGTCAGGAGGCCATTCCCGGGAACTGGCTGGACGCCCTCAAAGCCAGGCAGGAAATCGAGTCCCTGCTCGATGAGATTTCAGGCTCTTGAGGCTGAAACCTCATTCCATGGCCTGCATGCGGGCGTAGAGCCCCTGCCTGGCCAACAAATCCTGGTGCGAGCCTGATTCGACAATGCGGGCCTTGTGCAGGACATAGATCCGGTCCGCCTTTCTGGCCGTGGCCAGCCTGTGGGCGATGGTGATCGAGGACCGGCCCTGCATCAGTCTTTCCAGGGCAAGCTGGATGATCTGCTCTGTTTCCGAGTCGATGGAGGAGGTGGCCTCGTCCAGGATGAGCAGGTCCGGGTCTCTGGCCATGGCCCTGGCGATGGAGAGCAGCTGTCTCTCCCCGGTGGAAATGGACCCCCCGTATCCGGCCAGCACTGTGTCCAGACCCTGGGGGAGCTTCTGGACCAGTCCCCGGCAGTGGGAATCTTGGAGTATGCGGTGCATGTCCTCTTCGCGCAGAGAGGGATTGCCCTGGAGCAGAGTCTCCCGGACCGTTCTGGAGAGGAGCAGGGATTCCTGCATGACCAGGGCTGTTCTGCTTCGCAGATGGGCCAGATTCCACTCCCTGATGTCCCTGGAATTGACCAGGATTCTGCCTGAAGAGGGTTCGAAGAATCTCATCAACAGGTTGATCAGGGACGTTTTGCCGGCTCCGGTGGGTCCGACAAAGGCGATGTGCTCGCCCGGGCTGAGCTTGAAGGAGATGTCCTCGAGCACAGTCTCTTTGGAGTTGTAGGCAAAAGACACCCCCTGGAACTCGATGTCTCTGATCGGCTCTCTGGCCTTGGCTTCGGGCTGGGGGGGGCGGGCCTGGTGTTCTCCGCTTGTGGCGTCCAGGATCTGAAAAATCCGTTCCGCCGAGGCCATGGCATTCTGCATGAGATTGAATTTTTCAGCCATGTCCCGGATGGGGCGGAAAAACATGCGGATGTAGGACAGAAAAGCCACCAGGGCCCCAAGGCTGAGGGAGCCCTGGAGCACCCGGCCGCCGCCGTAGCTGATGATGGCGGCGATGGCTATGAAACCCAGGGCCTCGATGACCGGCATGAACACGGCCAGGATCCTGATCTGGTCCATCCCGGCCTGGTAATTTTCGTGATTCAGTCGGGCAAAGCGATGGTAGTTTGCACGTTCCTGCCTGAAGAGCTGAATGATCCGAATGCCTTCAATGGTTTCCGAGAACCTGGAGTTGATGTCGGCAACCTTGACCCTCAGTATTCGGAAAACAGCCCTGGCCTTGCGGGCAAAGATCGCTGCGGCCAGGACCACAAAGGGCAGGACAGAGAAGCTGACCAGGGCCAGCTGCCAATGGATGGAGACCAGAATCACGGCAATGCCCAGGAGCATGAACACATCCTTGAGCACGAAGGAGATCACGTTGGTGAACAGCTCATGCATGTTCTGGATATCGTTGGAGGCCCTGGTCACCAGCCTGCCCACTGGGTGGCGGTTGAAGAAGCTCAAGGACAGGTTCAGGATGTGGGTTGAAATCCGCATCCGCAGATCGTGCATGACCTGTTGCCCGGTGTACTCCATGATCACCTTCTGGACAAAGTTCAGCCCAAAGTTCAGCCCGATGAGCAGGCAGAAGAGCCCTGTCAGCACCCCCAGCCCATGCATGTCTTTGGCCCTGAGAACCCTGATTTCGTCGGGGTCCAGCTTTTTCAAGGCCTCCAGCTTGATGACTGTTCCCGAAGGGGTGGTTGTGAACAGCTCCGGCCGGCTGTCGATGATGGCCGAGACCTCGGGACGGTCGGCTTCGACCTCCAGAAGCCTGGCCTGATCGTGGCCCTGTTGTCCTGGAACGATGTACCGGTCCACAGCGATCTTGGTCATGTAGGGGATGGCCAGCTCGCAGGCCGTGATCAGTCCGACCAGGACAATGGATGCGGCTATGAGCAGGGCGTAGGGCCGGGCAAATGGGGCCAGACGCCAGAGGGTTGCCGTGTCTTGTGCCTTTGCGAGCTTTTCTTCTTCAAAGTAGCCAAAATCAAGAGGCATTGAATTCTTCTTCCAGCTGCTGCAGGCCGAAGGTTCTGGAGTAGAAGCCTCCGGCCTGGACAAGGTCCTCATGGGTGCCGGCCTCGGTGACCCTCCCCTGCTCCAGGGTGATGATCCAGTCGGCGAAACGGACAGCGGAGAGACGGTGGGAAGAGATGATCATGGTCCTCTCTGTTCCAGCCTGCCTGAGGTTCTGGATGATCCTGTGCGCGGTCTGGACGTCGACCTGGCTGACCGGGTCGTCCAGGACAAAGATCGGGCTCTGGAGCAGAAAGGCCCGGGCCAGTGCCGCCCTCTGCTTCTGCCCTCCGGAAAGGATGACCCCGCGTTCCCCAACCAGGGTGTCCAGCCCCTGGGGAAAGGAGGCCACGGTCTCGGCCAGCTCAGCTTTGTTCAGAGCAGTGTTGAGCTTGCCTTCATCCACGTCTTTCGCGCCAAAAGTCACGTTTTCCCGGATTGTCCCGGCAAAGAGAAAAGGGTCCTGGGGAACGAAAGCGAACAGGGACCGGAGATCCGCAAGGGCCAGATCCCGAATGTCGACGGCCTCGAGGCAGACATGTCCCCGAGTCGGGTCGTACAGCCTGGGCAGGAGCTGCAGCAGAGACGTCTTGCCGGCCCCGGGCGGGCCGACGATCCCCAGGGTCTGACCCGTTTCGAGGGAGAAAGAGATGTCCTCAAGCACTGGCCGCCCAGGCTCGTAGGCAAAATCCACCTGGTGCAGCCTGAGGCTGGGGTTGGCCGAGGGCAGGGTGACCGGTCTTTCAGGCTGGGTGATTTCCGGGGATGTCTCCAGGATGGCCGTGATCCGGTCCAGGGAGGCCCGGCCCCGCTGCATGAGATTGATGACCCAGCCCATGGCCATCATGGGCCAGGTCAAGAGGCCGAGGTAGCTGATGAAGGCCACGAAGTCGCCGGGGGTGATCGAGTTCAGGATAGTCAGCCGACCCCCGAGGTAGAGGACGACGGCCATGCTCACGTTGGTCAGCAGGAGCATCATGGGGAAAAAGGCCCCGGTGAGCTTGACCAGCTTCAGGTTCTCCCGGATGTAGGCCCTGGAATGGTCCTCCAGTCCGGATGTTTCCGATGGTTCAAGGCCATAGGCCTTGATCAGCCTGATCCCCGCGAACCGCTCCCGAACGGCCTCGGTGAGTTCTGAAAAACTGGCTTGGACCTGCTGGTATCTGGAGTGCATTCTCTTGGTGAACAGACGGGTGCCGATGATGATCAACGGCATGGGGATGAGCACGAACAGGGTCAGCAGGGGGTGGATGTAGACCATGAAGCCAATGGTGGCCAGTCCGAGAAAGACAGCGTCGTTGATGGCCACCAGACCCATGCCGGTTGCCATTCTGATCTGCTGGATGTCGTTGGTGGCATGGGCCATGAGGTCGCCGGTCTTGGTTCGGTCGAAGTAGGGAACGGACAGGCTCTGGAGGTGCTCGAAGAGCTGGTTTCGCAGCCCCTCTTCCACCCGCCTGGAGGTGCCCAGGAGACACCTCCTCCATACGGTGCGAAAGACGCCCATGAGCACGGCGATCACGGCGATCTGCACCCCGTAGACAGTCAGCCCGCCCGGTGTGATCTGCAGCCCGGTCAGGTCGTCCACAGCCCACTTGATGATCCGGGGGATGAACAGCTGCAGGCCATCCACAGCAATGAGGCTGAACAGCCCGACCAGGATCAGGGTTCTCTTTTCGACAAAATAAGGCTTGATTAAGGAAAAGGACTTTGTCATGAACACTCTTTATCAAGCAAAGACCAGCCGGCAAGGGGTACGAGTGTGAAACGCGGACGGCAAAAAGTCAAAGCTCAGGCATGCAGCCAGGGAGGCAGAAGCCATATGACCACCGGAGGGACTGAACACCATGGCGGCAACCTGCGCAGGCTGGCAGAGAAGGCCGGTCTGCCCAGGGAGAGCCTGCTGGATTTCAGCGCCAACATCAACCCCCTCGGTCCCCCGGAGAACTTGAGACCGGTCATCAGCAGGACCCTGGAAGAGGTCGTTCACTATCCAGACCCCCAGAGCGTTGAATTGGCCGAGGCTGTTGGACGGGCCTTTGGTCTCCATCCGGATCATGTCGTCCTGGGAAACGGCTCCACTGAGCTCATCTTTGCCCTGCCCAGGGTTTTGGGCATGACCAGGGCGGTCATTCCGGCTCCCTGCTACGTGGATTACAGCCGGGCAGCAGAGATGGGGGGGCTCGAGGTCGAATTTTTCCCGATGCCCGAGGAACAGGGGTTTGTTCTGGACTGTCAGGCCCTGCAAGCTCGGATTCGGAGCAAGGACCTGGTGATTGTGGGCCTGCCCAACAACCCCACCGGGTTGTGCCCTGACCTGGAAGCCCTCCATGCCCTGGCCGGAAACAATCCTGAGGCCTTTTTCCTTCTGGACGAGGCCTTTGCCGATTTCGTCCCCGGCCTGGGTACAGGCTTTGATCCCGGTCTGGACAACCTGGCCGTGGTCAGGTCTATGACCAAGTTCTATGCCATACCGGGCCTCAGACTGGGCTTTGGCCTGTTTTCAAAACCACTGGCCTCCCTGGTCCGGGAGCAGGTGCCCCCTTGGAGTGTGAACGTCCTGGCCCAGGCCGTGGGGGTGAGTGTGCTCGGGCGGCATGAGTACGCAGACAGGTCCAGGGCCCTGGTCGCGACTGCCAGGCACGGCCTGCAGCGTTCTCTGGAGCAGCTCCCTGGATTGCGGGTTTTTCCAGGCCAGGCCAACTACCTGTTCGGCCAGGTGACATCGGGATCGATGTCCGCTAGGTGCCTGGCTGAAAAGCTGCTCAAAGACCATGGCATCGCCATTCGGGTCTGCGACAATTACCATGGGCTGGATGAACGGTTTTTCCGGGTTGCGGTCAAGACCGGCCGGGAGAACGAACACCTGGTCTCGGCCCTGTCTTCGGCTCTGGGAGGCCCCATGTCCGGCCGGATTCGGGCCAGGCCGGGAAAGAAAAAGCGTCCGGCCCTGATGTTTCAGGGCACGAGCTCCAATGCCGGCAAAAGCGTCCTTGTTTCCGCCCTGTGCCGGATTCTGCTCCAGGATGGACTGCGGGTGGCCCCGTTCAAGGCCCAGAACATGTCCTTGAACTCCTATGTGACCAGAGATGGCCGGGAGATGGGCAGGGCTCAGGTCGTTCAGGCCCAGGCCAGTCGACTCGATCCTGAAGTTCGGATGAACCCGGTGCTCATCAAGCCCAGCAGCGATGTCGGCAGTCAGATCATCGTTGATGGCCGTCCGGTGCGGAACATGTCCGTGGCCGACTACATCACCTACAAGCCCAGGGCCTGGGAAGCGGTGTGCCGGGCCTATGACTCCCTGGCCCGGGATTTCGACGTCCTGGTCCTGGAAGGGGCGGGCAGCCCCGGGGAGGTCAATCTCAAGCATCACGACATTGTGAACATGCGCATGGCCGACTATGCAGGGGCCAGTGTGGTCCTGGTGGGGGACATTGACCGGGGCGGGGTGTTCGCCTCCTTCATCGGGACCATGGAGGTCCTGGCCGAGTGGGAGCGGCGGCTGGTGGCCGGGTTCTGCATCAACCGTTTCCGGGGGGACCCTTCCCTGCTTGCAGAAGCCCTGGACTACACCACGGGCTTCACCCGCAGGCCGGTCTTTGGAACCGTGCCCTATCTGCATGACCTGGGCCTGCCGGAAGAGGACTCGGTCAGCTTCAAGAGCGGCTTTTTTTCCAAAGGCAGACACGATTCCCAGGAGGTGGAGGTGGCCCTGATCGACCTGGATCACATCTCCAACTTCACTGATTTTGAACCTTTTCTGGGTGAGCCTGACGTCAGCCTGACCGTGGTCAAGCCCGGTCAGGACCTGGGTTGCCCGGATGCTGTCCTCATCCCGGGCAGCAAGAATGTGATCCATGACTTGACTCGCCTGATCCAGAGCGGGGTGGGGCCTCAGATTCTGGAGCTGGCTGCTGCAGGCCGAGCAGAAATCGTCGGCATCTGCGGGGGGTACCAGATGCTGGGCAGGACTATCCGCGATCCCTACGGGCTGGAATCGTCCGGTGGGGGGATGGACGGCCTGGGTCTCCTGCCCATGAGCACGGTCCTGGAAAAGGAGAAAACCCTGACCCTGTGCAAAGGGGTGCACCTGGAATCAGGTCAGCCTGTCCAGGGCTACGAGATTCATCACGGTCAGGATCAGGTCCCGGCTCTGCGCCCGGTGATCAAGCTCGAGGACGGGACCCTGGCCGGGGCGGCTTCAGACGGCCTGGTCTGGGGGGTGTACTGGCACGGGGTCTTTGACAGCGACGGTTTCAGGCGCTGGTTCATCGACCGTCTGCGGATCAGGAAAGGCCTGCCGGCCAAGGGAGAGATCTGCTGCCGGTACGATATCGAGCCCGCCCTGGACAGACTGGCGGGGGTGGTCCGTCAGAGCCTGGACATGGAGGCCATCTACCGGCTGCTGAAGGTTTGATTCAGCCCAGCCTCTGGCCTGAATTCAAACCTTCTTTTCAGCGCAGCCAGAGGCTGCACTGAAAAGAGCTCAAAACAAACAACGGGGTCTCATCCGCCGGATGAGACCCCGTTGTTTGTTTTGAGGTCGTACTTGGCCCCGTACCCTCTGGGGGTGATCATTTTCCCATGGGCCAGCCGGGTCTGGGAGTTGCCCACGAACACGGTGCAGAGCATGTCGACGTCACTGGTAGCAAGGTCTTCCAGGGTGGTCGACCAGGCCTGCTGGTCCTCTCTGGCCGCGTTGCGGACAACTCCCACCGGGGTCTGAGCTGCGCGGCTGTTTCTGATGATCTCCAAAACCTTGTCCAGCTGCCAGGTGCGCTTTTTTGATCTGGGGTTGTAGAGCACCAGGACAAAGTCGGCCTGGCTGGCTGCCGCGATGCGCTTTTCGATGGCCTCCCAGGGGGTCAGCAGGTCGCTCAGGCTGACGCAGGCGAAGTCGTGCATCAAGGGAGCCCCCAGCAGGGCCGAACCAGCGGCCAGGGCCGGGATGCCCGGGACGATCTCCACGCTGAGCGTCTCCAGCAGGCCCTCTTCGTCCAGCATCTCCAGGACCAGGCCGGCCATGGCATAGATCCCGCAGTCTCCGCTGCAGACAACGGCTGTGCACAAGCCTTCCCGGGCCCTGGCGATGGCCTCCCGGCACCGCTGCACTTCCTGAGTCATGCCGGTGCTGATGATTTCCTTCCCGTGCACAAGCTCCCGGTCCAGAAAACCGATATAGGTCGAATACCCGACGACGACCTGGGCGGAGCTCAGGGCCGCTCTGGCTCTGGGGGCCAGAAAGTCCGGGCTGCCCGGGCCGAGGCTGACTATGAACAACGGTCCAGGGCCACAGCCAGAGTGGCGTTGGCGCTCTTGGTCTTTTCCACCAGGAGGGCCTGGCTCTTGGACTGAATCAGGGCTGCTGCTTCGCATATGCTGCTGACTCCCATGTGTGTGTGGACAGTGGCGGAAGGATTGGGCACGGTCACGGCCTGGAGCAGGTCGTGCTCGATACAGATCAGAGGGAGGCCCAGCTCCTGAGCAGCCTGGTTCAGGCCTGGCTCGTCCTGCTTGCGAGTGGTGGAAGTCAGGCAGGCCAGGCTCTTCAGCTCCAGGCCGGCCCGCACAAACGTGTTCCTGAGCAGTTCCAGGATCTCTTCAGCGCTGGTCCCGCTGTTGCAACCCATTCCAGCCATGAGGCATTTGGGATGAAGGCGAAGGACATCTTCTTTTTCCGATGCGCCTGGCGACGTTCTCCAGGTCACCAGGACCCCGGGGATGCCCTCGGGTTTGCTGCCGATGTCGTCGACAAAGGCGATGGTCACGTCCCGCGGGGGAAGAGTCCTCCATCCCAGCCGGTCTTCAGGGTCGGCCAGGGCAAAGGGCTGGGAACGGATCATGGCCATGTTCACCGCTTTGATGGCCCTGGTGTTTCCAACCGCCAGCCCCGCCTGCCTGGCGGCCACATCTATGGCCTGAAGATTCTGACAATCGGTGGCCGTGGTGATGACCGGCTGCCCGTCAGTGATTTCCGCAACCAGCCGGGCCAGGTCGTTGGCGCCCCCAAGATGGCCGGAGACAAGGCTGACCGCAAAGCAGCCGAACTGATCCATGACCACCACAGCAGGGTCTTTGTCCTTGGAGTCCAGTAGCGGCGAGATGGCCCGGACAACGATTCCAGTGGCAGCCACAAAGACCTGTTCCTGGTAACGGGGCCAGTTCTCTTTCACCATGGTCAACAGGGAGTGGAAGCCCTGGGCAGAGTGCCTGGCGGCCAGATCCTCCGGCAGGCACAGGTCGGCTGCCAGTTCTGTGGCCAGGAGACTGGCGGTTTCAGCCCCTTTGGGGGTCAAGGCATAGACAATTCGTGTGGGCATGAGTCACTCGCTTCGGAAACCGTGCGCGAACTCGGGGTCATAGAGCTTGGAGAAGGCGGGCTCACTGTCCAGTCCAGGGAGGATGAGAAAGACCACCTGCCGGATGAGGTTGTTGGCGGCCGCGGCCTGGGCCAGACCGCTGACAGTTGTCTTCAGGATCTGTTCTTCAGGCCAGCCCACCCTGTAGGCAGCGATGGCCGGGGTCTCCCCAGGATATCCTCCAGCCTGGAGCTCCCGGGCCAATGTTTCCACCTGGCCGGCCGAGAGGTAGACGGCCAGGCTGGACCGGTGGGCGGCCAGTTCCCTGATGCGCTCTCTCTCCGGGACCGGGGTCCGTCCCTCCATGCGGGTCAGGATGAGGGTCTGGGTTTTTTCGGGCAGGGTCAGGGAGACTCTGGCCCGGGCGGCCGCGGCAAAGGCGGCGGTGACCCCGGGTACGATCTGGTAGTCGATCCCGTCTCTTTCCAGGCGCAAGGCCTGTTCCCTGACAGCCCCGTACAGAGATGGATCTCCGGTGTGGACCCTGGCCGCGAGCCCCCCTTGACGCACGGTGTCCCGCAGAAGTTCATGGGTCTGGTCCAGGTTCATGGAAGAGGAGTCTGCAACCCTGGCTCCGGGCCCGGCCCAGGTGAGCGCATCCCTGGGAACAAGGGACCCGGCATAAAGGACCAGATCGGCCTGCTGGATGATCTTCCAGGCCTTGATGGTCAACAGATCGGGATCGCCCGGTCCTGCACCGATGAAGGCCACATGGGGGTGATTCTGGTTCACAACGCTCTCCTGGCTGACGGGCCTGAAGGTTTTGCCTTTCTGGGTATGGGCATCAAGAAAGCGCTCGTGATCGATATTGGAGATGGCCTGGTCTATGCCTTAGGTTCGAGAACTGATGCGCTTCCGGGTCATGCGACCTTTGGCCCCACGGCCAGAATGAAGACCGGGTTCAGAGGATCGAGGCGGAGGTCTCCCCCCAGCGGCCTTGATCTGGACACCATGACCTGGGTGACCTCGAAAGGCCGGTCCAGCTCTTTCGCTGTTTCCAGGCCTGCCTGGAGGGAGCCCAAAAGGGTGAAGTGGGCCACCAGCCTCCCCTGAGGACCCAAGCAGCCCAGGGCCTCTTTGAGCAGGGCCGGGTTCCGGCCCATGCCCCCGCCGATGAAGATTCGATCCGGCTCAGGCAGGGAGGAAAAACAGTCCGGGGCTCTCTGGTTCACGATCTGGACGGCATAGGCTCCGGTTCTGGTCCTGTTTTCCCGGATCTGGTCAGCCCGGGCCGGGTCTTCTTCTACCGCCAGAACCTGCCCCTGTCCAGCCAGAAGTGACGCTTCCAGGGCCACAGACCCGCACCCGGCCCCGATGTCCCAGACCGTGTGCCGGTTTTCGATCTGCAGGGCGCTCAGCCCCAGGACCCGGAGCTCCTTTTTGGTGATCAGGCCTTGGTGATGCAGGAAAAGTTCATCCGGCGTGCCGAGCTGAAGTCTGACCTCAGGCTTTCTGGTCCGCTTGAGCATGACGAAGTTGAGAGGACTGAACTCTCGGTGCGAGGCCTCTTCCAGGTTCAGCTGGACACTGTTTTCAAGCTCCGAGTGCAGGTTCTCAAAGACGTACAGGCTGAAGCCCCGGGCGCCGCGATTCTTCAGGGCCCTGGCCAGAGCAGCAGGGGTCCAGGTCTGGTCTGTGAACACCCCGATCATCTCGTTCCTGGATATGGACCGGAGCAGGGGAAGAATGGCTGTGCGGCCATGCAGGGACACAGTGGGGATGTCCTGCCAGGGAATCTTGAGCCTGGCTGCGGCCTCCTGAAGCACGGTCACTCCCGGATGCAGCTCAACGTTGTCCGGACCCAGCTCCCGGATCAGCCTCTGCCCGATCCCAAAGAACAGGGGATCGCCGTCAGCCAGAACCGTGACCTTTTGCCCCTGTTCCCTGGCCTGGACCAGGCCGGCGATGACCTCTTCCAGCGGGGCCTTGATGGGCATCTTTCTGGCTGTTGCGTCAGGAAAACGGTCCAGCATCCTCTGACCGCCCACCAGGAGGCCGCTCTGCTCGATGCAGCCCAGCACGGACGGGGAGAGGTCGGCCAGGTTGATGCCCAGGCCGAGTATGCAGACAGGATGCGTGTTCATGGGTGATCCTTATCAATTTTCAGCCTTGCCTCTGGCAAAGCTGAAAATTGAATGCTTGATTTCATCAAGACTCTATTGAAGTCTCTGATTGCAATGTCAATGATTCAGCGCAGTCAGAGCCAGAGCTCAATCATCACGAGGCGTGTTTTCGAGTCTGCAGCACGCGGCCGTCAAAATCAAAGACCCAGAATATGATGGGCATGTCAGTCCCTGCATGGCCTCCGGCTGTTTTCATAGCCCGGGCAGTGACGTCAGCCAGGACATCGTCCCTTCGGGGGTCGCCCTCGATGATCTCCAGGGCCTGCCGGGCTGTGTTGGCCTTGGCAATCTCTCTGGATTGGTCCGGCCCCAGCCCCTCTTCCCGGGCCCAGCTGGCTAATCGGTTCAGATTCAGCTCTGCCGACCTGGCATGGGTGTAGGCGTGACCCTGGGCCATTTTGACCAGCTTGCCGAAAAAACAGCCCAGGATGACCTCGGAGAACCCTTTCAAGACGGCCTGCTGCAATGCAAAGGCGAAAAAGTCGGCGATCTGGACAAAGGCCTCGTCCTGGAGGTGAGGGTGATGGTCCCTGAGAAAACGCTCGCTCCTCCCTCCGGTGCTCAGGGCGGCGGTTCGGATCCCCTGAGCCCTGGCTACATCCAGGGCCGAGGAGATCGTGGCCTGGTAGGAGGCGCAGGAAAATGGCTTGACCGTGCCCCTGGTCCCCAGGATGGAGATCCCGCCCACGATCCCCAGACGGGGATTGAGGGTTTTTCTGGCCAGCTGCTCCCCGCCTGCCACCTCAATGGTCAGGCTCAGCCTGGCCTGCAATCCGGAAGCATCCCTGGCTTCCTGGACAGCGATCCGGATCTGTTCCCTGGGAACCGGGTTGATGGCCGGCTCTCCCACAGGAACGGGCAGCCCCGGCTTGGTCACCCGGCCCACCCCTGATCCGGCCAGGAGCTCGATCATGTCCGGGGCTGCAGCATTTGGCGCCAGGGCCGCCGTGACTGAGATTCTGGCCTTGTGAGTCACGTCCGGGTCATCGCCGGCGTCCTTGACCACCGTGGTCTTCACGCCCTGAGCTGTCTTTTCCACCGACTCCACCGGGATGGTCAGTCGACCGCCCGAAGGGAGAGGGATGTCCACTTCCGCCACAGGGTCCTGTCCAGCCAGGACCAGAGAGGAGACCTTGGCCCCGGCTGCAGCGGCCGAACCGGTGGTGAAGCCGTGTCTGAGTTTGGATGTGTCTCGCCTTGTGGTCATGGGAGAAGTTTCATACAAAATTTGCGATTCAAGAATGAAAGGAAAAAGAACTTTTGACTGGATCACCAGGATTGATTGGATCATGAGCACTGGCAGGCCGGAAGCCTGCCAGTGCATTCATCCGCCTTTGGCGGGAAGAGCTTTCAGCCGACCTCCCGGGCCGGCTGAAAAAGTGTCTTTCTTTCTTCTTATCCATGAGATCCTGTCAATCCTGCCCAATACTCTTGACCATTTCCTGACCCGTACATTCCTTTTTTCAAGGCTTGGACTGACTCAAGGCCAGCTCGGCCAGCCCGTTCAGGCAGGCTGCTGCCAGGGGAGAGCCGCCCTTTCTGCCCTGGATCGTCATCCAGGGGACTTTATCCTGGTTCATGAGCTGCCTTTTGGATTCAGCTGCCCCAACAAAGCCTACCGGCATGCCGATGACCAGAGCCGGTGCGGCCTGGCCTCTGTCGATCAGCTCCAGAACCCTGAACAGGGCCGTTGGGGCGTTGCCGATGACACAGATCGGAGTGTCCCCGGTCTGACAGGCTTTTTCCATAGCCACGGCCGATCGGGTCATGCCCCTTTGTGCGGCTTCTTCCTTCACTCCAGGCTGGTTCAGAAAACAGTGCACTGACGCTCCCAGGTCCTGGATGCGCTTTGCGGTGATCCCGGATCTGGTCATTTCCGTGTCAGTGATCACCCGGGACCCAGATTGCAGGGCTGCGACCCCGCGGGCTATGGCCCGGGGATGGATGCGGGTCAGGGTCAGGAGCTCGAAATCGGCCGAGGCATGAATCATCCGTCTGACCACTGTCCAGGCTGGCCCTGTGAATGGGCGGGGCTCCGGGACTTCGTGATCGATGATGTCAAAGGATCCTTGCTCGATTTTTTCCGGGGGTATGGTCTGGGATGCGCTCATGTTTGTCTCCATTCAGCCCTGCCGCTGGCAGGGCTGAATTATATTAATTTGAATTTTAAAGGGATTCAACTCATGGGAGTTTCGCCATGTGTTTGAGCATCAAGGCCGCCAGTTTGATCAAAGCAGAAACTTTCCGGGCTGCTCCCCTGTACTCAGAGGAGCTCCCCTCACTCAGTTCCATGAAGAGTGTTAATCATGAAAGATCTGCCATGTAACTGGGTTTTGAAGCTCAAACTGATCAACCTCACTGAACTGAGTGAGGGGTGAGGGGTTCTTTCTTCCGAAGTTCATACGAGGACCGCAAGAGAGACTCGAGATGTTCGGGGCGTTCAGGCAATGAGATAGTAGCCTGCACCAATCATGAGCAGGCTGGCAATCCTGAAGCCCTGTCCCAAAAGCAGAATCTGGGTCCCCATGCCAGGGGAAAAAACCCCGAGGTATCGGGGGAGCTGATGCCGCAGGGTCCGGATTGGGGCTGCGATGACGTTGCCGATGACCAGGGCCAGGACGGCCTGTTTGGCGGTCAGGACCTCTGAGTTGAGCAGGGCTCCGGCCGTGGCAAACCCCGAGGTGTAGTCGGCCAGAAAGCTGATGACCACCATGGACAGGGACTCCACCGGAATGAGGGCATTGATCGCCGACCCGGCCATGGCCTCCTGGACGAAGTCAAATCCGCCGCTGATCTTGAACAGGAACACGAGCAGATAAATGGGGATAACGAACTGGATGATCCGGGCCAGCCTGCGGGGGACCCTGGTCAGGACGGCCTGCAGGCTGCCGGAGGCCCTGGATGGGTTTGGCGGGCTTGACTGCTCGGATTGCTCAGGATCAGGGGCTGGAAGTCGAAAGTGGCCGTAGAGGATGAACAGCCCGGTTCGAAGCGCAACAGCCAGAAAGACGAGCAGCAGGTAGACGCCCCCAGCCGGTCCGGTCAACGGGAGAATGATGAAGATCGTGGTCGGCAGGTGGAGAAAAAAGGCCGGAAAGTGATTGATGAAGTTGGTCAGGAAGAGCTGGGCTTTGGTGATCTGGTTGTTGTGGTAGAAGCTGACCAGCATCCCGTTGGCTGCTACCCCGGAGAAAAAGGCTGCGGTGAAAGCTGCGCTGCACCTGTTGCCCAGGTTGGCAAAGCCAAAGAAAGGGCGGGCCAGAATGGCCAGAGTGGCTGTCCATCCGCTGGCTTCAATGACCTCGCCGATGATCAGGCCCAATCCGACAAAGAGAATGATTCGGCCTATGGGCCAGCCCACTCTGGCCAGGAGCTCCTCTGACTGGACTTCCGGAATCAGAAACTGGATCAGCAGCAGGATGATGGCGGACAGACCGAGTCCGATCAGCAGGGGCCACGGCTTGAATCCCTGTCTAGTCTTCATGGCCGGGTGAGTTCTTGGTCAGGATCAGGGTCCAGTATTTGGGATCATCGTGCACCAGCTCGGACACGTCCTGGTAGATCTTCTGCTCGGGGAAACCGCACCTGACCACAGCCAGGCTGGATTTGAGCCTGCCGGTTTCTTCCAGGGAGGCCACAATATCCTTGATGTTCTTGTAGGCCTTGAGAAAGACGATGTTGTCCACGTCCTTGATCTTTTTGCGCAGTCCATTGCCGCCCAGGACACCCGAGAGCAGGAGCATGTTTTCCTCGCCCTCTACCAGCGGGGTGTTGGTGGCAGCGGCTGCTGCCTGGTAGGAGGTGATCCCGGGTATGGTCACGACTGGAAGGTGTGGTGCGTGACGCCTGATGGTCCGGAGCAGATACCCGAAGGTGGAGTAGGTCAGGGAATCGCCCAGAGTGAGAAAGGCGGCGTCTTTGCCCTGTTCCAGCTCGGCAATGATGGTCTGTGAGTGTTCGTCCCAGGCCTGTTCCACCATGTCCCGGTTCATGGTCATGGGGAAAGGCAGAAGGCGGACGTCGGCGTTTTCAGGCAAATGCCGGGAGGCGATGGTCACTGCCAGGCTGTGAGCGTTCTTGGTGGACGAGGCACTGAAGATGACCTGCACTTCCTGCAGGATCCGGATTGATTTGAGGGGGATCAGCTCCGGGTCGCCCGGGCCCACTCCGATCCCGTAAAGGGTGCCGGGTCTGGCGGTTTGGTCTTGAGCTCTGGTCATGGAGACTCCTGCTGGGTTGAGACAGGTGAAAACGTGATCACGCCCTTGATTTCGGCTGCGAGCTTCCGGGTATAGAGGCTGGGGTAGAGGTGACGGCCGATGGTCACGATGCCCTTGAGCAGCCGCATCGTCGGTCTGGACACGATCCCTTCAGGTAAAATGTGAACCCGGCCTTCCTGGACAGCCTTGATGGCTTGAAATCCAGGTTCGTTTGTGATCAGGGCCTTGTCCACCTGGTTCATGGGGCCTTTCTGGGCCAGGTAGGCATCGATCTTTCCGGCATGGGACAGAATCCGCTCCTTGCCGTAGGCAGCGATGTTGGTGTCCCGAATGGTCCGGGCGTCGCGGGCCACATTGACTCCCCCGGCTGAGGTCAGGGTGAATATGGCCATGGAGTCAGGGGCAAAGGTCTTCATTTTGGAGTGAATGGCCTCGAAATAGACTCTCTTGGGGTCTTTGATCCGCGTGTTTAGGTCCTGAAATTTCTTCAGGCAGGACTGAAAGTCCCGGATCATGGCCCCGGCCCGGGGGGTCGTTCCAGTCAGGCGGCCCAGTATGCGCCAGTAGACGAACATGTCTTCCACAGTCCTGGGCTGGAGAGAGACAACGGTCACCCCGCAGCGTTCCAGGCCACGCATCAGTTCCGGGTAGCCACTGTCGATCATGGGGCGGACCAGGACCAGATCCGGTCTGGCTGCCAGAAATCTCTCCAGGTCTTCATGATAGGAGAACGTGTCCTTTTTCAAAGCTGCAGGGGGGTAGGTCTCGTTTTTGCCGACCCCGATCAGCTCCCGGCCGCAGCCCAGGGAAAAGAGGTTCTCGGTGTGGGCCCCGTACAGGGAGATGATCCGGCTGAAAGGCTCCTGGACCATGACGGTCCGGCCGGCCTGGTCAACAATGGCCTGGTCGCCTTTGAGGGCAAACTGGGCTGCGATCCCACTGCCGGGAAGGATCAGGAGCTGGATGAGAACAAGCAGACAGAATCTGAACAGCAGGTTTGTTTTGGTTGAGCAGTTTCTCATTGGGCTCTGTAGGTCACTTGTTTGCATTGAGCAAAGGGGTCAAAGGACACCCGGGAGTGCACGCCGAAGACCTCGGCGACAGTTTCCGAGGTCAGAACATCTTCTACCGGGCCCTGGGTATGGACCCGGCCCTGGCGAAGAAAGACAAGCCGGTCGCAGAAGCAGGCAGCCAGATTGAGGTCCTGAAACACGGCAACAACAGTGGTCCCCTGGTCCTGGTTGCGCCTCCTGCTCAGACCCAAGAGGCTCAGCCCGTGCTTGATGTCCAGATTGGAGGTGGCTTCGTCCAGGAGCAGGATCGGGGTATCCTGGACCAGGGCCCGGGCAAAGATGACCCTCTGCCGTTCACCTCCGCTGAGCTCGGTCACAAAGCGATCCTTGAGATGATCGGCTCCGGTTTCTTCAAGCACGGTGTCCACCAGGTCCCAGTCCTGGAGGGAGAGCGAGGCGAACCTGGAGGTGTGCGGGTACCGGCCCATGGCCACAATCTCCCTGACCTGAAAAGGGAAGCTCAGATTGAACACCTGCGGGACCAGAGCCATGGTCCTGCCCAGTTCCCGCCGTCCCAGGCCATGAAGGTCCCTGCCCTGAAGGGTGATTCGGCCGGATTGCGGCGAGCTGTGCCTGAAGAGCAGATCCAGGAGCGTGGTCTTGCCGCTGCCGTTTGGCCCCAGGACGCCGTGAAACCTGCCGGCTTCCAGCTCCAGGCTGAGATTTTGGAGCACGGGCTGCTCCGAGTATCCGAAGGTGACGTTGTGGAGCCTGAAGGACATCTTATTCCACTCTGAGCTGCTTTTTTCTGAAGATGAAAAAGAAGAACGGCCCTCCCAGCAGGGCGGTCAGGACCCCAATGGGGACCTCTTCCGGCAGGACGGCCCTGGTGATGGTGTCCGCCCCAAGCAGGAGTATGGCTCCGCAGAGCAATGAAGCCGGCAGGAGCCTGCGGTGGTCCGGGCCGGTCAGGAAGCGCATCATGTGCGGGACCACCAGTCCGACAAAGCCGATGATTCCGGAAACCGAGACACAGACCGCAGCCAGGAGGGAGCCGGTGATCAAAAGGATCATCCTGGCCCTGGTCGTGTCCACCCCCATGGAGGTGGCCACCCGGCTGCCCAGGCAGAGGACGTTCATGTCCCTGGCATGGACCAGAAAGACCGCCAGAGTCAGGATCAGGAATACGAAAACCAGCCAGAACTCGGACCAGGTGCTGGAAGCGAAGCTGCCCAGGAGCCAGAAGATGATCACAGCCACCTTTTCCTGGGCCAGGTATTTGAGAAAGCTCATTCCGGCTGACAGGATGGCGGTGACGATCACTCCTGAAAGGATCAGGTTTGTGGAGGAAACGCCGCCGGCTGAAGAGGACAGAAAGATCACCAGGACCAGAGTCAATCCGGCCCCGAGAAAGGCCATGCAGGGAACGGACCAGAACCCCAGGACATTGAGGTCAAAGAGCAGGACCAGGGAAGCCCCGAAGGCCGCTCCGGCGGAAACCCCCAGAGTGTAAGGCTCGGCCAGGGGATTGAGCAGAATGCCCTGGAAGACCACGCCGGATGCAGCCAGGCCGGCGCCGACAACGGCTGCGGTCAGAATTCTGGGCAGACGGACCTCCCAGATGACCATGGGGTGGAGGTTCTGCTCTGAACCGGTCAAGGGCTGCTGAAAGAGAATCATGAAGATGTCGGCCAGGGGAATGTTGATGTACCCCAGACTGATTGAAATAAGGATCAGGCTGGTCAGGATGAGAATCAGGATGATCAGTTGAGCGAATGTGTTGTTTTTCATTTGTGAGGCATCAAAAAATCCCGGATCGAGTCCTCTCGATCCGGGATGTCCCATCTTCATTCCCGGTCAGTACGTGCCCTGTCTTCCCCTGTCAGTTCGGCATACGTCCTCAGGCAGGTCTTCTGACTCTCGGATCTCCCTCCGACCGCCCCTTCCCGCCGAATGTTCAGCAGTGGCTTGATGCGGCCATTGTCCCCGATGACAGCGGTGGGTCCGTCCCTGACTCGCACAGGGTTCCCTTTTAAGCCCTGTTCTGTCAGCGGGCTGGAAAGTCACCTTATCCAGACGGACAGAACAGTGCGGCACCTGAAGTTATCCTTTCCTGATAAAGAAATCCATTTCAGAGGTCAAGACTCGTGCGCCTGGAAAAAGGCATTTCCGGGGTGCAGAGGACAGGGGACATGAAACATATATCACACAAAAACAAAGAGATGGCAGAACAGGTTTGCGGCTGGGATTTTTCCAGTCAGCCCTGCCTCCGGCTGCGCTGAATATTTGGCTTGGACTGAAGAAGGAACCTCATTGCATACAGTTTCAAAGCCCTGTAGAAAACAAGTGTCAAGAGCCGGTTGATCTCCTTGGTACAAGAGTTCTCCCGGTTCCGGAAAGGCTCAACCTGTTGGACACAACGTCAATCTTTCATGGAGCTTTTTTCTCGTGAGCCCTCTCAGCTTTCTCATTGCCGGCACTCACAGCGGCTGCGGCAAGACCACGGTCACTCTGGGCCTGTTGTCGGCTCTGGTCCGAAGGGGGATGCAGGTTCAGCCCTTCAAGATCGGGCCTGATTTCATTGATCCAGGGCATCATACCCGGGTCACCGGCAGAGAGTCGCAGAACCTGGACGGCTGGATGCTGGATCGTGTGACCAACCAGGAGATTTTCGCCCGTTCAGCTCAGAACGCCGATGTTGTGGTGGTTGAAGGCGTGATGGGGCTGTTTGACGGCTTTTCCGGGAAAGACGAGGCCGGTTCGGCAGCCCAGATGGCCAAGTGGCTGGGGTTGCCGGTTCTGCTGGTGATTGACGCCAGGTCCATGGCCAGATCCGCTGCAGCTGTGGTCAAGGGCTTTTCCGAGTTCGACCCGGATCTTGAGCTGGCCGGGGTCGTCTTCAACCGGGTGGGCAGCGGCAAGCACAGGCAGATTCTGACCGAGGCGGTCCAGGACCTGAACGGTCCGCCAGTCGTCGGCTTCTTACCCAGGGACGACTCCCTGCACATACCTTCCAGGCATCTTGGATTGGTCACTGATGAGGATTTTTCAACAGGGGCCATGACCTCATCCCTGTCCGCCTGGATTGAATCCAATATCGACCTGGATAAAGTCCTGAATCAGGTTCAGGGCGCACGTTCCCGCATCCAGTCTGCTGCACAGCCGGTCGGGCCGAACAGGCCTCAAGACCGGGGACAGGTCAGGATCGGCGTGGCCAGGGATCGGGCCTTTTGCTTCTATTACCCTGAAAACTTGAGGCTCCTGGAGGCGGCCGGAGCCGAACTGGTTTTCTTTTCCCCCCTGTCCGAAAAAAGGCTGCCGGAAAACCTGCACGGGCTCTACCTGGGCGGCGGGTATCCCGAACTCCATGCTCGAACCCTGTCCGAAAACCGAAAGCTGATTCGGGACCTGAGGCGTTTTGTCCAGGCTGGCGGTCCGGTCTATGCCGAGTGCGGGGGGTTCATGGTCCTGATGAAGTCCATTCAAGACCTGGAAGGGCGGGTCTATCCCATGGCCGACATTTTTCCCTTCAGGTCAAGGATGCAGGACAGGCTCAAGGCCCTGGGGTACAGGGTGGTGCAGACCAGGGCGGACAGCCTGCTCGGGCCGAGGGGCACCCGGATTCGGGGGCACGAGTTTCACTACTCCAGCATAGTGAACGTATCGGAAGACGAGGTTCCGACGCTGTATCGGCTGGAAGACCGCTCGGGAGGTCTGGAGAGGATGGAAGGCTACCGCTGTCACAACGTGATCGGGTCGTATATCCATATCCATTTCGGCTCCAACCCTGATGCGGCTGAGCATCTTGTCCGGTTCTGCCGTCGGAGGGACCCGTTGTGACTCCATGTCGGACTGCAGACCCACACAGGGCAAGGCTGATGGGGGACCAGTCCGGCTCTTTAAGGGGTCAATCACTGAACATCATTTCAAAATCCCGAGGAGAGACGATCTTTGTGTCTTGATATTCTTTGAGGACCAGGAGGTCTTTGTCGCCTGTCACGATAAAATCGCATTCCGTCTCAATCGCACACATGAGAATGGGATCGTCGTCAGGATCGCGACAGACGCCGGAAAGAGTATCAGAGAGACGATGAATCTCATGAGCTGCTTCAGAGAGAATGGACACAAAGAAATCGACATCATTATCAGAAAGTGCAAATTTGTTCTTGAGAAGTCTCTTTGTTTCACTGAGCACGGGTTCGCAAAGAATGAATGAAATATGCTTGTGCCGTGCTCTTCTCAAAATACGGGAGCACATGCCATCGGTGAGAAACGCGGACAAGAGCACATTTGTGTCCAGGATCACTCTCAAGAGATTTTTCTCAACATGTCATCTTCAGTGACGATGCCAACTGCCTTTGACTTAGCGTAGAAGAGCGTCTGTGCTTTGCGCAGCTTGACGTCCCATAGGTATAGTCCCAAAGACTCCCTCAGGATATCGCTTTTATTTCGGCCCATTTCTCCTGCAAACTCATTGAGTTCTTGAGACAATTTTTCAGGCAGGCTCACAGAGAGGACGGTTCGCATGGACATCACCTCCTTTTTCACTACAATATACTACATGTAATTCGTGTCAAGCGCCGGGAAGGGGTTTCAGAAATTGCAAGGGCGGGTATGAGCTGTGCTTGAAAAGTGGACTCAAAGGGGGAGAGATGAGATGTGTCCCCAAACGGTCTCGAACGTAAAAGTTGACAGAGACCCTTCAGAAGGCTAGGCTTTCGGAAAAAGATCATTCGGGTGCATTTCACCAAGTGATTCAAGCTGGTTCGCTTGAGCGAATGCCCAGCTGAGCTCCAGAGGGTGAAGAGCTGAAAAGGGAACCCTGTGCAAATCAGGGACGGGCCCGCCGCTGTGATCGGGGACGAAAGCCGCACAATGCCACTATTGGGAATATCCTGATGGGAAGGCGCGGCGAGTAGAGTGATCCGAGAGTCAGAAGACCTGCCTGAATGAACAAGTGGCGCTCGCTTTCGGGTCAGGAGACGAGCCCAGCCGGCTTCCGTGGATAAAAAAGGGACATCCCCGGATCGAAGACATTTCGATCCGGGGATTTTTTTGTTCATTTCGAAACATCCAGCACAAAAGGAGGAAAAGAGTATGAAGTCGCTGAGTCAGATGCTGTTTGTGTTTGTGGTGTCTCTGATGTTGGCCAGCCCGGGTTTGGCGGAAGGGCACGGACACGGTCATGGTCACAAGAAGGAGGTCAAGAAGGGCATCCTCCTGGTGGCATTCGGCTCCAGCTATCCCCAGGCCCAGGCCTCGTTCCAGAACATTGAGGCTGAAGTCAAGAAGGCCTTACCAGGGGTTCCGGTCCGTTGGGGCTACACCTCGAAAATCATCCGCCACAAGCTGGCCAAAGAGGGCCAGGCTCTCGACTCCGTGGCCATGGCCCTGGCCAGGATGATGGATGAGGGCTTCACCCATGTGGCGGTCCAGTCTCTGCACACCATCGGCGGGGCCGAGTTTCACGATCTCATGTCCATCGTCAACGGGTTCGAGGCCATGTCCGGGGGCTTTGACAAGATCCTCGTGGGCTACCCCCTCCTGGCTGCCTCCCATGACCTGGAAGGGGTCCGGGACGCCATGCTGGAGAACATCCCGGACGAGCGCAAGGCGGACCAGGCCGTGATTCTGATGGGCCACGGCACACACCATCCCAGCAATGCCTTTTACCAGGCCATGGCCTATCTGCTCCAACAAAAGGATCCCAATGTCTTCGTGGGTGTTGTGGAGGGGTCGCCACTCCTGGAGGACATCCTGCCCGAGCTCAAGGCCAGGGGTATGGAAAAGGCCTGGCTCATGCCGTTCATGTCCGTGGCCGGGGACCATGTGCGCAACGACATGGCCGGGGACGAGCCGGACTCCTGGAAGTCCATCCTGGAGAAAGAAGGCATCGAGACCGAGGCCGTGCTCAAGGGCACTGCCGAGTTCGACAACATTGTGGATATCTGGGTAGGCCACCTGGAGGGAGCTTTTTCGCATTTTTAAGAGCCAGCCATAAAAGGTATCACCGTGAGCAAACTGACTGCATCTGATTGATGCTCACTGCGAAACAGTCTTAATGTTGTTTCTTCAGGTCTAAGCCGATGTTTCAGCGCAGCCGGAGCTGCGCTGAAAAGGGAACCCTGTGCGAGTCAGGGACGGGCCCGCCGCTGTGATCGGGGACGAAAGCCGCAAAGAGCCACTG
>CAYOID010000052.1:9112-24075 GCA_964403955.1 uncultured Desulfohalobiaceae bacterium | reverse complement strand
CATGAGCTTCGTACACACTTGACACAGAGGGAAAAGAGTCTTGAACCTCCCGTTCGCTGCGCTCACTTGATGAAGAGGATGGGGAGGATAAGGAAATGCAGACCCGCCCGATACTGGTCGGGCCTGCACAGCCTCCCGCTGCCGCGGTGAAGAGGAAAAGTTTCTGGCGCCTGGCATCCATTTGAGGGCCTTTTACCGCGTTAGCGGTGGGCAGCTTCAGCCCAAGGAGCATCGCTTGGGCTGAAAAAGAACCTCTTCCATCCATGCCTTTATCCTCTTCATCAAGCGACCCTCGGGAGCGGGCGGTTAAAAAAATCTTTCTTCAGACCCACTGTCCTATGTGTGGGTAAAGACCAGGCCAGCGGCAGGGCTGACATCTTTGGAAATCTATCATGCACCGTTGTGCCCGCATCCATGTGGGCATGATGGGTCATATGAGCCTTATGGACAGATCCTTCACTGAACCGGAGACCATTGCCGCTATCTGCACTCCGCTTGGCCTGGGCGGAGTGGGGATTGTGCGGGTCAGCGGCCGGGCCAGCCGGCGGCTTGGCCATGCCGTCTTTGCCTCAGCCCGGGATGCTTTCCAGGACTTCAAGCCCTATGTCCTGCATCACGGGTGGATCATCGGAAAAGACAAGGCTGTTGTCGACGAAGTCCTGGTCAGCTTCATGCCCGGGCCCAAATCCTACACCGGGGAGGATGTCCTGGAGATCAACTGCCACGGGGGACCGGCTGTGGTCCAGATGGTCCTTGAACTGGTTCTGGAGCATGGGGCCAGGCCGGCCAATCCAGGCGAATTCACCCTCAGGGCCTTTCTCAATGGCCGTCTGGACCTCAGTCAGGCCGAGGCCGTGGCCGAGCTGGTCTCTGCCCCGACAAGGGTGGGGGTCAACCTGGCCGGGGCAAAGCTCGAGGGAGGCCTTTCCAGGCTGATCAGGGAGATAAAGGATGATTTGGAATCCCTTCGGGCCAGTCTGAGTGCAGATTTTGATTTTCCAGAAGACTCAGGGGGAGACATCGATGTCCGCCAGTTGTGCAGCGTGGTCGAACGCACTGAACAGTCCCTTGGAAAACTCCTGGACAATCATGAGCGGCACAGCTGTTTCCGGGAAGGAGCCAGAGTTGTGCTCGCAGGCCGGGTCAACGTCGGAAAATCCAGACTGCTGAACGCGCTGCTGGGCCGGAACAGGGCCATCGTCACCAGTGTTCCTGGAACAACCAGGGATTACCTGGAGGAGGGGATCAGCCTGGGGGGACTGCCGGTCCGGCTGATGGATACCGCCGGCCTGAGAGAGACCCGGGATGAGGTGGAAAGGGCCGGCCTGGACCAGGGCCGGGACCTCATCTCCAGCGCTGATCTTGTTTGCCTGGTCCTGGATATGTCCCAGCCTCCCGACCAGGAGGAGATGAATCTCGCTGCTGGGCTGGGAACAGGCAAGACCTTGATTGTGCGCAACAAATGCGATCTGGTCGAGAGCTCGGGCCAGGACCTGGAGTGGTATGCGCGGCAAGGTTTCGACTGGGTGGAGGTCTCGGCCAAGACCGGGCTGGGCATGGACAGCCTGACCCGGAAGATCCGTTCCCGATTGCTGGGCCAGCACCCTGAACCTGATCAGGGGGAGCTGGTTCCCAACCTCAGGCAGCGGGACAAGCTGGCTTCAGCCCTGACATCCCTTGGAGAACTCAAAAAGGCCCTGGATCAGGACCTGAGTTCAGATCTGCTGATCGAGCACCTGGAGGAAACCTGCGCCGCCCTTGGAGACATCACCGGAGAGATCAGCTCTGAAGATGTTCTGGACCGGATCTTTTCTTCCTTCTGCATCGGGAAATGAGTCAAGGCTCTTCTGCCGATGCAGATGACGTGTCTTCAGCCGAGATGAGCTCCAGGTCGATTTCCAGCTTGGCCAGGCTGGTGTTGACCAGACGGACCTCGACCTTCTGGCCCAGGGTCAGGGTCTTGCCGGTCCGCTGCCCAATCAGCTTGTGCTCTTCAGGCCACAGGACGTAATAGTCGTCGGTCAGTGTGGAGAGCCGGACCAGCCCCTCGGCCATGACCTCAGCCAGCTCCACCCAGAATCCGAAATCAGCCACTCCTGCAATAACCCCGCTGTAAGTCTGGCCAATATCATCCTGCAAGGAGATGATGGTCAGCCTCTTGATGATTTCCCTTTCAGCTTCCATGGACCGTCTCTCCTGGGCGCTCAGGTGATCCCCCAGCTTGGTCAGCCCCTTGACTCCCTGCCTGGTCGGACTGGCCTGGATGGCTGCCTTGAGAAAACGGTGGACCACCAGGTCGGCATACCTGCGGATGGGAGAGGTGAAATGACAGTAGCAGGGCGAGGCCAGACCGAAATGCCCGCTGTTCTCCGGACTGTAAGAGGCCTGCATCATGGTCCTGAGCAGGAGTCGGTTGACCAGAAAGTCCAGGTCCGTGTCCTGAACGAGCTTCAAGAGATCCTGGAGATCCCTGGTTTCAGTCTCTTGGGGCAGCTTGTAGCCGATGGATGTTTTGCGCAGCAGGGTGAACAGGGTCTTCAGCTTGTCCTGGTCAGGCTCCGGATGAATCCTGTACATGCAGGGCTGCTCCCTGGTGGTCAGAAATTCGGCCACGGCCTCGTTGGCCGCGATCATGAACTCCTCGATGATCTGATGCCCGAAATGCCTGGCTTTGGGACGGATGTCCACGCTCTCGTCCTGAATGTTGAACAGGATCTCAGGCTCGGGGAGATCAAAGTCCAACGATCCTCTGGCCTTTCGTTTTTGAGCCAGAATCCGGGCCAGCTTTTCGGCCTGGTCGAGCATGTCCATCACAGGTTGGATCTTGCGCTCCTCCTCTGGGTCGTGGTCCAGGAGGGCAGCCTTGACCTGGGAGTAGGTCAGCCTGGCCTTCGAGGTGATCACTGCCGGATAGAAATCGGCCCGCTGCCTCGCCCCGTTTGCCTTGAACTCCATTTCAGCCACCATGACCAGCCTCTGAACATGGGGGTTCAGGCTGCACAGGCCGGTTGAGAGTTCAGAGGGGAACATGGGCTCAACGGACTGGGGAAAGTAGGACGAGTTGCTCCGGCTTCTGGCTTCACGGTCCAAAGGGCTTCCTGGTTGCACGTAGTGACTGACGTCGGCAATGGCCACTCGCAGAAGGCTGCCTTTCTTGGTTGCGGAAACGCAGATGGCGTCGTCAAAGTCCTTGGCTTTGGCTCCGTCGATGGTCACGAAGGGCAGCCCTGACAAGTCCCTCCGATCGGACAGATCCTCGTGTCCAGGGTCTTGGGGCAGGGACCGGGCTGCAGCAAGGATCTTCTCCGGAAACTCCATGGGAATTCCGTGATTGATCTTGACGATTTTCTCCTGAACCAGGACATCGTCTTCACGGCCCAGCTTTTCCCGGGCGGTCCCTTTCCACAGGGAGGCGTCCATTTTTTCCTCAGCCTGGACTGTGACCACCAGGCCTGCCCTGGGCTTGTCCTCCAGGTTCTTGACATCAACGATGAAGCTCTGGCGCAGCTTCCTGTCTGTTGGCTGTCCCCAGAACTTTTTGGCACTGATTTTCTTCATGAGCACCACCGGGATGGTGGTCAGCTTGCGCTCCAGGATTCTGACCACCCGGCCTTCAGGGTTTTTCCCCCGGCGGCCTCCGGGGAGGAGGGCCGCCACGACCCTGTCTCCGGGCCAGGCATCGTTGAGGTTGGATGGTGAAATAAAGATGTCTTTGCGCCTCTTGTCGTCAGGAATGACAAAGCCGGCCCCGGAGGCGGTCATGTCCAGGCTCCCCTTGAGCAGATCCATTTTTTCGGTCAGCCCAAAGGCCCTGCCGCCGCGAAGCCGGATCAGCTTTCCCGAGGACAGCAGCCGGTCCAGCAGAGACTCAATGTGGGGTCCATCCTTTTTTCCCGCTCCCAGGGCATGAAACAGATCTTTGCGGCTCAGGGGCTTGGATTGGCTTCGAAACAGGTTGAGGATGGTCCTCTCGTCAATCTTTGTTCCTGAGCCGCCCTTCTTTTTTCTTCTTCCCACGGTTCAAATCCCCCTTGGTGAAGCGCTTTGGGTTCGATGCCTTTACAGGCACCGGTAATTTGATGATACTAAAAAACCAGGACGAGCATCCTGGTTTTTTGACAGTCTTTGAGATTTCATCCCTTGATCCGGACTTGACCTTCCAGTTGAACGTTACCCTTGAGCAACAAAGAATGCAAATGCGGATTTTTTGGTGCAGCGTTGAGGGATGGCCAGGATCTGGGAGCTCGAGAAAGGATATCTTTGAGAGCGTTCCCCATTGGAGGCACGATGCAGGTCACCAAGTTCGCGATCCCTGAGGTCATTTTCGGGACCAACGCCCTGGAGTATGTGGTCCCCTGTGCAGTCCGCAACGGGGCCAGAAAGGTCCTCCTGGTCAGCGATCCCGGTCTGGAGGCTGCAGGATGGGTGGAGCGGCTCATCGACATCCTGGACGAGTCCGGGCTGGGCTGGGTGTACTTCAATGCCGTGAACTCAAACCCCAGAGATTTTCAAGTCGCCCAGGGGGCCGAGTTTTATCGTCGCCAGCGGGCGGATGTGGTCATTGCCCTGGGAGGGGGCAGCCCCATGGACCTGGCCAAGGGGATTGCCCTGGTGGCCAGCAATGGCGGGCAGATCAGGGACTACGAGGGGGCCAACAAGATCCAGAAGCCCCTGCCTCCGATGATCTTCATCCCCACCACGGCCGGGAGCGGGGCGGACATCTCCCAGTTTGCGATCATCACCGATGTCCAGCGGCAGGTCAAGATGGCCATTGTCAGCCGGACCCTGGTGCCCAATATCTCCATCATCGACCCCAATTTTCTGCAGACCAAGTCTGAATGGCTGATCATGGCCTCGGCCATCGATGCCATGGCCCATGCCATCGAGGCCTATGTTTCAGTGCTCTCATCGCCCTTCACCGAGATGAACTCCCTCAAGGCCATCGAGCTGATCATGCTCCACCTTGAGGACGCTGTGCGGACCAAGTCCATGCACAGCCTGACCATGCTCAGCACGGCCAGCACAGCAGCCGGCATGGCCTTCAGCAATGCCAGCCTGGGGGCGGACCATGCCATTGCCCATTCCCTGGGCGGCAAATACGACGTCATGCACGGCCTGGTGCATCCAGTTCTCCTCCCGGCGGTGATGCGCTTCAATCTTCCGGCCTGCCCGGAAAAGATGGCCCTGATCGGAGAGATCGTGACCGGCAGGAAGGAACGGTCCCAGGAGGACACAGCCCTGCGCGGCATCCAGGCCCTGGAGGACTTCTTTCTGAGCCTGAACATCCCGACCCGGCTCTCCAAGCTCATACCTGACTCGAACTCACTCAGAGAGCTCAGTGAGCTGGCTGTGCAGGACGCCTGCTGTCTGACCAATCCCCGTTCACTGACCTGGCAGGACTTTCTGGCCATGTGCGAAGAGGTGTGGTGAGATGAGCAAAGTGCACAAGCTCAAGGACCTGGTGGGTATTGAAGACGTCAAGCTGGGCTTTTTTCAGGAAGCCCAGTCCCGGGTCGAGGAGCTGCGGGCCTCGAATCGCAAGCTGGAGCAGAAGCAGCAGGAAGTCCAGGCTATCCTGGACGGGATTGTGGATCTGATGGTGGTCATATCAGAAGAGATGACCATTCTCAGCGTCAACCATGTCTATCACGGGCTGTTTCCCTCAAGCGCCCCAGAGGGCAGGCCATGCTACTCTGTTCTCCAATCCAGGACAGAGCCCTGCCCTGAGTGTCCGGTCAAGCAGGCTTTTCAGACCGGAAGAGTGGTCCGGTCCAAGGCGGTCATCCCATTCTTGGAGTCAAACCGCTACTTCGAGGTCGTGGCTTCGCCGCTGACCAACATCTCCCCCAGGCAGGTCCTCTTGTTCATGCGGGATGTGACCAAGGAAAAGGAGTATCAGGCCCAGTTCCTTCAGGCCGAAAAGATGGCCACAGTCGGCGTTCTGGCCGCTGGAGTGGCCCATGAGATCAACAACCCCCTGACAGCCATCAAAGGCTTTTCAGAAGGGATCCAGCGACGGCTGCCCCGCATTCAGGGCAGAGTGGACGAGGAGGTCGTCCAGGACATGCAGGAGTACGTGGGCACAATCCTCAAGGAGTGTTCACGGTGCCAGGATATCGTCCAGAATCTGCTCACCTTCAGCCGTCACAAAAATATTCCGTTTCAGGATGTGGACCTGAGGCAGGTCGTTCTGGACTGTCTCAAGGTCCTGCACTATCGGTTGAAAAAATGTCCGGACATCTCGGTTGATGTGAATTTCCAAAGCGAGGCTCTGAGCATCATCGGAGATCAGGCCCAGCTCAAACAGGTGGTCCTGAACCTGTTGACCAATGCCCTGGATGCAGTGGGCACCCGGGGGAAGATCACTATTGAAGCGCTGGACGACCCTCTGGGCCAGATCAGCCTGTTCGTTGAAGATTCGGGGCACGGGATCGAGCCGGACCATCTGAGCAGGCTCTTCGACCCTTTCTTCACCACCAAGCCTGCCGGCAAGGGAACCGGAATCGGGCTGGCAACCTGCTACAACATCGTCTCAGACCATGGGGGGGATATTTTTGTCTGCAGCGATAAAGGCCACGGAAGCAGCTTTTGCGTCAAGCTTCCCAGAAAAGGCAGTGATGGACGATGAGTGATCTGTGCCGCGTTCTGGTGGTGGACGACGAGGAAAATATCCGCCGCCTGTTTGTCAAGGAGCTGGCAGGGCCAAAACGGGTGGTGGAGACTGCCGCCAATGGCCGGGAGGCCAGAAAGGCCTGCCAGACCAATTATTTTGACGTGGTGGTCCTGGACGTCTGTCTGCCGGACGACAACGGGGTCGTGCTCCTGGCTGAGCTGAAGAAGATCCTCCAGGATGCTGAAATCGTGCTCATCACCGGATACGGAACCATCTCCGGGGCTGTGGAGGCCATGAAGACCGGGGCCTACGATTACATCACCAAGCCTTTCGAGCTGCAGCGCCTGGATTTTGTCCTGGAAAAGGCCTCTGAACGGGCCAGGCTGCAGAGGGAAAACCGGCTCCTGCGCAAGGAGCGGCAGACCGATGAGCAATGCCGACTGGTGGGGCAGTCCGAGCCCATCCTGGCCCTCCGGAACATGATTCCCAAGGTCAGCCGGGCCGAGGTCCCCATCCTGATCACCGGGCAGAGCGGGGTGGGCAAGGATGTCGTGGCCAGGGTCATCCATGCCCAGAGCCCCAGAAAGCACAAGGCGCTGATCATCAAAAACTGCGCCACCCTGCAGCGGGAGCTCATCCGAAGCGAGCTCTTCGGGCATGTCAAAGGGGCCTTTACCGGTGCGGACAAACATCAGGAAGGGCTGTTGGAGCTGGCCCATGAGGGAACCATGTTCATGGATGAAATCGGGGACCTGCCGTTCGAGGTCCAGGGCATGCTGCTCCGGGTCCTGGAGGCCCAGACCTATCGCCGGGTGGGCTCCAAAGAGGAGTCCTCGGTGAATGTCCGCTTCCTGTTCGCCACCAACAGGGACCTGGGCCGGGAAGTACGGGAGGGGCGTTTTCATGAGGCCCTGTACCACCGGATCAACGTCTTTCACCTGCATATCCCGGAGCTCAAGGAGCGCAAGGATGACATCCCTTTGCTGGTGGAGCACTTCCTGGCCAGGCTCGCCCCGGAACGGAAGGTCACCATCTCAGACCAGGCCCTCCAGGCCTTCATGGACTATGACTGGCCCGGGAATGTCCGGGAATTGCGAAACGTCCTGGAAAGGTGCCTCATCCTGGCCGAAGATGATGTCATCACCGAGCTGGACCTTCCTGGAGACATGGTCAGGGAGACTGCTGACCAGGAGTCCAGCAAAGGCTTTTCCTCCCTGAAGAGATTGGAGCGCGACCACATCACAGCGGTCCTGGACCATTGCCAGGGGCATCGGGCGAGAGCGGCCGAAATACTCGGAATCAGCCGCAAGACCTTGTACAGAAAGATGAAAAGTGAGACTGAGCCCTGATATTTCAGCGGGTCACAATGACCCAATCCAGTCTTTGACAGTCCCAATGTGACCCTTCTTTTTATTCAATAATTTCAAATTTTTGTTTAAATATTTGTTGTCTTGCCTGTCTGGGTGGGACACAATGCCCGTTCTGGCCGGCCTTGCAGAGTGCTTTCCTGTCTATCTTCCTCAAATGTTTATCATTTATTTTTTGGCCTGAACCTTGCTCATACTTCCTGCAAAAGGACACCGGTCTTTAACGTACAACCCATTGGAGGTCGTTATGGCAGTTCAGGAACAAGTTTATGGTTTTTTTATCCCCAGCGTAACCTTGATCGGAATCGGGGCCCACAAGGAAGTGCCGGAGAAGATGAAGGCCCTGGGCGGCAAAAAGGTCTGCCTGGTCACGGACAAAGGGATCACCGCTGCCGGGATCACCGAGCAGATGACCACCCTGCTGACCAAGGGGGGACTGGAGGTGGCGGTCTATGACGAGACCATCCCCAATCCCACGGACAAGAATGTCCACGACGGGGTCGACTTCTACAAGAAGAACAACTGCGACTCCCTGATCACCCTGGGCGGCGGCAGCTCCCACGACTGCGGCAAAGGTGTGGGTCTGGTCATCGCCAACGGGGGCAAGATCCACGACTTCGAGGGCATCGACAAGTCCACCAAGCCCATGCCCCCTTACATGGCCATCAACACCACGGCCGGAACAGCCAGTGAAATGACCCGGTTCTGCATCATCACCGACACCTCGCGCAAGGTGAAAATGGCCATCGTGGACTGGAGAGTGACCCCGAACATGGCCATTGACGATCCCCTGCTCATGGTGGGCATGCCCCCGGCCCTGACCGCGGCCACCGGCATGGACGCCCTGACCCATGCTGTGGAGGCGTATGTTTCAACCATCGCCACTCCCATGACCGACGCCTGCGCCATCAAGGCCATCCAGCTGGTCTCGGATTATCTCCGGCCTGCAGTGGCCAATGGCCAGGACATGGAGGCCCGGGACAAGATGTGCTATGCCCAGTACCTGGCCGGGATGGCCTTCAACAACGCCAGCCTGGGGCACGTCCATGCCATGGCCCATCAGCTGGGCGGGTTTTACGACCTGCCTCACGGGGTGTGCAACGCCATCCTCCTGCCCCATGTGGAGCGCTATAACCTGATCGCCAAGGTGGACCGCTTCGTGGATATGGCCAAGGCCATGGGCGAGCAGGTGGACCAATTGTCCAAGCGCCAGGCGGCAGACAGGGCTTTGGCCGCCATCGAAAAGCTCTCCCGCGATGTGGGGATTCCGAGCGGGTTGTCCGAGCTGGGAGTGAAAGAAAAAGACATCCCGACCATGACCAAGAATGCCCAGGCCGATGCCTGCGGTTTCACCAATCCGAGATGCCCCACGGACGAAGACGTGATCGCCATTTACACCGCAGCCCTGTAATGGTTCAGGATCGCACTGGACACGATGTGATGTGATCTTTGCCCAGACCCTCCTCACAACGGAAAATCCAGCTTTGTCCGGGCTGGATTTTCCGTTTTTAAAAGGGATTCAGGGAGAAAAGATATTGCGAGGTGCCAGATCATGATTTATCCTGCGCCATGTGTGTTGAAAAGAAGTGTTTCAAAGTGATGGAACCATCACAACAAGGAGGATGCCATGGATAAGATTTTACGCATTGACGTCACAGGCGGGCAGCCAAAGTACAAGGAGGAGCCGCTGGGCGACTATGCCGGTCTTGGGGGCCGCGCCTTGACCTCGGCCGTGATCAACAAGGAAGTCCCGGCCGACTGCCACCCCCTGGGACCCGAGAACAAGCTGGTCATTGCTCCGGGGCTTTTGAGCGGAACCGCGGCAGTGAGCTCCGGCCGGCTGTCCGTGGGCTGCAAGAGCCCGCTCACCGGCGGCATCAAGGAGGCCAACTCCGGCGGGCAGGGGGCCCAGGTCCTGGGTCGGCTCGGGTATGCGGCCATCATCCTCGAAGGAGAGCGGTCCGGGGACGACCTCTATGTTGTCCGCGTTTCCAATGACGGGGTCAAAGTGGATAAGGACGACTCGGTCAAGATGCTGACCAACTATCAGCTCATGGACAAGTTCAAGGATGAGTACGTCAAAAACGGCTCCATGATCTCCATCGGCACGGCCGGGGAGATGCGCATGGCCAACTCCACAGTGGCGGTCACCGACCCTGAAGGCAGACCCACCCGGCATGCCGGTCGCGGGGGTGTCGGCGCGGTCATGGGATCCAAAGGGATCAAGGCCATCATTCTGGACGGGACCGGGACCAAGATGGTTCAACCCAAGGACCCGGAGGCCTTCAAAGAGGCCAACAAGAAGTTCACCCAGGGCCTCAAGGACCACGCGGTCACCGGCCAGGGGCTGCCGGCCTACGGGACCAACGTCCTGACCAACATCCTCAACGAGGCCGGGGCCTACCCCACCTACAACTTCAGGACCGGACGCTACAAGGACGGTGAGAAAATCAGCGGAGAGACCCAGGCCGAACTCGAGGCCAGCAGGGGGGGGCGGACGAGCCATGCCTGTCATCGGGGCTGCGCCATCGCCTGCTCAGGTGATTTCAACGACAAGGACGGCAACTTCGTGACCAAGCAGCCCGAGTACGAGACGGTCTGGGCCCACGGCGGCAATTGCGGGATCTGCGATCTTGACGCCATTGCCCAGCTGGACAAGCTGGACGACGACTACGGCCTGGACACCATTGAGATGGGAGTGACCATCGGCGTGGCCATGGAGGCCGGTCTGCTGGAGTTCGGTGATTCCCAGGGAGCCATCAACCTGGTCAACGAGGTGGGCAAAGGCACACCGTTGGGCAGGATCCTGGGCAGCGGGGCCGGAGCCACGGCCAAGGCCTTCGGCATCGAGCACGCCCCGGTGGTCAAGAACCAGGCTCTGCCGGCCTATGACCCCAGGGCAGTCAAAGGGGTGGGCGTGACCTACGCCACTTCGCCCATGGGCGGCGACCACACTGCCGGGTACGCTGTGACCGCCAACATACTCAAGGTCGGTGGAGAGGTGGACCCCCTCAAGTCAGAAGGCCAGGTGGAGCTGTCCAGGAATCTGCAGATCGCCACGGCAGCCGTGGACGCCACCGGCATGTGCCTGTTTGTGGCCTTTGCTGTCCTTGATCAGCCCGAGACCTTCCAGGCCATGATCGATTTGATCAACGCCTGCTACGGCCTGAACCTGACTGCGGACGATGTGGTCGAGCTGGGTAAGTCCATTCTCTCCAATGAGCGCGACTTCAATGCACGGGCCGGTTTCTCCAAGGCTCACGACCGCCTGCCGCGCTACTTCACCAGGGAATACCTGGAGCCTCATCACGTGAACTTCGACGTTTCCGACGAGGAGCTGGACCAGGTCTTCAACTGGTGATTCATTTTTCGGCCTGACCCCGGGGTCAGGCCGAAAAATGAATGAAATGGAAGTCAGCTTTGCCCTGGCAAAGCTGACTTGTGAGGCGGTCATGAACATGCCCAGAGTGGACTTCTCGGTTCCGGAAGCGCACTTCGAGCTCTTCTTACCCCTGCTGCGGCAGGGGGTCACGGTCCTGGCCCGGGACGGGCAGGCTTTGCAGGAGCTCTTGACCCGTGACCTGGGCCTTTCTCAGGAAATGATCCAGTCCAGGGTTCAGACAGTGTTTTTCAACGGCCATCCAGTGGACGATCTCCAGGCCACCACTCTTGAAGAGGGAGCGGTGCTCTCTCTCTCAGCAGCCATGCCCGGTTTGCTGGGGGCCTGCATGCGGGTTGACAGCCCCTATGCCAGCATGCGCGATTCCATATCCCAGGGCCGGCCGACAGAGGAAAAGAGCCGGGTTGAGACAGCCACCATCGGAGTCATTCTGAAGCTCTTCAACTTCATGGCCCGGGAGATTGGCCCATGCGTTCTCAGCAGGGGTGTCGTTCTGGAGCCGGAGCGGGTCCTGGAGCTGGTGGGACGGGCCACGGAGGACGGACTCTGGGAGGCTGGGCTGAGCATGACAGTTGACGAACAGTCCGTGAATCCGGTCCATGACCCTTTAGCCGCCAGGTTCGCCTCCTGGAAGAGGGTTTTTGTCCAGGTCAGATCTTGAGGATCCCTTGAATTTTTCTGCTTGAACCCAGGTTCCGTCCCCTTTGTAGGCTTTACAGACGGCCAGGAGTTGCCTGCGCTGCTCTCTGAAGCGGTCTTTCATACCTTGCAGCCAGTCATGGTGAGCCTGGACATCGGCAAAGCTCAGGAACAGCTCATGTTCAGAGCGGGTGATGTCCACAGAAATCCGTCCGTTTTCCTGAGTCAGGGTGCCCTGGTTGCTGCAGAGCATGCAGCGAACCCTGGTGTGGTCCAGAAAGCGAAAGGTCTGGCCGCCGCACAGGGGGCAGCAGGGATGGGAGGATGCGGGGTGGCTGAACAGGGATTCAGCCAGTTCTCTGGTCGTTGACCTGGTTTGCGTGGACTGAAGCGCCTCGCCTGGCAAGGCCCCGTAGACCATGGAGACCTGTTTGACGTCGGCCAGGATGAGCTTCAGAAAACTTTCGATACCCAGCAGGGTGTAGCCTTCCTTGCCGGGTATGCCGGCGATGCCGACACCAACGGCCGGTTTTTTCCACAACCGGTCTGCTGAGGCATAGAGGCTCAGGCCACGGTCCAGCAAGTTTTTCAGCTGCGCATTGGGCCCCAGGAAGTAGGTCGGGGCGGCGACGATGATGGCGTCAGCCTGACAGAGCTCCTGGATGACGATGTTCAGGTCGTCATCCAGGGGGCAGGCCTGGGTTCCGGAAAGGCAGGTGTAACAGGCGCGGCAGGGCTGGATCTCCAGGTCCGAGAGGCGAAGCAGTTTCAGGTGGTGCCGCGTCTGCAGCTGGCGGCTGATCTCTTTGATCACACATTCGGAGTTGCCCAGCCGGCGAGGGGAGCAGACAAGCCCGAGGATGTTTTTCCAGGACCGATTGTCTGTGTTCGTGCTGTTCACACCGTGATGCGAGACCAGTTTGCCGAGGTGAAAGACCGGCCCCCCTGGGTGATGATTGAGGCCTCAACGTTCTTCAGGGAGGAGGCCAGGGAGACGGCCTGCTTTGGCGGCAGCAGGAACAGGGCTGTGGACAAACCGTCGGCCAGCATGGCTGAGGGGGCCACTGCTGTAGCGCTGATGACCCTCCGGGGCGAGCCTGCTGCGTCAGAACCCACCAGATGGTGGTGGCGCATCAAGGGATCGAAGTAGTTTTCGTAGCTTCCCGAGGTGGCTACGGCCATGTCGGTCAGGGCCACAGTCTGGACATGGGATTTCCGGCCGGAGGGATCCTGAATGCCGATCTGCCAGGGATGGCCCTTTGTGTTTCCCACAACGCGGATGTCCCCGCCGGCATTGATCATGGCTGATTCAATGCCCTGGGACTTCAGGACAGAGGCTGCCCTGTCCACAATGAAGCCTTTGGCTATGCCGTCCAGGGTGATCCGGGTATCAGGGTGGACAAAGCGGACTGTCCCTGAGTGCATGGAAACCTTGTCCTGACCGATGGCAGACATCAGCTCTTTGACCTCATGCAGGTGAGGGGGATGACCCGTGGTCTGCAGGGACGATTTCGTGAGCTCAAGCAGGGGCAGGATCGTGATGTCAAAGCTCTGGCTGCTGGACAGGCAGAGCTCCTGGGCCGATTTCAGGACCCGGGCCAGAGGCGGAGGCACATCGCGAAGGACGCCAGTGGAGTTGAGGTGACTGACGTGACTCGCAGAGTCGAAGCGGTTGAAAATCGGCACAAGGTCCTGCATGGACTGGAAAGCGATTTCCATGGCCTGAGCAGCCCGTTCTCTGGACGGGTCCTGGACAGTCATGCTCACCAGGGTGTTCATCATGGGCAGGGTTTTGGAGACTGTTGCGCCCTGATTCAGTCCAGCTGCTCCTGCAGGGTGGACAAAAATGGCCGGGACTGAGCAGGCAAGCCCGGCAGCACCCAGCAGCTTCAGACATTGTCTTCTGGTCAGACCTTGAGGAGCATCCATGTTCCACCACCTTTTTTATCACAAGTCGATACTGTATTCTTCTTGAGTCTGTCAACCTTGGACATATCAGTTCCGCTATCGCGCCAGCAATGGCGCGTTTGACCTGCACCTGAAAATTGGATAATGATTTTCGGTGACAATAAAGCTGGAAAAGAGAACCTGTTCCGGCCTGGCCCATATCTTTTATGTATGGAAATACGTATGGTTGAAAGCATTCGAACTCCGCTCGCCTGGGTGGCCGGGCTCGGTCGAACCAGTCTCTGGGCCCTGCAGGAGCTGGGAGCTGTTTTTCTCTTTTTTCTCCAGGGCGTGGTTTTCAGCTTCAAGCCCCCTTTTCAGTTCCGGAAGATCACCAGTCAGATCTACTTCATCGGAGTCAAATCTGTTTTTGTTATCCTCCTGGTGAGCATCTTCACCGGAATGGTTCTGGGACTTCAAGGCTACTACACCCTGGTCAAGTTCGGCTCCGAAGGCGTCCTGGGAGCCATGGTGGCCCTGTCCATCATTCGGGAACTCGGCCCGGTGCTGACCGCGATCATGATCATCGGCCGGGCCGGATCGGCCATGTCCGCCGAGATCGGGATCATGCGCATCACTGAGCAGATCGATGCTCTGGTGACCATGGACGTCAATCCTGTCCGCTACCTGCTCAGCCCGCGGATCGTTGCGTCTGTGATCTGTTTTCCCCTTCTGACAGCCCTTTTTGATGTCATTGGGATCATCGGCGGGTATATCACCGGGGTCCTGCTGCTGGGCATCAATGGGGGGATCTATTTTTCGCGCATGGAGAGCCTGGTCACCATGACCGATGTCACGGGCGGGTTCTACAAATCCCTGGCCTTTGCGGTCATCGTGGTCACAATATGCTGCTACCAGGGTTTTTTCGTGCATCAGAGACAGGGCGGGCATGGAGCCAAGGGGGTCAGCCTGGCCACGACCAATGCCGTTGTCCTCTCCAGCGTGTCCGTGCTCATCATCGATTACGTTCTGACCTCCTTTTTGCTCTGATATCAGC
>CAYOID010000052.1:0-9012 GCA_964403955.1 uncultured Desulfohalobiaceae bacterium | reverse complement strand
CATGACGACACCGCTGATCGAATTCAAACAGGTCTCCAAATCCTTTGGGGACAATATGGTCTTGAACAAGGCCGATCTGGCCATCTATCCCGGTCAGGTGACCACGGTCATCGGCAAGAGCGGCGTTGGCAAGAGTGTGACTCTGAAGCTGATCATCGGCCTGATGGCTCAGGATGAAGGGGAGATTCTGTACAAAGGCCGGGCAATGTCGTCAATGGGCAGGCAGGACAGGAAGTCGATGCGCTCTGAAGTCAATTTCATGTTTCAGAACAACGCCCTGTTCGATTCGCTCAACGTGCACGACAACATTGCCCTGCCACTCCGGGAAAAGACCAGATTGCCAAAAAGCGAGATCACGAAAAAAGTCGGGGAAAAGATGGAGGCCCTTGACTTAGTGGGCATTGAGCACCAATATCCATCACAAATCTCAGGCGGGATGCAGAAGAGGGTGGCCCTGGCCCGGGCCCTGGTCACCGACCCCCAGGTGGTTCTGTTTGACGAGCCGACTACAGGGCTGGACCCGGTGCGCAAAAACAACGTCTTGACCATGATTACCCGGAATCAGCGTAATTTCGGGTTTACAGCCGTGATGGTCAGTCACGACGTGCCTGATGTCTTTTATATTTCAAACCGCATTGCCATTCTGGAGCACGGGGAAGTTCTCTTTCAGGGCAATCCGGACAAGCTGGAGCAGCAGACCCACCCCGTGATCCACGAGTTCATCAACAGTCTGGAGACGTTGAAAAATGATGTCATCGGCCTCACGACCAGGCGGGACATGGAACGTGTCTATGCCCAGGCTGTCCGGAACTGGGGACACGATTCTTCACATTCAGCCGTGGTCCTGACGGTGTCCAATTTCGAGCGGATCAAGGAGAGAGTGGGGCACTTGGCGGCCCACAACATCATCAACCGCATCACTCAGATCATCAACCGCTTTGTTTCCGGGCATGACACTGAGTGCGGCCGTTTCAGCCAGGATCGCATCGTGTGCCTGTTTCCCAGGGACGGCTCCGAGCTGGCCGGGAGCCTGGTCGACCATATCCGGACCAATCTCAAGCAGGACCTGTTCGAAACTGGTTCAGGATACACGAAGTCCTGCGTCTCCTTTAGTGTGGAAGCCGGCATGGCCTCAGGGCACTTGCCTGGGAAGCTCCATGATCTGGTTGATCTGGCCCTCCAGAACAATCAGGTCCTGTCTGAGTTTGTCTGTGGCGAGAATGGAAATGAACATCAGTAATCCACTTTCTGCGAGGGTCTATGCCTGGCAAGTACAAGGTTGAGGTCTCAGTCGGGGTTTTTGTCCTCATATGTCTGGTGTGTGTGGGGTACTTGACCATCAAGCTTGGGAAAATGGAGCTTTTGGGAGCTGAGTCCTATGCCCTCAAGGCCCGCTTCAGTACGGTCAGCGGGTTACGCACCGGAAACGATGTCCAGATTTCCGGAGTGAATGTGGGTCGGGTCACAGACATCGCCCTGGATTCGGAGCGTGATGCGGCCATAGTCACCATGGCTATCCGGGAGGACATCAGCCTCAGCGACGACTCCATTGCAGCCATCAAGACCAGTGGTCTCATTGGCGACAAGTACATCAGCATCTCTCCAGGAGGGGGCGGGTTTGAGCTTGAGCCCGGGGACATGATCATCGATACCCAGGCCCCGATTGATATTGAGGAGCTGGTCAGCAAGTATGTCTTTGGCAATGTGGAGCAGTAGTCAGCCCAGCCTCTGGCCGCGCTGACTCAGGGGGAGTTATGAAAGTGCGATGGGTGATCCCGGCCCTGGCGGTCGTTCTGCTGATGCCGGTTTGGGCCTGGGCTGAAGGGCCGTCCAAAGTTTTGGAGGCCTATATCGATCAGGTTGTGGATGTCTTTGAAAAAGCCTCACTCAAAGACGACGAAGAGGATGTGCACCAGCTGAAGCAGGACCTGCAGGTCCTGGCGGATCAGGCCTTTTCTTATCAGGTCATGGCCAGGATGAGCCTCGGCAGCTCCTGGAAACGATTCGATCCGACTCAACAGCAAGTGTTTGTGCAGCTCTTCACCCGGATGCTCGAGGAGACCTACTTTTCAAAAATCCGCAAATACTTCCAGGAAATCAAGTCCTATTCCAGGGAGCAGGTGGTCATCGCTGATGAGATCATTTTTTCGTCCCGCAAGGCTGAAGTGCAGACCCAAATGGAGCATGAAGGCAACAGAGTTCCGGTCAACTATCGGATGGTGACGCTGGATGGCGACTGGAAGGTCTATGATGTCCAGGTTGAAGGCGTGAGTCTGGTCCAGAACTACCGCAGTCAGTTCCAGGACCTGATGCTCAAGCATTCCCCTGAAGATGTCCTGGAGATTATGAGAAAGAAGGTCGAGGATGGCAGCAGCGAAGAGCTCAGTGACATTGCTGTTGACTGATGACAAACACATCAAAGTGATAGAGTATGAAGACATTCATTCCAGTCAGCCTTTTTTTTCTGGTGCTGGCCCTTTTTCCAGGGGCGGCCGGTCCTGGCCCTGCATTGGCCGACCCAGCCTCTTCTGATGCCCCCCGGAACCAGGTGGCTCAGCAGGAGCCAGCTCTCAGCGACCAGCTTTTTGAAGAGCTCAGCGATGACTATGCGGTCCGGGAAGTGCAGGCTGTTCCTGACCCTCTGGAACCCGTGAATCGCATTTTCTTCCAGGTCAATGACAAGCTGTATTTTTATCTGCTCAAGCCGGTAGCCCAGGGTTACAAAGCGGTTGTGCCTCCGCCTTTTCGGGAAGGAATCGGCAATGCCTTTTACAATATCGGCTATCCCGGCCGATTCGTGAACAACGTGCTCCAGGCCAGGTTCGGACGGGCCTTGCAGGAGACAGGCATCTTTGTCATCAACACCGTCTTTGGCTTCGGAGGTCTGCTTGAACCGGCTGAAGGCATTGAAGCCCTCAGGCCGGTGCCCGCCGACAAGGACACCGGTCTGACCCTGGGCACCTGGGGCCTTGACCATGGGTGCTATCTTGTCCTGCCTGTCCTGGGGCCGGCCTCGTTCAGAGACGGAGTGGGCAGGGTGGGTGACTACTTCCTGAACCCTTTGAGCTATGTTGAGCCCGATCTCCTGGGCACTGGACTCAAAACCGGGGAACGGGTCAACTCGCTGTCTTTTCGTATCGGAGACTACGAGGACATCAAGCAGGGTTCCATGGATCCCTACACGGCGGTCAAGGACGGATATCTGCAGTACAGGGACGCGGAGCTGGACAAGTAGGGTCATCCAGGCCGTTGGCCTGGCTGGAGGTCGAGGGTGGAAGGTGGACGGTTGAAGGCAGAAAAAATCCCCGACTTGTCGAGCAGGGCTTCGACTCGACCAGTTTGATCAACACATTGAACACCAAAGATACGCACCTTCGGAATCAAGCGTCATATTAAGGATACAGAAGACAGAATCCAGCTTTGTCTCTGGCAAAGCTGGATTTTTTTATCATGCACGATTCAATACAGATCATCCAGGCAACCCACCACAATCTGAAAAATATCGATGTGGTCATCCCCAGGAACAGGCTGGTCGTGGTTTGCGGACCCAGCGGTTCGGGCAAGTCCACCCTGGCTTTTGACATCGTCTATGCCGAGGGCCAGCGCAGGTATGTGGAATCCCTGTCGGTCTACGCCAGACAGTTCCTGCCCCAGATGGACAAACCCCAGGTGGAAAAGGTCGAGGGCCTGTCTCCGGCCATTTCCCTGGAGCAGCACACGACGACCAGAAATCCCCGCTCGACAGTGGGGACGGTGACCGAAGTCTACGATTTCCTGCGGGTCTTTTTCGCCCGGCTCGGAGTGCCTTTCTGCCCTCAGTGCGATCAGCCGATCACGGCTCAGACCACAGATCAGATCATCGACACCATTATGGGCTTGCCGGAGAAGACCAGGTTTTTACTTCTGGCCCCATTGGTGGAGCACAAAAAGGGCACCCACCAGGACCTGTTCAAGAAGCTCAAGAGTCAGGGCTTTGTCCGGGTGCGCATCAATGGTGATGTGGTCAGCCTTGATCCCTTGCCGGAGCTGGAGAAGAACAAGCGGCACACCGTGGACCTGGTGGTCGACCGGCTGGTGATTCGGGAGGACATTCGAAAGCGGCTGGCCGATTCCCTGGAGCTGGCCCTGCAGTTCGGGTCAGGCAAGGCCCGGGTTGCCGTGGTCGATGGACAGGACATTTTTTTCAGCACTCAAGCGGTCTGTCCCCGGTGCTCCATCAGCCTGCCCCAGCCCAGCCCGCAGCTCTTCTCCTTCAACAGCCCCCAGGGGGCCTGCCCGATGTGTTCAGGGCTCGGCAGCCTGGAGTACTTCGAGCCCAGGCTGCTGGCCCCCAACAAGGGGCTCTCCCTGAATCAGGGGGCGATCATTCCCCTGAAAAAGAAAAGGATCCTGGACAGGTACGAGCAGGGTTTGAGCCGGGTGGGCCGGAAATGGGGATTTGATCGGGACACCCCGCTGAATGACTTTTCAGAGCAGGGCTGGGACGCGCTGTTCCACGGCGACCAGGACAGCGACTGGCCCGGGGTGATCCCCATTCTGGAATCCGGAATGGAGTTCGGCCAGGTCTGGAGGGATGAGCTCTCCAGGTTCAGACAGAGCCGGCCTTGCCCGAGGTGCGGCGGAGCCCGTCTCAGGCCGGAATCCCTGGCGGTCAGGGTCCAGGGGGTGAATATTCGGGATTTCTGCGGCTGGTCAGTGCACAAGGGCTTGCAATGGTTGAAGGGGCTGAGCTTTGAGGGCATTCAATCCACTATCGCCACGCCCATCTTGAAGGAGCTCACCCACAGGCTGGATTTTCTGGTCAGTGTCGGCCTGGACTACCTAAGCCTGGACAGGAACATGTCCACCCTGTCCGGGGGGGAAGCCCAGCGGATTCGGCTGGCCGGTCAGCTCGGCTCCGGACTTGTGGGTGTGACCTATGTTCTGGACGAACCGAGCATCGGTTTGCACCCCAAGGACAATCAACGCTTGATCGGCTCCCTGCGCAGGCTGCAGGAGAGGGGGAACACCGTTCTCGTGGTGGAGCACGACGAGTCCACGATCCGGGCTGCCGACCACATCCTGGAGCTTGGACCCGGTTCGGGTGCCCTGGGGGGCGAGCTGGTCTATACCGGAAACGTCCAGGGAATGCTGGAGACCCAGGAGTCTCTGACCGGGAAATACCTCCGGGGGGACCTGACCATTCCTGTTCCGGCGGTCCGGCGCCAACCGGCCCGCTTTCTGGATCTGCACAAGGTGGGGACGAACAACTTGCGCAACATCGATGTCCGCATCCCCCTGGGGGTTTTTGTCTGCGTGACCGGGGTTTCCGGATCGGGCAAGAGCTCCCTGATTGTGGACACGATGTACAAGCACCTGGCCCTGGACAAAGGGATGAAGGTGGACAATCCGGGCCAGGTGGAAGGGGTTGTGGGTCTGGAGCAGGTGGAGAAAATCGTGTCCATCGACCAGTCCCCCATAGGGCGGACCCCGCGTTCCAACCCGGCAACCTACACCAAGATTTTTGACGAGATCCGAAAGATCTTTTCCTCCACCCCGGAATCCAGAAAGCGAGGCTTCAAGCCTGGCCGGTTCAGCTTCAACGTTCGCGGCGGGCGCTGCGAGGCCTGCCAGGGGGACGGGCAGATCCGGGTGGAGATGCATTTCCTGCCCGATGTGTTCGTGACCTGCGATGTCTGCCAGGGCAAGAGGTACAACAGGGAAACCCTGGATGTGACCTACAAGGGGCTGAACATCTCCCAGGTGCTCGACCTCAGCGTCCGCCAGGCCAAGAAGTTCTTTGCCAACCACCCTGTTCTGGAGCGCAGGCTGGATGTCCTGGAGCAGGTGGGCCTGGAGTACATCCGACTGGGACAGCCGGCCACGACCCTGTCCGGGGGCGAGGCCCAGCGGCTGAAGATTTCGCGGGAGCTCGGCAAGAAGAGGCTGCCCGGGGCGATGTACATCCTGGATGAGCCCACGACCGGGCTGCACATGCACGAAGTGGGGAAACTGATCCAGGTGCTCAAGGAGCTGGTGGCCAAGGGGGCCAGCGTGATCGTGATCGAGCACAATCTGGACGTGATCCGGGCAGCGGATCATGTCTTTGATCTTGGTCCCGGGGGCGGAGAGTTCGGGGGGTTGATAGTGGCTCAGGGCACTCCGGAGCAGATCGCCCAGGACGAGAGCTCGGTCACCGGGAGGTTTATGGACACAAAAAAATGATCTGGAGTCCGGTCATCCGGACTCCAGATCATTTTTTTGTAAATTCAGCTTCAGCTCGATGGTTTCGGGGTCGTCGGGCTGGGACTCGACCACGAAGCCCAACTTTTTGCCCAGGGCCTGCATGCCTTTGTTCTCCCGCAGGGTATAGGCCATGAGCTCTTTGGTCCCCCTGGACTTGCAGTAATCGATGAGCTTTTGCATCAAGAGCGTCCCCAGTCCGCTGATTTTCAAGTCGGTTCGGACTACGATGGCGAACTCGGCTGAGATGTTGTCCGGATCAAAGAAGCAGCGGACCACTCCCAGGGTGTGGATCTGCTGGGAGTCGTCCTTGGTGGTGGCGATGAAGGCCATTTCGCGGTCATAGTCGATCTGGGTCAGCTTGGCCAGCTGGGTGTGAGGAAAATCGTGCACATAGCCAAAAAAGCGCATCCGTAAATCTTCAGACGAGAGCATGTTGATGAATGCGGCATGAATGTGTTCGTCCTCGGGCCTGATGGGGCGGATGAGAACGTGTTGACCGCTTTTGAGCTTTTTCTTCTCTTCCAGGTACTCGGGGTAGGGCCGGATGGCCAGCCTGTTCGGGCCAAGGACATCGGTCTCCTCCAGGGCGATCCGGGCGTCAAGGGCCAGGACCCCGTGCTGGTCGGTCAGCAGGGGATTGATGCTCAGGCTCTTGATCTGCGGGATATCGATGATCAGCTGAGAGATCTGGACCAGGGTCAGCCTGACCGCCTGCATGTCCACCCCGGGCTGACCCTCGAAGCCCTGCAGCAGCCTGGAAATGTTCGTTCTCTGGATGACTTCCTTGGCCAGGGTCATGTTCAGAGGGGGCAGGGCCACGGCCATGTCCCGAATCAGCCTGGCTGCCGGCCCGCCGTGCCCGAACAGGATGACCGGCCCGAACTCCTGGCTGGTGGTGGTCCCGAGCAGCAGTTCGTGGGCTCCAGGCCGTCTGGCCATCTTCTGGATCAGGAACCCCTCCAGGTGGGCGTCCGGGCGGATGTTCTGCACCCTGGACCACATGGCCTGGGCGGTTTTTTCCAGGTCCTCCCGGTTTTCAAGGTCCATAGCGACCCCGCCCACTTCGTGTTTGCTCCGGATATCCCTGGAGACCACCTTCAGGGCCACCGGATACCCGAGCTCCCTGGCCATGAGCTCGGCCTCTTCTGCTGTCTCCACAAAACGGGTTTCGACCACCGGGATGGAGTAGACCGACAGGACCTCGTTGGTTTCTGAGTGGGACAGCCGGGTCCTTCCTTCTTCAAGGGCGTTCTTGATGATGGCCCTGGCCGCGTCGGAGTTTGAGGTGAACTCCTTAGGCACGGAATCAGGCGTTTCCATGAGCATTTCCTGATTCCGCCTGTAGCGGACCATGTCCATGAACAGGCGAACCGCCTGATCCGGGGTCTCATAGCTAGGGATTCCGGCCAGGGCGAACATTCGTCTGGCCTGCTCCGCGTCCTTTTCACCCAGCCAGACCGTGAAAATGGTCTTTCGGCTGCGCCCCATGGAGTTGACCACTGCCCCGGCGATGTCCTCGCTGGAGGCAAAGGCTGTCGGGACATGGATGACCATGACCGCATTCACGTTGTGATCCTTGAGCACGGCCTCCAGGGACCGGGCATAGACTTCGCTCGGGGCGTGGTCGATGATTCGAATCGGGTTGGTGCCTTTGTAGTTGAAATCGGTGGCTTCCTTCAGGGCTTCGATCGTCTGATCTTCAAACTCGACCAGCTTGCCTCCCTGGGCGGCCAGGATGTCCTTGGCCATCATGGCCGGCCCTCCGCCATTGCTGATGATGGCCAGCTGGTCTCCGCGCAGGGGCTTGGACCTGGCCATAGTCTCCACGGCATCGAAGAGCTCGGCCACATCAAAGACCCGCAGCATGCCGGCCCGGCGGAAGGTGGCATCGTAGATCTGATCCGGATAGACCGGAGTGCCGGCCGGAAGAGTGGTTGGATTCTTGTCTTCGTCGAGCTGCTTGCTCTTGATGACCACCAAAGGCTTGTTTCTGGAGGCCGATCGTGCAGCAGAGATGAACTTGCGGGCGTTCTGGATGTGCTCGATGTACAGCAGAATGGATGAGGAGTAGGGATCACCGCCCAGGTAGTCGATGACATCGGCGAAATCGATGTCCGCGCTGTCCCCCAGGGAGATGAAGTGAGAGAATCCGATGCCCTTGGCCTTGGCCCAGTCCAGGACCGCGATGCCCAGGGAATCGGACTGGGACACGAAAGCGATCTGGCCCTTGTTGATGGTGGTGTGCCCGAAGCTGGCGTTGAGCCCCAGTCTGGGGATGATCACTCCCAGGCAGTTCGGGCCAAGGATCCGAACAGAGTAGGTCCTGGCATGGGTGAAGATCTTCTCTCGGATGCTGACCCCTGAGCTGTCCACTTCCTTGTCCAGGTCCGTGCTCATGATGAGCACGGTCTTGACCCCTTTTTCCCCGAGCTGCCGGACATAGTCGGACACGGTCTGCGGCGGGGTGCAGACAATGCCCAGGTCTGGAGACAGGGGAAGATCAGCTACGGAAGGATAGCTCAGGACCCCGGCAATGGCCGAGTACTTGGGATTGATGGGCAGAATGGGGCCGGAAAAACCTCCATGGAGCAGGTTGAGCATGACCACCCGGCCAATGCTTTTGGGCCGGTTGGATGCCCCAACCAGGGTCACTGACTTGGGCCTGAAGAGAGAATCGAGATCCCTGAGGCTCATGGCGGTCTCCAGTGTTTGAGCAAGCTCTTGCCTTTAGGACTTACACGATGGGCTCTCTCCTGGCAACCTGAAGATTGTCCCGCCCTCAGGCCT
>CAYOID010000051.1:19518-24185 GCA_964403955.1 uncultured Desulfohalobiaceae bacterium | reverse complement strand
CCCCTAACTGCTCCCCTTTTCCAAGGGGAGCTGTCCGAAGGACTGAGGGGTAAGGGGAGCTGCCCGTAGGGCTGAAGGGTTCTTCCTCATGATGAAGTTTCATACGAGGATAATCAAAGACTTACAATATGCAACTGACCTCTGAAAATCACCTTTTGGACTTTTTGCACTGGCGTCATCAAAGGTAAATTTCGTGCCCCGGTCTTCCGGGCACGAAATTTAAAGGATGTACCGGCTCAGATCCCTGTCTTCCTGTATGTCCTGGAGCTGCTGCTGGACATAGGCAGAATCCACCGTGACCTTCTCCCCATCCTTTTCCGGGGCGGCAAAGGACAGATCGTGCAGGACCCGCTCCATAAGGGTGTACAAGCGCCTGGCCCCGATGTTTTCCGTTTCCTCATTGATCTTCTGGGCAAAGGAGGCCACCTCCTCCAGCCCGTCCTGAGTGAACTCCAGCTCGACCCCTTCTGTGCGCAAGAGCTCTCTGTACTGCAGAGTCAAGGCGTTCTGGGGCTCAGTCAGGATTCTCAGGAACTCCTCTTTTTTCAAGCTGGACAGCTCCACCCGCAGGGGAAAGCGCCCCTGCAGTTCAGGCACCAGGTCGGAAGGCTTGGCATAATGAAAGGCCCCGGCGGCAATGAACAGGATATGATCCGTGCGAATCATCCCGTACTTGGTGTTCACCACGCATCCCTCAACCACAGGCAAGAGGTCGCGCTGCACCCCTTCCCTGGACACATCGCTCTGCTTGCCGCCGCCGTCATGCTTGGCGCACACCTTGTCCAGCTCATCCAAAAAGATGATCCCGCTCTGCTCGACCCTTTCCTTGGCCAGCTCCATGACCTTGTCCTGATCGATGAGCCGTTCGCTCTCTTTTTGGACCAGATGCTCATAGGCGTCCTTGACCTTCATCTTCCTGGTCTTCTTTTTCTTGGGAAACATCTTGGAAAACATGTCCTGGAACTGCATCTCCATGTCTTCCATTCCCGGCATGGACATCACCCCGACCTGAACCCCGGGGCCTTCGACCTCGACTTCAACCAGGCGATCGTTCAGCTTGCCGTCCCGCCAGAGCTTTCTGAACTTCTCTCTGGTGGACAGGCCTTCGCTGTCCTCGGGTTGAACCGGTTCCGCCTCACCGGCTGCCGCACTGGAGAACTGACTGCTGGACTTCTGCTTGGTGTTTGGAAGCAGGATGTCCAGCAGGGCCTCCTCTCCGAGCTTTTCAGCTTTCTCGCGAATCCTCTCCATCTCCTCTTTTCTGACCATGTCCACACCGATCTGCATCAGGTCCCGGACCATGGACTCCACATCCCGGCCAACATAGCCCACTTCAGTGAACTTGGAGGCCTCGACCTTGAAGAAGGGGGAGCCGGCCAGCTTAGCCAGCCGCCTGGCGACTTCCGTCTTGCCCACACCCGTGGGTCCGATCATGATGATATTCTTCGGGGCCACTTCCTCCCGCAGATCAGGGTCCAGCTGCCGCCGTCTCCATCTGTTGCGCAAGGCAATGGCCACCATTCTCTTGGCCTCTGACTGACCAATGATGTATTTGTCCAGTTCAGCCACAATTTCCCGTGGCGTCAACGTTGAATTCGTTCCCAGTCCTTTGGTCATCGACTCAGTCATGTCTCTTCCCCACTTTCAGAGGCCAGTGTTTCCACTGTGATGATGTCGTTGGTGTACACACACATTTCCGCAGCAATGGCCATGGCCTGCTTCACGATGTCTGCCGCGGGCAGGCTGGAGCAGCGCATCATGGCCCTGGCCGCGGCCTGGGCATAGGCCCCTCCGGAACCGATGCCCACCACTCCGTCATCAGGCTCAATCACGTCCCCGGTTCCGCTGAGCACGAGGATGGTCTGGGCATCGGCTACAAGGAGCATGGCCTCCAGTCGACGCAGGTACTTGTCGGTCCGCCAGTCCTTGGCCAGTTCGACGCTGGATCGCAGAAGATTGCCCCCAAACTGTTCCAGCTTGGCTTCAAAGCGCTCAAACAGGGTGAAGGCGTCGGCTGTGGCCCCGGCAAACCCGGCCAGAACCCGATCCTTGTACATCCGTCTGACCTTTCTGGCCTTGTGCTTCAATGTCACGGCCTGGCCCATGGTCACCTGGCCGTCTCCGGCCATGGCCACCCCAGAGGCATCCCGGACCGCCAAAATAGTTGTTCCCTTGATATTCTGCAATTCCGGCCCCCTTCTGGTCCTGTCTTTTTCTTTCTCTGCCATGGCCTGAGCCCAGACGTTGAAGGTCCTGCCCAAAACGGGCTCAGATGCCTCTCTCCAGGACCTGGCAACCCTATCACGGCCTGACCCGGGCAAACGTTCACCCCATGTTCCTGGACAATCACTAAACATGAGCACTCCTGGGCCAATGTCAACACCTGGGCATGAACTTGCCGCAAAGAGAGTGCCCTTGACGGGCCAGCCAGCCTCAGTGGTCTGGCCCGTTTGCGTTGACCAGTCTACCGGTGTTGCTCTATCATGATTTTTTACAATCGCATCTCCATATGAGCCTTATGAATCAAGCCAGCCCGCTGTCCGGCAAAACTCCTCCAAACATCAAGGACTTTGACCTTCTGGAGATTCCCATTGAAGGGGTGGCTGCCTACTGGCTCTCCCTGCGCAAGGTGCTCAAGAGCAAAAAGGCGGTCAAAGTGCTCCAGGACGAGGCAGACTATACTTCCGAGCCATACATCAAGCATCTTTTGAATCTTCTTTTGTCCAGCCTGGACGAGACTCAGCTGAGAAAGTTCGCCGAAGTCAAAAAAGAGACCATCGTCAAGGATTTGCAGCGCAAGCTGATCCTCATCAGCATCGGGCTGCTGGGCATCGCCGCCAATGAAAACCCGCAGCAGGTCCTGATCAGGATCATCTCCAAATTCCCGATCTCCCCAGTGGTCGAGGGGCAGATCTTTCAGTCAGCCCAGGACATCCTGGATATGCCCACGGACTCAGGACCTGTTGTGGACATCGACCACCGGATGTCTCTGGAGCAGCTCATCCGTCACCTCATCTTCTACTGCATGCTCTCCAGACGAAAAGGCAGGGAAGCCTGCACCCCGTATGTCTCCAATGTCCGGTCCGCCTACTTCACCGAAGGCTTGAGCCTGATCCTGGACGGCTTTGCCCAGGATTTCATCAAACACCGGCTGAACCTGCAAAAAGACGAAATCCTCTACGAGACCCAGAGAAAGATGGATATGGCCCTGGAGCTGTGCCTGGGACTGAAGCACAACATGGATTATGACGACATGTTCAAAATGGCCAATTCCTATCTCCTGTGATCCCCCGGTCCAACCCGGGCAACCTGCACTCAGCCTCAACACAAGGAGCCATCGCCTATGCCCCCCGACTCCGACACGTTCCCCCGGGAGGTCTTTGCCCGACGCCGGGACCGCCTGCGCCAAAAAATCATCGAGCACAACCTGGATGGATACCTGGTCCTCCACCCGGCCAACCGGTTTTACCTTTCCGGATTCGAGCTCCACGATCCCCAGTGCAACGAAAGTGCAGGCTGCCTGCTGGTCACCGCCAAAGGACGGGACTGGCTGTGCACTGATCCGCGCTATCATCAGGCCGGAACTCGCCTCTGGTCGGAAGAAGACCTCTTCATCTACACCAACCACAGAATCAGCGCCCTGACCGAGTTCATTGCCGGGCAGTCCCTGTCCAGCCTGGGGTTCGAATCCAGAATCGTCAGCCATGAGCTCTTTGCGGCCATGAGCCAGTCCCTGAGCATGGTTCCCTCAACAGGGCTGGTGGAAGAGCTGCGAAGAATCAAGGATACTGAGGAAATCGAGCTCTTGAGCGCCTCCTGCCAGCTCAACCATTTCGTTTTTGCCAGCCTGCAGGACATGGTCCTGTCCGGCCAGTCCGAGGCTGATCTGGCCTGGCGCATTGAGCGGCTCTTTCGAGAGAACGGGGCCTCGGACCTGGCCTTCAGTTCCATCGTGGCTGCAGGACCAAACGCGGCTCTGCCCCATTCAGTCCCCGGGTCAACCAGAATCTCCGACAACGCTCCTGTGCTCATCGATATCGGGGGCAGAAAACACCATTACTGTTCAGATCAGACCAGAACCTTCTGGACGGGCGACAGCCCAAGCGATGCCTTTCGCCGCACCCTGGACCTGGTTCAGCAGGCTCAGCAGCTGGCCATTGAAAAGCTGCGCCCCTCCATGCAGGCCAGGGACCTCTACGCCCTGGTCAAAGATTTCTTTGCCGGGCACGGCGTGGCCGAACATTTCACCCACGCCCTGGGACACGGCATTGGCCTGGAAACCCATGAGGCTCCGAGCCTGGGGCCGGCCGGCGAGACCCGCCTTGAACCCGGCATGGTCGTGACCATCGAGCCCGGGCTCTACTATCCAAAGTGGGGCGGGGTGCGCTGGGAACACATGGTGGTGGTCACCGAAGACGGGGCCAGGGTCCTGTGAAGACCTTGAGAGCTGAGCCATCCCATGGTCTCTGGTCCGAGCACCTCTACATCCGGATTCCGAGGCGGGACATCGTGTTTTTCAAATTCATCCTCGAAGGCTACGACAACCTGGCCACCATGACCGTGATGGACAAGTACGAGGCCATCCTGCAGCTCGCCTTTCACAGGACGCAGAAGAGCGAGGTGCTCGAGCTGATCCAGGGCCTGTCCTCTGAGATGGAGATCAGCCT
>CAYOID010000051.1:0-19418 GCA_964403955.1 uncultured Desulfohalobiaceae bacterium | reverse complement strand
TGATCATGATCAGAGTGACCTGCCTGGGGGCGACCCGGACCGTGACTGGTTCCAACTTCCTGATCGAAACGCCGGGAGGGAAAAAGATCCTGGTGGACTGCGGGCTGTATCAAGGCAAGAAGCAGCTGGAAAAGCGGAATTGGTCCGGCTGGGACTTCGATCCTTCCGAGATCGAAATCCTCTTCCTGACCCACGCCCACATCGATCACTCCGGCCGGATTCCCAAGCTGGTCAAAGACGGTTTTCAGGGCCGCATCCTGACCTCGCCCCCCACAGCTGAGCTCTGTGAAATCATGCTCCTGGACTCGGCCCACATCCAGGAAATGGAAGCCGAGTGGCAGTCAAGAAAAAGGCGGCGGCAGGACCTTGAGGCGGTCGAACCTCTCTACACCACTACAGATGCTGAAGCCAGCCTGAAATACTTCACCCCGGTTGAACGGGACGCCTTTGTGGACATCGAGCCCGGGATCAGGGCCAGACTCCGCAATGCCGGACACATCCTGGGATCCTCCATCCTCGAGCTCTGGCTTCAGGACGACGACCAGCTCAAGGTCGTCTTTTCCGGCGACCTGGGGCGTAAGGACCAGCTCATTGTCAAGGACCCCCAGGAGATCTTCGACGCCGATTTCCTGTTCATGGAGTCCACTTACGGGAACCGCAATCACCGCAACTTTGAAGAGAGCCGGGAGGAACTCCTGGAAGCCATTGAGTACAGCGTGTCCCACGGGCAAAAGATCCTCATCCCGGCCTTTGCTGTGGAGCGGACCCAGGAAATCTTGTATATCCTGGGGGAGCTGCAAAGGGAGGGCAGGCTGCCGGACATCCCCATCTATCTGGACAGCCCCCTGGCCATCAAGGCCACTGAAATATTCAGAAAGAACAAAGAATACTATGACCAGGAAGCCCTGGCCATCGTCAACAGCGGTTTCGATCCCTTGCACATGGGCAACCTGAAGTTCACCGAGTCTACCAGGCAGTCCATGGCCATCAACGAACAGGACGGTCCGGCCATCGTCATTGCCGCCAACGGCATGTGCACCGCCGGTCGCATCAGGCACCACCTCAAGCACAACCTGTGGTGCAAAGGGGCCAGCGTGGTCATCGTCGGTTTTCAGGCCGCCGGGACCACCGGACGGCACCTGGTTGACGGCGCCAGGCAGGTCAAAATTTTGGGGGAAACGATCACGGTCAATGCCAGAATCTACACTATCGGCGGCTTTTCAGCCCACGCGGATCAGCATGACCTGGTGCAGTGGGTCGGAAATTTCACGTCCAAGCCCAGAGTCTTCCTCATCCACGGGGAGGAGAGCTCCAGCCAGGCCCTGGCGGAGGTCCTCCAGGCCACATTCGGCTTGAGCGTGCATATCCCCAGATGGAAGGAAAGGATCATCCTCAAGCCCAGAGAGGTTGTTCAAGAGGTGCCTGACCTGGCATGGGCTGAGCCTGATATAGCCACACAGGCCCAGAACGCGCTCATTGATCTGGAAAATGAGTTCAAGGCGCTCAAGAAGCGGATCAAGGCCAAGGAATCCGTGCAGGAGCTGGACGAAGATGATGTGGAGCGGCTGCAGTTCGTGCAGGAGGAGATCCGGGCCCTGCTCAACTCATAGCCGGCACCCGACTCAGCTTGGTGACGGCTATGAATTGAGGGCAAAGAACCTTCGGGCGGTGTCTCCTGTTTGGGCCCAGACCGACTCCAGGTCCACGCCCTTGAGCTCAGCCACTTTTCGGGCTGTGAACACCGTCAGGGCCGGTTCGTTCTGCTTGCCCCTGTAGGGCTCAGGGGCCAGGAAAGGGCAATCGGTCTCCAGGACCATCCGCTCCAGGGGCACGGCCTGCACTGCCTCATGCAAGGCCCTGTTCTTCTTGAAGGTCACAGTCCCGGGAATGGATATCGTCCACCCAGAATCGAGAATCCTGCCAGCCAGATCCCTGTCCCCGCCAAAACAGTGCCACAGGAGCTGCCTGCCCTGAAAACCCATATCACGCAGAATGTCCAGGGTCTCCTCTTCAGCGGCTCTGCAATGGATGACCACAGGCCTGTCCAGGGCCCGGGCCAGGGCCAGCTGATCTCGGAAAGCCCTGATCTGGGCATCTTGTGGGCACCAGTCCCGGTAAAAGTCAAGGCCGATCTCCCCCAGCGCCCTGATCCGATCATCCGTGGTCAAGGCCTCTGAAAGACGGCTCAGCGCGTCTGCATCCACCTGATCAGACTCATGAGGATGAATCCCGAGCACAAAGAAGACCTGGTCCAGGTCGGCAAAGAGCTCTCTGCTTTTGAGATAGGCCTCCGGGTTCAGAAAGACGTTGCCGACCCAGGCAACCCCTGCCTTCCCGGCTCTGTGGACGGCCCCGGCACAGTCTCTCCGCAGTCCATCCAGGTCGAGGTGGGCGTGTGAATCAACCCCCACCCGAGGCAGGGCGAATGACTCCGGGCTGGGGCGGGCTGGTCTGGTCATGGTCCATCCTCCAGATGATGGCCCAAAAAAGAGGCCGGGGATGAACCCGGCCTCGAATCTTTGGTCGGCGGAAAAAACTATTCACTGCTCTTGATTTCGATCTTTCTGGGCTGCAGCTCTTTGGCTTTGGGCAGATCGAGCCTGAGCTGCCCATTGCTCAAATGGGCCTGAATGCTGCTCTTTTCCACTGCATCAGACAACGTGAACTTGCGAATGTAGTGGACGTTCCCGAACTCGTTTTCAAAGAATTTTTCATTCTCAGCCTGGGGGTAGCTGGTATCGCCTTCAACCGTCAAGACGTTCTTGTCCACGGCGATTTCAAGATCTTCCCGCTTGACTCCAGGCATGTCGATGAGAATGTAGAAGGCCTCGTTTTTCTGCAGAATATCAGCTGCTGGCCTGATTCTGGGCAGCTCCTTTTTTACCTGTCGTACACCTGTTTCATTCATAACTGTCCCTCCATTATTCTCCAACATCGATATTGATTTGTTTTGGTTTGGTCTCTTCGGACTTGGGCAAAACAATCTCCAAGAGCCCATTTTTCATTGAAGCCTTGATACTGTCTCTGGAAATCTCAACATTGAGATTGATGATCCTCTGAAAAGATCCAGTCGGTCTTTCCTGCCTGAAATACCGGCCTTCTTCTGCTTTCTTTTCACCCTTGATGATCAGGCTTTTATCAGAAAGAGTGACTTCAATGTCTTCAATACTTGAACCAGGGATCTCAGCTCGGACATAGATGTTGTTTTCATCTTCACTGATGTTCAATGGGGGATATGCCACACGCCTCTGGCTGATATTCAGAGGACTCCAGTAATCATCGAAAAAACGTTCTATATTTCTCGGAAAATCATAGAGGGTATTGAAATCGAGCACCATACCAACACCTCCTTAAAAGTTATTGGGAAATGTCAACCATTTTTTGTTGAAGTATGAGTAACCACTTCCCGGGAGGTGTCAAGACGTTGATGCTCATTTTTTCAGTCCCGGCTCTCAGGTGTTGTTGCGGCCCTCCTGCCACCTGGACAGCGGGATGGCCTCTTCAATGAGCATGATCGGGATCTCTTCCCGAATGGGGTAGACCACTTCACAGCTGTGGCAGATCAAACCGTCCTGGGCCGTGGTCTGTTCCAGGTCCCCTTTGCACTTCGGACAGGCCAAAATTTCGAGAAGTTCCTTGTTCAGGGCCATAATGTTCCTCCTTATGATTGAACTGGCCTCACGGCCTGGAGGCAAAGCTTGTCTCCAGGCCGGCACTGAGGTATGAATGGGCCGCTCTGCGCATGCAAGCTGACCAACGTGGCTCTCTTTTGCTCCTACACAACCTGGCCAGGAGAATCAAGATGCCGGACATCGACCTGCACACCCACAGTACAGCTTCCGACGGGACCCTGTCCCCTGCGGAACTGATTGCAGAAGCCAAACGAGCCGGACTTTCGGCTCTGGCCCTGACTGATCACGATACAACCAATGGCCTGGGAGAAGCCATGGATGCCGGTCAGCGCCTGGAGCTGGAAGTCATCCCAGGGTGCGAGCTCAGTGTCGACTATCCCAAAGGCCAGATGCATATCGTCGGGCTGTGGCTGCCGGTCAAGCCCAGAATCCTGACTGAAAAGCTGGTCTATCTCCGGGAACGGCGGCATTCCAGGAATGAACGGATCATTCAGGCCCTGCAGGGAGCCGGGATTGCTATCGACTACCAGGAGGTCAAGGACCTGGCCGGTGAAGCCTCCATAGGCCGGCCGCACATTGCCAGAATTCTCATGGACAAGGGGGCGGTCAAAGACATTCAGCAGGCCTTTGACATCTACATCGGCCCAAAAGGCAAGGCTTACGTGCCCAAGGACAAGCTGACCCCGGAGGTGGCCATAGACATCCTGAACAGGGAAGGGGCGACCGTGATCCTGGCCCACCCTTTCACCCTGGAAATTTCAGAGAGCCAGCTCCGGCGGGAAATCGTGCGCCTCAAGGAGCTTGGGCTCCACGGACTGGAAGCCCACTACCCTGAACACACCCCTGGACAGACAGCTCTCTTCCTCCAGCTCTGCAGGGAATACGACCTCCTGGTCAGCGGCGGGTCGGACTTCCACGGCAGCGTCAAACCCGACATCCTTCTCGGCAGGGGCCGCTCCAATCTCTCTCTGCCCTATGACCTGGTGCAGGCCATGAAAGACCGCCGCCAGCAGCAGGGGCTGTGGGTCACGGACCGCCCATGAACAGCCCGGAAGTGCTCGCACCGGCCGGAAGCTTCGAACGGCTGGAGACAGCCCTGTGCTACGGGGCTGATGCCGTGTACCTGGGCGGGGAAGATTTCAACCTCCGGGCCCAGGGCCAGGGGTTTTCACTGGAGGAGCTCGCCCAGGCCCGGAAGCGGACCCGGGCCGAAGGGGTCAGGCTCTACTACTGCCTGAACATCCTGGCCCGAGAGGCCCACCTTCCCCGGATCAGGGAGCAGCTGGGAATCCTGGCCGGCATGGACCTGGACGGGCTGATCGTTGCCGATCCCGGAGTCCTGGACCTGGCCCGGGAAAGAGCCCCTGAGATCCCCATCCACCTCAGCACCCAGGCCAACACCTCCAACGCCGCCTCGGTCCTCTTCTGGCAGCGCCAGGGGGTTCGCCGGGTCAATCTGGCCAGGGAGCTGGACCTGAAATCCATCCGGACCATCCGGGACACGGCCCCGGAGATGGAGCTGGAAGTCTTTGTTCACGGGGCCATGTGCATGGCCCTCTCCGGGAGGTGCCTGATGAGCGCCTATCTCAACCAGAGACCGGCCAACCTTGGTCTGTGCACCCACCCCTGCAGGTTCGAGTACAAAGTGACCGGCCTGGCCCTGGAGGAACGGCAAAGGCCCGGGCAACCGGTCTGGGAGGTTCTGGACGCCCAGCCGTACACCAGAATCCTGGCCAGCGAGGATCTCTGCCTGGTCAAGTATCTGGCCTGGTTCGTGAAAAATCGGATCGACGCCCTGAAGATCGAGGGGCGGATGAAGACCAGCCTCTACCTGGCCCAGGTCCTGGACGTCTATGTCACAGCTCTGGCTGACCTCGAGGCCGGCGCTTTCAGGCCCAGAACCTATCTCCAGGAGCTGGCCCAGGCCTCGACCCGGCCGCTGGGCACGGGCATGACCCTGCACCGCAACAGGATCCTGCTCCAGCCTGAGAAGAGAGCCGGGACATATCCGGTGCTGGCCCAGATTGGAGAGCGGGTCAGGGACTCAGTCTGGACCGTGAGGGTCAAGTCCAGGTGGGAGGCCTCAAACCCGGTGCACATCCTGGCCCCCGGCCTGAAAAGGCCCCTGCTCAGACCTGGGGAGTACGGCCTGGAAGGATCTTCCGGGGACAGACTGCAGCTGGTCCATTCCGGGCAGGAGGCCCGGCTGCGCTGCGATCACCCGGATCTCGCCCAATGGCGCCTGCTTCGCCAGGCCCCCTGCTGAAGAGCTGCGCCCTGGTCTTTGACTGACGTTGAGCGTCACAGGAAGCCTGTCGGCCGGACTGTGCCTGGAATATCAGGCTGTTCCGGCCCGGAGCAGTCTGTGCACCGCCTTGAGGCCTTCCTCTCCCAGGTCCCAGGAATAGTCGGTCACAAAGGTCTGAATGTGTTCTGAAATCGTTTGAGCGTCCATTTCCTGGGCATTGGACCGGATAAAGGGCCAGGCCAGATCATGGTGGGCACGGGCGTAGACCAGGCTGGCCCGAATCCGGTCTTCGGCCCAGGCCGCGACCTCCGGCCCCAGCTCTGACTTGACGGCAATCACTCCCAGGGGGATGGGCAGGCCGGTCTCGGTTTCCCACCACTGGCCCAGATCCAGGACCTTCTCCAGCCCATAGGCCGGATAGGTGAAGCGACCTTCGTGAATCACCAGCCCAACGTCAGCCTCTCCACTGGCCACAGCTGTCATGATCCTGTCGTAGCGCATCTCCTTCCTGAGGCCCTGGTGAAGGCCGTGCAGCCTGAGCAGCAGGCTGGCCGTGGTCATGTCCCCAGGCAGGGCCACGCTGGCCTCGGGCAGCTCCGCAAGGTCAAATCCGGGCCGGGCCACCAGGAGCGGTCCGCAGCCCCTTCCCAGGGCCCCTCCTGCCCGCAGGAGCGTGTACTGATCCTGAACCCGGGCAAAAGCTGCGGCTGAAATCTTGACCAGGTCGAAACCTCCAGTGCAGGCAGCCTGATTGAGCTCCTGGACGTCGGCCAGGGTGGTCTGAAGCGAAAATGGGGCCAGATCGATCCTTTCGTGGACCATAGCGTAAAAAATATACGTGTCATTGGGGCAGGGTGAAATGCCCAGACTCAACTCTTGGGTCATTGGACGCTCCTCTTGGTCAAAGTCCAGATTTTGGGAGCCGCAGGCGACTTGACCCCTTGGCCCGGAGGAGTCACAGTAGCCACCGGCCCAAGGCGCAACTCCCGAACAGGGCAACTGTCATTCAAGCAGCGAGTGAAACCATGCAGTCCACAACCGCCAAAAACTACGGCCTGAGGGACATCCAGGACAAGATCCTCCAGGGCCTCCGTCTGAGCCTGGAAGACGGTCAGCGTCTCTTCCAGTGCCCAAATCCAGCAGTCGTCGGCTCCCTGGCCCACCTGGCCCGGACCCAAAGGCACAGGCTGAGAACCACCTTTGTCCTGAACCAGCAGCTCAACTACACCAACATCTGTATCAACAGCTGCCGGTTCTGTTCCTATCATCGCCACAAGGGTCAAGCCGGGGGATTTGTCCTGACCCTGAAAGAGATGGAGGACAAAATCAGGGCTCACCTGGACGAGCCGATCACCGAGGTCCATATTGTGGGCGGGTGTCATCCTGACCTGAAGCTGGAGACTTTTGAAGCCCTGCTGAAGATGATTCGCGGACTTCGCCCCCGGGCCACCCTGAAATGCTTCACTGCGGTGGAGATCGACCACTTTGCCCGTCTGGAAGCCATTCCCGCCCAGGAAGTCCTGACCAGGCTCAAACAGGCCGGCCTGGACATGCTGGCTGGGGGTGGGGCCGAGATCTTCGATCCAGGCATCAGGAAACGCATCTGCCCCAACAAGGCCGGCACTGAGCGTTGGCTGGACATTCACGCCCGGGCCCACGGTATGGGCCTGAAGACCAACTGCACCATGCTCTTTGGCCATCTGGAGTCAGTCGACCACCGGCTGGACCATCTGGACCGTCTGCGCAGGCTTCAGGATCAGACCGGAGGGTTTGTATGCTTCATTCCCCTGCCGTTTCTGACCAAAGGCAACCCTATGAAGGATATCCCCCCAATCTGCGGAATCGAAGAGCTCAAGACCATTGCCGTCTCCAGACTCATGCTGGACAACATCCCGCACATCAAGAGCTACTGGGTCATGCTGGGCCTGAAGCAGGCTCAGGCCGCCCTCTACTTTGGAGCCAACGATCTGGATGGCACAGTGGTCGAGGAAAAAATCGGCCACATGGCCGGGGCAGACTCCCCCCAGGTCCTGTCCAGACATGAACTGGAACGCATGATCATCGAATGCGGCCTGGAACCGGTCCAGCGAAACGGTTTCTTTCAGAAAGTCCCCTCGAACCATCAGGCGGAAGAACCATGACCCATCCATCCAGCCCGCCCCTTTTGGAGGCCGCCGTCCACGGGGAGCGCCTCAATGCTGGGCAGGCCGAACTCCTCTACAGCCAGGCAGAGTTCCACCACCTGGCCCAGGCAGCTCATGCTGTCCGCATGGCCAAACACCCGGACAACGTGGTCACCTATGCGGTGGACCGCAACATCAACTACTCGAACATCTGCGTGTGCGCCTGCCGTTTCTGCGCTTTTTTCCGAGCCCCGGGACAGGAGGGGGGCTTCGTCATCTCCAGGGACGAGCTCTTCACCAAGATCGAGGAGACCCTGGAGCTCAACGGGACCCAGATTCTCTTACAGGGCAGCCACCACCCCGATCTTGACCTGGACTTTTACACCGACATGCTGGCCTCGATCAAGACCCGGTTCCCGGAGCTGCACATCCATGCCTTCTCCCCGCCTGAAATCGCTCATCTGGCCCAGTTAACCGGATTGACCCCTGAGACGATCATCCAGAAACTGATCCAGGCCGGCCTGGACTCCATTCCCGGCGGCGGGGCCGAGATCCTGGTGGACCGGGTCAGGCGGATCGTTTCCCCGAACAAATGCAGTGCCGGCCAGTGGTTGGACATCATGCGCACCGCCCACCGCCTCGGGCTGCGAACCACAGCCACCATGATGTTTGGACACATCGAGACCCCGGAAGAGCGCATCCAGCACCTCCTGGCCATTCGGGAACTCCAGGACGAGACTGGAGGATTCACCGCCTTCATTCCCTGGGCTTTTCAGCCGGACAACACCCGGCTGTCCGGGCGCAAAGCCACGAGCGTCGAGTACCTGCGCCTCCTGGCCCTCTCCAGGCTCCTTCTGGACAACATGGACAATCTCCAGGTCTCCTGGGTGACCATGGGGTCGAACATCGGACAGCTGGCCCTGTTCTTCGGAGCCAACGACTTTGGCTCGACCATGATCGAGGAGAACGTGGTGGCAGCCTCCGGAGTCCGGTTTCGCATGAGCAGCCAAAGCATCGAGACCTGCATCACCCAGGCCGGCTTCACCCCCAAACAGAGACGAATGAACTATGACCTCATCAACTCCTGAGCCAGCCCGGGCCACGTCCTGCACCGGCCCTGAGGTGAGCCTGGGAAGAATCAGCTACCTCAACGTCCTGCCCATTTACTATCCCCTGGAGAAGGCGATCATCCCCAATGACTTCAAGTTCGTCAGCGGCCCTCCGGCCCGCTTGAACGAGCTCATGGCCCAGGGGGAGCTGGACCTCAGCTCTGCCTCCAGCATCGAGTACGGACGCCGCTTTGAGGACTATCTGCTCTTGCCCAATCTGGCCATCGGCAGTCAGGGGCCGGTTCAGAGCGTTCTCCTGCTGAGCCGGTTTCCCCTTCAGGACCTCAAGGATCGGGCCGTGCTCATCAGCTCTCAGACCCACACCTCAGCCGCCCTGCTGCGTCTGATTCTGGCCAAGGAAAACATCCAGGCCCCAACCACCACCGGGGATATCTACACCGCCCTGAAGAGCACCTCGCCTCCGGCAGCCTTTCTGGCCATTGGGGACGAGGCCTTGCGGCTGCGTAACCTTGAGGCCTATCCGTACCAGCTCGACCTCGGTCAGGCCTGGCTGGAGTGGACCGGGCTCCCCTTCATCTTCGGGGTCTGGGTGGTCAGCAGAAAGGCCCTGGACCACAAGAGACAGGCCCTGGTCAAGGCCAGGCACAAGCTCCTGGCATCCAAGCAATGGGGGCAGCAGCGAATCGATTTTTTCTGCGATCTGATCAGTCGGCAGGGGATCCTGAACCACCAGAAGCTGAAATCGTATTTTCAGGGCCTGGTCTATGAGTTTGGAAGCAGGCAGCTGCAGGGGCTGACCGTGTTTTATCAAGCCCTGGTCCAGGCCGGTCATCTCTCAAAGATGCCCAGGATGGATTTTTTCGATTGATCAATGGGTTCGGTTGCGAATGAAGGTGATGGTCTGCTCCAGAAGGTCCCGATACTCTGTTTCTGGAAACCGGCTCAGGGCATCAGCGGCCTTGACCAGGTAGCTGTCAGCCTCATCGCGGGTTTTCTCGGCCAGATTTTGGGACTGGATTTCGGACATGATCCACTGATGCTCCTTTGAGCTCAGGCGTCTGTCCTTGATCTTGTCCAGGACGTCCAGCTTGTCCTGTTCCTTGAGACCCTGCAGAAAGAAGATCAGGGGCAGGGTCAGCTTTCCCTCCCGCAGATCCCCTCCCAGGGGTTTGCCGGTCCTGCTCTCCTGGGCAGCGTAGTCCAGGGCATCGTCCACCAGCTGGAAAGCGATGCCCAAATTCAGACCAAAGGATCTGGCCTGGTCAAGGAGTTGGGCCGAAGCTCCAGACCAGATGGCCCCGCACTGGCAGCTGGTCTGGATCAAGAAAGCGGTCTTGCCGACGATGATCTCCAGATACTGGTCCTGGGTCAAAACAGGCTGACGCATCCTCTGGATCTCCAGGATCTCCCCGGTGGCCGTCTGGTAGATGGCCTCTGAAACCAGGGCCATCAGCTGAAGACTCTTGTAGGTGGTGATGATTTTGTTGGCCAGGGCCAGCAGGGCGTCTCCGGCCAGGATGGTCTCGGTGACCCCGAACTGGAGATGGGCGGCTTTTCTGCCCCGTCTGCGCTCTGCATTGTCCAGGACATCGTCGTGGAGCAGAGTGGCTGAATGGATGAGCTCCAGGGCGCAGGCCAGAGGATAGACAGAATCGTTCAGCCGTCCCAGGGCCTGGGCTGTCAGGACGCACAGGACCGGCCTGAGCCTTTTGCCTCCGGCCTTCAAGATATGCTCGGCCACTGGAACGACCACTGGGTTCATGGTGGCCACATTCTGGGAGAGCTGGTTCTCAATGGGGGGCAGACAGGCCTGGATATAGTCCTGCAGATCACGCATGGGCAAGCGGATATCCTGATTTTCGCTTTGAGTGCACGTCTCTTTTTCCGGTCCAGGACCAGGGATGCAGCTCACGTGCTCCTCCGATTCATGACATTATCAAGGCCAGAGCACAACACGGCCGCGGCAGGACCTTGACCAAAGGCTGAGACTCCGAGTCCCGGGGCTTTCTGTCTGCCTTATCCACACTCATAACAGGTTCGGCAGGGCCTGACTCAGCTCGCCCAGTGCCCCCTGAATGTCCCAACTTTGATCATTTCGAGACCCGACCAGATTGGATACGCTTCGGCACTCCACAAAGGGAACTCCGGCCTGGAGACAGGCCCAGCCCAGAGCAAAGCCTTCCATGTTCTCCAATTCAGCTTTGTACCGCTGCCAAAGGGCAGCGGCCCTCTCCAATGTCCCGGTCACTCCAGCCACACTCAAGCTCCTGACCATGGGCCCCATGCGGGCGAGCTTGAGCCCAGCCTGAGCTGCAGCCCTTTCCGGCTCCAGTTCGATCCTGTCCCAGACAGAGCTGCCCTGGAGGATGCCCAGAGGAAACTTCAAGGCCCGAGGTTTGAGGCCCTGGTCTGTCCAGAGACCGAATTCCGGCCAAATCTCCTCATGGACTGTGCAGAGCTGCAAGAGCGGCAGTCTCTCCAGGTCGAAGCTGCCCCCAATACCCAGGTTGAGCACACCGAGGACGTTATCCGCTCGGACCAAAGCCCTGCCAAGGTGCAGAGCCGCATTGATCGGGCCGATGCCGGTGATCAGCAGGGTGCAGGCCCTGTGCTTGAGGGTCCACTCCACAGGTTGGCCGTAGGGCAGATCTGCAGGACAGGACAAGGCCTGCAGGGCCGCCCTCATCTCCCTCCTGGTGGCCGTGGTGATGATCAGCCGCTGCGCTTCGGCCTGGAGGCTCGAAATCCCGCACACTTCAGAGCCGCCAGTATCTCAGCCCGATATTGCCGGCCTCCTCCCGCGAAAAGGCCCCCTTGATATCGGCCAGCAGGCCCCGGCCTGGATGGCGGAGGCACCTGGCCAGCTCATCCAGGGCGCGGCTGGTGAACGCCGCGTGCGGAACAGCCACGATCAGCGCATCCAGGTCCACCAGACTCTCCCAAGGGGCCAGCTCCAGTCCAAGCTCATGCCTGGCCTCTTCGTGATCCACCAAGGGGTCGTGGCTGACAACCTGCACGCTGAACGTCTCCAGCTCGCGGATGATATCAATGACCCTGGTGTTTCTCAAATCAGGGACGTTTTCCTTGAAGGTCACCCCCAGGACACCGATCCTGCTTCCATTGATGTCAGTTCCGGCCTGGATCATTCTCTTGATCACGGTCCGGGCCACATACTCCCCCATGGAGTCGTTGATCCGCCTTCCAGCCAGGATGACCTGGGGGTGATAGCTCAGCTCTTCAGCCTTGAAGGTCAGGTAGTAGGGATCCACTCCAATGCAGTGCCCCCCGACCAGCCCAGGCCTGAAGGGCAGAAAGTTCCATTTTGTTCCGGCTGCCTCCAGGACGTCCTGGGTGTCGATCCCCATGGTCTGAAAGATGAGGGCCAGCTCGTTCATCAAAGCGATGTTCAGGTCCCGCTGAGTGTTTTCTATGACCTTGGCCGCCTCAGCCACCTTGATGTTCGGAGCCTTGTGGATGCCCGCCCGGACCACGGTGCCGTACACTTTGGCCAGGAGGTCGGCAACATCCTCATTCTGACCGGCCACGACTTTGACGATGTTCTCCAGGGTGTGCACCTTGTCCCCCGGATTGATCCGCTCCGGGGAGTAGCCCAGGAAGAAGTCCCGGCCGCAGTGCAAACCAGATTCCCTTTCCAGGACCGGTGCGCAGACATCCTCGGTCAGCCCAGGGTAGACCGTGGACTCATAGACCACAATGCTGTCAGGGCTCATGTGTCGGCCAACAGCGGCTGATGCACCGAGGATGGGCTGCAGGTCGGGACGGTGATTGGCATCTATGGGGGTCGGGACTGCAACAATGATCAACCTGGTTTCGGCCAGGTCCCGGGCTGAGCTGGTGGTGCTGATCCTGGCCGAGGTCAAGTCCTGGGGCGCAACTTCCCCGGTCCTGTCTTTTCCCTGCTTGAGTTCCTGAACCCGAAGCTCTGAAACGTCAAACCCCACGACCTGAAATGATCGGGACAGGGCCACAGCCAGGGGCAGGCCGACATAGCCCAACCCAACAACGGCGATGGCCTCTCTGCCTTCTTGGAAATCCTGCAGTCGAAGCATGCGCATGCTCCTGATCAAGTAAGGTTCTTTCTTCGGTTCAAACCCAAATATTCAGCGCAGCCAGAGGCTACGCTGACAAGGCTGGCTGGAGAGGGAAGGTACGTGCTCTGACGGCAAAAGTAAATGGTTGGATAGGCCGGGCTGGAACAGGATCTGACGGCAACGGCCCTCTGGAACGCTCAGGCCTGCATCAGGGCCTGCAGCCGTTTCCAGCTCTGAGTCAGCGGCTCGTTTTCATCGACTTTTTGGGCGAGATACTGGCGGATGGGGGTCATCAGATCCAGGGCGGCGTCGATCTCCGGGTTGTTCCCGCGGACATAGGCCCCGATATTGACCATGTCTTCCACCCGCTTGTAGGTTGCCAGGGCAGACAGGAGACGGTTGCCGGCAGCCTGGACATCCTGGTCAGTCACATCGGAACGGAGCCGGCTGACGCTCTGGAGCACGTCGATGCTTGGATAATGCCCCTGGTCGGCCAGATTGCGGTCCAGCACGATATGGCCGTCCAGAATGGACCGAACTGCGTCGGCAACCGGTTCGTTCATGTCATCGCCTTCCACCAGGACGGTGTAAATCCCGGTGATGCTTCCGGACCGGCTCTGCCCGGCCCGCTCAAGCAACTTGGGAAGCTGATTGAAGACCGAGGGGGTATACCCCCGGGTTGCCGGAGGCTCTCCGGCGGCCAGTCCGACTTCACGCTGGGCCATGGCGAAACGGGTCACGGAGTCCATCATCAAAATCACGTCCTGCCCCTGATCCCGGAAAAATTCGGCCATGGCCGTTGCCGCGTAAGCTGCCCGCATCCGGACCAGCGGGCTCTGATCCGAGGTGGCCACGATCACGACTGATCTGGCCATGCCTTCAGGACCCAGGGCGGATTCAATGAACTCCAGAACTTCCCGCCCTCTTTCCCCCACCAGGGCAATGACATTGACCTCGGCCTTGGTGAACCTGGCCACCATACCCATAAGTGTGGACTTGCCGACCCCGGAACCGGCCATGATCCCGACCCGCTGCCCCTTGCCCAGGGTCAGCAGGCCATTGATGGCCCTGATGCCCACGTCCAGAGGCTCGGTCACACGCGGCCTCTCCAGGGGGTTGATGGGCTGGCCGTAAAGGGGGTAGCAACGCTGGGGCTTGATCTCCCCCTGGTCATCCAGGGGATGGCCGAAGCTGTCCACAGTCCGGCCCAGATAACGGTGCCCGACCGGAAAGAGCGGGGGCGTGGCCTTGTTCTTGATCAAGCTCCCGGGTTTGATGCCCCGCAGGTCTCCATAGGGCATGAACAGGACAACCTCATCCCTGAATCCGACCACCTCGGCCGAGATGGACTCGCCAGTGCGCTCATCCACAATGAGATCACAGACCGCCCCCAGAGGGGCCTTCATTCCATACCCTTCAACGATCAAGCCTACGACTTTGCTCACTTTGCCGTAGCTCTGAACCGGATTGATCTCCCGAAGAAAGTGCAGACTGCCCTGGATGTCCATAGGTGATGCTCAAGGTGGGCTTTGGCTGCTGAGCAGCGGTGCGGGCGCTCTATGGCTCCCCATTGATGGCCAGCTGCTCCAGCACCTCGTTCACCGCCTTCCAGCGGCTGTCGATCGTGTTGTCGATCTGGCTCCCGGCAGTCTCCACCACCACCCCCCCGGGCTGAACCTTTGTTGTGGTCTTGACCTGCCAGTGTTCCAGCCTGGGGTGTTTCAACTGGACCTGATCCATCAGGTCCCGCACCAGGTCCTGGTCCTCCGGGTTCACGCTCAGGCTGATTTCCCGTTCCCTGTCCACCAGCTCCAGGGCCTCGCTCAGCACGTTATGCAGAACATCACGCCGTTTCTGGTCCAGCTCCTGGTGAACAATCTTTGAGACCGCCAGGGCGATGAAGGCAACGATATCCTGCTTGTAGCTGTCAAGTATCCTGGTTTTTTCAGTGTCCAGGGCAGCCAGAAATCCGTCAAACTTCCTGGAGAGTGCCTGGTGCTTTTTTTCACTTTCCTGCCGGGCCTCCAGCCTGCCCTTGGCCAGACCCTCCTGATAGGCCTGTTGTTTGAGCGTCTCAGCTTCGGCCTGGGCCTGGGCCAGAATGTCTCTGGCCTGTTGAGCGGCTTTCCCCCGGACCCGTTCAAAAAATTCGTCCTCCAGGTGCTGGCTCCAGGCCACGGTGCCGTTCGCCAAATGCTCGCTGGAGAAAGGGGTCTCGCTTCCGCTGAGGTAAATGCGTCCCTGTTTAGACCAGGACATCATCCCCCCCCTTCCCGGTCAGAACAATCCGGCCCTCGGCTTCCAGCCTGCGGACATCCTTGACAATAGTCCTTTGCGCGTTTTCCACGTCGGAAAGCTTGACCGGCCCCATGATTTCCAGATCTTCCCGAATCATTGTGGCCGCCCTTTCAGACAGATTGGAAAAGAATTTGTCCTTGAGATCTTCTGAAGATCCCTTCAAGGCCAGCGTCAGATCGTCATTGCTGATCTCCTTGAGCAGTTCCCGGACGGCCCGGTCGTCCAGGGAAACGATGTCTTCGAACACGAACATCAGCTCGCGGATGTCTTCAGCCATCCTGGCAGACTCTTCCTCGATATCCGCCAGGACTTCCTCCTCAGTGCTCCGATCCACGGCATTGAGTATCTCGGCCACAGACTGAACGCCGCCGACCTTCTCCCCTTCTCCGCCCATAGCCTTGAGCTGCTCCTGAAGAATGGAGTCCACCTCATGGAGCATATCCAGGGGCACGCTTTCCAGCTTGGCCAGGCGCATCAGCACCTCAGCCCGGACCCCGGCCGGGAGCTTCTGCAGCAGCTCAGCCGCATTGCCGGGACCGAGATGGCCCAGAACCAGGGCCAGGGTCTGGGGATGCTCATTGGAAAGGATCTGGGCCATGAGATTGGGGCTGAATCTTTCCAGGCCTTCAAAAGGGGCCGGGCCGAAATCGTATTCCAGTGAGTGCATCACCTGTTCTGCTTCCTTGCTCTCCAGGCTCTTTGACAGGAGCGTACGCAGCCTGGAAGGCCCCCCTCTGAGCTTTTGGCCCCCGAAATGAACGGCATCATTGAACTCCTTGAGCACCCCCTCCACCGAATCCTGGGGAATAGAGTCCAGCTCAGCCATGGCCTTGCTCACCTGGACGATCTCTTTCTGCTCCATGTCCTTGAAAATCTGGCTGGCATGGTCTTCACCAAGGGCCAGAAGCAGAATTGCGGTTTTCTGGACTCCAGTATACGTGTCAGACACTTAGGTCTTCGCCTCCTCGTGGATCCACTGCTTGACGATATTCAGAGCTTCTTCGCGATTCTGGTCCACGACCTCTCGAGCCTTGTCCTTGAGCTCGTCAAAGTGCTGCTTGGCCTCTCTAGCCCTGAGCTCTTCAGGGGCCGGCCTTTCACCCAGGGCCGACTGCTCTCCGCTCCCTGGCAGCCCTGCTGTTTCAGAGGTCTCCTCCTCAACCACCCGCGGCTTGAGGATGGCCAGGACGATCGGCCTGACCACCAGCAAGAGGAAGAGCAGGATGATGACCGCATTCAACAGGGGCTTCCAGAACTTCTGGGCCGTATTCAAGGCAGACTGCACCAAGGAGGGTTCAGGGATCGGCTCCGGCTTGCTGAAAGGCATCGAGGTCACTTCAATGGCATCCCCCCTGGCCGAGTCATACCCAAGGGCCCGCATGACCAGAGAGCGAATCTGCTCCAGCTCCTTCTCCGACCTGGGGGCAAAGACCTGGTTGCCGTCCTGATCCGTAGTGTACGTGCCATCGACGATCACAGCTGCGCTCAAGGTGTCGATCTGCCCCTTTGGCACGACAATCTGCTGTTCTTCCTTGTTGATCTCAAAATTTGTCGTCGACTGGGTCCGGCTGGACTCCTGGCTGGTGCCGGTGCCTGTCTGCTGGTCCCGATAGCCGGCCTCAGGGTTCCCCTCTTCCGCCGCAGCTCCCGCCGATCCCCTGGAATTTTCCCTGGTCTTCTGCTCGCTGCGGACAACAGCACTGTCTGGATCAAAGAGCTCCTTCTGGATGGTCTTGCTGCTGAAGTCGATTTCCGCATTGACCCGGGCCAAAATCCGGCCCATGCCCAGGACAGGGGTCAGCATCCTCTCAATGCGCTGCTGGAACCTGCTCTCCAGGGCATTTTTGTACTCCAGCTGCGTGGTCGTCAAGCCTTCGAAAGACTCGTCCTGGGAGGCCTGATAGAGCAAAGTGCCGTCCGTGTCCACCACAGAGACATTGTCCGGGCCAAGGCTCTCCACCGCCATGACCGCCAGGCTGACCACGCTCTCGACCTGAGGATCCTGGAGCTTTTCCCCGGGTTCGAGATCCAGAAGGATCGAGGCCGAGGCCGGGTTCTGCTCTTCAATGAACAGGGACTTGTCAGGCAGGACCAGGTGGACTCTGGCCGCCCTGACAGCCGGTATGCTGGAAATGGTTCTGGAAAGCTCTCCCTGCAAGGCTCGCTGATAGTTGACCTGCTGCACAAAGTCTGTCTGCCCGACCTGAGTCTGATTGAAGATCTCAAATCCCACCCCTTGGCCTTTGAGCACATCCTGACCTGCCAGCTGAAGCCGCAGGGAGTGGATCCTGCTCTTGGGGACCAGAACCGTGCTCCCTTGATTGGAGAGCTGATAGCTGACATTTTCATTCTTGAGCACCTCGACCACCCTTGAAGCGTCTTTGGTGCTCAAGTTCGCGTACAGCACTCCATACTCGGTCTTGTTCAGCCAGATCACGACAAGGGCCACGATGACCAGGGTCATGGCCAGCATGCCTCCGACCAGGATCTTCTGGGCCAGGGTGCTCCCGGACCAGAGTTCCTTGAGCCTACTTACGATGTTCTCCCAAAAACGTGCCATGCATCCTTCCTGTTCAGGACTTCGCCATGCTCATCACAAGGGCATATTCATGAGGTCTTTGTAAGCTTCCATGACTTTGCCCCTGACCGCTGTGGTCATCTTCATGGCCACATCAGCTTTTTGCATGGCCACCATCAACTCCTGGACATTCTGATTCTTGCCGCTGGCAAAATCCTCGATCATGGCTCCTTTTTCCGTCTGGAGATCATTGACCTCGGCCAGTGAGTTCTTCATGGTCTCCTGAAAAGTGGCGGCCTCATTCTGGGCTGAAGCGCCCCTGTCAGGTCCGGCAGGCGATGCCTTTCCGGGCTGGACCTGCTGGGCATAGGCCTGCATGGCCACAGATGAAATTGACATTCTTCTTCTCCAGGGGGTTTATCCGACGTTGATGCACAAAGTCGTAAGCATCATTTGCCAAAGTTGAGGATCTTTTCTTCGCTCAACCATCCACCCTCAACCCTCGACCTGTCAGCGCAGCCAGGGGCTGCGCTGACTTCTGCGCCTGCATCTTCAGTTGTTCAGCCGCATCTATCTGCCGATCTGCAGGGCCTGGCTGAGCATGGTCTTGATCGTGCTGAGGCTGGAAAGATTGGCTTCGTAAGCCCGGGTGGCCGTCAACATATTGGCCATCTCCTCCATGACGTTGATGTCTGGATAGAGGACGTAGCCATCCTGGCCAGCGTCAGGATGATCAGGCTCATGGACCTGCTTGAATGGCCGGCCGTCTTTTTCAACCCTGGCCACCTTGACCCCCTTGACGTCACGGTCCAAGGCTGATTGAACCGCCTTTTCAAAAGGCATCTCCACCGGGACAGCCCGAAAAACGACCCGCCGCCGCTGATACGGCCCTCCCTCCGGGGTTCGGGTGGTCTGGGCATTGGCCAGATTCATGGAGATGATATTCATGTTGGTCCGCTCGGCACTCAGTCCGGAAGCGGAAATGTCCATGGCTGTCATGAAGTCCATTGCTTACTGACCTCCTTTGGTGATCGTGTCGGCCATGCCGTTGAAACTTTTCTGCAAAATCAAAGCCAGAACAGAGTAGTTCAGACTGTTCTTGGCCTGAACAGCCATCTCCTTGTCCAGGTCAACGCTGTCTTCGCCCTGAACAACCCGGAGTTCCAGCTCTCTGCCCAGCCGCCCTTCTGCAGCTGCCTCCTGGTTCGGCAAATGAGCTGGATCTGTGGCTGTCATGGTGCCCTGCCCGGATTGACCCAGGGCCTGCTGGAGCTGGTCCTCGAACTCCAGCCGCCTGGCCTTGTAACTGGGGTTGCCAATATTGGCCAAATTTCCGGAGACAACATTTTGACGTTGCAGTCTCAGATCCATGACCTGGCTGGCCAGTTCAATGTGACGCGCAAACATGGATTTCATGGGCTCTTATCTCCTTTGGAACACGAAAGGCCTGGTCTGGTGTCAGCGCAGCCTCTGGCTG
>CAYOID010000050.1:0-25437 GCA_964403955.1 uncultured Desulfohalobiaceae bacterium | reverse complement strand
GTTTGCTCATGGCAGAAACTTTCGAGGATGCTCCTCTTACTGCTCCCCTCACTGCTCCCATTTTCCAAGGGGCGCTGCCCGCAGGGCTGAGGGGGTCTTTTCCATCTGGAGCTTCTTACCTGGTGTGACTGCAAAAACCCGAACCATCAGGTCCCGGGGGGCAAGCAGCTCCTGCACGCTGATCATTCACGCAGGCAGCCCCGGCTTCACCCTGATGGAGATCATAGTCGCCCTGGCCATTGTGGCCCTGCTGTTCACCTCCCTCTTTGCAGTCTTTGACCAGTCCATGAATGTGGCCGACCAGGTCAAGAACCAATCCAGCCTGGATCAAAACGCCCGGCTGATCCTTCGCCAGGTGGCCAACGACCTTGACTCTCTGCACCTGCCCCAAAAAAAAGATCAGGACTTTGGATTTCAAGGCCAGAGCCCCGAACCTGAATTCATGGTTGACAACAGTACAGTCCTCGAGTTCAGCACCGCGGCCGGGCTGGACTTCAACGCCACCTTCCCCAGCCAAAGCCTCTACCGGGTCAGCTACGTCCTGAGCCCCCTTGGGGAAAGCGAGCCCAGGCAGTTTCGCCTCCTGCGGAGCCAGGTCCTGCTCTCGGGCAACGGGACAGTGCCTGAGACCAGGACAACCCTGACTCTGTCCAAGACTGTCCGGGACTTTCAACTGGAGTTCGTCGATCCGGAGCGGATCGAACCTGCCTCGTCCTGGAATGCCGAGGACCTCCTCCAGGAGACCCTGCCCCCGCCTGCGGAGGTGCGCATCCGTTTGAGCCTCTTCGGCCCATCAGGCCGGGAACAGGGCTTTGAACTGGCCTGCTCCTTGAAGGAATGACTGAAAGCCCTTTTGCAAGCAATGAAAAGATCAACGTCAGAAATTTTTAAGTCCTTTCCCAGACTTTTCCGTTGCTAATTGGCTGAAATATTAGATCGATTAAAAATTATTTGAAAGTATGTAGAACTCCCAACTCATCCATTTCTTGAATTCAAGTCATGCTGCAAGTATTCTATAGTCTGGCTTATTGTTAATGGAACACTTGCCGGTCCTGAACGGATAAAAAAATCCTCGCTTTGTCCTTTTCGTAAAAATACTGGTCCAGGAGAAGGTTCACATTCTAGAACAATAATACTTTCATCATGAAATAAAAATATTTCAAAATCGATAAATCGTGAAAAAGTCGGACCAATGTGTTGGTGAATTAAATTTTTTAAGTGCAAACGGCATTTATCATCTGTTTCAAAATTATCTGCTTCAAGGCCCAATACTTGGCCGGAATCATCTACACCGATTAGCAAAATGCCACCTTGAGTATTCAGAAATGCTGCTACGGTTTTCAGCCAGGAAAACTCGATATCTTTATCTGATTTGCCGGTTTTCAAATTGGTGCGTACTGTAGACTTGAATTCCAGGTTAGGATTTTCTCCCTGAGTGAGCAGCTTTTCAATTTGAGATTCAATATCTTTGCTAGCAAGAATACGCGTAGAATTTTCGCGGAAATATTTTTTGTATCTGTGCACTAAAATCAGAGATAAAATAATCCCAATGAGCAGGACAACAGAAACCCAAACCGCAATGATCCATGACGTCTGCTCTGAATCAGCGAGCAGTTTCGCTTCAGGTATTGTCACCGCTATCCACCCTGAAGCATCATCCTTTTGCAAAGGAAGAAAACAGCTCCACCAGGTTTTCCCTAGTGCCTTTAAAGTGAAGGCTTCGTTTTCTTGTTCACCCCTTTCAGACCATTCTGTAGCTGCGAGAAACTGAATGTGGCTCTGCTTCTCGCTACGGGTTGCCGTCAGCACTTGCTTCCCAGGTGAGATCAGAAATATTTCTCCCCTGTCACTGCTGTACTCTGTCTCTATATCTTTAATGATTTCACTAAGCCGAATATCAATTCTTGCAACAGAGACTGATTCTGCTTGATTAGGCGCTCTAAAATTCTTGGTTGCGATAATTGCAGGTTCTGCTTGGTTTGAAAAATTATTGATGACTGACCAGACAAGCTTTGACGTGTTCTTGCCCGAAGTGAAGTGTTGATACCATTTTTCTTGTTCTTTATCATTATCTGATTTTTCATTCCAAGACTGGATACTCTTATTGGCTGAAACCCAACGTTGCCATAAAAACTCATTGTTTTTGAGAGTGTTATTTCTAGTACGGGTTAACCATCCTTTTCGTTCAGGTAGCAATAAGTATTCTCTTCTTTTGTTGTTTGCAATTGCCAATGAAGTCACCCCTGACTTTTCTTCCAGCATGGGAATAAACTTTGCGTTTAAAGTGGATGTCTTATTTAAGTCGAGCTGGCCATCTTCGCCCCATTTACCAATGACTTTCAACATCGACTCTATAGGTTCAATTTGAGAAGTAAATTGTTGTCTAGCCTCTTGGACTGCCTGGTGCGTGAGGTCGCGGGCCAAGTCATCTTGAGACTGTACATCCAGGACGAGTGACAATGTGCCCAAAGCTACTCCAAGCAGAACGACCAATAGGACCAGATCCAGTAAAAATTGGTGGCGTGTTGCAATTTTTGATTTCTTTTTAGAAAAAAACATTGAGTCGTTTCTTATGCAAATTTTAATTATAAAATATGTACAAGTTCAAAACTTTTGAATTCTGAGTCAAACTTGAGAAGCCGCACTGCCGGCCTGGGTGATGTTTAGCCGGAGTGCGGCCTTTTGCGAAGGGAGGAAAGAAGGGGAGGGATTACGATGAGTAGCCATCAGACTACATTTATATAATAAACATCTATACCCAGCTAGTGACTCAGTTATCGGCTATACAACGAAATGTAGCGGGGTATATGATGATTGCCCTAAAGACAATTTAGAGCTGATACATGCAATCTGCCTGGACTTGCAACAATCAAAATACTGAAAAAAGATATGCATTTAGTATGCCACAAAATTAAAAGTCTACTTATATATATCACCCCGGCATATTTGTTTCTTTTTTAAATCAACTCTCAAGAGCCTGCTTGTTCAATGTGTCATTATGCTACATGTGTTACAAGTCCGCTTTGCTTTTGGCAATGATTCGGTTGATTGTGCTGCCAGTTGAAAAAGAGCCATGCCCAAATACTGAAATATGCACTGCCATCGCTAACTCGTCGATGCGCCAAGGCGTGAGATGTCCTGGAGGTATTGAATAAATGTCTCCACCTATGTCGTCTCCCTCAATCACTCGTCAAACTTGGATTTGAGGACCCGTTGGAGACATTGGGGACGGTTTTTGCTAGAAAAAATTCAGCGATGCAGGAAGGTTAAAATCTCTAAGGCAGGACCAAGGCGGTACTGAATAATAAAACAGACTTCAAAAATAAAAAACTTGCAGCTTTTTTGTCTGCAAGTCATTGAATTTCTTGGTGGGCCACCAAGGAATCGAACCTTGAACCTTCGGATTAAGAGTCCGCTGCTCTGCCAGTTGAGCTAGTGGCCCGTGGAAGGGGCGTTTATAGCCATTCACAGGGCCGGTTGTCAAGGAGAAAATGAAATTGACTGCTTTTGACCGAAACCCTACCATACACATTTCGCCAGCATGGCTGGCGAAATGTGTCTCAAGTGAGGATACAAAAGAACAAGCATGAATGATCTCAAAGCGATTCGGGAAGCTCTGCAAAACAGCACATCCATCGCCATTGTCGGGGCCAAGGACAAGGCCAGCCAGCCCGTGCATGACGTAGGGCAGTACCTGATCGGGGCCGGGTACCGGATCATTCCTGTCCACCCCAAGCGGACCAATGTCTGGAACCTGGCCACGTACCAGGCCTTGAGCGAGATACCGGACAGGGTCGACATCGTGGATCTTTTCCGGGCCGCCAGTTTCTGCCCGGATCACGCCCGGGAAGTCCTTCAAATGAGCCCCCGGCCTCAGGTCTTCTGGATGCAGCAGGGGATCGTCAGCCCAGAAGCCAGGGAGATCCTGGCCGATTCCGGGATCATGGTCATTGAAGACCTGTGCATCAAGACAGTGCATGAGCAGCTCAAATCGTCACTCTGGACAACAGGGCAACAGAGTCGGGTGCCTTGTGATGGGGATGATGGAAGTATGAGTTGAGGAAGGTTGAAGTGGTTGATTGAGGTTGAGACTTTCTGTTTTCAAACTTTTCAACCTGTTCAACTTTTCAACGCTCCCAGACTCCTTACGGTTGGGCTGAATAAAGACAAAAAGAGTATGAGGAGCACATTGTTTCACCATCACCAAGAAGCCTTTGTCTGCCAGATGTGCGGGCAGTGCTGCGAGGGACAGGGCGGGATCGTGGTCACCCTCAGGGACCAAAAGAGACTGAGCAGCTTTCTGGAGCTTTCTCTGAAATCATTCCAGGAAGCCTACACGGAAGGCCATGGATCCGTGAGGGTCTTGACCTCCTCCAGCTCGAACCGCTCCTGTGTGTTCTTCACCCCGGAAACAGGCTGCACGGTGCACAGCCACAAGCCCGACCTCTGCCGGGCATGGCCTTTCTTCCGCGGAAACCTCATTGACGAGGACAGCTTCCACATGGCCAAAGACGGCTGTCCCGGGATCAATACCGCGGTGACACATGATGAGTTCGTAAAGCAAGGTCTCCTCTACCTGAAAAAACAGGGACTGATTCATCATGACCGGCCCGATGCGCCCAGAGCCCTGGTTGTCCAGGACCTCTTGGCTGGATGCTGAAAAACACCCGCTTGCCTTGTTGCCCGGAAATGCTTCATGGACCATCGCACCTGCTCCGCCATTCTGAATGTGCCTGAAGGGGCCGACCTGGAGGTGATCAAAAAGGCCTACCGAAGACAGGCCTTCAAGTGCCATCCAGACCTGAACCCTGAAGATCCAGAGGCAGCCGGCAAGTTTCAACGCCTGAACGAAGCCTACGTCGTTCTCACCAGCTCCGCCTCCACACCTGGGCAAAGCAGGAAAAAGACCAGGGCCGATCGCGCCAGGGCCAGGCAGGCCTCCGCAAAGTCCACAAACGGGCACACATTCTCCAGCCGCTCCGAGCGTTCAGACACAGCCAGAGAGGCTCAATCCTCATCTGCCCAAACGGAATTCCGGAATGAGGACATTCTGAAGAACATCCTCAACGACCCTTTCGCCCGGCAGGTCTTTGAAGACATCTTCCGCAAGGTCAAGAGATCAAAGCCGGAAAAGACAGGGGCAAAAGGCACGTCCAAACGCTTCTCTCTCGGGGGGAGTTCGCAAACTCTGGACCTGGACCTTTCCAGAGTGGGGATCAAAGGGCTCAAAGCCTGGCTCAGATCCCAGCTGGATCATGAGCAAACCCTCTACCTGGACCCCATCCGGCTCAAGCCCGGCACAGCCATTCGCTTTGAAATCTCCCGGAGGTTTCAGGCCACCCCCACCATGCTGACCACGACCATTCCCCAGGACTACGTGGCTGGACGGCCGCTGCGGCTCAAGGGCCAGGGGCGTAAGCTCGGGCCCTGGACCGGAGACCTCTACCTGCGGCTGCTGACCAAATAAAAGGGGTCATGCCGGAGCATGACCCCTTTTATTTGGTATGATACCAATTTGCAGACGAATACTGTGTATTGCTGCCCAGGCCTTACCACAACATTCAGCTGCTGTGGTAAACAGAGCTCGTTTGAGCTGCAAATTGGTTTAAAACATCTCCTCCCCGGCCTCATCGATGGTCTTGTCAATGGAGTCCTTGAGCTCCTTGGGCAGGCCCATGATGTCCACATTCAAAAACCCGCGGACAATGGTCGAGGTGGCTTCGTCTTCGTCCAGCCCCCTGGCCATGAGGTACTCGATCTCTTCCTGGGCCACCTTGCCCACGGCAGCTTCGTGGGAGAGCTCCACCCCGGCCACCGAGGCCTCCAGCTCAGGAATGGCATGAATGATCCCGTCCTTGAGGATGAGGCCCTTGCACTCCAGGTGCCCTTTGGCTGGGACAGCGTTGCCCACCAGGTGCCCGGGGTTGATGATCGTTCCCCCGGTGGTGATGGTCCGGGCAATAATCTCGGCCCTGGTCTCCGGGGCATTGAGGACGACCCGGCTGCCGCTGTTCACGTAGGAACCAGGAGGTGCGGCAATCACGGAGTTGGATCTGGCCACCGCCCCTTTCCCGTTCAGGTGCAGGGTGGGGTAGAGCTGGGCTGAACGCACCGGCTTGAGCAGGATGTAATTGTTCAGGAACACGCCGTCCTCTTCCACGATCCCGACGCTCCTGGGACGGACATGGACGTCCTCGCCCCAGTTGTGAACCATGGTGAAGGACAGTTTGCCCCCTTTCTTGACGTAGATCTCTGAGATGCCCATGTGCAGGGCAGCCCTGACATCGTGGGAAACGGCACATCCTGTGATGATGTGCAGCTCGGAGTCCTCCTCGACCACGATGATGTTGTGCACGTTCTGCCCGACCTTGTCCCCCTTGATGAACAGGCAGGATTGGACCGGATCGGTCACCTTGGCCCCTTTCTCGGTTCGGATAAAGTACCCGCCGTGGATCTTGTCCCGAACCGCTTTGGTGTACTTGTCCTTGTCCGGGTCCACAGCCTGCCAGTAATACTCCGGAAGGCCGTCGTACTTGTCCAGGGCCTTGGTGATGTCCAGTATCTCCACCCCGGTCTGACAGCTGGCACAATGCACGTTGGAATGATTCATGTGCACATAGGTTCCGCTGCGCTGCTTTCCGGACACGTCCACCCCGGCCATGAGCAGCTGCTGCTTGTCATCTTCGCTGAGCTGGGTCAGGTCCTCGATCAGCCCGGACTCAGCCCCTTCGTACTCATAGGTTGAAATGTCGATGTCTTCCTGGCTTCTGTCCATGACCGGCTTTTTCTTTATATCAGGCATCGCACACACTCCTCGTATCCGTGCTGGCTGATGTGGTCGAGAATTTCTCTGGGCTTGGCAGAACAGCACAGTTTGCCGTTGTACATGACCATGCCGACGTCAGCATTGATGTAATCCAGGATGTAGCCGGTGTGAGTGATGATCAGACCGGAGGTCTCAACCTCGGCCTTCTGCTCCCGCATGCTGATATCGGCCCTGGGCTGAATATCCTGGGCCAGGAGCCGGCGGACCATCTTCCCGATCAGCTTCATGTTCTCCAAATCAACCCCGGATTCCGGCTCGTCAAAGAGCAGGAGCTTGGGCTTCTGGGCCATGAGTTGCAAAAGCTCCGACCGCTTGAGCTCTCCTCCGGAAAACCCGGCATTGATGTCCCGGTCCAGGAATTGTTCAAGATTGACCTCCTTGGCCAGGCCCTCCACGTCCACCTCGTCTCCCCCGGCGCAGACCTTGACCAGCTGGCGGGTCTTCAGCCCGTTGATGGTCGGGGGTCGCTGAAAGGACATGCCAAGACCCAAGCTGGCCCGCTCGTTCACCGGCAAGTGTGTTATGTCGTGGCCTCTGAAAGTGATCTTGCCTCTGGTAATCTTGTACCCTGAAAATCCCATCAGGGACATGAGCAGCGTCGTCTTCCCCGACCCGTTGGGACCGAAGAGAATGAAGGTCTCGTGGCGGGAAATCTCCAGGTTGACCCCCTTGAGGACCTCCATATCGCCGACAGTCACATGCAGATCTTCTATGTGCAGCATACATTCCACCTCTGTTCATGGTGCCGAAACAAACCTCAGCCTGTCAGCAGAGGTCGATTGAATGAGAAAAGTAATACACGTCATCCCCGTTGTCCACCTGTAGACAGGCGGTCTTGAAAAATCATGCCAGGATCAGTGAAATCGAAAGTCGTCGAAAGTTGACCTCCCGCAATCCGTGCAACGGGTGCTGCTGCGAAAGAACGGGACCAGCAGAATGCCGGCCAGAAAGCCAAAGGAATGAGCCCACCAGGCCACCCCGCCGGCAGCCTGAGAGCTCAGGCTGGCAAAAACTCCGGACAGGATTTGCATCAAGAACCACAGGCCAAGAAAGACCACTGCCGGCAGGTCGACAAAAAAAGGGAAAATGAAAACCGGGATCAGGGTCAAGACCTGGGCCCGGGGGTAGAGGAGCAAATAGGCTCCCATAACTCCGGCAATGGCTCCGGAAGCCCCCACCACCGGCATGGTGGAGTTCAGGTTGAACACGAAGTGCCCGGCCAAAGCCACCAGGCCGCAGAGCATGTAGAAGACAACAAAGCGCCAGGGGCCCATGACGTCTTCCACATTGTCGGAAAAGACCCACAAGATCCACATGTTGGCTAAAAAATGCAAAAAACCGCTGTGCAGAAACATGTGCGTGAAAAAGGGGATGACCCCGGTATCTGGATAGCCCACGAACGCAGCCCAGTCCGGGTGCATGAACCTGGCCGGAACCACACCGAAGATATAGAAGAGCCGAACCACACCCTCCTGCCCAATGCTCAGCTCAAACAAAAAAACCAGGGTATTGACGACAATGATGGCCCTGGCCGCATACGGTACGTATCGTCTGGGAATGGAGTCCCGAAGAGGAAACATTCAAACCACCTCGGCCTTTTTGAGCCAGTTGACAAATCCGCCCCGGGAATGGCTTCGCTTCTGCTGGAGCCTGCGCCGCACTTCGGCGCACTTCTGGGCCAGGTCGTTCAGGCTCCCATCATTTTCAATGACCATATCCATTGGTTCCAGCTTGCTCTGCTCGTCCGCCTGCCAGCTCTCCATTTTTTCAACAAGGGATTGATCCCAGCTCCGGTTTCGAGCCAGCCGGATTGAACGCTGCTCGAACCGGCAGCTGACTCCAACCAGGACATCAAAGAGTCCTTTTTGATGCCAGCCCGACTCCACCAGGAGCGGCACTTCAGCTACAGCCATTCTGGCCAGCTCATGCCGCTCGAAGAATGTGTGCAGGCTGGCCTCGACCAGGGGATGGATCAGATGCATGATCTCGTTTCGAACCTGATCAGACTCCTGCATGGCCTGAAAAAGGGCTGTCTTGTCAACTCCGGCCTGAGGATCGGGCACAAAGCGCTCTCCAAAACTGGACTTGAGAAGCTGCCACCCGTCCTGTCCCGGCTCGTACAGGGCGGCCACCTCCTGGTCTGCATTCCAGACCGGGTAGCGGCCATGGCTCAAAAAGGCACTGACTGTTGATTTTCCACATCCAACCGGGCCGGTGACCCCGACCTTCTGGACCCGCTGCTCCAGGATCAGGGCCAGACGCCAGAAATCTTTGGGCACCGGCTGGGTGAGCTCAATCCGTTCCCTGGTCACTGGGTGATCGAAACCGAGCTTCCAGGCATGGAGCATCTGCCGTTTGGCCAGTCTGGCCAGAAGCGGCCTCTGCTTTCGCAGCCCGGCCTGCTTGCCCGGACCATAGAGCTGGTCGCCGAGCACCGGGTGCCCCAGATGGGCCAGATGGACCCTGATCTGATGAGTCCTCCCTGTCAGGATCCTGACCCTGAGCAGACTGAACTCTTCCTTTGGAAAGACATGCAGGACCTGGATCTGGGTCACTGCCTCCCGGCCGTCCTTTTTCTGGACAGCCATCCTGGTCTTGCTGGCCGGATCCCGCCCCAGGGGGAGCTCGATCCGCTGCTGTCCCGGCTGAGGGCGGCCGTGCACCAGGGCCAGATAGTCCTTGTCCACTTCCCGTCTGGCCAGGGCCTGGGCAGCCGTGTCCCTGGCCTCCTGGTTCAGGGCCAGAATGAGCAGGCCCGAAGTGTCCTTGTCCAGCCGGTGCACAACTCCGGGCCGAACAGGGTCCAGACCGGCCGTCTCCGGGTAGTGATGGACCAGAAAGTGGACCAGTGTGGGGTCATCCAGGGCTGGTGCAGGATGAACGCTCAGGCCGGGGGGCTTGTTGACCACCAGAATGTCTTGGTCCTGAAAAACGATATTCAAAGGCCCGGACACTGGATGCACCGAGTGCACAGGCGGATTCCAGTCCAGCTCGGCCCGGTCCCCGGGTTGAACACGAGCGCCGGGCTTTTTCACGATCTGGCTGTTGAGCCTGGCTTTGCCCTGCTTGATCCATCTGGCGATCTGGGACCTGGACAGGCCGAACTCATCCAGCTCCCGGGCCCAGAGAGCATCGAACCGGACCCCGGCCTGCTCCTGAGTGACCACAAGCCTGGAACGCCGGGCTTGACGGTCAGTGCTGCGGTGGGCAGCGCTGTCATGTACGCCTTTGGAAGCAGGCTCAGGTCCCATAAATATTCAACGTTTTTCTTCTGTTCTCTCGTATGAACTTCATGAGGAAGAACCACTCACAAACGACCAGCTTTCAACACCCAGCGGCACTGGCACTCAGGGTTTCTCTTCTGCCCTCTGTCTTCTGTCTTCTGCCCTCCTTGAAGACAGCGGCTGGGTCTTTCCAAACAGAGTCTGTTTCTTCAGTTTAAAACCCAATATTCAGCTTTGCCAGAGTCAAAGCTGACCCAAAAAATCCTCGAGAGCGTTCATATAGGTGTCCAGCCCCCTGGCCAGGATATCGTTGTGATTGGCTCCAGGGATCCGCACCAGCTTCTTGTTCTGAGCCGGACAGGCTGCAAACAGGGTCTCGCCCTCGGCATACGGGATGATATGGTCCAGTTCAGCGTGAATGATCAAGGTCGGGCAGGTGATGGAGGCCATGGCGTGCAGATTGATGACTCCAGACTCCTCGCTCATGTTCAGCATTTCAACATCCACGCCGATCAAATCCAAAAGAGGCACCAGGTGGGCGAATCCACTCTCGATGACCAATCCGGCGACCTGGTCAGGATAGGCCCGGGCCACCTCCAATCCGGGTGCGCTCCCCAGGGATCTGCCCATGACCGCCAGGGGCCCGGTCTGACCCTTGTCTTCAAGGAACGAGCGCACAAAATCAAAAACACGATGGCAGTCATGCATCATTGCGGTTACGGTTGGAGTCCCACTGGAACGTCCGTACCCCCGATAGTCCACCGGCAGAAAACTGGCCCCTGTCCGCAAGATGTAAGGGGCCAGCTCATCATAATCGGCAACGATCTCCCCGTTGCCGTGGAAGAAGAGGATGGTCGGCCCCTGTTTGTCCGCCTGGTGAAATCTGGCCCCAACATGCACCCCGTCGGCAACCGGGATGCTCAGATCTTCCCCGTCTCTGGAGGCTCCAAACTCGGGGCGGGGATGGAAGAGTCGGATGAGAACCTCCGGCTTGTCCAAATGAGTGTACCGACCGGCATCAAACCTGTCCATGATGACCTCCTTGCACGATGCGCCTGCAAAAAATCGGAAGAGCAGGCCCAGAAGACCGATGACAGACAACAGAAAAGTCAATGCATGAGAATATCAACGCTTGATTGAAGAGCTTGGAAAACCAATTGTCCATGACCTCCTTGCAGCCGGCAAAAGAGGTTCCAGCCGCGGTATCCAAGCACACCTCCCAAAAAGATGCAACCCAAGGGTTGCATCTTTTTGGATACATTTTCATCAGATCACTGTGCTGCGCTGCACAAGAAGCTCATGCTCAGAACAGTCGAAAAGACTGCAGGGATGGAAGTCAGCTTTGCCAGCGCAAAGCTGACTTCTGGAGAGGATCCTGCTCTGGACTGGTCCCGAAACTTTCTGTTATGATTTTTTTGAGCATATCGGAAATCAAATGCTTATCCTGATCACATCAAAGGTAGGCCTATGTCTCAGGACCTCCAGCCCCTGATCGATCAAATCCGCCAGGAAGGCATAGACAAGGCCCAGGCCGAAGCTGAGGATATCCTGGCCAAGGCCAGGAAAAAAGCGTCCTCTCTTATCCATGAGGCCGAAGAGAAAAAACGGGCCATGCTTGAAGAGGCTCAGAACAACGCCCGCATCTACGAGGAACGGAGCCGCAAGACCCTGGAACACGCCGGCCGGGATCTGCTGATCACTGTCAGGCAGGCCATTGAACGGATCCTGTCCGACCTGGTGGTCGAAACCGTTGATCAGGCCATGGGCATCGAGGTCATCCAGGACATGCTGGTCAAGATGGCTGAGCAGTGTGCAGCCCACTCCGGTGAGAGCCGGATGGAAATCCTGGTCAGCCCCGAAGACCACGAAACCCTGATCAAGACCTTTGCCGACCTGTACCGGCAAAGGATGATCTCCGGGCTGACCCTCAAGGCGGACAACGACATCCTCAAGGGCTTCAAGATCTCCTTCAAGGACGACCATGTCTATCTGGACTTCACCAATGAGGCTGTGGCCGAATCGCTGAGCCAACTGCTCCGTCCCCATCTGAGCGAAATCGTCAAGCAGGTCGCCTCTGAACAACCAACCCTGGAACGGGTCTGCTCGGAGCTGCAGCACTCCTTAAGCCAGCAGGACAGCTCCCAGTCGTGAGCCGAATCTACCTGCTCTCCTCCTTGCCGGCCCTGGTTCTCGGGCAGGGCTCGCCTTTGAGCCTGGAGGCGTTTCTAGGCGTGTGCGCCATTCTCAGCCCAGAGGAGCAGGCTGAAGCAGCTCGGATCATCAAAGGCCGGTACCAGGAGCTCAAGACAGACTTTGGCCGGGCCTGGCGCGATCTGGACCTGCAGATCAGGAATCAGGCCATGCTCATCCGGGCCAAGAGCTGGAACGTCCCCCCGGCCTGGCCGGGGTCCACCGCAGCCCGGTACTCAGTCCGGGCCAGGGACATGGTCAGCGATGCTTTTGAGCTGGATTCCCCCCTGGAGCGGGAGTGGGCCCTGGACAAGGGCCGATGGGCCCTGATCCAGGATTTGACCCGGAAGGACGATCCCTTTGGACTGGACCGGGTCCTGGCCTTCGGGCTGCAGCTCAAGCTGGTGCAGCGTTGGGCCGGGATTGACAAGGATCATGGCCGGGAGCAGTTTCACTCCCTGGTGCAAGCCTGCATGGACACAGTCTCCTTGGACTTCTCGTTTTAGGAGATATTCAGCCCAAAAGCCTCAATCATGACTGAGCACGCAAAAAACCAAGAACAGAACCAGCCTCTCAAGAGCGGGCGCATTGTCGGGGTAAACGGCAATCTGCTGACCGTGGAGTTCGATCAGCCCGTGTTTCAAAACGAGCTTGGCTATGCCCTGGGTGATGACTTCAGGCTGAAGTCCGAAGTGGTCCGGGTCAGGGGCCGATACGCCGAGCTCCAGGTTTTTGAAGAGACCCAGGGGCTGCGCTACGGCGACCAGGTCCAGTTCACCGGGGAGCTTTTGTCTGCCGAGCTCGGCCCCGGCCTGCTGGGTCAGGTCTTTGATGGTCTGCAGAACCCGCTCTTCAGCCTGGCCGAAAAGTACGGCATCTTTCTGCCCCGGGGCAAGTACCTCCCGTCTTTGGATAAAGAAGCCAAGTGGGAGTTCACGCCGTCGGTCAGTCCAGGAGACTCGATCTCGGCCGGAGAGGCCATTGGCACCGTCCCGGAATCGATCTTCGAGCACAGAATCATGGTCCCTTTTGGCCTCCAGGGAGCCTGCACCGTGACCGAGGTGGCAGATCAGGGAACGTATGTCATGGACGCTGTCCTGGCTCGGCTCACCACGCCTGAAGGCAAAGCAGTGCCTGTGACCATGACCCAGCACTGGCCGGTCAAGATCCCGGTCAAGAGCTACAGGGAAAGGCTCAGACCTGATGAACCTATGAGCACAAAAATCAGGATCATCGACACCTTCTTTCCAGTGGCCAAAGGTGGGACCTACTGCATTCCCGGTCCTTTTGGGGCAGGCAAGACCGTTATCCAACAGCTGACCAGCCGCCACGCAGATGTGGATGTGGTCGTTGTGGCCGCTTGCGGGGAACGGGCCGGGGAGGTGGTGGAAACCATTCGCGAGTTTCCTGAACTCACAGACCCCAGAACCGGACGCAGCCTGATGGAGCGCACCGTGATCATCTGCAACACCAGCTCCATGCCCGTGGCCGCCCGGGAAGCCTCGGTCTACACCGCAGTCACTCTCGCGGAGTACTACCGCCAGATGGGGCTCCATGTTTTGCTCCTGGCCGATTCCACCTCCAGGTGGGCCCAGGCCCTGCGAGAGCTCTCCGGCCGGCTGGAGGAAATTCCAGGCGAGGAGGCCTTTCCAGCCTACCTGGAATCGGTCATCGCCGCTTTTTATGAACGGGCCGGCCTGGTTCGGCTCAAGGACGGACGAACAGGGTCAGTGACTATCGGGGGAACGGTCAGCCCGGCCGGGGGGAATTTTGAAGAACCAGTGACCCAGAGCACCCTCAAAGTCGTTGGCGCCTTTCACGGTCTGTCCCGGGAGCGTTCAGACGCCAGGCGCTACCCGGCTATCGCTCCTTTGGAGAGCTGGTCAACTTACCCCAGCCTGGCCGAACCAGAGGATCTGGAAGCTGCCTCGAACATCCTGCATCAGAGCTGGGACATCAAGCAGATGATGAAGGTGGTGGGTGAGGAAGGCACTCCCATCCATGACTTCGTGACCTATCTCAAGGGGGAGTACCTGGATGGGGCCTACCTGCAGCAGGACGCCTTTGATCCGGTGGATGGAGCAACCTCTTCCGAGCGACAGAAATACGTCTTTTCCGTGATCACCTCCATCCTGTCCACAACCCTCTCCTTTGAAGACAAAGATGAAGCCAGGAGCTTCTTCCAGCGCTTGACCCAGGCCACACTGGACTGGAACAGGGCGGACATGGACAGTGAAGACTTTGCCAGCCTGGAAGAATCGATCAGGAACATGATTTCCGAAGTGGCTGAATATGCGTAAGATCTATTACCGTATCGATCAGATCGCCGGGAATGTGATCATCCTCCAGGCGGAGAACGTGGCCTATGGAGAGCTGGCCAGGGTGACCTCCGCCCGTTCCACATCCCTGGCCCAGGTCATCAGGCTGGAAGGAGGCAGGGTCGCCCTCCAGGTTTTTGGAGGCAGCCGTGGCGTGCCCACTGACGCCAAGGTCCAGTTCCTGGGGCACAGCATGGAGATCCCTTACTCCCAGTTCATCCTGGGAAGGATTTTCACTGGAACCGGGCTGCCCCGGGACAACGGTCCGACCTTGACCGAGACCCAGATCCCCATCGGCGGACCTACAGTCAACCCGGCCAGACGGATCATCCCCAGGAACATGATCCGGACCAACATTCCCATGATCGATGTTTTCAACACCCTGGTGGAATCCCAGAAGATCCCTGTCTTTGCCGCTGCCGGGGAACCGTACAACGCCCTTCTGTCCAGAATCGCCCTCCAGGCCGAGGTGGACGTGATCATCCTCGGCGGCATGGGCCTCAAACACGACGACTACCTGTTTTTCCGGGACGAGCTGGAAAACCATGGGGCCATGTCCAGGTCCGTGTTCTACATCCACACCGCATCCGATCCCACTGTGGAATGCCTTCTGGTTCCGGACATCTGCCTGGCCGTAGCCGAACGCTTTGCCCTGGACAGCAACCGGGTCCTGGTCTTGCTGACCGACATGGCCAACTATGCAGATTCCCTCAAGGAGATCGCGATCACCATGGAGCAGATCCCCTCCAACCGGGGATATCCGGGGGATCTCTACAGCCAGTTGGCCGCCCGGTATGAAAAGGCTGTGGACTTCGAGGACGCCGGGTCAATCACCATCCTGGCCGTGACCACCATGCCCGGGGGGGACGTGACCCATCCCATTCCGGACAACACCGGCTACATCACTGAGGGCCAGTTCTACCTCAAGAACGGACGAATCGAACCCTTTGGATCCTTGAGTCGACTCAAGCAGAAGGTCAATGACGCGACCAGGGACGACCACCGCACGATCATGAACACCATGATCCAGCTCTATGCCTTGGCCAGGGAATCCCAGGAAAAGCAAGCCATGGGCTTTCAGCTCAGCGACTGGGACCACAGGCTCCTGAAGTACAGCCAGCGCTTTGAAAGGGAGCTGATGGACCTGAAAGTCAACATCCCCCTGGAGGATGCCCTGGACCTGGGGTGGCAGATCCTGGCCGACGCCTTCAGTGCAGAGGAAACCGGGATCCCGTCAAGCCTGGTGAACCGCTTCTGGCCCGGGAGTTCAGAACATGTCCAGAATCAGCCACACCAAGAATGAGCTCAAGAATCAGCGGGAGGCCCTGGCTCGCTACCGCCGTTTTCTGCCCACCCTGCAGCTCAAGAAGCAGCAGCTCCAGAGCGAAGTCCGCTCCACTCGAACGGATCTGGAAAGGGTCCAGAAGAACAGAAACGACCTGACTCAGGACCTGGAGATCTGGGTGGACCTCTTTGCAGAGCCGTCCGACATCCTGGACCTGGTCAAAATCAAGGCCGTCCATGCCGGGCAGGAGAACATCATGGGCGTGGAGGTTCCGAAGCTGGAATCAGTGGAATTTGAAGAGCTGGTCCCGGACCTGTGGTCCACACCGCCCTGGATCGATGACGGCCTGCAAAAGGTCAAGGAGGCCGTCAACCTGGATATTGCCAGGGAAATCCTGACCACCCGCTTGAACAGGCTCACCCAGGAGCTCCGCCTGACCACCCAGAGGGTCAACCTCTTTGAACAGGTCAAGATCCCGGAGTGCCTGGACGCCATCCGCCAGATCCAGATTGTGCTCGGGGACCGGCAAACCGCTGCCGTGGCCAGGGCCAAACTGGCCAAAGCCAAAGGCATCGAGAGAGAGACCGCCGCATGATCGAGCCCATGAACAGGGTCATCCTGCTCTGCAGCACCACCCAGGCAAATCAGACCCTGAACCTCCTGCAGGGCCTGGGGGCCATGCACATCTCAAAGATGCCGGCCTCCGGGGAAGAGCCCGCGGAAAGGGCCAGAGCCCGCCTGGACAAGCTCTCCCGGATTCTGGACGCCCTGCCGGACTCTGCTGAGGGGCCTTTGCCCAGCCAGGATTCTCCGGCCCGTATCCTGGATCAGGTCTGGCTTCTCCTGGAAAAAAGGAGCCGGCTGCACAGCAGGCGGGAAGACATTGAACAGGAAATAAGACGCATTCGACCTTTCGGGCACTTTGCCCCTGAGGACGTCCAGATTTTGAAGGATCACGAGGTGAACCTTTCCCTGTGGCAGGCCGGCCAGGAGGTCGAAGTCCCAGAGGGCTGTTTTCAGGTGATCGCCTCCAGGGACAAGGACAACCTGTTTCTGGCCGTCTTTTCCCGGTCTGCACCTGAAATCCAGGCCCAGGAGATCAGCCTGCCCCAGCAGTCTCTGCACAGCCTGGAGCATGAACTGGCCGGCATCGAAAAGGACATCGCCGAGCTGGACCGGGAGATCGCGGAATTTGCCCCGGCCAGGCAGGCCCTGGAAGAGCTGCACCTCGAGCTTGGCGATCAGCTGGAGTACGCCCGGGTCAAATCCAGGATGGAACACCTGGAACCAGTCTCAGTCCTGCGCGGCTATGTCCCGGACCTGGCCATGGAGGAACTGGCCGCAGCCGCCCGCAGCAATGGCTGGGGCTTGAGCGTGTCCAGGCCGGACCGCGAAGAGAGCCCCCCTACCCTGCTTCGGCACTCCAGATGGTTCAAGCCCATCACCGCGGTCTTTGACATGATCGGCGTTGTTCCTGGCTACTGGGAGACTGATGTCAGCCCTTTGGTGCTCATCTTCCTGAGCCTCTTCTTCGGGATGATCGTGGGGGATGCCGGGTACGGCCTGATCTTCCTGGGGCTGACCCTGGCCGGACGGCCCCTTTTGAGCAAGGCCCCCAGCCACCTCTTCCCGCTCCTGGTCATCATGAGCTCTTCCACCATTGTCTGGGGACTGCTCACAGGCAACGTCTTCGGCCTGGCCGAGCCGCCCGGTGCGCTCAGCCAGGCCCGGTTGGCCTGGCTCTCCGGCCAGGACAGCCAGGCCAACCTCATGTTTTTCTGCTTTCTCCTGGGCGGGCTGCATTTGACCCTGGCCCACGCCATCCGGCTGATTCAGCTCCTGCCCGGCCTGCAGGCCCTGGCTCAGCTGGGGTGGATCCTGATCACCTGGGTCATGTTCTTTGCCGCCCGGGCCCTGGTTTTGATGGAGCCTTTTCCCGAGGCCTTATGGGTCGTCCTGCCTGTCGGCCTTGGTCTGATCCTGGGCTTCATGCGCCCCTTTCGCTCCATAGCCGCCAACTGGACCGACTATGTCCGTTTCCCGCTGGATGTGATCTCCAGCTTTGTGGACGTGGTCTCCTATATCCGGCTCTTTGCCGTGGGCACGGCCACCTTTGCCGTGGCCTCGGCCTTCAATGCCATGGCTGCCGACTTCGGCCCCTTCGGCATCCTGTCCGGCTTGGCAGCAGGGCTGGTTCTGCTCCTGGGGCACACCCTGAACATCCTTTTGGCAGCCATGGGGGTCCTGGTGCACGGAGTGCGCCTGAACACCCTTGAGTTTGCCGGACATGCCGGCATCCAGTGGACCGGCACCCTGTACGCCCCGTTTGCCAGGAAGGCCCGAGGCCACACGTCCGTTGCCTCGGCAGGCGGTGAAGAGCGGAGGCAGTCCAGGGAGGCAGAGTGACAGCAAAGATGAGGAGCTCGTGACACAGGAGCCTGCACACACTCACGATGCAGCCGGAAGAATTCAGAACTCAGTAGCCAGAAGCCAGAATAATCAAAGAGTTACAAAACACACCTGGCTACAGGGAATCGCCCGGTGGACTGTTTGCACTGGCGGCATGACTGGTCGATCGTCAAGCGTCGACACGTCTTGATCCATGACGCAAGGCCGAGAACAGAGAAGAAGAGTCTTTGACAGGATCGACAGGATGATCAGGATAAGAGCGGAAGGAGATATTTTCAGCCGCCCCGGATGAGCGGCTGAAAGTTTTCCTCGCCGGAGGCGGATGAGCTCCCTGGCAGGCATCCGGCCTGCCAGGGAAAAATCTTGATCCAGTCAATCCTGTAAATCCTGATAAAATTTTGCAACTTACCCAGTGACATGGCAGCTCGCACCCGAGACAGTCACCCAACGGAAGAACATCCTGGAACTCGTTTGATTTCAGTAAAAAAACCACATTGTCAGCTTTGCCAGCGGCAAAGCTGACAAAGGAGAACACTGATATGGACATCCAGCTCATGGCAGGCCTGGGTAAGGCTGGGGCAGCTTTGGCCCTGGGACTGGCCGCTTTTGGCTCCGCCCTGGGCACGGGCACAGCCGGCATGGCCTCTATCGGGGCCTGGAAAAAGGCCTACGCTCAGAACAAATCCGCGCCCTTCATCCTGATCACCTTCATCGGCGCCCCCCTGTCCCAGACCATCTACGGCATGATCCTGATGAACCTCATGCTCCAGGTCAGCAATCAGGCCCTTGAGGCCGGGGCCGGATTTGTCAACTGGCCGGGCATGCTGGCCGCCGGTCTGGCTGGAGGCCTGGCCATGGGGGCCTCCTCCTGGTACCAGGGCAAAGCCGGTGCCGCGGCCGCCGATGCTTTGGGCGAGACTGGACAGGGGTTCGGAAACTACCTGATGACCATCGGGATTGTGGAAACCGTGGCCCTGTTCGTGATGGTCTTCATCCAGGGGACTTTCCGATAAATATCTTTCGGCGGACCGAAAGATATTTATTCATCAGCGCAGCCGCCGGCTGCGCTGAAACCGCTCTCAGGAGGCTTTCCATGCACAGATTCCACCCTTGGGCTCTTCTGCTGCTCCTGCTTTTCCTGGCTGGCTGCGCCCAGACCATTGTCCCCTTACGCTACCAGAACCTGACCCTGTCCACGCCGCCCTGCTCACATCCAATCGCCATAGGCCAGATCAAGGACCAGCGGCAAGACCCTCTGCAGATTGGAGCCACCCTGAAGCAGACCCCGTTCTATGCCGAGACCATGGTGGACACCTGGGTCAGGCAGGCCCTGGTCTCCCAGCTCAGGGCCCAGGGCTGTGAGGTGCTTTCCGATGGGGAGGCAGAGGGATCAGCTGTTGCGGTCACCGGCGAGGTATCCAGGGCCTGGCTGAGGCAGATCTCGCGCACGGAATACTCGGGTCAGCTGCAGATCCATCTGCAACTGACCCGGAATGGACAAACCATCCACAAGGAATCATTCAAGACAGAAGTCACGAAACGGGTCGTGCCCAAAAAGACCGTGCCCCAGGACATCATGACCGAGCTCCTTCAGGACCTCATGTCCGAAATGGTCCCCAGGGTCATCGAAAAACATGTCACCCAAAAACCTGGATGACATGTTTTACTCTTCCTGCATGGTGGCGATGCTCTCCTGCATGTCCCCGGCCAGCCTGAAAAGATGAACCGGCTCTGGAGATGTTGACCCCATTGGGTGCACCTCTGTTCACGCATCGGGTCTTGAAGCCTTGGTTCAGCGGCCCGGCCTTCCCCGCCGGCACAATCGTTGAATCAGGTCCGGCCATGTCAGTTTCTTTCTTGATCAAACCGGCAGAATGAGGGTCATCATTTGCCAAAGTTGAGTATCTTTTCTTCCCTCCACCCTCAACCCTCGACCTGTCAGCGCAGCCAGAGGCTGCGCTGACTAGAGCCTGAGCTCCACGATGTCCCCGTCCTTAAGGACATGGTCCCGACCCACCATCTGACCGTCATAGAGCCCCTGGCCCCAGATCCGGGCTGACTTGAGCCTGGACTGGAAGTCCTTGTGCAGCTTGGCCCCGAAGTCCTGAATCCTGCTCCCCTGGGGCAGGACAAAGGGTGTGTCCAGATCGGCCTTTTTGCCCGGGGCCTTTGAAAAAACCCGAATCACGTCCAGGCTCTCGAACACCGACTGTCTGAAGCCCTCGAGATTGCGCTGCCTGGCCAGGGACAGGGAGGCCAGGGTCCATTCATTGCCGATCAGCTCCTCAAGGACCTGAAAATCCTCATCCAGTTCCTGGTCGTCGACCTTGTTCACAGCCACCAGAACGGAGATCAAGCTCACTCTCTGCAGGTCCACGGGTTCCTGCAGAAGCTGTCTGGGGATGATCCGGTGCTTCTGCAGGACAGAGCGGGTCGAATCGAGCTGGTCCATGGTCGTGGACTGGATGTCGACCATGATGAGCACCGCATCAGCCCGGCGGATCAGATTCATCATTTCCGGATCCACGTAGTGCTCGCTCAGGGGCGGGGTGTCCACAAGCTGGATTTGAATGTTCTCAAATACCATCATTCCGGGGGTGGGCATGATGGTGGCAAAGGGGAACTCGGCCACCTCCGGCCTGGCCTTGGTCATGGCCTGCAAAAGAGAAGACTTGCCCACGTTGGCGGGCCCGATGACGGCCACCTGCCCGGCACCCTCAGCCGGAATCTGAAAAGGCGACACCTGACGTGAGGTCCCCTTTTTCCTGTCCGAGGTTTCCCTGAGCCTGGAGAGCCTTCGGCGAAGATCACCCCGGAGCTTGTCCGTGCCCTTGTGCTTGGGCACGATGCGCATCAATTCTTCCAGGCAGCTGATCTTCTCGGCCAGGGAGCCGGCATTGCGGTACTTCTCTTCAACCCGGTAGTAATCCGGCGGCAGGTTGGTGGGCATGCTGCACCTTCAGTTTTGCCTCTGGCAAAACTGATATCACTCTTCTTGAAGAGAAGAGTATGGTTGATTGTTTCTCATTTGAGACAATGCAAACGTGACATGACCAATAAGGATTGAGTCGGCTCAGAAGATCGAATCAATCCTTATTGGTTCAAAACTCTTTTCCCACTGTGGTATGTGTGTGCCAAGCTCATGCCAAAGGCTGGGCTCCTATGAAACTTCGAGAGAAAGAACCCCTCAGCCCTACGGGCAGCTCCCCTGAGTACAGGGGAGCAGTAAGAGGAGCATCCTCGAAAGTTTCTGCCATGATCAAACTGGCAGAATGAGGATCATCATCTGCCAAAGTTGAGGATCTTTTCTTCCCTCAACCATCTACCCTCAACCCTCGACCTGTCAGCGCAACCGGCGGCTGCGCTGACACCTGTGCACTCAACAAAGATTGCCCCGACTGGCACATTCCTCTCATTTTTGCTAGCGTGAGTTTACGACGCGCAATGCTTTTTTCAGAGTTAAAAGCAATAATTTCAAAAATTTATGTCACAAAACTTTGTATACACTGAAATCATATTTTTTAGACCATGTTTTTTCTGCTGTTTTTTAGAAAATTTGCCATATATTCATGATAGTTTTCTGGCTTAACTATTGACAAGCCAAGGATTATTTGCGTATGTATACACTGAAATGGCAACGATCCAAAAGAAACCTTCTCGGGGCAAAGAATACTGGGCCATTGTCGAGTCCCGAAGAGTCAATGGCAAGCCCAGACCCATTGTCCTTGAACACTTGGGCACGGCTGAAAACCTGTTGAAGAGACTTCAAGAGGGTGTTCCTAAAAAAGTCAAAAGCTATTCCCATGGGTTGGTGGCTTATCTCCTCCACGTGACTGAGTCCATGGGACTGGTTCAGATCATCAATTGCCATGTACCGCAAAAACAATTCAGAGATGGATTGACCGTTGGAGGTTCACTCATCCTGGCTGCTCTTGGCAGAGTTTGTCAGCCAACCAGCAAGCGAGGATGGTATGAAGGATGGGCCAAACGAACCAGCCTGTCGTATCTTTTACGCTTGTCATTGGCCAAGATTGATAGTCAGCATTTCTGGGACCAGATGCATGCTCTTCCTTCGGAAGCGATTCCCCATATTGAAGAGGAAATTGTTGATATCCTTTATGAGCAAGGCCTGCTTTCTGTAGACACCCTGCTCTATGACACCACCAACTTCTTTACCTATATCGCCTCGACAAATACGAGGTGCACTCTGGCCGAGAGAGGCAAGAACAAGCAGCGCCGCATAGACCTCAGACAATTTGGCCTCTTGCTCCTGGTCTCACGGGACGATCACATTCCGATCTATCACAGCGTTTATCAGGGCAACCTCAACGATAAAACCATATTCAAAGAGCATTTCCAAAGATTCGCCAAGAGGCTCAAAAGGTTCAGCGGTTCGTTGGAAGATATCACTGTGGTCCTGGACCAGGGGAACAACTCCAAGAAAATTCTCAATGACGTGGACCAAAACATTTATTTTGTCGGTGCCCTTTCTCCCCATCAGCACAAGGCCTTGATTGACAGGGCAAATCTGAACCTGGAGGAGAACACGATCGGGGACCGAACAGTGCAATGTTACCAAGAAAGAACAAGAGTCTGGGGGCTTGACCTGACAGCAGTCGTTTATATCTCGGAAAAGCTTCGAGATGGGCAAGCCCGGGGCATCGAGCAAAAAATTTCCAAACTCTTCAAGAAGCTTGATGAGTTAAGGAAAACCATAAAGACTCCGACAAAACGAGGGAAAAAACGCACTTCCGACCAACTCCAAAAAAAGGTTGAATCCTGGATTGCCTCTGATGTCCCCGATAATGTCATTGGCTGGGAACTCACTTGGCTGCATGATGATGCTTTTGAACTCGATTTTTGGGTCAATGGTGATCAACTTGACGAGATCAAGGAACATAATCTTGGACGCCGTATTCTGATCACCAATCGTCACCACTGGAGCATTGAAGAGGTCATCACTGCCTATTGGGGTCAGGCCAATATCGAATATGTTTTCAAGAACATGAAGAATCCTTTTCACTTAGCCTGGAGGCCTCAGTATCACTGGACAGATCATAAGATCGAAGTTCACGGGTTTATCTGCCTGCTCGCATTTTTCATGGTCATGTTTACGTTCAAGCAGGCTAAGGATCGAGCAGGCTTTTCTCATAGTCCTCACACATTACTGGAAAAGCTTTCTGAGATTCGCTTGGCAACACTGATTGAAGCACCGAAGGAAAAATCCAAGGGACGCTATAAGGCGGTCTATCAACTTGAAGAGATGGAACCGGAAACCCAAGAATTGGCTGAGGCGTTGGGAATAACCCAACTTCCTTTGAGATCTCAGATACCATTCAGTGTATACACTTAGTTTGAGCATTTTCTTGTTCTATCTCAATCAGTTATATTTAATTACGGCTTTAGCCGTAATAAAGTCACGCTAGAGATCAGAATATGGCAAGCCTTGTACCCGAATCGTATCCAAAATGAAACCTGTTTCAAAGGAGTTATGATGGAACCGACGATCCTGGAGCGAAGACCCCCTGTGGCCTGGCTGACCTTGAACCGGCCGGACCAGCGAAACGCCCTGTCCCTGGAGCTCATGCACCACATGACGAGCACCCTGCAGTCTCTGGCCGCTGATCAGGAGATCAAGGTCATTGTGCTCCAGGGGAACGGGCCGGCCTTCTGTGCCGGACACGACATCAGGCAGCTCGTGGGTCAGGACAAGTCCATCCACCATTTTCGGAATATCTTCTCCACCTGCGCGAAAATGATGCAGTTGCTGCACACCCTGCCCCAGCCGGTGATCGCCAAGGTGCACGGCATCGCCACTGCAGCCGGATGCCAGCTGGTAGCGGCCTGCGACCTGGCCATTGCCGAAAACCAGGCCCGGTTCGCCACACCTGGTGTGCGCATCGGGCTGTTCTGCTCCACGCCCATGACCCCGCTCATTCGGCTCATCGGCAGGCGAAGGGCCATGGACATGCTCATGACCGGACGCTTTGTCCCGGCTGAAGAGGCCCTGCAATTCGGGCTGGTCAACAGGGTGGTGGACACAGACGACCTGGACCGGGCTGCCAGCGACTGGGCCCATGAGATCGGGCAGTTCAGCCGCTTCACCATTGGTCTGGGCAAGGAAGCGTTCTATGCCCAGGCCGATCTGGACGAGGCAGGGTCGTACGCCCACACCAAGGAAGTCATTGCCATGAACTGCCTGGCTGAAGATGCCCAGGAAGGCATGTCCGCCTTTCTGGACAAAAGGGAGCCGACCTGGAAAGACAAATGAAGACCCTGAAGTCAAGGAGAGCACAAGAATGATCGAGACCTCGGCCATTGTGGACCGAATCGCCCTCATGCTCGGGGCGTCCTGGGCCAGCGGGATCAACCTCTATGCCGCCATACTGACCCTGGGTCTGCTCGGTGCCGCAGGGCAGGCCCAGCTGCCGCCAGGTCTGGAGGTCTTGACCAACCCTCTGGTCATCGGGGCTGCCGGTCTCATGTACTGTATTGAGTTCTTTGCGGACAAGATTCCGGGAGTTGATACCGCATGGGACGCCCTGCACAGCTTTGTGCGCATCCCTGCAGGCGCGATTCTGGCAGCGGCCGCCACCACCGAGATCGGGCCGGCCGCACAACTGGCTGCGGCCATCCTGGGGGGAGGCCTGGCAGCTGGAAGCCACATGACCAAAGCTGGAACCCGAATCCTGATCAACACCTCGCCTGAGCCGGCCACCAACTGGACGGCATCCATCGGTGAAGACATGCTGGTCATTGCCGCCATTTGGACCGGCCTGAATCACCCGATCATCTTTGCCTGCATTCTGGTCCTGATCCTTGCGGCCATGGCCTGGCTGCTCCCCAAGCTGTGGCGGGGGGTCCGGGCCCTGTTCAGAAAGATCAAAGCCTTTTTCTCCCAGCCCCCTTCGTCGGAATCATCAGCCATCACCAACAATCAGAAAAAGCCGGGGCAGGACCGGAATGACGACGCCACGTAGCTGTGCACTCCATGTCCTGGGGCTTGGAAAGCCTCTTGCCTTTTCTTCAGCCTCAGACAGCGCCATGGCTGAAGCCGCATCCCACAATCGGCAAGTCACGAGTGTTTCGTCATACCTCGAATCCCTCTGTGCCATTGAGAGTGAGACACTGAGCCTTTGAGAAATTAAGCAAGGGCGGTTAAGGTGGTTCTCATGACATACTCAC
>CAYOID010000049.1:0-25501 GCA_964403955.1 uncultured Desulfohalobiaceae bacterium | reverse complement strand
TTAAGCCCTTGAGTGCTTACCACCTTGCTGAACTGCTGAGGTGGTGAATAATTACAATAGAATAAACATATCACAGGGGACGACAACGAAAATTGACTCACTGTTTTGTGACACTCCCTAAGTGTGTGCCAAGATCATGCAGCCAACGGGCTGGACGCCATGCCCACCAGCTCACTCCGAACCCAGCATGATCGCGATCCAGCGGGTGTCTTCCGAGCTGGCCAGAGCGATCTTGACGATCATGGTCAGAGGGACGGACAGAAGCATCCCCACCGGTCCCAGGACCCAGCCCCAGAAGACCAGGGACAGAAAAACCACCAGCGTGGACAGGCCCAGCCTCTTGCCCATGTACCTGGGCTCGATAAAGTTGCCGATGGTCACGTTGATGGCTATGAACCCCCCTGCAATGATCAGGGCCTGCCAGGGCCCGAGCTGGACCAGTCCCAGCAGGACTGGCGGGACGGCCGCGATGATCGAGCCGATATTGGGGATGTAGTTGAGCAGAAAGGCCAGCACCCCCCAGAGCAGGGCATGATTCAGGCCCAGGATCTTCAAAAAGATGAAGACCAACAGGCCGGTCCCCAGGCTGATCACGGTCTTGATGGACAGGTAGCGGTTCACGCTGGAGATGAAGGAGTTGATGTGCTCCACTGACTCGATGGGTCGCCTGAAGGCGGCGTCCAGCTTCTGGGGGATGGAGGAGATCTCCAAAAGGAGAAAGATGACCGTGAGCATGATCATGACCGTGTTGGTCAGCATGTTGCTCAGGGTGGTGAACAGGTTGGCCGCCATCTGGACTGCTGTTCCAGGGTTGAAAATTCCTCTCAGTGCCGAGGTGGAGACGTCGACCCCCAGCCTGTCCAGCCAGGGAAGAAGGGAGGTGGTCCACTGCTCGAGCTGGACCTGGTAGGTGGGCAGGGAATTGATGAAGCTGTTCAGCGACGATCCCAGCAGAGTGGCCATGAGCCCGCCGATCACGGCGACCACCAGGACCAGAATCACGATGGCCAGAGCCTGGGGGACTTTCTTCTGCTGCAGCCAGAATAGTGGGGGAGCGCACAGGATGGCGATGAAAAAGGCCAGCAGAAAAGGGACCAGGATCGGGCTGGCCACACGCATGCCGGCCACAATGATCACAAACCCGGCTGCAGAGAGCAGGATCCTGTTCAATGGGCTCACGTCAGGGTTGTCCTTGAGTACGAGAGGTCACAGCCCCTCTTTGACCTGGTACTGGCAGACAAAATCAACCGCTTCAGGCACACTGGTCACCTCCCCGGCGATCTGGGCCTTGAGCAGGGCCTCCCTGATGACGCCAACCGCTGGACCAGGCTTGAGGTTGGCGAACTCCATGATCTCGTTCCCGTTCAGCAGCGGTTCGGTCATCTCCTCAGGGATGTCGGCCCGCTCCAGGTACTTCATGTTGTGATTGAAGGCCCTGGTGCTGCCGTCGCGGGCCTTGATGTTGGCTCGGGACATCTCGATCAGCCTTGGGTACTCATCCAGGGCTTTGAACCTGCGGATTCCCTTTTCATTGAGCATGGAGTCGAAACGCTTGTGGTAGCGGACCAGGTGGGAAATCAGATCGATGTCTTCCGGCAGGAAGTTGAGCCTGCGCATGATCTTTCTGGCCAGCTTGGCCCCCAGATGGTGATGCTGGTAAAAATGCCACGTCCCGTCCACATACTCGGCTGTGTCCAGCTTGCCAACATCATGGAGCAGGCAGGCCATGGTCCCGAACCAGTCATAAGGGAGCTGTTCAGCATAGTGCCGCATGACCCGGACAGTGTGCTCAAAAACAGTTTCCTCGTCCCCGGACTCGTTTTTGAGCTGCTTGACCCTGCTCAGAACAGCCGCCTCTGGAATGAGGTCATGCAGAATCTGGGCATCATACATGAGCTGAACAAAGTGCCACAGGTTTTCGGCCTCCACCTTACGCCATTCATCCATGATGTCCTGGATGGGGACATAGTCCATGATCACCCGTCCGCTTCTGACAATGGCCATCCAGGTGTTGGGCTCAATAGGCATGTTGAAGTTGACGGCGAAACGCAGGGCTCGCAGACCCAACAGGTAATTGCTCTTCAAGGTCTCATCCGGCAGCCCGATCAGCCGGATGACCTTTTCCTCCCAGTCTGCGAAACCGGCATAGGTCTCAGTGGTCTGAGAGATATAGGGGCAGGCCAGGGTCGATGGGAGCTCCCTGCGATCCTCCAGCTTCTTGTGCAGCCGTGGGGTCAGGCGGACGACTGAAGCGTCCTCATGGGCGCAAGGGTTGGTGTCAGTGGGATAGAACACGAAGAGGGTCTCGCCCTCTTTGATTGAGCCGATGGCCTCCTGGCGGGTTGTTTCTCTCACCTGGGGGAAAATTTTCTGCAGCTGAGCAAAGTCGAGCTCAGTGGCAATGTCCACCACAGATTCTCTGGCATTCTGGAGCATGGAGTTCTGCAGGACGGTATTGATCACGTAAGCGTCAAAACCGTTCCGAATGATGGTCTTGCACAACCCGATAGCATCCTTCAGCGGCTGCGGCATGCGTGTCTCCTTTCATTGAAAAAGCGCCATCTGCACAATGGCGCCCTGATTAAGATCATGGATCGGAAATGTACACCCACTCCCGGTCCCGGTCAAGAAGGGCTCAATCTGAATGGCCTTCAATCGTTGCAGTCAGGGGCCCAAAGCCGGCACAAATCCGTGACTTCCTCCATGCGCACCTCAGGGTCGTCAGCAGAGGCATGGACATGGATGTGCGAGGCATTGTTCTTCAGGGCACACTCCAGAGCGCCTGGCTCCAGAAGCTCCGTTCCCAGATCCCCGGCTTGACCGATATAGACCGGGTCCCAAATCCCGGACTTGGTCTTCTTGGTCAGAATGAAATTGCCCGGGGCCTGGATCAGCCTGTTTCGGTCGGCAAGGGGCAGTATCCAGTAGCCGTACTCCAGCCCCGAGGCCCCTTCCCACTGAATGTCGAACTCTTCGGACATGATCCCCGTCCTCCCTAGAATTTCGCTCCATGACCCTCCATGTCAACGAAGCCAGAGGCTGGGCTGACATGGACCCTGATGTAGAGATGTCCCGGGCTGGGCTCCCGGGCTTTGACGACACGGCCCTTGCCCTTGAGCCTGAGGGTCGTCCCGGAAACGGTCCCGGCCGGGACTTTGACCAGCAGTTTTTCCTGACCTCTCCCCCTGGACAGAGAGATGGAGATCTCAGTCCCTGCCGCAGCCTCTTCCGGGGAAATGCTCAAGGCGTAATGCAAATCAGAGTCCTCTTTGGGCTGCTCCCTGCCTTTGGGCAAAGCCTTTTCAGCCAGACGGCCCAATGTTCGTCCCACCCGGACCAGAAGAGGCTCCTGTCTCGCCCTGGTCTGTTTGAGGGCTTCAAACATCTCTTTGTTCAGGTTGGCCCGTTTTTGACCCCGGGCACACCTCTGCCTTGCCTGTGGGCGGCCCATGGGCCCGAAAAAAAAGACCCCCCCGAAAAAAATCCCCCGCCCGCCGGAGAAGATGTTTTCAAAAAAAGCCCGGTCGAACCGCATTCCATGCCTGGTGAAATCCCGCTCCAGGTCCTGAAAAACTCTGCTGGCGAACTCATTCCCGAACAGGTCCCGAAAGATATCCTGGGTGGAAAAGCCAAAACCGGACTCCTGACCGCCTGTCCAGCCTGAGCCTTGCCGCTCCATGCGATCATAGGCCTGTCGCTTGCCGGCATCCATCAGAACGCCGTAGGCTTCGGTGATGGACTTGAACTTCTCTTCAGCCCACTGCCGGGCTTCCGGGTTGCGGTCCGGGTGGTACTGGAAAGCCAAAGCCCGGTAGGCCCGCTTGATCTCTTCCGGGGAGGAGTCGCGCTGGACTCCCAGAATTGTGTAGTAGTCCTTGCTTTCGTGTCTGGCCATAGTCAGCACGGCCTCTGGCGGGCATTCGGCCCGATTGATCTCCTGGAACCCAAAGCCGGAACTCTCTTTGCCCGGTTCATACGCATTGTCATCCTGTCCTGCCTGCGATCAGGCCGTGAACCGAGCTGCGCCAAAGCTGACCCCGGAACGGGTGGCCTCCTCCATCCAGAGCCGGTAGTCCAGGACCTGCCCAGTGCCTGGGGGCAGAATCTCCAGAAGACAGGCCAGGGCTGAAAAGCCGCAGACATTGTACCTGTCCCGGACTGCAATCGACTCCTTCCAGAAGGCTTCCGGGTCCTGAGCGCAGAGGGCTTCCAGCAGGGCCTGGTCGTGCCTTTCCGATTCATCTTTCAAAGCTGTGGCTGTCCTCTCATGCCCGAACTTGGGTCCGATATGCGACAGATCCACGCCGGCCACCACCATGGTCCGGGTCTGAGCCTGGCAGAGAAGAGACCTCAACCCGGCCAGAACCTCACCGGCCCGGTCCAGAAAAGCCTGCCTGGAGTACTCGGGCAGGGTGGCCATGAGCGAACCGCAGAGGATGGGAACAAGACAGGCTGCCGAGGTCAGGCAATGCTGGAGGAAAAGGACCTGGAACTCAAGAGAGTGCTCGAAGCAATGCTCAAAATCGTTGGGGGCTATTGCGGGGTCTTTGGTTTCCAGGAGTGTGTCCACAGCCGCTGCGTCGGCAGGTACAAGCCCGAGAGGGGTCTGAAAATCCTTTCTGGTCAGTGAGAAGAGATGCCCGGACAGGTGATGACCCACCCCAAGGGCAATGATCCTTTCCGGCTGCACGTGCTGCAGCGAACTGTACGCCCTGGCGTAGCTTTCGGCTCCGACCTGAAGGTCAATGTGCGGAGCGACAATGGCCGTGACCTGTCCAGGGCCATGACCGTCCGCGCCTGACAGGGACAGGATTCGATCCAGCTCACGGCCGAGATCTTCCCCATGCCGAGGGTAGGCCTGCCCGCTGAGCACACAGGGTCGAACGGCCTGGGAGCTGAAGCGGTTGACGATCTCGTTTCTGGCCTGGTGGAAACGGTCGGAGTCCAGAAGGAAGGACTCGTCCAGGATGCCAATCAGACTGCTGATCTCCTGCTCGGAAACGAACCGGCCCTGGTGGAGGCGCATCAATCCGCTCTGGACATCGCGCACTGATTCGCTGGACTCGAGCAGGGCCAAAAACCGATACAGGTCGGCCTTGAGTGCCTTGCCGGCCTGCACCAGACCGAAACGATCCCGAATCAGGACATACGTCTGGCCCTGATGCTGGACCGGGATGTATTCGAGATCCCTGCGCGGCCGCGGGAGCAGGTCTGAATGCAAGGTGGCCTCCTTGTGCATGTCTGCCTCTGAAGCTACGCCACCAGGAGGAAAAACACAACTCTTGAGCCGCTGACTGACCACCTGGACGGCATTGTGCGCCTTTACAGCAGCTGTGAATGTGATGATAATGCATGGATGAACATGACCCAAAAAGGTGGTGACGACCATGACTGAAGCCAAAGGCCGGATCTTGAGAATGGAAGAAAAGCTCAAGGCCATGCAGGAGAAAGCGCAGAGCCGGGAGAGCCCGCTCAGAAGGCTCCGCAGCAATGAGCTCAACAGGCTGCTGTCCATCCAGAACAAGCTGAACTGGAAAACCCCCTTGACCCGGGAAGACGAGCAGGACCTGGAAGAGATCAAAGACATCCAGGAAGGCCGAAAGGCCATGATCCACCCGGAGCAGAAATACTTTCAGGCCGCCTTCACCCGGCACTGGGACGGCAGGCTCTGTTGGTTCCAGAATCTGGATGAAGGCCCCCTCCGGGAGCTGACAAACAAGGAAAAAGAGCTCTGGGACCGGACAGGGTCAGTGGCTTTTCACGGCTACATCAGGGCTGATGGGACCATCCAGGCCTATATCCTGTCTGGATCGGAAAAACACGATCCGCAGCTCTCTCCAACCCGGAAGTCCTCAAAAAAGCCTGCTGATTCAGATGAGGGCTGAGTCACTGGTTGCCCAGCCCGTTCGATTCGCCACAGTCCGGGCACTGCCAGGTGATGCCGTTGCAGGACAGCCCCCAGATGTTCTCGAGCATGCATGCCTGGCAGATGCTCAGCCCACACCCCCTGCACGTCCAGCAGAAGACGCCCTCCTGACCGCAGCACTGGCAGGGTCCCTGCCGTCTTTGCCGTCTCTTGGCCCTGGATGAATCTGTTCGCTGGTTCATGTCCCTTGTCTCGACGCTCGACCTCGCATCGACCGCAAAAAAAACGGACTGTGCCCGCACAGCTGGAGAAAGTCCAGGTCTGGTCTCACTGCATCAGGAGCATGACCAGGGTCAGAGCTGTCAGGACCAGAACAGGCCACTGCTGGGCGATACTCAAACCCTGCCCTGAAGACTGATGGCTTTCGGCGATCTGGTTGACCAGGGCCGCGGTCCAGGCCCCGCCTGCGAGGATGCACAGGATTTGCAGGCTTTCCACGGCTCCCCGGCTGAAGAAGAAGGTCGGCTCAGCGCCCACCAGGCCGATGAGGGCCTTGAGGTCAGTCAGGATCCCGCCTCCCCGGGTGAGCAGGATCTCCATGTGAAACCCCAGCTCATAAGCGAAGAGCAGGGGCACCAGGGCATAGTTGAGCAGCCAGCCCTTCTTGAGGTCGGCCTTGACCAGCGGACCGAGCATCTGATCGGCCGCCAGTGCAATCAGGCCCGCTGCCAGCAGGATGCACAGGCCAAGGCCCATCAGCAGAAGTGACCACTCCAGTGGTCCGCTTGCGATCTGGGCCAGACCCTTGAGGCTGAACAGCCCTCGAAATATCTGGGTGCCCATGAGGACCGGCACCAGAACGATCATCACCCGGGTCGGGTAACGCACCCGTCCGAGCTCATACCCCGGGACCCGCAGGTTGAAAGCAGGGGAATCTTCAGGGCAGAGCTTGACGCACTGGCCGCACAGGATGCAGTCCTGGTTGGACTGCATGGTGAACGGGGCTTCCAGCACAGGACATCCGTTGTCCCCATAACGCCCCACACAGGCGTGTTCCTTGCAATCATTGTTGCACACCGCGTGATTGGAGCGCATCTCCGTGCAGGCGCAGCGGGCCAGAAGCCCCAGCAGAGCCCCCAATGGGCACACATAGCGGCACCAGACCAGCTTGCGGAAGACCAGGCTGCTCATCAGGGCCAGAGCGACAAAAATCAAGAGCAGAATGGCTGTCCCCAGGGCCGAGGAAAACAGGTTCCAGGTCATCTCAGCCCAGATGACCAGAGCGATTCCAAAAGCGCCGAGATACGGTCCCTGCTTGCGCAGAAACTGGGGGAACTCCTGTTTGAGGCTGAATGTGCGGCTTACGAACAGGGCTGCCCCCCCTACCGGGCAGACGGCGCACCAGAATCTCCCCACAAGCAGGGCTCCCAGGACCGCCAGCGGTTCCCAGACCCCCCAAGCCAGGTCCAGGGCCAGGTCTTCCCCCGGGGCAGATCCCCAGAGGGCCAGAAAGACCATGCCCAGAAACAAGAGGCCGGTGAGGGCCTGGAAGGCATGCGGGTACCACCGGCTCTTCACGAATGCCTTAAACGGCCTGCACTGCAGGAGGTTCAGGCTCAACTTGCCCTGCACCGGCTTGAGACCAATGAAAATGTCCTCGGAGGTCAACGTCTCCCCCGGGGCCAGGGCCACTGCCCTGAAGATGGTCGTCTCCAGCTCCTCGAAGTTCCCGGGCCAGTTGTGGGCCATGATCCTCTGGTAGGCCTCCTGGTCGATCCCCTGCACGGCTTTGCCGGATCGGCTGTTCCCGATGCGGATCAGGTGATCCACAATCAGCTTCAGGTCCTTCTTCCTCTTGCGCAGCGGAGGAATTTTCACAATTTCCCGGGCAAAGAGGGCATGGAGATCGGGGTTCAGAAGGCCGGACTTGACCAGGGTTTCAGGATCGTGTTGACAAATGGCGATGACTTTGACCGATGCTCTGTGCTCCACGCTGCTCTCAGGGACAACAAACCGGCCGGAGCGCAGAAATTCGGCCAGCTTGAGCTGGACATTGTGTCCCAGGGACTCGATCTGATCGATGACCAGAGTCCCCTGATCAGCGACTGACAGCAGCCCCAGGACCGAGGACCCGGCACCGGCCACAGTCCCGAACAGGGTGTGCATCTGTCGGCTCTCCCCTTTCTGGCGTTCGACGTCGCTGGACCGGGAGGTGAACTGCCCGACTTTCTGGGCCTGGAATCTGAGCAGCGGCCCGGAATGCCGGGAGGAAAGCTCATGCATCAGCAGGGCCGCACCCATGAACTCGGTCCCCTGCTCACCCTGGACAAAGCAGGGTCGATCGGAAGCGGCCAGGCTTTTGGCCTGGAGCTCAACCCGTTCCAGGAGCCTGCCGGTTCCCAGGAGCTCTGCATGCGAATTGGCTGCAGCCTGGGTCAAAAGCCTGGTGTAGGTCCTTTCCCTGGACACAGCCGTGGTGATCCTGCGGTTGCTCTCGTAGAGCCGGGAGCTGACGACGGCCAGGAGAGAGTTGAACACCTCGTGCCGGGATTGCAGGAGGTCCTTGAAGTGGGGTTCGGAAATCCTGATCAGGTGGACAGGTCCGATGGTCCTGACATTTGAGGTTCTGAAAGCCCCGTCCAGGAGCCCCATTTCCCCAAAGCCGTCTCCAGGTCCGAGGACATTCAAGTCCACCTCCAGCCCCTGCCTGGAGATCCGGTAGATGCGGACACTGCCGGCCACAACCACATAGAAGGCCTCGGCCTTTTCCCCTTCCTGGGCCAGCAGGGTTTGGTCCGGAAAGCAGACGGCCTCGCACCTGTCCAGAAGCGAGCTCAGGTCGGAAACGGACAGGCTTTGAAAAAGCCTGACCATGGAGAGCGCCTCGAGCTGAATGTCCCGAACCACCTTGTGCAGGTCGGCCTGGGACAGGACTCCCTGCCGGACCAGAATCAGACCCACAGGGGCGTACATCCCCTGGGCAGCCAGCTCTTTCTGCTCGGCCAGGGCCCTGATCAGGGCCTGGGTGGTGCACAGACCTCTCTGAACGAGACTGGTCCCTATTTTTCGGGTTTCGCTGCCGGAAGGGGCGCTCATACAATCCGTCTGCCCATCCACGTTCAAGATCTCCTCTGGGACCTTTCCTCATCCAATACGGATTTCTCTTCATTTCAAACCCGAATATTCAGCGCAGCCAGCGGCTGCGCTGAAAAGAAAGGCATGGGCCAATCCAAGGTCAGGGGGAACGATGACCTCAGACTAACCCATGCCAAAAACAAATGCACGCTCATGTCAGCGCAGCCGGAGGCTGCGCTGACATCAATGCGATTCCTCGACCGGCGTGAATATGGGCAGATAGGTCACGGCCAGCCTGTACAGGAAGACACCGCCGGACACCAGACCCACAGTAACCGCCAGCTCGATCCAGGACGGAAAGTAGCTCCCGCCCATATCGCCCTGGGCGATGAAGACCACATTGAAACGATACAAAATGATCCCCAGCAGGACCAGGCCGTAACAGAACAGCAGGGACCTCAGGGAGCTTCTGATCGTTTTTGTGGCCAGCAGGACCATGGGCAGCAGGGCACACGCGCCGAATTCCAGCCAAAACAGCTGGCTGGCCCCGCTGCCGTCAAACAGGTAGGGCAGGTGCCCCCGGACCCCCATGTCCACAAGGCGGGTGAAAGTGTAAACAAGCAGGGCTATGGCCGTTCCCTTGCCCAGGCCTTCCAGGAGGTCGTTTTCAGGTTTGTGGTTGAAGGCGTTGGAGCTCAGGATGGTTTCGATGGAGACCATGGCCAGCCCGGCACAGATGGCCGAGAGGAAAAAGAGGTTGTGCAGCATGGGTGTGGACCACAGAGGATGCAGCTTTTCAGGAGTGATCAGAAAAAGCCCCCCCAGGGAGGACTGGTGCCCATAAGAGAGCATGATCCCGGCAATCACCAGGGGGAAAATGGCCACCCTGCTTTCCAGAAAGCGATGCACCCCGTGCAGTATGTTCAGCCTGGACAGCAGCCAGGGCAGAAACTCCAGGAGCAGGACCAGGAAGTAGAGGGTCAGGCAGACCACGATCTCGAACATCACCGAGTGGGGCTGCCAGAAGATCCAGACGTGCCAGAACGACCACGGTTTGCCGATGTCCAGAAAGAGCCCGATCATAACCAGGAGGTAGCCCAGAAAGGCGGTCAGGGTGGCTGGACGGGCAAGGGGTTTGTATTTTTCCCAGTTGAAGATGTACACAGCGCAGGTGATGGTGAAGCCCCCTGCAGCCAGGGCCACTCCGATGAGCACGTCAAAGGAGATCCACAATCCCCAGGGGTTGCCGTCACTCAAGTTCGTGGCCGGGCCCAGGCCCACGGCCAGCCTGTACAGGGCGGCCCCGGCCCCGATCAGGGCCAGAATCAGAACGACCCAGGTGGCCGGGGTGAAAAACCGGGCCGAGTGATATCGTGACTTGGCGTTCATGTGTCCTCCTTGTGGCTTCCTCTGTTCCTGAACGCGGCGATGGCCGTCAGGGCTGCAGCCAGTCCCACGGCCTTCCAGGGGATATGGGACAGAGAGGCCCAGGTGAAAGCTGGATAGCTGGCCTTGACCACATCGGTGTTGAAGCCGAGCTCTTTGAATGGTCTGTCGGCGATGTACACCCAGGAGGTCCCTCCAGCTTCCTCAAGGCCGTAGATGTGATTCACATACCGATCCGGCCTCATCCGAATCCTTTTCTGAGCTTCTTCGACCACTTTGGGGTAGTCGTCAAAAGTCATGACCTGCATGGGACAGGCCTGGATACAGGCCGGCTCCTTACCGGCCGCGATCCTTTCTGAGCAGAAGTTGCATTTCTGAACCCAGGGATTGGTGGTGTACCACTCGTACTTCGGGATATGGAACGGACAGGCGACCATGCAGTATCGGCAGCCGATGCATCGCCACTGATCATAGACCACCGGCCCGTTCTCGGTCTTCTTCAGAGCCCCCACCGGGCATGCCGAGGCGCAGGCCGGATTGTGGCAGTGAAGGCACTGGTTCTTGACGAAATGCCAGACCGGCTGGCTGGAATCCCCGCTCTCAAGGAAACGGATCACGGTGTAGCAATCTGAACTCATGTTTTTCGGACTGGTGAATTCGCCCTGGATCGGGGCATATCTGGCCTCCAGCTCATGCCAGGCCTTACAGGCGATCTGGCAGGAGCGGCAGCCGATACATCGCGTGACGTCTACAAGCACTGCTTTAGCCATAACAGATCTCCTTCAGGCTAAACCTTTCTGACATTGACCATGAATGCTTTGGTCTCTGGTATCAGGGTGTTCGGGCATCCGGTGGTGGCGGTTAACAGGTTGGCGGCATCCCCTGCCTTTCCTCCTGCAGGGTACTGCCAGCCAAAGCACCACAGAGTGCCGACCTGATGGACGGTTTCACCCATAATCGTGAAAGGTCGCAGCCTGTTGGTGACCACAGCCACGGCTTCAACCTCTCCCCGGGCGGATTCCATCCGAACCCTGTCCCCGTCGCGAATCCCTTTACGCCGGGCCAGGTCCGTGTCCATCTCCACGATGAGCTGCGGCACGAGCTCCAGCAGCCAGGGGATGTGCCTGGTCATCAACCCGGTCTGCCAGTGCTCCGTGACCCGGTAGGTGGTGCAGACATAGGGGAATCGGGGGTCGTTCTGGGCAAAGACGTCGATCCCTCGGGCCTGCTCCTTCAGGGGCTCGCAGAAGTAGGGCAGAACAGGGTTGACCCGCTGGGAGTTCTTGGGGATCGGGTTGAAGGCCAGGGGACTCTCCAACGGTTCGTAGTACTCGGGAAAAGGCCCGTCCGGGCGGCCGGCTCCGAAAATGGAGGCCACTCCGGCCGGCTTCATGATGAAGGCCTTTCTGGTGTTCTCCCTGGGTCTTCCATCCGGATGCTTCAGGGGAGGCCACCCGCCGTCCGGCACGTCCCCTTCCCAGTGGTCCTTATTCCACCTGATCACCGGGCGGTCGATGTCCCACGGCCGTCCATAGGCGTCCACCGAAGCCCGGTTGTAGATGATCCGCCTGTTCACCGGCCAGCACCAGGACCACTCCGGGTAGAGCCCCATGCCGGTGGGGTCCTCCTGGGACCGTCTGGCCATCTTGTTGCCCTCCTCTGTGTAGGAGTTGCAGTAGAGCCAGTTTCCGGAAGAGGTGCTCCCGTCGTCCTGGAGAAAGGCGAAGCTGGGGACCAGGGTGCCTTTCTTGTACGTCGTGCCGTTGATCGTGGTGTCCTTGACAAAGGTGCCGTTGATCTCCTTGGCGATCATGTGCGTGTCCACATGGGTGAGCTTGCCCTGGCCGTCCTTGGGCCCATAGTCCCAGGAGAGCTTGACCACCGGGTCGGGATAGGCCCCTCCCTGCTGTTCATACAGGGACTTGACCCGGAACTGGAGCTCGCTGATGATCTCGCCATCCGGCCTGGACTGGCCCCTGGGCTCCATGGCCTTGTAGCGCCACTGGGCCCAGCGCCCGGAGTTGGTGATGCTGCCCTCTTTTTCCACAAAGGAGCAGCAGGGCAGAAAGAAGACCTCGGTCTGAACCTCCTTGGGGTCCATGCCCGGACCCTTCCAGAAGGAACCGGTCTCGTTGTCAAAGAGGTTGACGTTGACCATCCAGTCCAGCTTGCTCAGGGCCTGGCGGACCTTGTTCGAGTTGGCCCCGGAGCAGGATGGGTTCTGGCCCCAGGCAAAAAAGCCCTGAAAGTTCCCTTTGTACATCTCGTCAAAAAGGATCAGCCAGGAGGCGTTCTGCCCGTCGTCCAGCTTGGGCAGCCACTGGTAGCCGAACTCGTTGTCCTGAGTGGCGTTTTCCCCGTAATGGGCCTTGAGCAGGCTGACCGAGTACTTGGGGTAGTTGGACCACCAGTTGGCGCTCTCGGGCTCGTCGGTCTGAGGGGTGTAGGCCCGGTTGTAGGCCTCCAGAGACGTGTTCGAGGCCCGTGGGGTCTTGAGGTAGCCGGGCAGAATGTGGAAGAGCAGGCAGTGGTCTGTGGAGCCCTGGACATTGCTCTCCCCCCTCAAGGCATTCACCCCGCCCCCGGCCAGACCGATGTTGCCCAGCAGGAGCTGAATGATGGCCATGGTCCTGATGTTCTGAGTCCCGACCGTATGCTGGGTCCAGCCCATGGCGTACATGATGGTGGCCACTTTGTTGGCCTGTCCCGTGGCCGCATAGGTGCGATAGATTTTGATCAGCTTCTCTTTCGGGGTCCCGGTGATGGCTGAAACCGTGTCCAGGTCATACCTGGAGTAATGGCGCTTGAGGAGCTGGAGCACGGACCTGGGGTGGGTCATGCCCGGATCTTTTCTGACCACCCCGTCCATGTCTTTTTCAAAAGACCAGGAGCTCCTGTCGTAGGATCTGGCCTGGGGGTCATACCCGGAAAAAACACCGTCCAGCTCTTCCGGGAGCTGAAAGTCTGAGTTGAGGATGAACGGCCCGTTGGTGTACAGGCGGACATAGTCTTTCTGATACAGGTCATTGTCCAGAATATACTTGATCATCCCGCCCAGGAAGGCGATATCCGACCCTGAGCGCAGGGGGGCGTAGAGGTCTGCCTGGGCTGAAGTCCGGGTGTAGCGGGGATCGACATGAATCAGGGTGGCCCCCCTGTCTTTGGCCCAGGAGACCCACTTGAAGGAAACAGGGTGATTTTCGGCAGCATTGCTGCCCATGATCAGGATGACGTCGGAATTGCGGATATCGATCCAGTGGTTGGTCATCGCACCGCGGCCGAACGACTCTGCCAGAGCCGCTACTGTGGCCGAGTGTCAGATACGGGCCTGGTGCTCGATATAGGTCAATCCCAGGGAGCGCAGCCATTTCTGCATGATGAAGCACTCTTCGTTGTCCATGGCTGCACTGCCCACATGGGCGATGCCCTCGGTCCGATTGACAACCTGGCCTTGCCCGTTTTTCTGAACAAAGGTCTCGTCCCGGGTCTGCTTGATCTTCTTGGCAATCCGGTCCAGGATCCAGTCCCATTCGACCTCTTTCCACTCCGTGGCCCCGGGCGCCCGATACATGGGCTTTTCCACCCGGGTCTCATTGTCGATGAGCTGGTACAGGGAGGCCCCTTTGGGGCAGCACTGGCCCTGATTGATGGGATGTTCCAGGTCACCCTCGATGTGGATCACTTCCCCGTCCCGGCTGAACACGCGGAAACCGCAGCCCACGCCGCAGTAGGGACAGATTGTGGTCGTTTCCGTAGCCCCTTTGAGCTTGTCTTCAGGAGCCCGGGCAGAGGCCTCATCCTGCTTGGAAAAGACCACTGCGCCTCCGGCTACGGCTCCGCCAGACACTTTGAAGAAATCACGTCTCGAGATTCCCATGCACCTACACCTCCTGCAAGTTTCGAATGGACCATTCAGCTGTGCCTCGGCAAAGCTGAATTCTATTGGCTTGAAATGAAAGACGCTGCAAAAAAAGCCGTGTACCTCTCTTCTCACTGCAGAAAAAAAGGTTCGCCGCTGACTTGAAAATCATTTTCAGCCAGGATTGTCTCCATATCCGGCAGAGTGACCTGGTCTTCCAAATAGGTCACCGTAACCATGTGCCGGGCTATGTCGATATCCACATCCATAACCCCGTCATGGTCCAGCAAGAGCTCTTTGACCTGGGCTGCAGAGGCGTCGCAGGTGCACGTTCTGATGTTCAGGACCACCACCCGGACGGACTGGGCCTGACTCAGGCCTGCCAGGATGATCAGCATGCAGCAAACCGCCACCACCACCACAGAAAATCTGAGCTTTACTCCCATGACTGCCAGACCTCCTTGCGAGATATTCTCGCTCCTTTTGCCTCGCATGAAACATGCTTCAGCTTTGAGGCTGAAACACCCCTCTCGTGAAACATAAGGTTACTTCTACAGTTTACATCCAATCATTCAGCGCAGCCAGAGGTTGCGCTGATCCGGAGCACATCCTTGCGCAGCTGGTAGAGGCCCTCCCAGTACGCCCTCTCCAGGCTCATATGAAAAGCCCCTCGCCAGGCGCTTCGCCTGTGCTTTCGAAACATGCTCAACGCCTCCTGTTCGATAAGAGCTGTTGAGTTTCCCAGCGAGAAGAAGTCCGGTGCTGTCTCAGGGCCGCCTGTATCCGATCCCCGGGCAAACACCCCGGGAAAGGCGGCCTTGATGGCTTTGGCCGTGATCAGGTCGGCCTGCCTGGCAATGTTTTCAGCGGCCTCTGTTTCCCTTTTGACAAACCGTGTTTCAGGGATCCTCGTGGTTTGCGCCCGGAAGCTTGCTCGAGCTGAGCTGCCACTGATCCCCAGGCCGGACATCGATGATGGCCAGGCCGGGGTCGTCGAGCATGCTTCGCAGCTCTTCCTTGGATATCAGGGGGGTTTGGCCGGCTTGAACAGGACAGATGGGGGTCAGGGCGAATGTGAGGAAAGCGGCCAGGAAACAGACTGCTGCGTTGAACATGCACCCTCCCTGCGGAATAACAGAGCTGAGCTTGGCCTTCATGCGTGCGGCTTTGGTTTGAAACCGCACATCTAATGTTGTGTACTGTATATGCGACATGGATACATCTGAGATACATCACTGGGATCAGACGCAAAACATCTTTCATCAAGCAACTATCTCAAATAAAAAAATTTTTGAGAAAGCTGTTCCATGTATCTCTGCCCGAACATCTTGAGCACCTCATTTTCTCAAATGAGATCGGGCACGCAGGGTATGAAGTCGTGATCGGCTTGACTGCAGAATGCGGCAGATGGGGATGCTGAACCGTTGCCAGTTGCTAAGCCCCTATTTTCAGAGCAAGCCAGAGGCTGTCCTGATGAGCCCGGCGGGCAAAGCCATCCGTGGCTGAAGGAGGTGGGTCGAGGATGTCGTCAGAGGTCATATGGCGCAAGGGATCTTGTAGTGACAAGACTGAAGCAAGATCAAAGGATTGACGATTCACTGAGATTACTGTCGATTGTCCTGAGCTGTCTTCCAGAGCGAGACCGTCACCGGGTCTGGGTCGACCCCGAGACAGGACCAAAGCTGGCGGGCGCATGTCTGATAGACCTGAAGAGCTTCGTTGTTCAGCTTCATGTTGGTGTACAGGATCATGAGCTGACGATAGCCTTCCTCGTACAGCGGGTCTTCCTCCACGACCTTGTGATACAGGGCCGCCGCCCTGGTGTTGGCCCCCCGCTGCTTGTGCAGCCTGGCGCAGGACATGAGGACCCCCAGATACCTGGATTTCAAGGCATTGCGTTTGTTTTCCGCCCAGGGGGCCAGATCCTCCTCGGGCAAAAAAGGGCCTCGATACAGGGTCAAGGCCTGATCGTAATGCGACAGGGCGGTGTTCAGCTCTCCTTTGTCTTCGCATCTACCGCCCAGATGGGCATGCTCTTCAAAACGGCGGACATCAAGGCTGATCAGGTCAGGGTCCAGAGAAACCCGTGACTGACTGAGGTGGAGATAGGTTGACCCCAATGCCTGATCATAATCCGGTTCAAGGGCCTTGCGCAGCCGATGCAGGGCAATCTTGAAGCGACCGTGGGCTGTGTCGCAGTCCGGCCAGATATCCTCCTGGAGCTGACTGACGTCAACAGCTTCTCCTCCCCTGGCAATGATGGCTTTGAGCAAACGCTGCGGCAGGTGACCGCTTTTGACCCCGTCTTCGAGCTCTTGACCCCCTTTCAGGACCTGGAAGTCGCCCATGGTCCTGATCTCTATCCTCGGGGCCTTCTGTTTTTGAACGATTCTGCATACATTCTGGTTATAAGGCATATCATGCGGCTCTTGCCCGCTGACTTTTGCGACCAGATCCCGGCTTGAGTTGGCCAGGGAGTTCTTTTCCAACAGAGGCAGCACTGTGGGTTGTGCTTTTTCAAGCTTCAATTCCAGGGCCCCAAGGCAACAGATCTGCAGGTCGTGATCGCTGAGAAAGACACAGCCATGGGCCTTCCACTGCTCCAGGGTTTGAAACACCTTTTCCAGATCCGGGCGGGCATCGCTCTGCCTGTCCTTGGCTATAAGGGCCAGGGCTCGCCCTGCCCGGGCCAGGGTCTCCAGAAGCCCGTTGGACTGGTGTTCAAATTGTTGAAGGCAATCTTCAAAAACGGTCAAGGCATAGTCTGTGTCCTGGAGGTGAATGGCATTGATGCCGTTTAAGATCCTGGCCAGAAAAAGGTGAGAGGCAGAGGGGCATGTCTTGGAGCCAAACCCGGCCATGGCCTGTTCAAAATCGTTTCTGGCCTGCTCGAAAGCCCCCTGATGATGCCTGGTCAAGCCCAGCCAGAGCAAGGACCTGAACGAGAGAAACATGTTGTCCCGTTCTTTGGCATAGCCCAGGAGCCTGCGGCAGGACTGTGCAGCCTGAAAGTGCTCTTTCCGGGCCAAATGCAGAAACACATCATAGAACAGAGCAACAGGGGCCAGATAGGTCAATCCGCACTCAGTCGCTGATTCCTGGGCCTGCTGCACATGATGGGCCGCAGCATCGCTGTCCCCTTTGATGGCCGCCATCCCTGCCCAGGCCATCCTCAGCATGACCTGCAGCTCAGTCTGGCAGGAGATGAACGGACTCTGATCCAGGGCCTGGTAGAGTTCTTCAGCCTGGGCAAAATCTCCGCACCAGACCAACACTAGGCCCTTGTACAGGGTGACCAGGCAGGACAGGTCATCCCTTTGCAGTTGACTGGCCAACCATCCAGCCTGCTGACAGAGCCGATAGCCCTTGTCCGCCTGTCCCAGCCTGGTGGCGCAGGCATGCCCGAGCTGCACCAAAAGCAGAGCCCGTTCCTCCGGGAAGGCATCCAGGCCCAGACTGGCCAGAAGCTTCTGGGCTTCATCCATGGTCCTCCCCAGCGGGACCACGTCACGTCCTCGAAAGGCAATGGCCTCGACCAAAAAAGCCAGAGCCAGAAGACGCCCTCTGTGATCACCCCTGTGTTCAAAGAACGATTCAGCCTTGCCCAGCCTCTGAATATTGGCATCCAGCTCCCTGAACCTGGTGGCCAGGGCTCGCCAGAAAAGAAGCCAGGGCTCATGTTCCCTGAATGCCTGAGGGAAACTGTCCAGCAGGGGAAAAAGGGCCTTTCCATGGTCTGCGTAGAGCCTTCCAAAACCGGTCCTGTGCAGGATTGAAATCCCCTGATCAAAGGCCTTGGCCTGCAGATAGCAGGACAGGGCCTGCAGGGGGTGATCCTGCTCTTCATACGCCTGTCCGGCTTGGGTCAGGACCGACTGATGCTCCTGTTCCGAAAGCTCTTCCTGAAAGAGATCCGTCAGCGCAGCCCGGAAGAGAGGATGAAGCCTGTAAGCCAGGCCCTGCCCGTCCTGGGCAACCGGATTCAAAAAGACTCTGTTCCTGCAAAGGTCGCGAAACACCTGCAGCTTGTCCCGGGTCTGCAGGACAGTCCGCGCCAGCGAGGCATCAATGACCTCGAACAGCGAACAGCGGATCAGGACCCACAGTTCCTGCTGGCTTAACCATGAGAGCACCGACTGCTGAAAGTATTCGGCTGCAGCCTCTCTCAGCCTGGGAGACAGGTCTCTGATCGCAGCCTCGTTCAGGTCCATGGCGGGGAGGTGGTCGCACAGTGAAGCCAGCATGTTCAGACCGGCAGGCCATCCGGCTGTCTCAGCCAGGACCTTTTCCCAGACCCCCTTCGAGAGGCCGGTCTGCAGACGAATCCGAAAAAAAGCCTCCACGTCCTCAAGGGTAAAAGCCAGATCATCGTTCTCCAGCAGGTCGGCCTCACCCCTGACCACCATGTCCTGAATCCATTGCGGAGGGGCTGCACGGGAGAGAAGGACAAAACGGCAGTCAGACTGGCTTTCCCTGAGCAGGACCTTGATGAAGGCAAGCCCTGCGGAATCTGCCCCCAGGGCCTCAAGCCCGTCTAGAACAACGTTCGTTTCTGGCAGAACCCATTCGGTGAACGCCCGGGCCCAGAACCTGTATCGGCATTCAGCCCGGCTTTCCTCCGGACTGGGCCTGGCCGTGAAGGTCTCCCTCTCCAGCTCGGCCGATGCGGACTCATCGTCGCCGCAGCAGAAGAGCTTGGCGCACAAAGACCAGGGTGATCTGTCCTGACCATTGAGGTCGATCCATATGCATGGGGAGCCGCTGGAGTGGACATGTTGTGCAGCCAGCGTTGACTTCCCCTGTCCAGCCTGTCCGTGAATGAAGACCCTCCGGGAGCAGACGTCGGCTCGAAGTCTCTCCAGCAGCCTGTCCCGAAGCACGCCAAACCTGGGATGAGACTTCATCATGCGAAAGAACCCCTCAAGAAAGTTTGTGCTTTGATGACCAGCATTTCTCAAGTCCCGAGGAAAAAACTGCAGTGATTTTTTTAACATCGAACTCTCGGTCACTGCAAACCATTTACCCCGAAAAGCAAAAATGTGCTCTGAAAAGGCACAACCCTTTCTTCGTGTGTTCCTCGTCAGCCCCGCCGCCGGCTCTCATGAGCCGGTTTGATCAAGGGAGCAAAAAGTCTTGACACTTTGCTGTCTTGGCTCCAAGCTGACTCCCCTGTGCCTGCGCTCGTATGAAAATCATTCCCGGGGTCTGTTCTCTTTTGATCAACCCCGAATATTCAGCTTTGCCAGAGGCAATGCTGATCAGGCGTGAACACTTTCTCCACCAACGTGTCCGTAATCCATGAGCTTGTCCAAGAGAGCAGCCCCCTGGCTCGTCTCGGCCCTTCAGCAAACCGTGCCGATCATCCTCGGGTACCTGCCCATAGGGTTTGCCTACGGGGTTCTGGCTCAAAAGACCGGCTTGAGCGCCGTAAACACCCTGGCCATGTCCCTGCTGGTCTTTGCCGGGTCGGCCCAGCTCATTGCCGTGGGCCTGTTTGCCGCAGGGACAGGCCCGGCCTCGATCATCCTGACCACTTTCATCGTCAACCTCAGGCATCTGCTCATGTCCGCAGCCCTGGCCCCCTATCTCCGGGGCTGGCGCTCCTGGCTTCAGGCCCTGTTCGCCTTTCAGCTCACAGACGAGACCTTTGCCATCCACGCCAGCCGCTTTCCAGTCAAGAGCCCGGTCAAACCCGAGATCTTTTCCGTGAACATCATCGCCCAATCGGCCTGGCTCGCCGGAACCTTCCTCGGGCTCATAGCAAGCAGCCTGATCTCCGACGTCACCCCCATCGGGCTGGACTATGCCCTGCCGGCCATGTTCATCGTGCTCCTGGTCTGGCAGGTGACATCCTTTGTTCGTTTCTGTGCCGCCGTGCTTGGAGGCCTTTTCTCGATCATCTTCTTCCTGACCGGCTGGGAGCAGTTCAATGTCATTCTGGCCACAGTCCTGGCTGCAACCTGCGGACTTGGAGTTGACGCATGGATCAGACGTCGATCTTCCTGACCATCCTGGGTATGATGGCCGTGACCTACATCCCCCGCGTCCTGCCCATTGTGACCCTGTCCTCCAGAAATCTCTCCCCGGCACTGACCAAGTGGCTGGAATGCATCCCTGCAGCCGTGCTCGCAGCCATGCTCCTGCCCTCCTTGATCATCAAAGACGGAGAGCTCAGCCTGAGTGCTGACAACATCTACATCTGGGCGGCCATTCCCACCCTGCTGGTGGCCAAGCTGGGTCAGAGCTTTGTCGGGGCGATCCTGGCGGGTATGGGTGTGGTGGCCCTGGCCAGGCTCCTTGGCTTCTCATAGGTTCAAAGTTCCAGGTGCACGGTTACCAGCATACAATCACTACGATTTGAACGGTTGTACGTCGATTCCCTGATATTCATTCAACCCCTTCGAGCCACGTGTCACAGAACCTGAGTACCCGAATCCGTCTGGCTTACAGCCTGCCCGGTCTGTTCCTGTCCGTGGTCGGGGTGCCGCTGTTCATCTACATCCCCAAGTTCTACACCGATGTGGTCGGCGTGAACATGGCCATCCTCGGCGGCATCATCCTGGCCGCCCGGGTCATCGACGCCGTCACCGACCCGGCAGTGGGGCTCATCTCCGACAGGACCTCCTCCAGGTTCGGCCGGCGCAGGCCGTTCATGGCCCTGGGCTCCATCGGACTGAGCCTCTTCCTGGTCATGCTCTATATGCCGCCCCAGGCATCGTCCACCCTGGCCACCTGGTGGTTCGGGACCTCTCTGATCCTGCTGACCCTGTTCTGGACCATTGTCGAGGTCCCCTGGGAGTCCCTGGGCCCCGAGCTGACCTTTGACTACGACCAGCGCACCGGCCTGTTCGCCCTTCGGGACGGCCTCATGGTCCTGGGCACCCTTCTGGCTGTCGCTTCCCCCTGGCTCATCTCCTCAGCCCTGAACATCGATCCCAACGGAACCGGACAGCGCACCAGCTTTGCCCTCTTCGCCCTGATTTACGCCCCTCTGCTCCTGGCCACCCTGTGGTGGTGCGTCATCTCGGTCCAGGAGCGAATGACCAGCACCATCCCGGAAAAGACCTCTTTCTGGCCGGGGCTGCTTCGGGCCAGGGAGAACAAGCCCTTCCTCATCCTCCTGGCCGCCTACACCATCGCCTCCATAGGGAGCAACCTCCCGGCCACGCTGATCCTCTACTATGTCCAGTACGTCCTGGGGGCTCCCTCGGCCGAGATCTTTCTTCTGGAGTACTTTGCCGTCGGGATCCTCTCTTTGCCTCTCTGGGTCAGGCTGGCCCGCATTGTCGGCAAGAAGCAGGCCTGGCTCGGGGCCATGGCCGTCAACACTGGGGCCTTCCTGGGCGTCTTCTTTCTCGGCCGGGGGGACGTTGTGCTCTACGGGCTGCTGGTGGCCCTGTCCGGGGTCGGGTTCGGGGCCAGCCTGGCCCTGCCTTCCGCCATGCAGGCCGATGTCATCGACTACGACGAGCTCCTGCACGCCAAGCGTCAGGAAGGCCAGTACATCGGAATCTGGTCCGTGGCCAAGAAGCTGTCCTCGGCCCTGGGCATGGGCCTGGCCCTGCCCCTGCTGGGCCTGGCCGGCTACGTCCCTGACCAGCCCCAGCCCCCCCAGGTCATTCTGACCCTGAAGATCCTCTATGCCCTGGTGCCGTGCCTGTTCAACATCCTGGCCATCGGCGTGGCCCTGGCCTACCCCTTGAACAGGACCAAGCACCAGGCCATCCTGGCCGCCATCCAGGACCGCAGAGAAGGCCGTCCGGTGGAGGATCCTTTACATCCCGGCCGAATCCTGGCATGAAGTAACGAGCCTTAACGAATGTTTGCAAACCAAGATTAAGGACCCCCTCACTCAATAAAAATGTCGACCATGCCTGTGGCCGGACTCATCTGAGCCTTTGACCCAATTCAATTCGGAGCAGCAGTGTGTCCCAACATCTTCAACAATCCCAGGGTCTGAAGATCGCGGTCATCGGCGGCGGCATTTCCGGCATCGTGGCCGCATACCTGCTCAGCAGGCGGCACCAGGTCCACCTCTTTGAGCAGGCCCCGAAGCTCGGCGGGCATACCCACACCCACGAGATTCAAGAAGGACCGGATGCCGGACTGTGCGTGGACATGGGCTTCATCGTCCTCAACAACCGGACCTATCCCGTCCTGAACCGCTTTCTGGACCAGTTGGGCATCCTGCGGGCCGCAACCGACATGTCCTTCAGCTTCTATGACCGGCAGGCGTCGCTGTTCTACTCCGGCACCAACGTCAGCGGTTTGTTCGCTCAAAAATCCAACCTGTTCAAGCCCTCATTCTGGCGACTGCTGCTGACGATTCGGCGGTTCTGCACCCAGGCCCAGAAAGATGTCTGCTCACCCGAAATCGAGTCACTGACCCTGAGTGAGTATCTCCAGCTGCGATCCTTCTCCCCCATTCTGGCTCAGGCCTACCTCCTGCCCATGGTCTCGGCCATCTGGTCGGCCACAGAGCAAGACGTCCGTCATTTCCCAGCCCTGAGCCTGCTCCGGTTCTTTGACAACCACGGTCTGCTCTCGCTCTCAAACCGCCCCCAGTGGCTCTATCTTCCAGGTGGAAGCCAGACCTATGTCCAGGCTTTTGCCCGAAGTTTTTCCGGGCACATCCACATCGATGCCCCGGTCCGCCGGGTACAGCGGGACAACGGCCAGGTGCTGGTCACTGTGCCCGCCCATGGCGAGGGCCGCTTCGACGCTGCCGTGCTGGCGGCTCATGCAGATCAGAGCTACGACCTCCTTGCCGATCCCACAGACGAAGAGCGAGCCTGTCTGGCTCCCTGGACCTATGCCAGGAACAGGGTCGTCCTGCACACCGACACCTCCATGCTCTCACCCTGGAAAAAGGGCTGGGCCTGCTGGAACTCTGTCCGGGAATCTTCCATGAAGCCCTGGGAAGCCGTGGCCGTGCACTACTACATGAACCGGCTGCAGCAGCTCCAGGCCGCCAGGGACTATGTGGTCAGCCTGAACCCAAGGGTCGACCCGGCCCGGGAAAACGTTCTGGAGGAGGTCGTCTTTGACCATCCCCAGTTCACATTCGAGGCCCTCCAGGCCCAGAAAACCCTGCATCAGCTCAACCTCCACTCCCGGACCCTGTTCTGCGGGGCCTACCATGGCTACGGCTTTCACGAAGACGGGGCCAGATCCGGAGCCGATGTGGCCAGGGAAGCCTTTGGGATCGAGCTGTGAACTCCTCCATTGTCCCGGCCCGGGTCGAGCACACCCGCCACCAGCCCACAGCCCACCATTTTCAATACGGAATCTACGTCTACCTCCTGGACCTGGACGAGCTCTCCGCCCTGGACCGCTCAGTCCGCTTCTTCGGCCTGAACCGACGCCAGGTGGTTTCTCTGTTTGACCGGGACTACCTGCAGGACGCCCCGGGGTCAATCAGGGACAAGCTCTTCAGCCTGCTCAGCGGGCACGGCATGGCTGCCTCTGATGTGCAGCAGGTTCTTCTGGTCACCTCAGCCCGGTACTTGAACTCGGTCTTCAACCCGGTCAGCTTCTATTTCGTTTTTGCCCGGGACACGAACTTGGCCTGCTGCGTGGCTGAGGTGAACAACACTTTCGGGGAAAAGCACGTCTACCCCCTGATGGAGGAGGACAATCCAGGGCAGCTCCCGGCCAGGTACCACGCTGCCAAAAGCTTTCATGTCTCCCCTTTTTTTGACCGGACCGGCCTGTACCGTTTCGAGTTCGACGACCCCCGGTCAAGGCTCTGGATACAGATCCAGCTGGAAAAAGAGGGGCAGACCGTGTTTGAGGCCAGCCTGACCCAGACGGCCCCGGCCAGGGAGCTCAACAGCCGGAACCTGTCAGCCACTCTGCTCAGACACCCCCTGGCGGCCAGGCTGACCTTTCCCAGGATCCTGATCCAGGCAGCCAAGCTGGCTTTTGCCCGCAAGCTCCCCACCTACACCAGGCCTGAACCCATCAGTCCCATGACCCTGCGCGCCAGGAGGAAGAAGTCATGACCCGGGTCTGGAGACGAATCGTTTTCGCCTACCTGTCAAGGCTCAAACGGGGGCGTCTGGTGCTGCGGGATCCAGGGGGCACAAAGCACGCCTTTGGTGGCCGCTTTCCCGGGCCGACCGCCTCGGTCGAGATCTGCAGCGAATCCTTTTTCCACCGGGCGGCTCTGGGTGGGGAGATTGGGTTTGGAGAAGCTTATACCCAGGGGCTGTGGACCAGCCCGGATCTGGTGGCGGTGTTTACGGTCTTCCTGATCAACCAGGAGCAGGGTTTGAGTTCAACCCTGCGCCTGCCCGGCCTCCTGGACGGACTGCTGCAGAGGGTCCTCGGATTCCGCAGCCGCAGGAACACCCTCAAGGGCAGCAAGGACAACATCGAGGCCCACTACGACCTGAGCAACGAGCTCTTCAGCCTTTTCCTGGACCCGAGCATGACCTATTCCTGCGCCGTGTTCTCAGACAGCCAGGACCAGGACCTGGAAGCGGCCCAGCAGCGCAAGTTGGCCATGATTGCGGACAAGGCCGGCCTCAAGCCCGGGGATCAGGTCCTGGAGATCGGCTGCGGCTGGGGCGGTTTTCTCCAGGAGGCCGCCTCCAGGGGGGCCCGGGCCTCAGCTCTGACCCTTTCCGAAAACCAGGCCGCCTGGGTCAGGAAGATGATCGAGGAGCGCCATCTCCAGGATAAGGCCTCGGTGAGCATTCAGGACTACCGCACGATCGAGCAGAGGTATGATGCCGTGGTGTCCATTGAAATGCTCGAGGCAGTGGGGCATGAGTACCACCCCAGCTTCTTCAGGGCTGTGGACCGGGCCCTCAAGCCGCACGGACGGGCAGTGATCCAGGTCATCACCATCAACGATCAGCGCTACCCGGCTTACAGGTGGGAGGGCGACTGGATACGCAAGTACATCTTTCCCGGCGGACTGCTGCCCTGCCTGAGCCGCATCGCCGAGGTCCTGCAAAAGCACACCTCTCTGACCATCAGCCACGTGGAATCCATCGGCCCTCACTATGCCACCACCCTGGCCCTGTGGCGAAAGCGTTTCCTGGACAACGCCTCAGAGCTGAAGCAGTGCGGTTTCGACAAACAGTTCCAGCGCATGTGGACCTATTACCTGGCCATCTGCGAGGCCGGGTTCAGATGCGGGCACATCAACGACCTGCAGATCGTCCTGGAGCGGCCGGGGTGTGTGGACTATGGAGGTTGAGGAGGTTGAAAAAGGGTGAGGATCTTTTCTTCCCTCAACCATCCACCCTCAACCGGAATCTGTCAATGAAAATGAGACACAGTGACGACAAAAATTTAGCAAGCTT